>NZ_CP097463.1:3600000-4200000 GCF_027247405.1 Jatrophihabitans cynanchi | reverse complement strand
GCCGCCGGCCTCGGCGATCAACCCGGCGGCCGCCAGCATGGTGCCGCCGGTGGCCAGCACGTCGTCGACCAGCAGCACCCGCTTGCCGGACAGCAGCCCGACCGGCACCTCGATCTCGGCCGTGCCGTACTCGAGTTCGTAGCCGCGCCGGATGGTCGGCGGCGGCAGCTTGCCCGCCTTGCGAACCGGCACCAGGCCGCAGCCGAGCCGGTGCGCCAGCGCGCCGGCCACCACGAAGCCGCGCGCCTCGACACCGGCGACGACGTCCACCGCGTCGACCCCGGCGGCGAACGTCGCCAGGGCGGCCATGGCGGCGCCGAACGCGGCACCGTCGGCCAGCAGCGGCGCGATGTCCTTGAACACGATGCCCGGCTGCGGGAAGTCCGGCACGTCCCGCAGCAACGCGTGGACCAGCCCGGCTACCTCCGCGCCCGCGTCGCCGTCGGGCCTCACTTGCGCCGGCGCTGCGGCCGCGCGCCCGGACGTGGGGCCGGCGCGGGCCCGCTCGCCGCGCGCTTGCGGGCCACCGGCTCGGCGCCGACCAGCTCGGCCTCGGCGGCGCGTCTGGCGTCGGCGGACCGCTTGGCGACCACGCGCTTGGTCAGCGCCTTGTACTCCGGCTCGCGTTCGGTCAGGTCGACCACGATCGGCGTGGCCAGGAACAGCGAGGAGTAGGCGCCGGTGGCCAGGCCGACGAACAGGATCAGCGCCAGGTCCTCGATGGTGCCGACACCGAGCACGCCCACGCCCACGAACAGCAACCCGGCGACCGGCAGCAGCGCGATCAGCGAGGTGTTGATCGAGCGCATCAGCGTCTGGTTCACCGCGAGGTTCGCGGCCTCGCCGAAGGTCATCCGCGAGCCGGCCAGGATGTTCTTGGCGTTCTCGCGCACCTTGTCGTAGACGACGACCGTGTCGTACAGCGAGAAGCCGAGGATCGTGAGCAGGCCGACGATCGTCGACGGGGTGACCTCGAAGCCGATGATCGAGTAGACACCGGCCGTGACGATCAGGTCGTGCAGCAGCGCCAGGATTCCGCCGACCGCCATCCGCCACTGGAAGCGCAGTGAGATGTAGATCGACACCACGATCAGGAACACGATCAGGCCCTGGACGGCCTTGACGGTGATGTCGTGCCCCCAGCTGGAACTCACCGACGTCACCGAGATGTCCTGCTTGAGACCGAGCTGCTGCTGGACGTTCGCCGTCAGCGCCTTCTGCTCGTTCGAGGTCAGCGTCTCGGTCTTGACGATGATCTGCCGGGTGCTGCCCGAGCCGACCTCCTGCGGCACGTCGGCCGGCTTTGTCCCGGCCTTGCCGAACGCGTGGTCGACGTCGTTCGTGCTGATGCTGGTGCCGGTGACCGGCACCTGGAACTGGGTGCCGCCTGCGAACTCGACGCCGTAGTTGAAGCCACGGAAGATGAAGCTGAACAGGCAGATGGCGATGAGCACCAGCGAGGCGAAGTACCAGCGCTTGCGGCTGCCGATGAAGTTGATCCGCGTCTCACCGCGGTACAGCCGGCGAAAGACCGACATCACTTGCCGCCCTTCTCGCGCAGCCGGGCTCGCCGGGCCGCTGCGCGTTCGGCGGCGGTACCGCCCTCGGGGGCGGCCGACACGGACTCCTCGGACGCCGTGGGGGCAGGCGGAGCCTGCGTCTCGTCCACGGCCGGGGCGTCAGCGGTAGCCGTACCCGACTCGGCCGGAGCTTCGTCGGCTTCGGCGTCCAGGACGGCGACCGAGGACTTGCTGATCGCGACCTTCCCACGGCTGTCCGTCTCCGGGGCCCGCCGGGCGGGCTTGCGGCTCGGCTCCTCCGAGGTCGCGACGCCGCCCTCGCGCACCGCGTTCAGGCCGGTGAACCGTGCCGAACCGAAGGCCTTCTTCCGCGACAGCCACGAGACGAGCGGGTGGGTGAACAAGAACACCACCGCGAGGTCGAGCACGGTGGACAGGCCCAGGGTGAACGCGAAGCCCTTCACGTCACCGGCGGCGAAGTAGTACAGGATCGCGGCGGCCAGAAACGAGACGGTGTCCGCGGACAAGATGGTGCGGCGCGCACGCGTCCAGGCACGTGGGATGGCCACCCGCATGGTGCGGCCCTCGTGCACCTCGTCCTTTATCCGTTCGAAGAACACGACGAAGGAGTCCGCGGTGATACCGACGGCCACGATGAAGCCGGCGATGCCGGCCAGGCTCAGCGTGAACCCGATCTGCGTGCCGAGCAGCACCAGACAGCCGTACGTCAAGATGCCGGAGACGATCAGCGAGGCGATGGTGACCAGCCCGAGCGCGCGGTAGTACAGCAGCGAGTAGATGACGACCAGGATCAGCCCGATGCCGCCGGCCAGTAAGCCGGCCTTGAGCTGCGAGGTGCCGAGCGTGGCGGACACCGTCTGCTGCTGGTCGGCCTTGAACGACAGCGGCAGCGCGCCGTACTTGAGCTTGTTGGCCAGATCCCGCGCCGAACTCGGCGTGAAGCTGCCCTGGATCTGGGTCTGCCCGCCGTTGATCGCGTTGATGTTCACCGGCGAGGAGATCACCACGCCGTCGAGGGTGAAGCCGACGAAGTCGGCGCACGGAGTTCCGGTGGACGTACCGCAGGAGGTCGGACTCGCGCCCGCCGAGTCTGCGCCGCCGATGTTGTGCGCGGAGGTGTACTTGCCCCAGGCGGCCTGGCCGGACGTCTTCATGTCCAGCGCGACCGTCCAGTCGGTCTGGCCGTTCGAGACGTTCGGGGCGACGGCGGACGCGGAGGCGATCTCGTGCCCGGGCACGATCACCGTGCCGAGCAGGAAGGCGGCACCGCTGGGGTCGCAGGCGACGAAGTACCTGTCCTTGAGGTCCGGCTCGTTCTGTGCGGACGCGCAGTCGAAGTCCGCCAACGCGGCCGAGATCGCCGACTGCTGCGCGCTGGGCAGCTTGTCGTACGCGGCCTCGCTGGTCGGGATCGTGACGCCGCTCTTCTCCAGGGCTGCGAACGGGGTCGCCGAGCAGGTCGGCGCGGCGGCCGCGGGAGCGGTGCCGCTCGGGGTACCGCTCGGGGTGGTCGCGGGCGTCGTGGTCGGGGCGTTCCGGTTGGCTCGCGGGTTCAGCGCGCGGTGCCCGGCGTCGGCTCCGGAGTCGGTGGGGTTCGGCTGGGCGCCCGCCGGGCTGCTACTGCCGGCCGGCGACGGCGAACTGGACGGGCTGGTGGAACCGCTCGATCCGGTCGTGGGGATCGGTGTGCAGGTGACCGGGACGGCCGGGGCGACCAGGCCGCGCAGGTTCAGCACGGCGGCCGCGCCGAGCTTGGACACGTCGGTTTCGTTGCTGCCCGGGATGGAGATGACGATCTGGTCCGATCCCTGGATGACCACGGTGGCCTCGGTGACGCCGGAGCCGTTGACCCGGTCCTCCATGATCTGTTTGGCCTGCTGCATCGAGGAGCTGGACGGGGTCTTTCCGCCCGGGGCCTTCGCGGTGAAGATCACCTGAGTGCCGCCCTCGAGGTCCAGGCCGAGCTTGGGGGTGTGCCGGGCGCCGGGCCAGAACACGATCATGTACAGCACGGCGACGATCGCGAGCAGCGCGAGGAAGTAGCGCCCGACGCGCAGCGTTCCGGCAGGTGGTGCCACGGAAGGTGTTCTCCTCGACGTCGTGGTGCGGGCAGGGCTACGCGAGCGCGGTCTGGCGGCTTCGCGCGCTACGGCTCGGCAGACAGTATGACCGACGCCACCTGTCAACCCGTCGCACGGTACAGCGTGCGGGCCGCAGACGCCGGTTCACGTGCTCTGCCCGGGCCCCTCGGCGGTGTCCGAGCCACCTGTGCCGTCCGCGTCCGCGCCGCCGATGCCCTGGCGGTACTGCTGCGGCAGGGACGAGGCGTCGCGCAGGGCGGCGAGCGCCCAGCGCACCTGCACCCCGGGGGCGATCGCGAGCTGGACCGTGCCGTCGTCGTTCTTCGCGACCACCGTGCCGTACAGGCCGGACGTGGTCATCACCTCGGTCCCGAACGTGATCTGTTCGGCGCGCACCAGCTCCGCGGCGGCCTGCCGGCGGCGGTTTCGCATGCTGAGCATGAGCAGCCCGAACAACAGCACGAGCACGACAAGATAGGGCCAATACACGCCCCGACCTTACGCGTCGAACAGGGTCGGCCCGCCGCCAGCAGTGGGCGGCGTCAGCCCCAGGTGCGCCCACGCGGCGGGCGTGGCCACCCGGCCGCGGGGCGTGCGCGCCAGCAGTCCGGCCCGGACCAGGAACGGTTCGGCGACCTCCTCGACGGTGGCGATCTCCTCGCCGACGGCTACCGCGATCGTGCTGACACCCACCGGTCCCCCGCCGAAGCGGCGCACCAGGGCGTCCAGCACGGCGCGATCGAGCCGGTCCAGGCCGAGCTGGTCGACGTCGTAGACGGCCAGCGCGGCGTGCGCGATGTCCGCGGTCACGATCCCGTCAGCGCGTACCTCGGCGTAGTCGCGGACGCGGCGCAGCAGCCGGTTCGCGATGCGCGGCGTGCCACGCGAGCGTCCGGCGATCTCGGCGCCGCCGTCCGGGCGCAGCGCGATGTCGAGCAGGTCGGCGGACCGGGCGAGTACCTGCTCGAGCTCGCCCTCGTCGTAGAAGTCCATGTGCCCGGTGAAGCCGAACCGGTCGCGCAGCGGCCCGGTCAGCAGGCCGGCCCGGGTGGTGGCCCCGACCAGCGTGAACGGGGCCAGCTCCAGCGGGATCGCGGTGGCGCCGGGACCCTTGCCGACGATCACGTCGACCCGGAAGTCCTCCATCGCCATGTACAGCAGCTCCTCGGCCGGCCGGGCGATGCGGTGGATCTCGTCGATGAACAGCACCTCGCCCTCGGTGAGGCTGGTGAGCAGCGCGGCCAGGTCACCCGCCCGCTCGATCGCGGGGCCGCTGGTGACCCGGATCGGCGTACCGAGTTCGGCCGCGATGATCATCGCCAGGCTGGTCTTGCCCAGGCCGGGTGGCCCGGACAGCAGCACGTGATCCGGCGGCCGGTTGCGCCGCAGCGCGCTCTCGAGCACGAGCTGCAGCTGTTCGCGCACCTTGGGCTGGCCGACGAACTCGCCCAGTGCCTTGGGGCGCAGGCTCGCCTCCACCTCGCGCTCGTCCAGCGCGGGCAGCGCCGACACCAGCTCCTCGGGCTCGGTCACCGGGTGCGGCCCAGCAGCTGGATGGAGCGGCGCAGCAGGGCCGATACGTCCGGCGGCTCGCCCTCGGGCAGGTCGGCGGTGACGACGTCGATCGCGTCACCGGCCTCCTTGCCGGAGAAGCCCAGACCTGCCAGCGCGTGCGTGAGCTGGTCCCGCCAGGGGGCGATCGCGGCGACGCCGCCGAGTTCGGACGGGCTCTGATCGATCGCGCCGATCCGGTCGCGCAGCTCGATCACGATGCGTTCGGCGCCCTTGCGGCCGATGCCGGGCACCTTGACCAGGCTGGCGAAGTCGCTGGTCGCGATGGCCCGGCGCAGCTCGCGCGGCGGGTGCACTGCCAGCATCGTCTGCGCCAGCTTGGGGCCGACCCCGTTCGCGGTCTGCAGCAGTTCGAAGGTGGCCCGCTCGTCGTCGTCGGCAAAACCGTAGAGGGTCAGCGAATCCTCACGCACGACCAGGCTGGTGGCCAGCCGGGCCGGCTCCCCCACCCGCAGCCGGGCCAGGGTGCCGGGCGAGCACGACACGGACAGCCCGATGCCGCCCACCTCGACCACTGCGCCGTCCGGGCCGAGCGCCGCCACCGTCCCCCGCACGCTTGCGATCACGCCGTACCGTCCTCTCCGTCGGGTCGCAGGCGCCGCTCCGCGGCGGCGAGGGCCAGCCGCGAGCCGGCGAGCTGGTCCTGCGGCAGTTCGTACTGCTCGCGGATCGCCAGGGCACGCGCGAAGTGCTCGCGCGCGTCGGCGAAGTGCCCCTGGTCGTAGGAGTTCGTCCCGGCGTACTGCTGCGTGAACGCCTCGATGACCGGGCCGAACTGGGTGCTCGCGTTGAGCAGTTCGGTGAAGATCAGGTTCGATTCGGCGAACTCGCCGCGCCGCTGGTGCACGGTCGCCAGCCGGAGCCGGGCCAGGTGCTGTTGCGGACGGGTGCCGACCATCTCGGCGCGGTCGGCCGCGCGCTTGCCCTCGGCCAGCGCGTCGTCGAGGTCGCCCAGGCCACGCAGCAGCGCGACCATCTCGCCGCGGGCGAGCAGTTCGCCGGTCTCGTCCGCCGCGGTCCGCACCTCGGCCCGCAGCTCGTCGATCCGGGCCCGGACGGCGTCCGGGTCGGGGTACACCTCGCGCAGCGTGTCCGGGTCGAGGTCCGGCTCGATCGGCTCGCTCACGTCCTCATCCTTGCCGACGTCCCCGCCGACATCCCCGCCGACGTCCCTGTCGCCGCCCCCGCCGCCGTCCCTGTCGACGTCGCCGCCGAGGCCGCGACCGCGGCCGCCAGCCGGGTCTGTGCCGACCCCCGCCACACCTGGCAGATCGCCAGCGCCAGGGCGTCGGCGGCGTCGGCGGGGCGCGGCGTGTCGGCGAGCTTGAGCAGGCGGGTAACCATGGCGCCGACCTGGGCCTTGTCGGCGGTGCCGGAGCCGGTCACCGCCGCCTTGACCTCGGTGGGGGTGTGCAGCGCGACCGGGATGCCGGCGCGGGTCGCGGCGACGATCGCCAATCCGGCCACCTGCGCGGTGCCCATCGCCGTGCGGACGTTGTGCTGGCTGAACACCCGCTCGACGGCCACGACGTCGGGGGCGTGCTGGGCGATGGCCGCGGCCAGCGCGTCGGCCTGCGCGAGCAGGCGCTCGCCGATCTCGGCGTCGGCCGCGGTACGCACCACCTCGACGTGGATCAGCCGCAGCGGGCGGCCCGGGGCACCCTCCACCACGCCGACGCCGCAGCGGGTCATGCCGGGATCGACTCCGAGCACCCGCACCGTTGGCTCCTTCTGGTCAGTCCCTGCTCAGTCGAACGGTCGTTCGATCATCGTAGGAGCTTCGGGCAGCTCGCAGCGGCTGACACGCCGTTCGGCCTCGTCTCCAGGCGCCGGAAGCGGGTTTCGGCCGCCGCCGGAGCTCAGTCGCCCGGGTTCGGCACCAACACCGCCCGCGCCTGCCGCACCGTCAGCGCGGTCGAGGCGGCCGGGCCGGTGATCGGACCACCGGCCAACTGCTGGAAATGCGTGCCGTCCAGGGAATACGACGCGGTCCACGACACCACCAGCGTGATCCGCACCGGCCCCGCACTGCGGTACACGTGCCCGTAATAGTCCGGACACAACACCTGCGCACACCGATCCCCCACATCGTCATACGCCTTACCCGGAACAGCACTGGACGCCCGGACCCCGTCACCGAAATCCCACGCCGCATGATCGAACACGATCTTCAACCACACCGGCTGACCCACCACCATCACCTGACCCAAGCTCCGAGCCGTACCGGTCCGCGCCCACAACAACGTCTGAATGTTCACCAACGTCGTCGGCGACGGACCGGCCAGCCCGATCCCCACCGCAGGCAACAACCGGATCGCCCGATCCCGGATCGTCGCCGCATCCGGCACCACCACCGGCACCTGCGTCTGCGGACACCAGAAACTCTCGTTCTGCCAACTTTGACCGGGCTTGCGGCTCTGATACAAGTACGCGTAGATGAACGGCCGCCCGCTCTGCCCACCCTCCAACAGCAACTTGCAGCCCGGAACACTGTCACCACAGGACCCCACCAGCGCCCCGTTCAAGAACGCCCGACCATCAGCCGTACACGCCACCAACCGGTACTCGGACTGCGAACCCCCCGAACCTCCCGACCCGACCGGCACGCACTTGCCGTCCACCAAGATCCCCTGCACGCCGCCGAAGGCACCGTTACCCTCATCCACCGTGCAGTAGATCGGGCTCGGCTTCGGTGCGGCTTCGGCCGAAGCGTGGAACACAGCAATGCACACCGCGACTGCCGCCGACCAAGCGGCCAAGCAGCGCGCACGACGCGTCATTGCTCGGGACCGAATGCAACGACCCACCATGCGCCATCGATCCACGCCAGCCAAACACGCTCCTTGAGATGCAACGCCGGCTCGCCACTCACAAACTGACCGCTCGCGTCGATCACAGCAACAGTCGTGACCGCGACCGGCAGGAGCAGGCTGATCTCGGCGCCATATGTCGCATCGGCAGCAACATCGCGCGCCGCACCGATGCTGAATCGATCACCCTGGAAGTGGCGGTGCTTCGCTGCGGCGTCGTCGATACCTGCCTGGATGCTCTTGCACGTCACGCAACCCGGCTGGAAGTAGTGCCGCATGTACGTCGTGCTCGTCGTGGCATACGCCCAGTCGATGGTCTGGATGAAGAACTTCGCGAACGCGACCGCACCGTCCTGGGTGTGCTGCGTCGCCTCCAGCGGCATCACCGGCGGCCTCTCCCCGGGCTCGCGCAGATTCGGACCGGTCGTCGGCACATCGGCAGGCACCGTCGGCCCGGCCGGCCGCGGCGGACCCGAATGACTGACAGTCACCGGCGGCACCGAACCCGACACCGAACCCGCCGGCGACGTCCGAACCGGCGAGGACGGATCACCCCCCGAACCACTTCCGTCACACGCCGCAAGCGCCATCACCACCAACAGCACCAAAGGGGCGAAACGCGCACGCACACCCGGCAGCATAGGGTCCACGAGCCCCCGGCGCATCAAGTCAGCTGCGGCTGTGGACACTCGCCCTCCCGTACCGTCTGTGCCGTGGCCGTCTTCGATCTGAGCAAGCGCCGTTCCCGAGCGGTGCGCCCGCACCCGATCTTCCTCGCCTTCGTGGCACTTACCGTGATCGGCGGTTGGATCAGCTGGGCGACCGAGAACAAGGACTCGCAGGGCGGCGACTTCGGGGTCTTCCTGTTCGTCGTGGCCGCGTGGGTTGTCACGCTCTGCCTGCACGAGTTCGGGCACGCGTACGTCGCGTTCCGGGCCGGCGACCGCGACGTCGAGGCGGCCGGCTACCTGACGCTCAACCCGCTCAAGTACAGCCACCCGGTGCTCTCGTTCGTGATCCCGCTGCTGTTCATCGTGCAGGGCGGCATCGGGCTCCCCGGCGGCGCGGTTTACCTGCACCCGGACCGCTTTCGCAGCAAGGCGATGCAGAGCCTCGCTGCCGCGGCCGGTCCGGCGTCGAACGCCGTCATCGGCATCGCGGTACTGGCGCTGGCCAAGGCGAACGCCGACGACTTGACGCACCTTCGCTTCTGGTCGGCGCTGGCCTTCCTCGGCTTCCTGCAACTCACTGCCGCGGTGCTGAACCTGCTGCCCATCCCCGGCCTGGACGGCTACGCGATCATCGAGCCGTACCAGGACGCGAACACCCGGCACATCGCCGACAGGGTCAAGCCTTGGGGCATGATCGGCGTCATCGTGCTGCTGCAGGTCGACTCGGTACGCGAGAAGTTCTTCGACCTGGTCAACTGGATCTACGACCTGTTCGGACCGGACGTCTTCGGCGCTCGCCTGTGGCCCCTCGGCCACGAGCTGTTCCGCTTCTGGCGCCAGAAGAACGGCCTCTGACGCGGCGCGAGCTACTCGCCTTCGACAGCCGCCATGACCTCGTCGGACACGTCGAAGTTGGCGAACACGTTCTGCACGTCGTCCAGGTCCTCGAGCGCGTCCACCAGCTTGAGCACCTTGCGCGCCCCGTCCTCCTCCAGCGGCACCTGCACGCTGGGCAGGAAGGACATCTCGGCGGACTCGTAGTCGATACCGGCGTCCTGCAGCGCGGTGCGCACCCCGACCAGGTCGGTGGCCTCGCTGATCACCTCGAACGCGTCGCCCAGGTCGTTGACCTCCTCGGCGCCGGCGTCCAGCACCGCGCCGAGGACGTCGTCCTCGGTGCGCCCGTCGGCCGCGACGATGACGACGCCCTTGCGGTTGAACAGGTAGGCGACCGAGCCCGGGTCCGCCATCGAGCCGCCGTTGCGGGTCATCGCCGTGCGGACCTCCATCGCGGCCCGGTTTCGGTTGTCGGTGAGGCACTCGATGAGGACGGCCACGCCGTTCGGCCCGTACCCCTCGTACATGATCGTCTGCCAGTCCGAGCCACCCGCCTCCGCACCGGAGCCGCGCTTGACCGCCCGCTCGATGTTGTCCAGCGGGACGGAGGTCTTGCGCGCCTTCTGGATGGCGTCGTAGAGCGTCGGATTGCCGTCCGGGTCGCCGCCGCCGGTACGCGCGGCCACCTCGATGTTCTTGATCAGTTTCGCGAAGAGCTTGCCCCGCTTGGCGTCGATGACGGCCTTCTTGTGCTTGGTCGTCGCCCACTTGGAGTGGCCACTCATGCTGCCGTGTTCCTCACCATGTCGCAGAAGTACGCGTGGATGCGTCCGTCGGCCGTCAGCTCCGGATGGAACGACGTGGCCAGCAGGTTGCCCTGACGGACCGCGACGATCCTACCGGCGGCCCCGTTCGGTGCCGTGCTGCTCACCCGGCCGAGGGCGGTGACATCCGGGCCGATGTCCTGCACCCAGGGCGCTCGGATGAAGACCGCGTGCACCGGGCCGCCCGGCAGCCCGAGCATGTCGACGTCCTGCTCGAAGGAGTCCACCTGGCGGCCGAACGCGTTACGGCGCACCGCCATGTCGATACCGCCGAACGTCTCCTCGAGCGGGGACCCGCCGTCGTCGACCCGGTCGGCGAGCAGGATCATGCCGGCGCACGAACCGTACACCGGCAGGCCGTCCTTGATCCGGTCGCGCAGCAGGTCGAGCAGCCCGAAGCTGCGCGCCAGCCGGACGATCGTGGTGGACTCGCCGCCCGGCAGCACCAGCCCGTCTACCGCCGCCAGCTCGCCCGGCCGGCGTACCGGGCCGGCGTCCACGCCACAGGCCGTCAGAACCGCGACGTGCTCACGCACATCCCCCTGAAGCGCAAGAACCCCGACCGTCGTCACGACATGCCAGCCTAGCCGTGCGGATCGTCGTAGGGTCGCGCCACCGGCCGGCCTGTGACGGGATCGAGCGCCGGGCACGAGAACCGGTTTCGCAGCCGGTTGAACGTGAGTGTGGGGATCCGTGCGCCGGGCCGCCACGCCCAGCTGCGGTACCAGCCCCACCAGTCGATCGGGTCGTGGACGGCGTAGGGACGGTTCACCGGCCAGAGATCCAGGTGGGCCGGGTAGTGGCGAACCCCGTAGTCGCGGTGCGTCTCCCACGGATGGTCGGGAAGCTCCTCGTGCGCCTGGCTGAGCACCGTCAATCTGCAGCCCGCCGCGGCGAACAGCGCGGCGACGGTGCCGATCCGCGGGTCTGCTGTGGTGCCGGCCTCGATGCGCGTCAGCGTGGACAGCGGGACCTGGGCGCGCGCGGCCAGCTCACGCTGGCTGAGTCGGGCGATTCGCCGGGCGCGGCGCAATTGGACACCGGCGCGGAAGTCGTTGCTGGTCGTCATGGCCAGGACGGTGCCGTTGGACACCGACACCATGGCGTCGCGGCAGACCGTCTGTGGATAACCGAGCAAGAAGACCGTCGCCTGTGGACAGAGCGGACGCACAATCGGGCCTGGCCCCAAGTTTCGTCCAACATGTTCAAGCTGATCGGGCTCTGCATGCACCAACGCAGGCAGACCTCGAACTCCGCGCCCGCCGGTCCGTACGTATCGGGCTCTGCATGCACCAACGCAGGCAGACCTCGAACTCCGCGCCCGCCGGTCCGTGCGCATCGGGCTCTGCATGCACCAACGCAGGCAGGCCTCGAACTTCGCGCCCGCGGGTCCGTACGTATCGGGCTCTGCATGCACCAACGCAGGCAGACCTCGAACTCCGCGCCTGCCGGTCCGTGCGCATCGGGCTCTGCATGCACCAATGCAGGCAGAGCCCGATCAGCGAGAGCGACAGGGGCTATTCGCGGCCGCGGCGATCTCGCCCCGCCGATTCGGGCATCGGCGGCGCGTGGCCAGCCCTACCGCCCCGCCACGGCCGGTGAGCTGTCCTACCAGCCGCGCTCGGCCAGCCGGTGCGGCTGCGCGATCTCTTCGACGTTGATCCCGACCATGGCCTCGCCCAGGCCGCGGGAGACCTTCGCGATCACGTCGGGGTCGTCGTGGAACGTGGTGGCCTCGACGATCGCCCTGGCCCGCTGCGCCGGGTTGCCCGACTTGAAGATGCCCGAGCCGACGAACACGCCCTCGGCGCCGAGCTGCATCATCATCGCGGCGTCGGCCGGGGTGGCGATGCCGCCGGCCGTGAACAGCACGACGGGCAGCTTGCCCAGCCGCGCCACCTCGGCGACCAGTTCGTAGGGCGCCTGCAGCTCCTTCGCGGCGACGAACAGCTCGTCCTCGGGCAGGTTCTGCAGCCGCCTGAGTTCGGCGCGGATCTGGCGCATGTGGGTGGTCGCGTTGGAGACGTCCCCGGTGCCGGCCTCGCCCTTGGAGCGGATCATCGCCGCGCCCTCGGTGATGCGGCGCAGCGCCTCGCCCAGGTTGGTGGCACCGCAGACGAACGGCACCGTGAAGCGCCACTTGTCGATGTGGTTCGCGTAGTCCGCCGGCGTCAGCACCTCGGACTCGTCGATGTAGTCGACACCGAGCGACTGCAGCACCTGCGCCTCGACGAAGTGCCCGATGCGGGCCTTGGCCATCACCGGGATCGACACCGCGGCGATGATGCTGTCGATCATGTCCGGATCGGACATCCGCGAGACACCACCCTGCGCGCGGATGTCGGCGGGGACCCGCTCGAGGGCCATCACGGCGACGGCGCCGGCGTCCTCGGCGATCTTGGCCTGCTCGGCCGTGACGACGTCCATGATGACGCCGCCCTTGAGCATCTCGGCCATGCCACGCTTGACGCGGGCGGTGCCCACGGCGTGCTCGGGCGTGCCGGCTGCGTTCCCTGAGACCGGGTTCTGCTGGGCCGAATTCTGCTGGGCGCTGTTCTGCGGGTCGGGCATGGCACCGATTCTACGTGCCCCCAGCGGCCCCGCTCACCGGCCGATCGGCAACGCGTGGACTGCATTTACCTCGGGCTCAGTGCAGCGGCGCGTTCGTCGCGACCAGGACCACCCAGGCGCCGCCCGGCGCGAGCGGGATCGCCTTGCCGTTGCGGTCCTTGAGCGTCGTGCCGGCCTTGGCGTCCGGACGCGACCAGGTCCCGCTGATGCGCTTGCCGTCGCGGTAGACCATCACCTTCCCGGTGCCCACCGTGTGCGTGTACATGTTCGGGTTGCCCAGCACGTCACGGTCCTTGTTGTAGACGGTGACCTTGCAGAACTGGACGATCACGTTCGGCGTGGCGATCGTGGTGCCGGCGGCCGTGTGCTGGACGACCCCGCCGATCAGCCGGACGTACCGGTGCGTACGCGAGTTCCAGTTGAACTGCACCGGCGTGCCACCGACCTGCGTGCGCAACGATGTGCCGGTACCGAACGGGCGGTTCGGGATCGTCGGCGAGAACGTCAGCCCGATGTTCTTGGCGGTGGCGCCCTTCAGCTTGGCAGCAATGGTCGCCAGGTTGGCACGCAGGTTGTACGGCGCCGGGCGGCTGCCGTCACGCTGGAAGCCCGGCCCGCCGCGGTCGTTGATGGAGGTGCGCAGGTTGGACCGGTCCAGCACGGCCAGCGGGTTGTGCGAGCCACCGGACGCGACGTAGGCGATCGGGCCGTACTGGGCCAAGATCTCCGGGTCGGCCGCCCGCGTGCTGCGCACCGCCTCGACCGTGGGAAGCACCGTGTTGTACACCGCGAGCAGCCGCGTGAGGCCGCCCTCGACCTCTTCGATGTAGACGATGTCGGCCTTGTCCACGTTCACCTGGGGCCGCCCGTTGCCGGTGTCATCGATCTTGACCGCGACCACCTTGTGCGCGTTGGCGGCCAGCCCGGTGAACGGGTTGATCGCCTTGACCGCGGGCGCCGGTGGGGTCGCCGAACTGCTGGACGGCGCCGGAGTGGTCACCGATGCCGTCGATGTCGGTGACGGTGTCTTCTTCTTGCCCGACCCACCGCACGCGCTGAGGCTGACGGCCATCGCGGCGACGCAGGCCACACCCGTGATCCGGCGGGACAAGCTCATATCGCATCCTTCGCATCGGTTGGACCCGCATCTACGGCGGGCGCGGTCTCGGGCCGACGCGCCGGCAGGATCACCGTGTCGTCGATGTCGAAGAACTGCGGCATGGCCCGCCGTCCGGCGAGTCGCAGCAGCCGGGGCATCCGGCGAGAACGCAGCGCGCGGGTGTCGCGCACCGCATCATTGTAGAAGCGGCGGGCCACCTGTACCCGCTCGGCACCCTCGCCCAGCTCAGCCTCGGCGTCCGGCCGGAGCAGGTCCGCCCGCTCCGCAACCGAGCTGATCATGCGCCCGACCGCGTTCTCGGTGCTCTGCCGGGCGGCGTCCTGGGTCCGCGCCGCCAGCGCCGCGCGAGCCACCTCGTCACACGGCGCGCGCAGCGGCACGGACAGGCCGCTGTCCGGCGACTCGGCCACGTGCTGCAGCGCCGCGGCGCGCCGCACCAGCTGCGCGTCCAGCGCCGCCCACGCCGCATCCACCCGCGCATGCAGGCGGTCCAGCCGGGTCAGCGTGAAGGTCACCCACATGGAAAGCAGCACGGCGAGGACGACGGCGAAGACCAGCCATCCGACGGGGAGCACGCCACCGCACTCTAGCGGGCGCCCGCCCCCGCGATGGCCAGGTCGTACACCCGCAGCACGGCGCGGGTCACGACGTCCCAGTCGTACGGCGCGACGGCGAGGTCCGCCGCCGCAATCAGCCGGGCCCGCAATGACGCGTCGTCGAGCACCCGGCCCAGCGCCCCGGCCAGCGCCGAGCTGTCGCCGGTGGCGAACAGTTCGCCGGCCGCGCCCCCGTCGAGCACCCGGCGGAACGCCTCGAGGTCGCTGGCCACCACAGCCGTTCCCGCCGCCATCGCCTCGAGCAGGATCACCCCGAAGCTCTCCTGGCCGGTGTTCGGCGCGCAGTAGACGTCCACGCTGCGCAGCATCCTGGCCTTGTCCGGCTCGCTCACCTGCCCGAGTAGCCGCACGTGTGACCGCAGCGACCGCGGCAGCCGGGCGCGGAACTCCTCGGCCTCGCCGCGGCCGGCAATGAGCAGCTGCAGGCCGGGCCGGTCCGGCACGAGCTGTTCGAGCGCACCGACGAGCACGTCCATGCCCTTGCGCGGCTCGTCGTAGCGCCCGATGAAGCCGACCGTGCCGCCCGACTCGCGCGGGTAGCCGGGCAGCGGCGTGGCGTTCGCGAAGTGCTTGACGGCAACGCCGTTCGGGATGACGACCGCGTCGGCGCCCAGGTGCTCGACGATGACCTTCCGCGCCGCCGGGGACACGGCGATCCGGCCGCTCAGCTTCTCCAGGAACGGCTGCAGCACGGTGTCGAACATCGCCAGGAAGCGGGAGCGGACGGTAGCCGCGTGGAACGTGGCGACCAGCGGCCCGTCGTGGATCATGCAGGTGAGAAGGGACAGACTCGGTGGCGCCGGCTCGTGCACGTGCACGATGTCGAACGCGCCGTCGCGTAGCCAGCGGCGCACCCGGGCCGCGGACACCACCCCGAACTGCAGTCGGGCGACCGAGCCGTTGTACGGGATCGGAACGGCCTTCCCGGCGGCCACCACGTAGGGCGGCAGGCCGGGCATGTCCTCGTCCCCCGGCGCGAGCACCGACACCGCGTGCCCGAGTTCGATCAGCTTCTCGGCGAGATCGCGCACGTGCGCCTGCACGCCCCCGGGGATGTCCCAGGAGTACGGGCAGACGATGCCGATCCGCATCTCAGCCCGGTCCCGCCGCGGCCGGCTCCCCGCGCTCGCGCTCCGGCCGCGCGGGCAGGTCGGCGAGCCACAGCGGTTGCAGCATGTGCCAGTCGACCGGGTGCTCGCCGATGCCGGCAGCAAGGACGTCGGCCACCGACTGGGTCAGCGCGGGGACCTGGTCGCGCAGCCGCCCCTCGGGAACGGGAAGCGGCGGGTGGATGCGCTGGCCCCAGCCGCCGTCGTCGGTGAACCACAGGCTGATCGGGAGCAGGGCCGCGCCGGTGGTGGCCGCGAGCAGGGCCGGGCCGCCGGGCATCCGCGCCGGCTCGCCGAAGAACCGGACGGGCACCCCGTTGTGGGACAGGTCGCGGTCGGCGACCAGGGCGGCGACCTTGTTCTCGCGCAGCCGCTGCGCCAGCGTGCCCATCGGCGACGGGTCGCGCCGGCTGAGCGGGAGCACCTCGAAGCCCAGCCCCTCCCGGTGTGCGACGAACCGTTCGAACAGCGATTCGGGATGCAGCCGCTCGGCGACGGTGACGAACGGCCCGCTGTGCGCGACGAGCCACAGTCCGGCGACGTCCCAGTTGCCCGAGTGCGGCAGGGCGACCACCGCGCCCTTGCCACGCTCGAGCGCGGCGTCGAGGTTCTCGCGGCCCTCGGTGTGCACCGTGGTGCGCTCGACAACCTCGTGCGGGTCCATCCGCGGCAGCCGGAACGTCTCCAGCCAGTAGCGCGCGTACGAGCGCAGCGCGGCACCGACGAGCGCGTCCAAGCGCGCCTCGGAGGTCTGCGGCCCGACGACGCGGCTCAGGTTCTTGCGCAGCTGTCGCGCTCCCCCGCCGTTGCGCACCGCGGCGGCGTCGGCTGCGGCGCGGAACGCGCGCTCGGTCAGCCCGCGCGGTGCCGACTTCACCACGTTCCAGCCGGCGGCGTAGCCGAGATCGACCGCCCGGTCGCGCAGGCCGGTGAACATCAGGCCTCCGCCGCCTGCAGCGCCTTGGACTGGCGGTACACGGTCGCGATCCGCTGGCCGACGGTGATCGTCGACGCGGCGACGAGCAGCCACAGCGCGATCGCCTGCAGGTACGGCCAGTGGAACGGCGAGCCGGTCAGCCCGGTACCGACCAGCACGATGATCAGCCGGTCGGTGCGCTCTGCGATGCCGACCGAACAGGTGAAGCGGGCCGCCTCCGCCCGCGCGCGGATGTAGGAGGTCACCGAACCGAGCACGAGGCACAGCAGCGCGCCCAGCAACATCCAGCGCTGCCCGTGCAGCGCGAAGTACCAGCCGATGGTCCCGAAGACGGCGGCGTCGGCGAAGCGGTCGCACGTCGAGTCGAGCACCGCACCGAACTTCGACGCGGTGCCGCCGGCCCGCGCGACCAGCCCGTCGAGTGCGTCGAACATCGTCAACGCCCAGATCGTGAGCGTGCCGGTCATCCACCAGCCGCGGGTGAAGAACACGACCGAGCAGGTGATCGTGCCGAGCGTGCCGACGACCGTGATCAGGTTGGGCGTGACGCCGACCCTGGCCAGCCAACTGCCGAACGGAGTCAGCAGCCTGACGAACAGGACACGGAAAAAGGCGGTGAACACGCTGTCGGCAGATCCGTTCCGGTGTCGGGGCGGTGTGAGGGCACCGCTGCGCGCTGGGTCGGCGAGCTACCACGATAGCGGCCGGTCGCGATCGATCTGCGTGCATCGCTTGTGGGGCTGGCCGATCGGGTGTCGAATGCGAAGACAGTCCGTTGTCCGCCGTATCGCCTGGAGGCCGCCGAGATGTCGACCAAGAAGGCCGCCACCCGTACCTCGACGGCCTTGTTCGACACGGCCGACCGCCCGGAGAAGTTGCGCAACGTCACGCTCGTCGGCCACTCGGCCGCCGGCAAGACGACCCTGGTCGAGGCGCTGCTCGCCGCCACCGGCGCGATCCCGCGCGCCGGCAGCGTCGCAGACGGTTCCACGGTCAGCGACCACGACCCGGTCGAGGTGTCGCAACAGCGTTCCGTCGCGCTGTCGGTCTGCCCGCTGCAGTGGGACGGCGTCGTGGTGAACCTGCTCGACACGCCCGGATACCCCGACTTCACCGGGGAGTTGCGCGCCGGACTGCGCGCCGCCGACGCGGCACTGTTCGTCGTGTCCGCGGCCGAGGACATCGATCCGATCACGGTCTCGCTGTGGGAGGAGTGCGGCGCCATCGGCACGCCACGCGCCGTCGTGATCACCAAGCTGGACGCGCCGCGCGCCGACTTCGCACGCGCGGTCACCGCCTGCCAGCAGGTGTTCGGCGGCGCCGACGGGCAGGCCGTGCTGCCGCTGTACCTGCCGGTGGGCGGGGCCGGCGAGGGTGAGCCACCGCACGCGCTCGTCGGGCTGCTCACCCGCACCGTCTACGACTACTCGAACGGCTTCCCGCCCGCCGAGTCCGGCTCCGGCGCCGAAGCCATCGACATCGATGCCGACCGCGCGGCGCTGATCGAGGCGATCATCAACAACAGCGAGGACGAGTCGCTGCTGGACCGCTACCTCGCGGGAGAGGACATCGGCCTCGACGTGCTGGTCGACGACCTCGAGACGGCGGTGGCGCGCGCGACGTTCTTCCCGGTGATCCCGGCGTGCGCCGGCACCGGGCTGGGGCTGGCCGAACTGCTGGAGATCCTGTCCGGCGGGTTCCCCTCGCCCGTCGAGCTGGACCCGCCGGCGACGACAACGCTCGACGGCGCACCCGGGCCGCAGCTGCGCTGTGACCCGGACGGCCCGCTGGTGGCCGAGATCGTGCGGACGTCCGTCGACCCGTATCTCGGCCGGCTGTCCGTGCTGCGCGTGTTCTCCGGGACGATCACGCCCGAGTCGCAGGTGCACATCTCCGGCCACGGCGGTGCCGACCGCGGCCATCCCGATCACGACGCGGACGAGCGGGTCGGCCAACTGCACTCGCCGCTCGGCGCGACACTGCGGCCGATCGAGCGCGCGATCGCCGGCGACATCTGCGCCATCGGCCGGCTGGGCAGCGCCGAGACCGGCGACACCGTGTCGGACAAGGCAAACCCGCTGCTCATCGCGCCGTGGGACATGCCCGAGCCGCTGCTGCCGATCGCGGTGCAGGCGGCGACGCGCGGCGACGAGGACGCGCTGGCCAAGGCGCTCGGCCGGCTGACCGCCGGTGACCCGACCGTGCGCGTCGAACGCCACCAGGACACCGGCCAGCTGGTGCTCTGGTGCCTCGGCGAGGCGCATGCCGACGTGGTGCTGGACCGGCTGCGCTCGACCGGCGCGCACGTGGACACGGTGCCGTTGCGGATCGCGCTGCGCGAGACGTTCACCGCCGAGGCGCGCGGGCACGGCAGGCTGGTCAAACAGTCCGGCGGCCACGGGCAGTTCGCGGTGTGCGACGTGATCATCTCCCCGCTGCCGCGCGGCTCCGGCGTGCAGTTCACCGAGAAGGTGGTCGGCGGCTCGGTGCCCTCGCAGTTCATCTCCTCGGTCGAGAAGGGCGTACGCGCGCAACTGGACAGCGGGCTGGACAACGACCACATCCCGCTGACCGACGTGCAGGTGACCCTCGTCGACGGCAAGGCGCACAGCGTGGACTCCTCCGACGCCGCGTTCCAGACCGCCGGCGCGCTGGCCGTCAAGGATGCCGCAGCAGCAGCACGCCCGGCCCTGCTGGAGCCGATCGCGGTGCTCGAGGTCACCGTCCCGGACGCGCACGTCGGCGGGGTGCTCTCGGACCTGTCCGGCCGGCGCGGCCGGGTGACCGGGACCGAGCCCGACCCGAGCGCGCACGTCGGCATGGAGCGCACCATCGTGCACGCCGAGGTACCCGAATCCGAACTGGTCCGCTACGCGATCACGCTGCGCTCGCTCACGGCGGGCACCGGTCGGTTCACGCGCGCCTTCAGCCGCATGGAGCTGGTGCCGGCGCAGGTGGCCGACACGTTGCGCAAGCCGGCCGAGTAAGCAGCTCAGCCAGCAGCTACCGCTTGCGGGTGCCGAACAGCCCGCGCATGATCTCGCGGCCGAGCACCGTGCCGGCCGATCGCGCGAACGACTTGAACGCACTGGACTCGAGCACCTTCGCCACCGCACTGTCCTCGTTCCCGTGCGCCGCCGGCTTGGGCTGCTGGGGCGCGCTGTCGGACTTCGGTGCGGTCGCCGGCTTCGACGGCGCGCCGGCTGCCGGCTGCTGGGCCGCGACGCGCGCGTTGAGCTTCTCGTAGGCCGACTCGCGGTCCACCTCCTGGCCGTACTTCGGCTGCAGCGACGAGGACGCGACAGCCTGTTGCTGGGTGGCCGCGTCCACCTGCGCCATCAGCGAGCGCGGCGCGCGCATCCTGGCCCAGGCGACCGGGGTGGGCGCGCCCTTCTCGGACAGCACGGTGATCACGGCCTCACCGGTGCCGAGTTGCTGCAGCGCCTCGGACAGGTCGTAGTCGGACGTGCGGGGATAGGTCTTGACGGCCTTGGCCAGCGCGGCCGCGTCGTCCGGCGTGAACGCGCGCAGGGCGTGCTGCACGCGGTTGCCCAGCTGCCCGAGCACGTCGTCCGGGACGTCCTGCGGATTCTGGGTGACGAAGAAGATGCCGACGCCCTTGCTGCGGATCAGCCGCACGGTCTGGGTGACCGCGTCGAGGAACGCCTTGCTCGCGCCGTCGAACAGCAGGTGCGCCTCGTCGAAGAAGAACACCAGCTTGGGCCGGTCGGCGTCACCGATCTCGGGCAGCTCGTGGAACAGATCGGCGAGCAGCCACATCAGGAAGGTGCTAAACAGCTGCGGGCGGTCCTGCAGGTTGGCGAGCTCGATCGAGCTGATCATGCCGCGGCCGTCGGCGGTGGTACGCAGCAGGTCGGACGTCTCGAACTCCGGCTCGCCGAAGAAGTCCTCGCCGCCCTGATCGGCCAGCGCGATGAGGTCGCGCAGGATCACCCCCGCGGTGCTGCCGGACAGCCCGCCGAGCTGCTTGAGCTCGTCCCTTCCGTCGTCGCTGACGAGGTAGGAGATGACGGCGCGCAGGTCCTTGAGGTCGAGCAGGGTGAGCCCCGCCTTGTCGGCGAAGTGGAAGATCAGGTTGAGGCTGGACTCCTGCGTCTCGTTCAGCTCGAGCACCTTGGCCAGCAGCGTCGGGCCGAAGCCGGTCATGCTCGCCCGCAGCGGGATCCCGGTGCCGACCCCGCCGAGTGCGTAGAACTCCACCGGGAAGCTCGTCGGCGCCCAGCCGGTGTCCCCGGTGTCGGTGTTGCGCGCGGTGATCTTGTCGTTGCTCTGCCCCGGCGTCATCAGCCCGGACAGGTCGCCCTTGATGTCCGCGACCACCACCGGCACGCCGGCAGCGGACAGCTGTTCGGCCAGGCCCTGCAGTGTCTTGGTCTTGCCGGTCCCGGTGGCACCGGCGATCAGCCCGTGCCGGGTCATCATGGCGAGCGGCACCCGCACCTGCGCCTCGGGGTAGGCCGTTGCCTCGAGCACGACGGAGCCGAACGCGAGTGCGTCGCCGTCGAAGGCGTAGCCGGCCGCGATGCGCTCGGCGTCGGCGGCGCGCGAGGCGGCCCCGTCCGCCGGTGCGGGAGTGCTCTTCTCGGACACGATGCCTCCTGCTGCGGGACGGGCCGGCGCGGCCAGCTTAGCGACGGCGCGGCTGGTGCGGCATGATCATCAGTGCGAAGCGGGCGTGATAGCTGCCCGCACCGCGGGTATAGCAGGCCCGACACGGGCCAGGCCAGACGTCAGCAC
Source organism: Jatrophihabitans cynanchi (assembly GCF_027247405.1). NCBI lineage: Bacteria > Bacillati > Actinomycetota > Actinomycetes > Jatrophihabitantales > Jatrophihabitantaceae > Jatrophihabitans > Jatrophihabitans cynanchi. The sequence continues at coordinate 4,178,552 of NZ_CP097463.1, read as the reverse complement.
GAGGGGTACGGGAGCACCGAGTGGATCTTTCCGGACTGCCGACGGCCGAGGCGCTGCGCCAGTTCCAGGCCGAGCACCAGGCGCGGATGGCGCAGCTGCAGGAGCGCGCCGCGGAGGTGCGCGCCCGGCTGGCCGCCACCGAGATCACCGCGCGTTCGCGCGACGGCGCGGTCAGCGTCGTGGTCGGCGCCGGCGGCGTGCTCAAGCAGTTGCACTTCAGCTCCAAGGCCGGTGAGCTGCCCCTGGGCAAGCTGAGCACGACCGTGCTGCAGGCCTACCGGCAGGCGTGCGCCGAGGCGGCTGCGCGCAGCACCGAGGCGATGGGCGCACTCGTCGGGCCGGACAACCCGAGCTACCAGATGCTGCGCGACGCCGTGCCGCCCGTTCCCGCCGAGGAGGATGCCGAATGACCACCCGAGTGAGCGCCCCCGAATGAGCGGCTACCAGGTGGATCCGGCCGAGCTGCGCAGCCACGCGGCGCGCCTCGGTCAGCTCGCCGGGACGATCGAGCACGCGGCGGACGCCGCGAAGCAGGAGGGCATCGGCGGCGTGCACCCGTACGGCCTGCTGTTCTCGCCGCTCGTGGTTCCCGTGCTCGGCACCGTCGCCGCGGCGGCCAAGGCCATGATCACGGGCACCGGGGCGCTCGGCCGCGCGATGCAGCAGTCGCTGGCCAAGAACGTCGACGTCTACGAACTGGCCGAGGAACAGACCTCCCGCGGCCTGAAGAAGATCATTCAATGAGCAACGACCTGATCGTCGCGCCCGAGGGGACCGACTGGACGTCCGGCGTCGGCTTCCTCGGCGACGGCAAGACGCTGATCGACGACCTGACCTCGTCCTCGACCAGCGCCGTCGACATCACAGTCGACTCGGTGATGGAAACCCTGGACATCCTCGGGCTGGTGCTCGACCCGATGGGCGGGCTGTTCTCGGCCGGCATCGGTTGGCTGGTGAGCCACATCGGGTTCTTGAAGGAGCCGGTGGACGCGATGCTCGGCGACCCGGAGGAGATCGCGGCGGTCGCCGGCACCTGGGCGAACATCAGCGAACTGCTCGCCAGGACGGCCGGCGACCTAGGCGGCGAGTTCTCCTCGATCCATTCGTGGCAGGGCGAGGCTGCCGACCACTACCGCCGCGCCGGAGCGGTGTACACCGGGCTGGACGGCTCCGCGGCTGCTGCTGCAGCGGCCGTGTCCGGCCTGACGACCGCAGCCGGCGTGCTCGTCGCGATGACGCGTGACGAGGTGTTCCGCGTGGTCAGCGAGTTCGTCGAACGGGTCGTGCTGTACATCCTGGCGGCGCTGGCCAGCTCGTCGTTCACCTTCGGTATCTCGCTCGAGGCGGCCGTCGAGGTGATCACGTTCGACGGCGAACTGCAGGCCGTGTCGATCGAGACCACGACGACCCGCGTCGAGACGGAGATCACCGTCTACACCGGCAAGCTCGGCGAGATCGCGCAGAAGATCCAACCGATCATCACCGCCCTCGAACGCTGGCATCAGCGGATGGAGGGCTCGCACCTGGGCGACGTGATGAAGTTCCTGGACAAGGACGGTGCCAAGGCGGTGACCGAGACCGTCAAGCAACTCGACGGCACCGTCAAGGAGTTGGAGAAGTGAGCGGGCCGGTCGAGCTGCGGCTGGGGCGCTGGGGCGGGCTGTCCGGCGGGAGTTGGTGGCAGCGCCGGTTGAGCGGGCTGCTGGTGCTGGCGTACGTGCCCGCCGTCGCGGTGCTGCTGTTCGGCCGGTACCTCGCCGCCGCGCTCCTCGCGGTGCTGGCGACCGCCGTGGTCGCGGCGCTCGCCCGCGCGGTCCGCACCTCCCGGCCGGGTGCGCCGGTCGCCGCCTACGCCGACGACAGCGGCATCGGGTGGAGTACCGATCATCGCGAGTTCTTCGCGTGGGCGAGCATCGAACGGGTCGAACTCGGCATGAACCAGCCGGGCGGCAGGCTCATCGCGGCGATGGGCATGAACACCGGCACGGTCCGAACGGGCGACGACTTCGTGATCACCGTGGTCAGCGGCGGCGTGCCGCACGAGGTCACCCCGGTGCGCGGGGCGTACAACGGCCGCCGGGTGCCGTTCGGCGAGGGCGTGGCGGCCCTGGCCCGGTCACACGGCGTGCGGGTCCGCGTGCTCACCCTCGGCTGGGGCCGCGAGGACGCGAACGTCGAGGACGTCCGGCTCGGCTGAGCCGCGCGCTACTTCTTCGGCAGGTTGAGCTTGGACAGGTCCGGCAGCTGCATGCCGGGCGGCAGCTGATCCGTCCCACCGAATCCCCCGGGGTTCAGGCCGGCGGGGTTGAACGCGGCGGGGTTGAACCCGGCCGGCATCCTCGGCTGCGTCGGACCACGCCCCGACTTGCCCTTCCTCCCCTTCTTGCCCTTTCCCTTCTTGCTCGCGCGGCGCATGCCGGGCAGGCCCATGCCGCCGAGCTGGCCCATCATCTTGCGCGCCTCGAAGAAGCGGTCCACCAGCTGGTTCACGTCGTTGACCCGAACGCCCGAGCCGTTCGCGATCCGCAGCCGGCGGGACCCGTTGATCATCTTCGGGTTCTCCCGTTCCGCCGGGGTCATCGAGCGGATGATCGCGGCGGTGCGGTCCAGGTCCTTGTCGTCGACCTGGCTGATCGCGTCCTTCATCTGCCCCATGCCGGGAAGCATGCCGAGCAGGTTGCCGATCGGGCCCATCCGGCGGATCGCCATCAGCTGGTCGAGGAAGTCCTCCAGGGTGAAGTTCTGCATGCCGCCGGACAGCTTGGCGGCCATCTTCTCGGCCTCGGCCTCGTCGAAGTGCTGCTGCGCCTGCTCGATCAGGGTGAGCATGTCGCCCATGCCGAGGATGCGCGAGGCCATCCGGTCGGGGTGGAAGACGTCGAAGTCCTCCAGCTTCTCGCCGTTGGAGGCGAACATGATCGGCTGGCCGGTGACGTAGCGGACCGACAGCGCGGCGCCGCCGCGCGCGTCGCCGTCGAGCTTGGTCAGCACGACGCCGCTGAAGCCGACTCCGTCACCGAACGCCTCCGCGGTGTTCACCGCGTCCTGGCCGACCATCGCGTCGACGACGAACAGCACCTCGTCCGGCTGCACGGCGTCGCGGATGTCGGCCGCCTGCTGCATCATGTCGGCGTCGATGCCCAGCCGGCCCGCGGTGTCCACGATCACCATGTCGTGCTGGGCGCGGCGGGCGAACTCGATCGAGTCGCGCGCCACCTTGACCGGGTCGCCACCCGGCCCGCTGGAGGTTTGGCCGCCATCGGTGTTGCCCGGCTCGGGCGCGTAGACGGCGACCCCGGCACGCTCGCCGACCACCTGCAGCTGGGTGACCGCATTCGGCCGCTGCAGGTCGCAGGCGACCAGCACCGGGGTGTGCCCCTGCTCGCGCAGCCAGCGGGCCAGCTTGCCCGCGAGCGTGGTCTTGCCGGCGCCCTGCAGGCCGGCGAGCATGATCACCGTCGGCGGCGTCTTGGCGAACTGCAGCCGCCGCGTCTGGCCGCCCAGGATCTCGACCAGCTCGTCGTTGACGATCTTGATCACCTGCTGGGCGGGGTTCAGCGCCTTGGAGACCTCCTCGCCCCGCGCGCGTTCCTTGATCGCCGTGGTGAACTGGCGCACCACGGGCAGCGCGACATCGGCTTCCAGCAGGGCGATACGGATCTCGCGGGCCGTCGCGTCGATGTCCGCGTCGGACAGACGTCCCTTGCCGCGCAGGTTGGTGAAGACCGACGAGAGCCGGTCGGAGAGCGTGTCGAACACGGGCTGCCTTTCACCCTGGACGGTGGTCGCACCCTGGACGGTGGTCGTGTCCAGGGTACGTGCCGTCGCCTCAGATCAGTCCGCGTCCGCCGTCGACGTAGATCACCTGGCCGGTGACGTAGCCGGACTCCTCGCCGGCGAAGAACGCGACGGTGTTCGCGATGTCCTCGGGCACGCCGCCGCGGCGCACCGGCACGGCGGACGCGGTCGCCTCGCGCATCGCCTCGATGGTGGTACCGATCCGCTCGGCGGTGGCCTTGGTCATCGCGGTCTCGATGAAGCCGGGCGCGATCGCGTTGGCGGTGACCCCGAACGGGCCGAGCTCGATCGCGAGCGTCTTGGTCAGGCCCTGCAGGCCGGCCTTCGCGGTCGAGTAGTTGGCCTGGCCGCGATTGCCCAGCGCCGAGGTCGAGGACATCGAGACGATCCGGCCGTACTTGGCCGCGACCATGTGCTTCTGCGCGATCTGGCTGCACAGGAACGCCCCGCGCAGGTGCACCTCCATGACCAGCGTCCAGTCGTCGTCGGTCATCTTGAACAGCAGGTTGTCGCGCAGCACCCCGGCGTTGTTGACCAGCACGTGCAGGCCGCCGAAGGTCTCGACGAGGTTGTCGACCGCGGCCTGCACCTGATCGCGCTTGCACACGTCGGCGCCCAGGCCGATCGCCTGGCCGCCGGCGGCGGTGATCTGTTCGGCCACGGCGCGCGCGGCGTCCTGGTTCAGGTCGAGCACGCCGACCTTCGCCCCGTCAGCAGCCAGCCGCCGCGCCACCGCGGCGCCGATGCCCTGCGCGCCGCCCGTCACCAGTGCCACCCGGTCCTGCACTCCTGCCATCGGTTCTGCCTCTCTTCATGTTTGCGGGGAAACTATGCGTCTTCTCGGGAGACCAGTCGCCGCACGCCGGCGAGCCAGCGATCCGGGTCTGCTGCCTTCTGTGCCCAGAACGTACCGACCTGCGGGTGCGGCAGGATCAGGAACCGCTCGGCTGCGAGCCCGGTCACCACAGCGTCGGCCACCTGCTCGGCGGTGACGATCTCGCCGGACGCCGCGACGGCACGCGCGCCGGCGTTGCCCGCGGCCAGCGGCTCCATCAGCAGCGGGGTCGCGACGCCGAGCGGGCACAGCACGCTGACGCCGATCCCGCGGCCGCCGTAGGTCACCGCCAGCCACTCGGCGAACGCGACGGCGCCGTGCTTGCTCACCGTGTACGGGGCATCGCCCGGCGCGGTCAGCAGGCCGGCCGCCGACGCGGTGTTGAGCAGGTACCCGGTGCCGCGTTCCAGCAGGTGCGGCACGAGGGCGCGTGCGGCGTACACGTGCGACATGACATGCACGTCGAACGCCTTGTGCCAGGCGTCGCCGGGATCATCGAGCTGGACGCCGGTGGCGATGCCGGCATTGGAGCAGAACAGGTCGATGCGGCCGAACCGCTCGATCGTGCGGTGCACGAGCGAGGCGACGGCATCGGCGTCGCAGACGTCCAGCGCCTCGGCAACCCCGCCGACCTCGGCAACCCCGCCGACCTCTGCAACCCCGGCGACCTCTGCGGCCACGGCGGCCGCCGCGTCGGCGTGCAGGTCCGCGACCACGACCACCTCGGCGCCCTCGGCGGCGAAGCGGCGGGCCATCGCGGCGCCGATGCCGCTGCCCGCGCCGGTGACGACGACGACCTTGCCGGCGACCTGCATCAGCCGGCTCCTGCCGGGCCGAGGCGGCGCACGAGCTCGAGCACGGCCGCCGGGTCGCTCGCCTCGGGCGTGGGAAGCAGCGCGATCGTGGGCGTGCGCACGCCGGCGTCCAGGTACGCCTGCACCTGGTCGCGGCACTGCTCCGGCGTGCCGTGTACGACGAGATCGTCCACGACCTCGTCCGGCACGGCCGCGGCTGCCCCGGCCCGATCCCCCGCTGCCCATCGCTCGTGCATCGCAGCCAGCGCCGCACCGCGGCCGAGCCAGTCCTGGAAAGCCGCATACGCCGGTACGGTCAGGTAGGTCGAGATCAGCAGCTTGCCGAGCCTGCGGGCATGATCGGCGTCGGCCGTGGGGCAGACGAACACCCGGGCCACCACGTCGGCGTCCGGGTTGGCCACCGCGTCCAGGCACTGCCGGACATCACCCGCGGACAGCCAGTTCAGGATCGCGCCGTCGGCCTCGCGGCCGGCCAGCCGCAGCATCTGCGGGCGCAGCGCCGCCAGCAGGATCGGCGGCGGGCTCGCCGGCGCCTGCTCGAGCTTGAACCGCTTGATCGTGAACGTGTCGAAGGTGCCGTCGACCCGCTCGCCGGCCAGGGCAGCACGCACCGCCCGCAGCACGTCGCGCGTGCGCCGGTACGGCTGCTCGTACGCGATGCCGTTCCAGTTGCCGACGATCACCGGGCTGGACGCGCCCAGCCCGAGCACGAACCGTCCCGGAGCCGCAGCCGCGAGGGCGGCGGCGGACATCGCGATCAGCGCCGGCCCGCGGGTGAACACCGGGACGATCGCGGTGCCCAGCCGCAGCGTCGGTTCCCAGGCCGAGGCCAGCGCGAGCGGGGTGAACGCGTCGGCGCCGTTCGTCTCGGCCGACCAGAGGTCCGTGTAGCCGAAGGCCGCTAACGCGCGGACGAGGTCGGCGTGCGCCGGCAGCGCGACGCCGGTCAGCGGGATCGTCAGTCCCCAGCCCATGGTTCAGCCCTCCAGCGCGGCGAGCACGAGGTCGGCGAGTTCGGTGGCCAGCTCGGCCGGCTGCTTGCGCCCGTCCGGCCGGTACCACAGCGGCAGTTCGTTGATCACCCCGAAGATGGTGAAGGTGACGACCTCGGGCGAGGCGACCGCGGTGAACTCGCCCGTGGCCTGGCCGTCGGCGATCAACTGCTGCACCGCGTCGTGGTAGCGGCGGCGCGAGCGGCGGTACTCCTCGGTGCGCTCGTGTCCGAGCCGGTGCAGCTCACGCCAGAACACCAGCGCCCGCTGCGCGCTCGCCGCGGTCGACCCGACCAGGTCGCCGATGACCGCGCGCAGGGTGTCCGCGGGGCGCAGCCGCCGCGCCAGGATCTGCTCCAGCGCGGTGAGCTGGCGCGCGATCAGATCGCCGTACACCTCGTAGAGCAGGGCCTCCTTGCTCGCGTAGTGGTGATAGAAGCCGCCCTTGGTGACGCCCGCCCGGCTGATCACCTGCGCCACGCTGGTGGCGTCGTACCCCTGCCGCGCGAACAGGTCGACCGCGGCGTCCAGCACCCGGTCCTTGACGTCGCTCATCGAGTGGTGGCGGCGTGCTTGCGCAGCTCGTCGCGGCCCAGCGAGCGCAGGTGCACCTCGTCCGGCCCGTCGGCCAGGTGCAGGGTGCGCAGCTGCGCCCACGATTCGGCCAGCGGGGTGTCGCCGGAGACACCCGCGCCGCCGTGCACCTGGATGGCCCGGTCGACGACGTAGGACGCGGCCCGCGGGGCGGCCACCTTGATCGCGGCGATCTCGGTGCGCGCGCCCTTCGCGCCGACGTTGTCGATCAGCCAGGCCGTCTTGAGCACCAGCAGCCGGGCCTGCTCGATCGCCAGGCGCGATTCGGCGATCCACTCCTGAACCACGCCCTGGCGGGCGAGCGGGCCGCCGAACACGTCCCGCGACGCGGCCCGCGTGCACATCAGTTCCAGCGCGCGCTCGGCCATGCCGAGGCTACGCATGCAGTGGTGGATCCGGCCCGGCCCGAGGCGGGCCTGGGCCATCATGAAGCCGCCGCCCTGCGGGCCGAGCAGGTTCTCGACGGGCACGCGCACGTGGTCGTAGTGGATCACGCCGTGGCCGCCGTGCGGGCCGTCATCGTAGCCGAACACCGACGTGGAGCGCTCGATGACGACACCCGGCGCGTCCAGCGGGACGAGGATCATCGAGTGCCGGGCGTGCCGGTCGGCGCCCGGATCGCTCACGCCCATCACGATCGCGACCTTGCACTCCGGGCGCATCGCGCCGGTCGACCACCACTTGCGGCCGTCGACGACGTACGCGTCGCCGTCGCGGGTGATCGTCAGCGCGATGTTCGTCGCGTCCGAGGATGCCACCGCCGGCTCGGTCATGGAGAAGCAGGACCGGATCTCGCCGGCGAGAAGCGGCCGCAGCCAGGCGTCGACCTGCGCCTCGGTCCCGAACATGGCGAGCAGCTCCATGTTTCCGGTGTCCGGGGCGCTGCAGTTCATCGCCTCGGGCGCGATGGCCACCGAGCGCCCGGACAGCTCGGCGAGCGGCGCGTAGTCGAGCACGGACAGGCCGGCGCCGAACTGTTCGCCCGGCCCGTGCCCGGCCTGCTCACTCCCGGCGGGCAGGAACAGGTTCCACAGGCCCTGCTCGCGCGCCGTCCGCTTCAGGCCCTGCAGCACCTCGGGCGTCCGGAACGGGTTGCCGGCGGCGCGGTTCGCCGCCACCTGATGCTCGAACTCGTGCTCGGCCGGGAACACGTGCTCGTCGAGAAAGGCACGCAGTTGCTCCTGCAACGCCTGCGAGCGCTCGCTGTGCCGAAAGTCCATGGTCGCTATCCCCTATCGCGCGGCGACGGTCTGCAAGGCGGTCTCGAGCAGCCGCGGGACGGCCGCACCGAAGTGGTCGAAACCGGTGCCCACCGTCTTGCCCTGCAGGAAGCGGTGGTGGATTCCCTCGGCGACGACGGCGAGTTTGAAGTAGCCGAAGCCGACGTACCAGTCGAGCTCGGCCAGCTCGCGCGGCGAGCCGGCTGCGTAGCGGGCCACCAGCTCGGCCGGGGCGAGGAAGCCGTCGTCAGGGCTCATCCGCGGCATGACGAAGTCGCCGTCGGCCGCGAGGCTCTGGTAGACGACGAGCAGCCCGACGTCGGTGAGCGGGTCGCCGAGGGTGGCCATCTCCCAGTCGACGACAGCCGCGATGCCGGTGAGGTCCGGCCGGAACATGACGTTGGTCAGCCGGTAGTCGCCGTGCACGATGGCCGGCGCCGACTGGTCGGGCACGGTGCTCGTCAGCCGCTCGACGACCGCCGGCAGCACGTCCAGCGGTCGGGTCTCGGACGCCTGCCACTGCTGGTGCCAGCGCCGCACCTGCCGGGCGAGGAAGCCCTCCGGACGGCCGAAGTCGGCGAGCCCGACCCGGGCCGGGTCGACGGCGTGCAACCGGACGAGGGTGTCGACCAGTTGCTCGCAGGCGGTGCGTGCGGCCGGCGGGTCCAGTCGTGCCAGCGCGTCGGGGCGGTCGAACACGAGCCCGTCGACGAAGCCCATCAGGTAGAACGGCGCGCCGAGCACGGCCGGGTCGGTGCACAGCGCGACTGCCCGAGCGACCGGCACCGACGTGTCCGCCAGCGCGCTGATGACCCGGAACTCGCGGACCATGTCGTGCGCGGTCGGCAGCACATGTGCCAGCGGCGGGCGGCGCAGCGCCCAGGTGCTGCTGCCGTCGCCGATGCGGTAGGTGAGGTTGGACTTGCCGCCCGCGATCACCTCGCCGGACAGCTCGCCGCGACGCAGTCCCGGATGCGCGGCGTCCAGCCAGCCGGCGAGCGCGGTGAGGTCGACGCCGGGCAGTTCGGGCATGCCGGCGAGACTACAGACCGACCGGTCGGTCTGACAACTGTCAGCCGACGGCGACGTGGAACAGCGCGCCGACCCCGAAGGTCACCGCCGCGGCGAGCACGCCGAGCCCGAGCTGACGCAGCCCGGCGAACCACCAGGCCCGGCTGGTGAAGCGCGAGGTCACCATCCCGGCCACGAACAATGCAGCGAGGGCCAGGACCGCCGACAGCAGCAGGTGCTTGGCGCCGAACAGGTAGGGCAGCAGCGGGATCAGCGCGCCCACGCTGAACGAGCCGATCGAGGACAGCGCGGCGGTCCACGGGCTCGGCAGCTGGTGCGGGTCGACACCGAGCTCGGCTTGCGCGTGGATGAGCAGCGCCTGGTCCGGGTCCTCGGACAGCTGGCTTGCCACGCTCGCGGCGGTGGCCGGGTCGACCCCGCGCGCGATGTACATCTCGGTCAGCTCGCGCAGCTCGGACGCCGCATTGTGCTTGAGTTCGTGCGCCTCGACCTCCAGCTCGGCGTACGCGGCCTCGTTCTGGCTCTGCACCGAGACGTACTCCCCCGTCGCCATCGAGAACGCGCCGCCGACGAGCCCGGCCAGCCCGGCCAGGGACACACCCTGCGAACTCGTGCTCGCGCCGGCCACGCCCGCGATGAGCGCGAAGTTCGAGACCAGCCCGTCCATCATCCCGAAGACGGTGGGGCGCAACCAGCCGCCGCTGACGTCGCGGTGGTCGTGGTGCACCTCCGGGCTGGGCAGCTCCGGGACGTCAGTCATCTGGTCCGCCACCGGTCTCGACCCCCTCGGTGATCTCGTCCCTGTCCTCGGCCGGAGGCGACCCGTCGACCGGGGGCGACCGGTCGCCGGGTGGACGGTCCCGGTACGGCGATGCGTCCCGGGTGGCGTGCAGGCCGCCGTGCCGCAGGAACCAGGCGAGCGCGAGCGCGAACACGATCAGGCTGGTCCAGACGTTCAGCCGCAGGCCGAGGATGTGGTTCGCGTGGTCGGTGCGCAGCGCCTCGATCCAGACCCGGCCGAGGGTATAGCCCATGACGTACATCGCCATCACGTTGCCGTGCCCGAGCCGTAGCCGCCGGTCCAGGTACAGCAGCAGGAACCCGAGGGCCAGATCCCAGAGCGACTCGTACAGGAAGGTCGGCTGGTAGTACCCGCAGACCAGCTGCCCCAGGTGCCCGAACGTGCACGGCTGCGCGTGCCCGGTGACCACGTCGATGTCGTGGATCTGCAGCTTCCACGGCAGGCTGGTCGGCCCGCCGTACAGCTCGTTGTTGAACCAGTTGCCCCACCGGCCGAGTCCCTGCGCGAAGATCACCCCCGGCGCGGCGGCGTCGGCGAACACGATGAGCGACACGCCCTTGCGCCGGCAGCCGATCCATGCGCCGAGCGTGCCGAGCGCGATCGCGCCCCAGATGCCCAGGCCGCCGTCCCAGATCTTCAGGGCGTTCAGCGGGTGCTTACCGGCGCCGAAGTACAGCTCGGGGTCGCTCACGACGTGGTAGAGCCGTCCGCCGATGATCCCGAACAGGATCGCCCAGCCGGCGATGTCCCAGATGTCGTCGTCGCCGCCGCCACGCTCGCGCCAGCGGCGGGTGGTCAGCCACAGGGCGAGCAGGATGCCGGCGATGATGCACAGCGCGTACGCGCGCACAGGGAGCGGGCCCAGGTGCCAGACGCTGCGCGACGGGCTGGGGAGCTCGGCTAGGTGTTGCACGCGTTCACCGTAGTCGGCGCGGGCGGAGCGGGCCGGATGACTACGTTGTACCCATGAGTGCGGACCAGATCGCCGCGGTGGTGGTGGCGCGCAACGGGGGGCCGGAGACGCTCGAGGTACAGCAGCGGCCACGCCCCCGGCCCGCGCCCGGCCAGGTCGTCATCGACGTGGCGGCCTCGGGTGTGAACTTCATCGACGTGTACCGCCGCCAGGGCGTCTATCCGGTGCCGACCCCGTTCGTCCTCGGCATGGAGTGCGCGGGCCGGGTGTCGGCCGTCGGCGCCGACGTGACGGACGTGTCGGTCGGGGACGTGGTCGCGACCGCCGACGCGGGCGCGGGCAGTCACGCCGAGGCGGTCGCGGTCGACGCCGGCCGCGTGGTGCCGGTGCCTGACGCGGTACCGGTCGAGGTCGCCGCCGCCGCGATGCTGCAGGGCCTGACCGCGCACTACCTGACCCGCTCGACCTTCCGGGTGCAGGACGGGCAGTGGGCGCTGGTGCACGCGGCCGCCGGCGGGGTCGGCCAACTGCTGGTGCAGCTGTGCAGGTCTGCCGGGGCGCACGTCGTCGCCACCGTGGGCAGCGCGGAGAAGGCACAGATCGCGCACGACCTCGGGGCGGACGCCGTGGTGCGCTACGACGAGATCGACGACCTGGCCGCGGCGGTGCGCGCGGCAGCCGGCGGGGGCGTGCACGTGGCCTACGACGGTGTCGGCAAGGCGACCTTCGACGCGTCGCTGGCCGCGCTGCGCCCGCGCGGGATGCTCGTGCTGTTCGGCGGCGCGAGCGGGCAGGTGCCTCCGTTCGACCTGCAGCGGCTGAACGCGGGCGGATCGCTGTTCGTCACCCGTCCCACGATCGTGCACTACACGGCCGACCGGCAGGAGTTGCTGTGGCGGGCCGGCGAACTCTTCGACGCCATCGGCGGCGGAAGCCTGCACGTCGCGATCGGCGGGCGCTACCCGATGGCGCGCGCCGCCGACGCGTACCGCGACCTCGAGAGCCGGCGCAGCACCGGCAAGCTGCTCATCGTCCCGGAGTAGCGGCCCGGCTCGTACCCTCGGCTCATGCAGGTCGAGTTCCTCGACGACGAGCCGCCGGCCGGCCATCGCGACCTCCCGCAACCTGCGGCGCATCCGGCGAGGCGTGCCGTGATCGCCTTGCTGTGCCTGGCGGTTGCGGCCCTCGTCGCCGTCGTGCTGGTCAACCGTGACCACTCAGCGTCCCGGCGTGCGGCCGCGTCGAGTGGCGCGGCGACCGGTGTCCCGGCGACCGGCGCCGTGCCGTCTGCCGCACCCGCAGTCGCCGACGGGGTGCTCGGCGCGGCGCTGGACCTCGGCGGCACCGACCTCGACGTGCTGGACGCCGTCGCGTCCGGGGCGCACCTGTACCTACTGCTGCACTCGATCCGCGACGACGCGGTGCTGGTGCGCGCACTGCTGCTGAGCACCCGGCAGCCGAACTGGAGCGTGACCCTCGGCGACGTCCCGTTCAACGCCCTGCCGTTCCTGCACCTGGTCGCCGACCCGTCCGGGGCGCGGCTGTGGATCGTCAGCGAGGGCACCGAACCGGCACCCGTCCGCGTCGTCGCCACGGCAGGTCCGGCTCGCGGTCCTGACGTCGCGGTGCCGGCGACGGTCTACGACACGGCGGTGCTGGCCGGACACCTGTACCTGGCGACGTCGGCCGGGGTGATGGACGTCGTACCCGGCGCGCAGCACGCGGTCGCACTCGCGGGACGCACCGGCCTGGTCACCGCGATCGCCGCCGACCCGGCCCGCAACCGGCTGCTGGCGCTGGACGCCACGTCACCGGTGCACGTGCTCGCGGTGACGCCGGGCCGGGGCGTGCGCGGCGCCGCCACGCTGCCGTCCATCGGAGTGTCCAGCATCGCGGTCGTGGCCGGCTCGATCTGGCTCGGCGGCTACTCCGACACCGGTTCGGTCGTGGTGCGGCTCGCCCCGGCGGCGCTGACTCCGGTGCAGGTGAGCCCGGTGAGCGCGCTGACCGGGCCGGGCACCCGCGTCGTCGCCGGCCACGCCGACCTGTTCGTGACGAGCGGCGCGGCGCCGGCCGCGCAGGGGTGGTGCGTCGACGGGCGCGACGGCTCGGTGCTGGCGTCCTGGACGGGGCTGGCCGGCCCGCTCAGTTCGGCGGGCGGGCGGGTCTTCGCACTGACCGATTCGGGGGTGCGCGTGGCCGCGCCCGGGGACTGCCGCGGTTAGCGCCGCACGCCCGCGGCCAGCTCCGCGGCCAGCGACCGCACCGCGGCCACACCCGCCGCGTCGGGATGGTCGAGCAGCCTGCGGACGAAGGCCGAGCCGACGATGACACCGTCGGCGAAGGCGGCGATGTCCGCGGCCTGGGCGCCGTTCGACACGCCGAGCCCGACGCACACGACGGCCTCGGGCGCGAGCGCACGCACCCGGCCGACCAGGGTGGCCGCCGCGTCGCCGACGTTCGCGCGTGCACCGGTCACGCCCATCACCGCGGCCGCGTACACGAAGCCGCGGGATGCTGCGGCGGTGGCGACGATGCGGGCGTCGGTCGAGGACGGCGCGACCAGGAACACCCGGTCCAGGCCGTGCGCATCGGTCGCGGCGAGCCAGGAACCTGCTTCGTCCGGGATCAGGTCCGGCGTGATCGCCCCCGATCCCCCCGCGGCCGCGAGGTCGGCGGCGAAGCGCGCCACGCCGTAGTGCTCGATCGGGTTCCAGTACGACATGATCACGGCCGCGGCGCCGGCCTCGGCCACCGCGGCCACCGCGCGCAGCGCATCGCCGATCCCGACGCCCGCACGCACCGCGGGCTCGGCGGCGGCCTGGATCGTCGGGCCGTCCATCACCGGGTCGCTGTACGGGACGCCGACCTCGACGACGTCCACGCCGCCGTCGACCATGGCCCGCATCGCGTCGACGGAGCCGTCGACCGTCGGGTAGCCGACCGGCAGGTAGCCGATCAGCGCCGCCCTGCCCTCGGCCTTCGCCTTGCCGAGCGCGTCGGACAGCGCGGTCACCGATCGGCTCCTGTGTCGAGGCCGAAGTAGCGCGACGCGGTCTCGACGTCCTTGTCGCCGCGGCCGGACAGGGACACCAGGATGATCGCGTCCGGTCCCAGCTCGCGGCCGAGGTCGAGCGTGCCGGCCAGTGCGTGGGCGGACTCGATCGCCGGGATGATCCCCTCGGTGCGCGAGAGCAGCTCGAACGCCGCCATCGCCTGCGCGTCGGTGATCGGCCGGTACTCGGCGCGGCCGAGGTCGTGCAGGTAGGCGTGTTCGGGGCCGACGCCCGGATAGTCAAGCCCCGCCGAGATGGAGTGCGACTCGATCGTCTGGCCGTTCTCGTCCTGCAGCAGGTAGGAGCGGGCACCGTGCAGCACGCCGGGCGCGCCGCCGGTGAGGGTCGCGGCGTGCCGTCCGGTGTCGATGCCGTCGCCACCTGCCTCGAAGCCGACCAACCGGACGCCGGTGTCGGGGACGAACGCGGTGAAGATGCCGATCGCGTTGGACCCGCCGCCGACACACGCGGTGACGGCGTCGGGCAGCCGGCCGGTGCGCTCGAGCACCTGGGCGCGCGCCTCGTCGCCGATCACCCGCTGGTACTCGCGGACCATCAGCGGGAACGGATGCGGACCGGCGACGGTGCCGAACACGTAGTTGGTGGTCTCGACGTTGGTGACCCAGTCGCGCATTGCCTCGTTGATCGCGTCCTTGAGGGTGCGCGATCCGGTCGTCACCGGCACGACCGTTGCGCCGAGCAGCCGCATGCGCGCCACGTTCAGCGACTGGCGGCGGGTGTCCTCCTCGCCCATGTAGACGACGCAGTCGAGGCCCAGCAGCGCGGCGGCCGTGGCGGTCGCTACGCCGTGCTGGCCGGCGCCCGTCTCGGCGATCACCCGCTTCTTGCCGATGCGTCTGGTGAGCAGCGCCTGCCCCAGCACGTTGTTGATCTTGTGCGAGCCGGTGTGGTTGAGGTCCTCGCGCTTGAGCAGGATGCGCGCGCCGCCGGCGTGCTCGCCGAAGCGTGGCGCGTCGGTGAGCGGCGAGGGCCGGCCGCTGTACTCGCGATGCAGCCTGGTCAACTCGGCCTGGAACGCCGGGTCGGCCGCCGACTCGTGGAACGCGGCGGTGAGCTCGTCGATCGCGGCGACGAGGGCCTCGGGGACGAAGCGGCCACCGTACTGGCCGAAGTGGCCGGTGGCGTCGGGGACGACGGTCATTGTGCCGCCAACCATACCGAGCACCCGCCAGCGGATTGGCCGCGGTGGCGGGCCGGCTTGCCCTACCGTGGGTTCGTGGAGTACGAGCCGCCGCCGGCGTTCGCCGCGCCCGAGCAGCGCAGCGCGCCGGTCGATCCCGCGACGCTCGCGCCCCCGTCCGTCTCGCCCGCGTCCTGGCCGGGGGGCCGGCCGGCCGGTGACGCGCCGACGGGCGCCGCGCCACAGACGCCCTGGCGGTTGATCGCGGCGGCTGCGGTGCTGGTGGCCGCGGTGACGGTATGGGGGCTGGTGGCCCTCATGCAGGCAAGCGACGGGAACCGCGGCACCGCGCAACGGCGGATCAGCCTGCCCAGCGCGGTCGCCGATCTGCAGCTGGTGCGCTCGGTGAGCGGGTCGACGGTGCGGGCGTTGCTGGAGCAACAGCTGGGTTCGCTCGGGCCGATCGACGATGCGATGGACACCGCGCAGGTGGGCATCTACCGGGTCGGCAGCGACGGCCCGACCACCGTGGTGTTCCTGGGCTTCAACGCCACGGACAGCACCCAGATCGACGCGCTCCTCGGCTCCACCGACGCGAACGGCGTGGTGGAGCAGATCATGTCCGGCGCGGGAGCACGAGACGCTGCGCGTGCCGGGCCGGGACCGCTCGGGGGTGCCCTGCAGTGTGCCCAGGCGAGCAAGAACGGGCAGCCGTACACCCCGTGCGTCTGGGCCGATCGATCGACGCTCGGGCTGGTGCTGCAGATCGGGCTGGTCGACACCGCGCGGGCCGCGGACACCGCGGTGCAGTTCCGCGCGGCCGCCGAGCACTGAGTCGCCGCTGCGTCACGGCTGGCGGTACGGCAGGTACGGGCCAGCAAGCCACTCGTCCCCTCGCTTCCCACCCAGGGGCAGTCTCGGCCGCCGGTCGCGGCGGTACGTCGCGACCCGAGCAGCCGCGTCGCTTACGGCCGGCTGCGCCAGAATCAGCGCGACGCGCGCGGGGTGGCCGGGTGCGCGCCCGCAGTCACGAGTTCGGCGAGCGCCTGGCGCGGGTCGGCGTTGGTGACGAGCCCTTCCCCCACCAGCACCGCGTCGGCACCGGCGGCGGCGTACTCGATCAGGTCGAGCGGGCCACGCACGCCTGACTCGGCCACCTTCACCACATGGGTCGGCAGGCCGGGCGCGATCCGCTCGAACGTCGAGCGATCCACGTCCAGCGTGCGCAGGTTCCGCGCGTTGATCCCGATCACCCGGGCGCCCGCGTCGAGTGCGCGAGATGCCTCGTCCTCGGTGTGCGCCTCGACCAGCGCCGTCATGCCGAGCGACTCGATCCGCTCGCGCAACCCGATCAGCGTGTTCTGCTCGAGCGCAGCGACGATGAGCAGCACGGCGTCCGCGCCGTGTGCACGCGCCTCGTGCACCTGGTAGGTGCACACCACGAAGTCCTTGCGAAGCACGGGAATCCGCACCGCGGCTCGCACCGCATCCAGGTCATCCAGCGACCCGCCGAAGCGGCGCTGCTCGGTGAGCACGCTGATCATCCGCGCGCCGCCGGCCTCGTACTCGGCGGCCAGCCACGCCGGATCGGTGATCCTGGCCAGTTCGCCCCGGGACGGGCTACGCCGCTTGACCTCGGCGATCACACCGACCCCGGGCGAGCGCAGCGCCGCGAACGCATCGAGGGCCGGCCGGGCCGCCAGCGCGGCGGCCTTGACCTCGGCGAGCGGGCGAACCGCCTCGCGCGCGGCCGCATCCTCGCGCACGCCGGCGACGATCTCCTCGAGCACATTGCTCACCGGGCCGGTCTCCCCACGTCGTGACGGAGTGATCCTGAGAGCGTAAACCGCGCGGTTCGTCCCAGAACCGGCAGGGGTCCGCGGCGATTCATCGCTCGGTCGGCTCGGTCGGGTCCACACCGCGATCGAGCGCCGACCACAGCGACGCGTCCGCCCGCGCCCGCGCCTGCTGCTCGTCCTCAGCCGTCCCGCCCCCGGCCGGGCGGTCGTACTTGGCCGACATCCCGCCCCAACGCGGCCCACGCCACACCACCAGCAGCCCGGCCACCAGCAGCAGCGCACCGCAGCCGACCGACAGCACCGCCCACACCGCGTGCACGTCGATCCGCGCCACCGCGCCGACCTCGGCACCGGAGTGCTTGCTCTGGACCAGACTCCGGGCGCGGGACTGACTCACCGCGTCGAGCCCGGCGAGCGAGCGCCACACCAGCGCGGCGGCCGCCAGCGCGACCACGGCCCCGACCAGCCGGCGCACCACGCCCCGCGTCGCGATCACCGCGATCACCCCGGCCAGTGCGACCAGGGCGAGCGCGGTCGGCGCGGCATCGACGGTCCGGCCGGTCACCGACAACACGTCGTCACGGAACGGACGGGGACGCGGCGTGGTGATCGTCTGCCAGTGCCGCGTCGCCAGCAGCAACGCGCCGGCCGCGCCGATCAGTTGCAGCAGCAGCGCGCTCGCGAACCCGGCGCGTTCACGCATCGGGCGCGACCGGGGTGAGCGTCTGTGCCGTCGCGATGGCCTGCAGCACCGCGCGCGCCTTGTTCTGCGTCTCCTGCTCCTCCAACTCCGGACGGCTGTCGGCGACGATCCCAGCCGACGCCTGCACGTGCGCCACGCCGTCGCGGATGACCGCGGTGCGGATCGCGATAGCCATGTCCAGATCCCCGGCCGCGTCCAGGTAACCGACCGCGCCGCCGTACAGGCCGCGGCGCACCGGCTCCAGTTCGTCGATCAACTCCATGGCACGCACCTTCGGCGCGCCGGTCAAGGTGCCCGCCGGGAACGTCGCGGTCAGCACGTCGAACGCGTCCCGGCCCGTGGCGACCCGCGACTCGATCGTCGAGACGATGTGCCAGACATGGCTGTATCGCTCGACCGCGCCGAACTGGACGACCTGGACGCTGCCCGGCGCGGACACCCGGCCCAGGTCGTTGCGGGCCAGGTCGACGAGCATCACGTGCTCGGCCTGCTCCTTGGGATCACCGACGAGTTCGGCGGCCAGTGCCGCGTCGCGTTCGGCGGTCTCGCCACGCTTGCGGGTTCCCGCGATCGGGTGCAGCACCGCCCGGCCGTCGTGCACGGTGACCAGCGCCTCCGGGCTGGAGCCGACGACGTCGACGTCCGCGGTGCGCAGGAAGTACATGTACGGCGACGGGTTGAGCGTCCGCAGCACCCGGTACACGTCCAGCGGATCGGCCGATGTCGCGACGCTGAACCGCTGGCCGACCTGGATCTGGAACACCTCACCGGCCCGCACCGCCTCCAGCGCCTGCTCGACCGCAGGCCGGTACTCCCCCGCCGGGGTGCGCGACACCGCCGCCGCCGGCGGGACAGCAGCGACGGTCGCGACCGTCGACGGTGCCGGCGTGGCCAGTGCCGCCTGCATCGCGTCCAGGCGCGACTGCGCGTCGGCGTACGCCGCGTCCAGTTCGGCGGCCGACATGCCCGGCTGCAACAACGCGTTCGCGATGAGGACGACCGTGCACTCGTGGTGATCGACCGCCGCCAGGTCGGTGACCAGGAGCATGGTCAGCTCGGGCAGCCGCAACTCGTCGACCGCCTTGTCCGGCAGCCGCTCGATCCAGCGGACCACGTCGTAACCCAGGTAGCCGACGAAACCTCCGGTCAGCGGCGGCAGGCCCGGCAGCCGCGGCCCCTTCACCGCGCGCCAGGCAGCGCCGAGCACCTGCAGCGGGTTGCCTCCGGTGGGCGCGCCGCCCGGCACGGTCCCGGTCCACACCGGCAGGCCGTCGGCGACCGAGAGCGAGGCGACCGCATTCACCCCGACGAACGACCAGCGCGAGAACGACGCGCCCGGCTCGGCCGACTCCAGCAGGAACGTCCCCGGCCGGCCGCCGGCCAGTTTGCGGTACACACCGACCGGCGTCTCCCCGTCGGCGAACAGGGTGCGCGTGATGGGCACCAGGCGGTGCGTCGCGGCGAGCGCGTCCAGGTCGGCGCGGCCGATCACGCGCTGCCGCCCGAGACCGTCAGCACCCCGGCGTCGAAGCAGGTCCGGTCGCCGGTGTGGCAGGCCGCGCCCACCTGCTCGACCCGCACCAGCAGGGTGTCGCCGTCACAGTCCAGGGCGACCGACTTCACGTGCTGCACGTGCCCGGACGTCTCGCCCTTGACCCAGTACTCCTGACGCGAGCGCGACCAGTACGTTGCGCGTCCGGTGGTCAGCGTGCGGTGCAGCGCCTCGTCGTCCATCCAGCCCACCATCAGCACCTCGCCGGTGTCGTGCTGCTGCACGACCGCGGTCACCAGCCCCTGCGCGTCGCGCTTGAGGCGGACGGCGACGGCCGGATCGAGTGCTGACGGGGTGCCGGATTGCATGGCACTGATTGTGACGTACCGGTGCACCGGGAATGGCCGCGCCCGGTGGTGCCGCCAGCTGATCGTCAGGGATCGGCCGCCGGCAGCCAGACGCTGACCGTACTGCCGCCGTGCACCGTGCTCTGGAACTGGACGGTGCCGCGGTGCGCCTGCACGATCGAGGCCACGATGGCAAGGCCCAGCCCGCTGCCGCCGCGCGCGCGGGTACGGGCCTTGTCTGCACGCCAGAACCGCTCGAACACGTGCGCCGCCTCCTCCGGCGGCAGGCCCGGTCCGGCGTCGATGACCTCGATCACCACGCCTGGCCCGGCCGCCGCGGCGCGAACCTCGATCGGGCCGTCCGGAGCGGTGTGGGTCGCGGCATTCGTGACCAGGTTGCGGACCACGCGCAGCAACTGGTCGTGATCGCCCAGCACGCTCAGGTCGCCGGTGGTCGAGCAGCGGAACTCGCGATCCGGGAAGGCTGCGCGCGAGCCGGCGACGATCTCGTCGAGCAGTTCGTCGACATCCACCGGTTCCACCTCCGGCACGGCCCCCTGGTCGCCCCGGGCGAGGGTCAGCAGATCCTCGACGAGGCGCGACATCCGGGTGCCCTCGGACTCGATCCGGTCCAGGTTGTCCGCGTCGGTGACGCCACCCGGACCGAACGCGCGCTGCATCCGGGCGAGTTCGGCGTAGCCGCGGATCGAGGTGAGCGGGGTACGCAGCTCGTGCGATGCGTCGGCCAGGAACTGGCGCATCCGCCGCTCGCTGTCCAGCCGGGCGGCGAATTGCGTCTCCACCGCCGACAGCAGCGTGTTCATCGACTCGGCCAGCTGCCCGACCTCGCTGCCCGGCTCGGACACCGGAACGCGGCGGTCCAGCCCGGCACCCTCCGGGGAGAGCTCGACGGCAACCTCGCGCGCGGTACGCGTCACGCGGTACAGGTTGCGCAGGCCGAAGCGCACGCCCCACGCACTTGCCACGAGCGCCAGCGTGACCGCCGAGGCACCGATGATCAACTCCAGCACGATCAGGTGGCCGAGGGTCCGGTCCACCTCGTCCGTCGACAGGCCGACCGCGAAGATCACCGGGATCCCCTGGTACGTCGTCAACCGGGCATCAACCCGAAGCCGTTCGCCATCGGTGGTCGTGACGGTGCGGATCTGATCATGAGCGGCCCGCACATCGGCGACCAGCGACAGCCGCTGACCGGGTGTCAGCTGGAGGGATTCGGCACCGGTGTTGCGGCTCGGCTGGAACGCGACGTCACCGGACACATCCAGCAGCACCAGCCACAACTGCTGCGGCGCCCGCGGATGGCCGGTCGTCGTCTGGTCGATGTCCAGCGACTGCGGGCTCTGCGCGAGCGACGTGCGCACCTGCTGGTCAAGGCGCTCGTACAGGAAGGACCGCAACGCGAAGTAGGTGCCGGCCGCGGTCGCGAGCACGACGACGACCACGAGCCCGACGACACCGGTCACCAGCCGCCCGGTCAGGCTGCGCGGAAGCAGCCGCCAGCTCCGTGGCAACGGTCCCGACGGGGCGGGGGCCGGCAACCACGGCGTGGCCTGCTCGGCCGGCTCGGACTGCTGCTCGACGTTCATGACGCTGCCAGCGTGTCATGAGCGCCGGTGAATCGGCTCAGACGCCGGGTCCGTCAAACACGGGGTGCCTTGATCACGTACCCGGCGCCGCGCACGGTGTGGATCAGCTTCGGGTCGGTGGTGTCGATCTTCTTGCGCAGGTAGCCGATGTACAGCTCGACGATGTTGGACTGGCCCTGGAAGTCGTACTTCCACACCCGGTCCAGGATCTGCGCCTTGCTCAGCACGACCCGCTCGTTGCGCATCAGGTAGCGAAGCAGCTCGAACTCGGTCGCGGTCAGGTGCACCTCGACGCCGCCGCGGGTGACCTCGTGGCTGTTCTCGTCCAGCTCCAGGTCGGCTACGTGCAGCACGCCCTCACGCGCGTCCTCGGGGGCGGAGCGGCGCAGCACCGCGTGCACCCGGGCGAGCAGCTCCTCGACGCTGAACGGCTTGACAACGTAGTCGTCGGCGCCGGCGCGCAGCCCGCCGATCCGGTCGTTCGCGGTGTCCCGTGCGGTCAGGAAGATCACCGGCACCTGCGACCCCGCGGCGCGCAGGTTCTGCAGCACGCCCAGGCCGTCCAGGCCCGGCATCATCACGTCCAGCACGATCAGGTCCGGGTCGCTCTCGGCGACCTTCGACAGCGCGGCGGTGCCGCTGTCGGCGGTGACGGTCTCGAACCCGTCGAAGCGCAGCGCGGAGGACACCAGGTGGGTGACGTTGTCCTCGTCGTCGACGACGAGGACGCGGCGCTTCGTAGCGGGCGTGGCGGTGGCAATGCTCATCTGTGTCCCCTGATTCCGCGGGCGGGCCGGCGGGTCCGGCTGTGTCCTGCTTCGGTCAGACCTGTAGTCAGCCTGTGCCGTGCAGCTGAGCGAAAGGTAGGGGAAGGCTGTGAACCACTTAAGCAACGCTACGCGCGGGTGCGCCGTGCACGTGCGCCGCGGAGACCGGCAGCACGGCCAGCGCGAGCGCCACCGCGGACGTGATCACGAGCAGCACCGGCACCCCGGGCGGGCCGGTCCGCGAGTCGATCACGAACCAGACGGCCGTCGCCAGGGTGGCCAGCTGGGCGAGCAGGAACGGCCAGCGGCGGCGCCGGTTCATGAACCAGACGATGGTGCAGGTGACCAGGGCGAAGAGCACCAGCGCGGCGACGCCCGCGAGCAGCTCGCCGCCCTTGGAGCCGGTGATGTCCGGCGGGTTCACCGGGTAGAGCGTGCCGTGGGCGATGAACACCACGGCGTAGACGGCCAGCAGCGGCAGCGGGGCCACGCCGAGCGCGATCGCCGTCACGACCGGCCCGGCCGTCGGCTCCGGCGCGTCGTCTTGCATGGTTGGCAAGGCTACGTCAGCGGACGGTGATGTGCGCCTCGAGCAACGCGCCCTTGACGGCCCCCACCGTCAGCTCGCCGAAATGGAACACGCTGGCCGCCAGCAACGCATCGGCGCCGGCCGCGACCGCGGGCGCGAAGTCGCCGAGCGAGCCGGCGCCGCCGCTGGCGATCAGCGGGACCCGCACCGCCGGACGGACCAGCTCGATCAACTCCAGGTCGTAGCCGTCCTTCGTGCCGTCGGCGTCCATCGAGTTCAGCAGAATCTCCCCGGCGCCGCGCTCGGCCGCCTCGCGCACCCAGGCGAGGGCGTCGCGGCCGGTGCCGGTACGGCCGCCGTGCGTGGTCACCTCGAAACCGCTGGACGTCGGTTGCGCCCCGGCGGGGACGCGGCGCACGTCGGCGGACAGCACCAGCACCTGGCTGCCGAACCGCTCGGCGATCTCGGTGATCAGTTCGGGACGGGCGATCGCCGCGGTGTTGACGCCGACCTTGTCCGCGCCCGCACGCAGCAGCGCGTCGACGTCCGCGACGGTGCGGACGCCGCCGCCGACGGTCAGCGGGATGAAGACCTGATCGGCCGTGCGCCGGACGATCTCGTACGTCGTCTCCCGGCCGGCCGAGGACGCGGTGATGTCCAGGAAGGTCAGCTCGTCGGCGCCCTGCGCGTCGTACCGCGCCGCGAGCTCGACCGGGTCGCCGGCGTCACGCAGCCCGGCGAAGTTGACGCCCTTCACCACCCGCCCGGCGTCGACGTCCAGGCACGGGATCACGCGTACGGCAACGGCCACCGCTCAGCGCACCGCGTCGAGTGCCTCGGGCAGCGTGAACGCGCCCGCGTACAGGGCCTTACCGACGATCGCGCCCTCCACGGCGCGCCCGTCCTCGAGCCGCAGGCCGGCGATCGCGCGCAGGTCGTCGAGCGACGAGACGCCGCCGCTGGCCACCACGGCTGCCGACGTGCGCGCGCAGACGTCCTGCAGCAGGGTCAGGTTCGGGCCGGTCAGCGTGCCGTCGCGGTGCACGTCGGTGACCACGTACCGGGCGCAGCCGTCGGCGTCCAGCCGGGCGATCGTCTCCCACAGGTCACCGCCCTCCTGCGTCCAGCCGCGCGCCGCGAGCGTGGTGCCGCGCACGTCCAGGCCGACCGCGATCCGCTCGCCGTGCTCGGCGATCGCAGCGCGCACCCAGTCCGGCGACTCCAGCGCGGCGGTGCCCAGGTTCACCCGCGCGCAGCCGGTCGCGAGCGCCGCCGCGAGCGAGTCGTCGTCGCGGATGCCGCCGGACAGCTCGACCTGCACGTCCAGCTTGCCGATCAGCTCCACGAGCAACTCCCGGTTCGAGCCGCGCTCGAACGCGGCGTCCAGGTCGACCAGGTGGATCCACTCCGCGCCGCCGCGCTGCCAGGCGAGCGCGGCCTGCAGCGGGTCCCCGTAGGACGTCTCCGAGCCGGCCGCGCCCTGCACCAGGCGCACGGCCGCACCGTCGGCGACGTCGACCGCGGGCAGTAGGACCAGACTCACAACATCTCCAACCAGTTGGCGAGCAAGGTGGCGCCGGCGTCGCCGGACTTCTCCGGGTGGAACTGGGTGGCACTGACCGCGCCGTTCTCGACGGCCGCGACGAACGACTCGCCGTGCTCGGCGCGGGTCACCAGCCCGGACGTGTCACGCACCGCGTACGAGTGCACGAAGTAGAACCGGGTGTCCGCGTCCAGACCCCTGAACAGCACCGAATCGCTCGGTGGCGTAACGGTGTTCCAGCCCATGTGCGGCAGGATCGGCGCGTTCAGCCGCTCGACGCGCCCGGGCAGCACACCGAGCCCGGCCGTCTCGACCCCGTGCTCGACACCGGTCTGGAACAGCACCTGCATCCCGACGCAGATCCCCAGCAGCGGACGCCCCGACGCGAGCCACGCGGCCACGCTCGCACGCCCGTCGATCGCCTCGATTCCCGCCATGCACGCGGCGAACGCGCCGACGCCGGGCACCACCAGCCCGTCGGCCGCCTGTGCGACATCGCGGTCTGCGGTGACCGTCACCTCGGCCCCGACCCGCTCCAGCGCGCGCTGGGCAGAACGAAGGTTCCCCGACCCGTAGTCGAGGACCACGACGCGCTTCATCCGCTACAGGACGCCCTTGGTCGAGGGCACGCCCTGCACCCGCGGGTCCAGCTCGACGGCCGTACGCAGTGCCCTGGCCACCGCCTTGTACTGCGCCTCGGTGAGGTGGTGCCAGTCGCGGCCGGCGTGCACCGTGACGTGCAGGGCGATCGCCGCGTGATAGGTGAAGGACTCGAACACGTGCCGGGTGAGCGTGCTCGCGTAGTCCGGGCCGATGGTCGGCGGCGCGCCGTCCGGCTCGGTGTGCACCAGGTACGGACGGCCGGACAGGTCGACCGCGGCCGACACCAGGCACTCGTCCATCGGGATCGTCGCGTCACCGAAGCGGCGGGTTCCGGACTTGTCACCTGCCGCTCGGGCGAACGCCTGGCCGAGCGCGATCGCGGTGTCCTCCACCGTGTGGTGCGCGTCGATGTGCAGATCGCCCTCGACCTGCACGCTCAGATCGAACAGCGCATGCTTGCCGAACGAGGCGAGCATGTGGTCGTAGAAGCCGATCCCGGTGCTGATGTCGGTGCGCCCGGTGCCGTCCAGATCGAGTTCGACCTGCACCTTGGTCTCTTTGGTAGCGCGTTCGACCGTTCCCGTGCGAGTCATCGCATGACCTCCACCAGCGCGGCCTGGAACGCCGCCATCTCCTGCGGGGTCCCGATGGACACCCGCAGCCAACCGTCCGGACCAGTCTCGCGGATCAGCACGCCGCGCTCGAGCAGGCCCTGCCACACGGCGTGCCGGTTCGCAAACGTGCCGAACAGCACGAAGTTCGCGTCCGACTCCGCGCTGCGCAGCCCCACCGCGCGCAGCCACTCGACCGTGCGGTCGCGCTCGGCGCGCAGTTGCTGGACGGCGGCGAGCAGTTCGTCGGCGTTGGCCAGCGCGACCCGCGCCACCGCCTGCGACACGGCGGACAGGTGGTACGGCAGCCGGACGATCCGCAGCGCGTCCACGACGGCCGGCGCCGCGGCCAGGTAGCCGAGCCGGCCGCCGGCGAGCGCGAACGCCTTGCTCATCGTGCGCGTGACGATCAGCCGCGGGTACTGCGCAAGCAGCGTCAGCGCGCTCGGTGTCCCGGCCCGGCGGAACTCCGCGTACGCCTCGTCCACCACGACCATGCCCGGCGCTGCGTCCAGGATCGCCGCGATGTCCGCGAGCGGCAGTGCGGTGCCGGTCGGGTTGTTCGGCGAGGCGAGCAGGATCACCGACGGCCGGTGCTCCTCGATCGCCGCCAACGCGGTGGCGCGGTCGATGGAGAAATCCTCGGCGCGCCGTCCGGCCACCCAGGCGGTGTGCGTGTCCCGCGCGTACTCCGGGTACATCGAGTAGGTCGGCGCGAACGACAGCGCGGTGCGGCCGGGACCGCCGAACGCGAGCAGCACGTGCTGCATCACCTCGTTCGAGCCGTTGGCCGCCCACACGTTGTCGACACCGAGCCCGACGCCGCCGTCGGCTGTCAGGTAGCTCGCGAGATCGGCGCGCAGCGCGACGGCGTCACGGTCCGGGTACCGGTTCAGCGTGCGCGCGGCGTCCGCCACGGCTGCGGCGATCTCGGCGACGACGCGCTCGCTCGGCGGGTACGGGTTCTCGTTGACGTTCAGGGCCACCGGGACGTCCAGTTGCGGGGCACCGTACGGCTGCTCACCGCGCAACTCGTCCCGGATCGGCAGTTCGTCCAGCGTCAGGCCTTGGCCCCGCAGCAGGGGGTTTCGCGGCGTGTCGCCCTGCTGGGCGGCCAACAGGGGGCGGGTCGTCATCGCTCGAACCGCACGCTGACCGCGGCGCCGTGGGCCGGCAGATCTTCGGCGGCCGAGAGCGCCAGCACGTGCGGCGCGGCCTCGGCCAGCGCCTCGCGGGTGTACTCGACCAGGTGCACGCCCTTGAGGAAGGACTGCACCGACAGGCCGGACGCGTGCCGCGCCGTACAACCGGTGGGCAGCACGTGGTTCGACCCGGCGCAGTAGTCGCCGAGGGACACCGGGGCGTGCGGGCCGACGAAGATGCAGCCGGCGTTGCGCACCCGCTCGGCCCAGCGCCGCGCGTCCGCCGTGATCACTTCCAGGTGCTCGGCCGCGTAGGCGTCGACGACGGCCAGGCCCTGCTCCAGATCGCGGACGAGGACGGTGGCCGACTGCGGGCCGGTGAGCGCGGCGCGGATCCGCTCCACGTGCTTGGTCAGGCCCAGCTGCCTTTCGATCTCGGCGTCCACCGTGTCGGCGAGCGCGACCGAGTCGGTGACCAGCACGGACGCCGCCAGCGTGTCGTGCTCGGCCTGGCTGATCAGGTCGGCGGCAACGTGCACCGGGTCGGCCGTGCTGTCGGCCAGCACCGCGATCTCGGTCGGGCCGGCCTCGGCGTCGATGCCGACGACACCGCGCACCAGCCGCTTGGCGGCCGCGACATAGACGTTGCCGGGACCGGTGACCACGTCGACCGGCTCGATGCCGGCGTCCAGGTCGCCGTAGGCGGCGAGCGCGATCGCCTGCGCGCCGCCGACCGCGTACACCTCCTCGACGCCGAGCAGGGCGCAGGCGGCGAGGATCGTCGGGTGCGGCCGGCCGCCGAACTCCTTCTGCGCCGGCGAGAACACCGCGATCGATCCGACGCCCGCGACCTGGGCGGGCACCACGTTCATCACCACGCTGGACGGGTACACGGCCAGGCCGCCGGGCACGTACAGCCCGACCCGGCGTACCGGGATCCACCGCTCGGTCACCGTGCCGCCGGGGACGACCTGCGTCTCCACACTCTCGCGGCGCTGTGCCTCGTGGCCGATGCGCGCCCTGCGGATCGACTCGTTCAGCGCATCGCGCACCGCTGGATCGAGCGCGTCCAGCGCGGCGGTCAGGGCCGCAGCGGGGACGCGCGGCTCGGCGACGTCGACACCGTCGAAGCGCAGCGTGGCCTCCCGGGCGGCGCCGTAACCACGCTCGGCCACACCCTGGACGATCGGCGTGACGGCCTCGAGCGCGGCGTGCACATCCACCGCTGCGCGGGGCAGCACCCGGCGCAGGTCGGTGGCTGAATCCTCACTAAGATCGACGCGTCGCAGCACCCGCCCAGTTTACGGGCCCGCGCGGAGCCGGTTCGCCGTGTGCGAAATGTGTGCGCGCGATGTCAGCGCCCGGCACTACGGTCGAAGGCGGCCGATGAGTTCCGGCCGGCCCTGTCGTCACAAGTCCAGACCGCAAGCCTGCACCGCCCGTACCGCTCTACCCGTACCGCTCTAGGAGCCGCTCCATGTCCGCCCCGTCCGCCGCTGCCCAAGACACCAAGCTCGACGGTGCCGTCCTGAAGGTGGCCGGCGTGGTCGTCCTCGGCGCGATCATGTCGATCCTGGACATCACCGTCGTCAGCGTCGCGCTGCCGACCTTCCAGGACGTGTTCCATACCAGTTACGCCAACGTCGCGTGGACGATGACGGGCTACACCCTGGCGCTGGCCACCGTGATCCCGCTCAGCGGCTGGGCCGCCGACCGATTCGGCACCAAGCGGCTGTACATGACCGCTTTGCTGCTGTTCGTGCTGGGCTCGGCGCTGTGCAGCACCGCCACCGGCATCGGCATGCTGATCACCTTCCGGGTGCTGCAGGGCCTCGGCGGCGGCATGCTGATGCCGGTCGGCATGACGATCATGACCCGCGCCGCGGGCCCGGAGCGGGTCGGCCGGGTGATGGCCGTACTGGGCGTGCCG
Organism: Jatrophihabitans cynanchi; assembly: GCF_027247405.1. Lineage (NCBI taxonomy): Bacteria > Bacillati > Actinomycetota > Actinomycetes > Jatrophihabitantales > Jatrophihabitantaceae > Jatrophihabitans > Jatrophihabitans cynanchi. The sequence goes on along the minus strand of NZ_CP097463.1, from coordinate 4,150,281 downwards.
ATGCTGCTCGGCCCCATCGGCGGCCCGATCCTGGGCGGCTGGCTGATCGGGGTCGCGAGCTGGCACTGGATCTTCCTGATCAACGTGCCGATCGGCGCGGCCGCGCTGATCTACGCCCAACTCGTGCTGCCGAAGGACAACCCCAGCCCGTCGGAGTCCTTCGACTTCCTCGGCATGCTGCTGCTGTCGCCGGGGCTCGCGCTGTTCCTGTTCGGCGTCTCCTCCATCCCCGAGGAGGGCACCGTCGCCGCCGCGCGGGTGATCGTTCCGGCGATCGTCGGCGGGCTGCTGATCGTCGCGTTCATCCTGCACGCGTTCCGTCCGGAGCACCCGCTGATCGACCTGCGGTTGTTCAAGAACCGGCAGCTGTCCCTGTCGATCATCGCGATGTGGATGTTCGCGGTCGCGTTCTTCGGCGCCGCGCTGCTGCTGCCGAGCTACTTCCTGCAGGTGCGCGGCGAGAGCACGCTGCACGCCGGCCTGCTCGTCGCCCCGCAGGGTATCGGCGCGATGATCACGATGCCGATCGCCGGCACCCTTGCCGACCGCATCGCGATCAAGAAGGTCGTCGCGCCCGGCCTGTTGCTCATCATCGCGGGCATGAGCATGCTCACCCAGATCGACGCGCACACGCACTACGCGGTGCTGATCGGGACGCTGTTCGTGATGGGCCTGGGCATGGGCTGCACGATGATGCCGCTGTTCACCGGCGCGCTGCGCACGCTCAGCGGGCCGACGATCGCACGTGGTTCGACGCTGATGAACATCACCCAGCAGATCGCCAGCTCGGTCGGCACCGCGACCATGTCGGTCATCTTGACCAACCAGATCCGCGACTCGAAGTTCGCCGCGGCCGCGATCGGCTCCTGGGCCGATCCGTCGATCAAGGACAAGGTGCCCGCCGGAGCGATCGCGAAGGGCCTGTCCGATGCGGGGCACGGCTTCGCGGTCACCTTCACGGTCGCCCTGGTGCTGATCGTGATCACGTTGATCCCGGTGCTGCTGCTGCCCGGCCGCAGGCCCGCGTCGTCCGAGACCGGCGCGGGTGAGGCGGCAGCGGAGGTCCCGGTGGCGCTGCACTGATCGGGCGCGGCCAGTAGCCTGATCGGCGTGCCGGCCCATGGCGATGACAGCAACAGCGGCAGCGCGCGCGACGCCGCCGGCACGCCCGGCAGCGTCATCCCGCTCTTTCCGCTGAGCCACGTGCTGCTGCCCGGCATGCCGCTTCCGCTGCACATCTTCGAGCCGCGCTACCGGCAGTTGCTGCTCGACATCTCCTCCGGGCCGGGCACGCCCTCGTTCGGCATCGTCACGCTGACCCGCGGCACCGAGGTGGGCACCGAGGGCGTCGACGAGGAGCCACAGTTCGCGCTGGTGGGCACGGTGGCCGAGGTGCTCGAGGTCGAGCCGTTCGACGACGGCGCGTCGGACCTGCTCACCGTCGGCAGCCGCCGGTTCCGGATCGAGCGGCTGGTCCCCGGCAAGCCGTACCTGCAGGCCGAGGTGCAGTACCTGGACGAGCGCGACGGCGGCGACACCGGCACGCTCCGCGAGATCGTGCTGGGGCTGCAGGACCAGCACGCGATGCTGATCCACGCGCTGACCGGGCGGCAGAGCGACATGGTGCTGCCCACCGATCCGAACCAGCTGTCCTACCACCTCGCCGCCCAGTTGCCGCTGACCAGCGAGGACCGTCAGCAGTTGCTGGAGGCCCCGGACGCCGTCGTCCGGCTAGCCCGGTCCGCGGTACTGCTGCGCCGGGAGATCGCCCTGCTGCGGGCCACCCGGACCATCGCCGTCGCCTCCCGCGTGCTGCAACTGCACCTGTCGCTCAACTGAGCCGCGCACCGCCTCGCGCTGCGGGTCGGGCCGGCCGAGGTCGTCGGCGACCGCGAACGACGCGCACAGCCCGTACACCAGCACCGCGGCCGCTGCCTCGACGAACAGCAGCCCGCTCATGTGCACCGAGAGCGGCAGGTGCGCGACGACGGTGTCCGCCCGGCCCGAGTCGGTGCCGCCGCCGGTGAGTCGGCCCACGACCTCGGTGAGCCAGCCCCCACCGAGGCCGCCGAGCGCGAGCGCCACGACGGCGCCGCTGCCCCGGACGGCGGGGCGCCCGAACCAGACGAGCAGCCCGGCCGCGATCCCGCAGACCAGCACGATGAGCGCGTAGCGGCCGTCACCGGCCACGAACGCCTCGGTCTCGTCGGCCTGGATACGTCCCGGACCGATGATGTAGCCGGCCGGTCCGGGCGGGCTCCACCACTGCCAGATCAGGCCGAGCAGCGCCCCGGCGCCCCACATGGCCACCATCACCACGAGCATCGAGCGCCACTGTGGCCCGATCAGGGTGCGGACGGACAGCGGTTCGCTCGGTCCGCTCACCGGTCCCGTCACCGGTCCGCTCACCGGTCCCGTCACCGGTCCGCTCACCGGGCGCTCCGCCCGAGCGCGCCGCGCAGCAGCAGGTGCAGCTCGTCCAGCCGGGCCGCCGGCACCGCGCGATCCACCTCGAACCGGCGTAACCGCGCGAGCGTGTCCGCGCGTCGGGACGGGCGGGCCAGCCGCAGCCCGAGCACCGGCAACGTCCAGGTGCGCCCCGGCAACCCGGCGCGGCGCAGTTCGCGCAGCACGTCGCCTCGGGTCTCTGCGACCAGCGCACGCATCCGTGCCTCGAACGGGCCGTACCGGCCGGCCCCGGTCAGCCGGCGCAGCACCGCCAGCAACAGGGCGCGAATGGCCAGCACGCCGAGCGCGACGATTGCCACGAGCACCGCCCAGAAGCCCGAACCGGCCCACCAGAGCAGCCCGGCGACGGCGAGCACGAGCAGGCCGAGCACCATCAGGGCCCGCCCCATCGACTCACCGATCGCGCGGCCGACCAGGTACCGCGCGAGCGCCCACTGGCTCAGCTCCGAGCCCTGCCGGAACTCCCCGACGTCGACCGGCTGCTGCGCGCGCGGACCGGCCTGCTCCGCCGGCTTCTGCAGCGAGATCGGCCGCGGCGCGGGCTCGTCCGGCAGCGCGTCGTCCATGGCACTGACGGTACCGGGCCGGACCTCGGTGCGTTTTCCTCGGAACTTGCCTTGCGGGGAACTTGACAGCCCAGCCGTCGCTACGAATACTCGGTTCCGGATAATCGAGTACGGAGAAGGAGGAGCTTCCGTGGCGCGCCGCCGTTCCAACCCGCTGGCCCTGGCCGTGCTGGAGTGCCTGAGCGAGAAGCCGATGCATCCGTACGAGATCTCCTCGACGCTGCGCACCCGCGGCAAGGAACAGAGCATCAAGCTCAACTACGGCTCGCTGTACTCGGTGGTCGAGTCGTTGGCCAAACACGGCTTGATCAGCGCGCAGCAGACCACTCGCGAGGGACGCCGGCCCGAGCGCACCGTTTACGCGATCACCGAGGCCGGGCAGGCGGAGCTGGAGGACTGGCTCGCCGAACTGCTCGCCACCTCGACCCGCGAGTACACCTCACTCGAGGCGGGGCTCTCGCTGGCCGGCGCGCTACCGCCGGATGAGGTCGCACGGCTGCTCGACAAGCGCTGCTTCGCGCTGGAGATGCAGCTGAGCGCGCTGGAGAAGGCAGGCGAGCTGGGAGATCAACTCCAGCTGCCGGAGATCTTCGCCATCGAGTCGCACTACCGGCACGCGCTGCTCACGGCCGAGCTGGCCTTCGTGCGCCGGCTCGTCGGCCGGATCCGGGACGGCTCGCTCGGCGGCACCACGCTGTGGCGCCGGATGCACGAGCTGCGCGCCGCCGGGATGAGCTACGAGCAGATCATGGCCGACCCGGTCGGCAACCTCGGGGAGGAGGCGCGCGTGCTGCAGGCACCGGAGTCGCAGAACTAGACGTCCGCTAGCGATCCGGCAGGTGCGGCAACACCGATCCGGACCGCTAGCGGACCGAACACCCGAGTCGATACCGCGAACGGTCACCACCCGAGGCCCACTCGAACGATACGTCCCGTGGCGTCGACTCCCCTACCCACTCGTACGGAGTCATCGCATGTCCGAATCCAGCTACCCGGCGCTCGACGCCGCCGATCTCGTCAAGACCTACCCGGCCGGAAAGGAGGCGCCGCCCATTCGCGCCCTGGACGGACTGTCCGTCTCGGTCGCACCCGGCAGCGTGTTCGCGCTGCTCGGACCGAACGGCGCAGGCAAGTCCACCGCCGTCAAGGTCCTCACCACCTTGTCGCGGGCCGATTCGGGCCGCGCCGTCGTCGCCGGGCACGACGTCGCGACAGCGCCGGACCGGGTCCGCCGCTCGATCGGCCTGGTCTCGCAGAAGTCCTCCAGCGACCCGCTGGCCACCGGCCGCGAGAACCTGGTGCTGGCCGGTCGCATCCAGGGGCTCACCCGGAGCGCGGCCGCGGCGCGGGCGGCCGAACTGCTCGACCGGTTCGACCTGACCGGCGCGGCCGGCCGGCCGGCGCGCACCTACTCCGGTGGGATGGCCCGCAAGCTGGATGTCGCGATCGGGCTGGTGCACCGCCCACGAGTGCTCTTCCTCGACGAGCCGACGACCGGGCTGGATCCGCAGGCGCGCGCCCAGCTTTGGGCCGAGATCGCCCGGCTCGCCGGCGACGAGCAGATGACGGTGCTGCTCACGACCCACTACCTGGACGAGGCCGATCACCTCGCGCACCGACTGGCGATCGTGGACGCCGGACGGATCGTGGTGCAGGGAACTCCCGAGGAGCTCAAGAGCGAGCTGCGCGGGGACACCGTGCATGTGGGACTGGCGGCTGCGGCCGACGCGTCCGACATGGCTGTGACCGCCGCGACCGCAGCCGAGGCGCTGCTGCGCGCTGGGCTGCGCGAGGTCCTCGCCGAGGGCGCCACGTTGCACGGCCGCGCCGACAGTGGCGCCCGCGCCGTCCCGTCAGTGCTCGCCGCCCTGGATGCGGCCGGGCTCGCGGTCGACTCGGTGACCGTGTCCCGGCCGTCGCTCGACGACGTCTACCTGCGCTACGCGGGCCGCACCTTCGAGGCCGCAGCATGAGCGCCCCGGCCCTGGGGGCGACCGGGCGGGTGGGCGCCGGGCGGCCGGCACACGCTGACCACCCGGCGCGAAACCCAGTGCGCGAACTGCTGCGGCACTCCGGTCTGCTCACCGCACGATCGGTGCGCTCGCTGCTGCGCCAGCCGGCGTACGCGGCGATCACGCTGATCCAGCCGGTCATCTGGCTGCTGCTTTTCGGCCAGCTGTTCCGTTCGGTGATCCACATCCCGGGCTTTCACGCGGACAACGGGAGCTACCTGGAGTTCATCACGCCGGGCGTGATCTTGATGACCGCGCTGTTCTCCAGCGGCTGGGCCGGCACCGGCTACATCGAGGACATGGACCGCGGCGTGATGGACCGGCTGCTCTCCTCGCCGGTGCGCCGCGGGGCGATGATGATCGGCTCGCTCGCCTACCAGGCGTTGACCACCGCACTGCAGACGCTGATCGTGTTCGCGATCGCCTACGCGGCCGGCGCCCGCTTCGCCGGGGGCGTCGCCGGAATCGCGATGACCCTGCTCGCCGCGGTGCTGATGGCGATCGTCATCGCGTCGCTGTCCAACGCGATCGCGCTGCTCGTGCGCCAGCAGGAGGCGCTGATCGGCATCAGCCAGTTCATCGTGCTGCCGCTGCAGTTCCTGTCCTCGGCGATCATGGACACCCGGCTGTCCCCCGGCTGGGTACGGCACGTGGCGCGCTACAACCCGGTGGACTGGGCGGTCGTCGCGTCGCGGCAGGCGCTCTCCAGCGGGACGCAGTGGGGCGCCGTGCTGCCCCGGCTCGGGTTCCTGATGCTGCTGGCGGCCGCGATGGCCTGGCTGGCCACCCGGGCTTTCCGCGCCTACCAGCGCTCCGCCTGATCCCCCGTTGGGGGCGGTTCGCGACGTTGAGTGGCGGGTTGGACGTTGAGTGGCGGGCTATTGGCCGCCACTCAACGCGAAGGCCGCCACTCAACGGGACGGACGGGACGGACGGGAGGGACCGGGTGGGCGGGGTGGGCGGGGTGACCGGGGTGACCGGGCGGGCTGGGGAGGTAGCGGCGGGCGGAGGGCTGCGCGCAGGACGGGGGCGAGCCGGGCGACCAATTCATCAGGATGCATCGACGCGATCGGTTCCAGCCGCAGCACGTACCGGTCGAAGATCAGCCCCACGAACACCACCGTGGACAGCGCGGCCCGCCGGCTCGCATCCGGCCCACCGATGCGCTCGGCGATCCGGCCGGCCATCTCCGTCTGCACCACCTCGCGGAGCACCCGCGCGACGCCCGCGTCACCTGATGCCGCGGTGATCAGCGCCCGCATCGACGCCGAGCGTTCCGGGTCGTCCCAGGTGCTCAGCAACGCGTGCAACACCCGTTCCGGTAAGGAGTTCAGCTCACCGGGCAGTGCTCTGGCCAGCACGTCGGCAGGGTTGGCGTCCAGCGCCATGACCGCCGCGAACAGCCCCCGTTTCGAGCCGAAGAAGTAGCTGATCAGGGCGGCGTCCACGCCGGCCTCGGTGGCGATCGAGCGCATGCTGACGCCCTGGTAGCCGTCGGCGAGGAACCGGCGGCGGGCCGCCTCGAGCACCGCCGCCCTGGTGTCCGGGCTTCCCGCCCGGCGGCCGCGCCCCGGCGCAGAATTCATCACAGTTGAAATTCTAACGAGCCCCGCTCCATCCTTCAATTCATCATCAATGAATTCGTAGGAGGAGTCGGTGATCACCACCCGACCGGCGGCCCCCGCCTCCGCCACCGGCACCGCGCACCGTCCCGTGCTCGCCGTCGTCTGCGTGGCGTTGGCCACGGTCGTCGCCGCGGTCGCCTCGCTCAACGTGGCGATCCCCTCGGTGGCCCGCGACCTGCACGCATCCCAGACGCAGCTGGCCTGGGTGATCGACGCGTACGCCCTGGTGTTCGCCGCGCTGCTACTGCTCGGTGGTGCGATCGGCGACCGCTACGGCCGCCGCCGCGCACTGCTTGCCGGGCTGGCCGTCTTCGGCGCCGGATCGGCCGCCGCCATGGCGGTGAGCGACCCGGCCTGGCTGATCGCGATGCGCGCTGTGCTCGGCGTCGGCGCGGCACTGGTCATGCCGGCCACGCTCTCGACGATCACCGGCACGTTCCCGGATACCCAGAAGGCGAGGGCGGTAGGCACCTGGGCGGGCGTGGCCGGCGCCAGCGCGATCCTCGGCCTGTTCGCCTCCGGCCTGCTGCTCGAGGTCTGGTCCTGGCGTGCGGTGTTCGGGCTGAACGTGGCGCTCGCCGCCGTCGCCTTCGTGGCCACGCTGCGAGTGATCCCGGAGTCGGCCGACCCGGACGCCCCGCGACTGGACGTCGGCGGCGCGTTGATCAGCGTGGCCGGCCTCGGGCTGCTGGTCTACTCGATCATCGAGGCGCCGACCGCCGGCTGGACGAGCGCGCGCACAGTGCTCGGCCTGATCGCCGGCGTACTGGTGCTCGCCGGATTCGTGCGCTGGGAGTCGCGGCGTGCCGACCCGCTGTTGGACCCGGCACTGTTCGGCCACCGCGCGTTCGCCGCGGGCACCCTGTCGCTGACCATGCAGTTCTTCGCCTTCTTCGGCTTCATCTTCCTGGTGCTGCAGTACCTGCAGTGGGTGCACCACGACAGCCCGCTGGTGGCCGCGCTGAGCCTGATCCCGATGGCGCTGGCGATGATGCCGTTCGCCCGCATCCTGGCACCGCGGCTGGCCGAGACCGTCGGCGCGAGCCGCGTCGTCCCGGCCGGGCTCGTGCTCGGCGCCACCGGCCTGGTGGTGCTCGCGCAGCTGGACGCGACCAGCGGCTACTGGCTGCTGCTCGCCGGGCTGTTGCCGCTCGGTTCCGGGATGGGGCTGGCCATGACGCCCGCCACGGCCGCCGTCACCGACGCGCTGCCGGTCGACAAGCAGGGTGTCGGGTCGGCGATGAACGACCTGTCCCGCGAACTCGGCGGCGCGCTCGGCATCGCGGTGCTGGGTAGCGTGCTGCAGTCGAACTACCGCGGGGGCCTGGACTTCAGTGCCGGCATGCACGACGCGCTCCTGGCCGGCGCGGGCACCGTGCTCGCGGCCGCGATCGCCGTCGCCGTGCTGCTGCGCCGCCGGTGAGGTGGCGGCACCCGTTACGCCGACACGGCGGACGGGCCGAGCAGTGCCTTGAGGTCGCCCATCAGCGCGGGCGACGGCGTCACCCGGCGGTCGATCGCCAGCCGCAGGTTGTTGCGGCCCTGCAGGTGCAGGTGCACCTCGGTCGTACCGGGGTGCGCGCTCAGCACGTCCTTGAGCCGCTCCACCAGCGGCGGCGTGCACCGGGTCGCCTCGATCCGCACGCTCACCGGGCCGCGCGGTCCCTCGGTGGTGTCCAGCACGACCAGCTCCGAGCCGATCAGCTTGACGGTGTCCTCGCGGGCGTCGGTGTGCCCGGTGATCGCCACGATCGCGTCCTCGGCGATGTTCAGCGCGACCTGTGCGTACGAGGACGGGAAGAACATCACCTCGATCGAGCCTTCGAGGTCCTCCAGCACGACCTGGGCCCAGGGCGCGCCGGCCTTGGTCACCCGCCGGTTGACCGAGGACAAGATCCCGGCGAGCGTCACCTTCTGGCGCTCGCCGGTGGACTCGGCGTGCACCGCGGCGATGGTCATGTCGGCGTGCGCGCCGAGGATGTGTTCCAGGCCGAACAGCGGATGGTCCGAGACGTACAGCCCGAGCATCTCGCGCTCGAACTGCAGCAGCACCTTCTTGTCCCACTCGCCGTCCGGGACGCGGACGGCGAACACGTCCTCGCCGCCCACCGCGTCCTCGCCGAGGGAACCGAACAGGTCGAACTGGCCGATGGCCTCGGCGCGCTTGGTGTCCAGCACCGCGTCGACCGCGGGTTCGTACACGTTGATCAGCCCGCGGCGCACGTGCCCGAGCGAGTCGAACGCGCCGCCTTTGATCAGTCCCTCGATGGTGCGCTTGTTGCAGACGACCGCGTCGACCTTGCGCAGGAAGTCACCGAAGTCGGCGAACTCCCCCTTCGCCTTGCGGGTCGCGACGATGGAGCTGACCACGTTGGCGCCGACATTGCGGATCGCGGCGAGCCCGAAGCGGATGTCCGTGCCGGTCGGGGTGAAGTCGGCGTCCGAGGAGTTGACGCACGGTGCCAGGACCTTGATGCCCATCCGCCGGCACTCGGCCAGGTAGATCGCCATCTTGTCCTTGTCGTCCTTGACGGACGTGAGCAGCGCGGCCATGTACTCGGCCGGGTAGTTGGCCTTGAGGTACGCGGTCCAGTAGGAGATCACGCCGTACGCGGCCGAGTGCGCCTTGTTGAACGCGTAGTCCGAGAACGGCAGCAGGATGTCCCACAGCGTCTGGATGGCCTGATCGGAGTAGCCGCGCTCGCGCATGCCGGCGAAGAAGCCTGCCTGCTGCTTGTCCAGCTCGGCCTTCTTCTTCTTGCCCATCGCCCGCCGCAGCAGGTCCGCGGCGCCGAGGGAGTACCCGGCCACCTTCTGCGCGATCGCCATGACCTGCTCCTGGTACACGATCAGGCCGTAGGTGTCGTCCAGGATCTCCGCGAGCGGTTCGGCGAGCTCGGGGTGGATCGGGATCACCGGCTTGCGCCCGTTCTTGCGGTCGGCGTACTCGTTGTGCGAGTTCGCCCCCATCGGCCCGGGCCGGTACAGGGCACCGACCGCGGAGATGTCCTCGAAGTTGTCCGGCCGCATCGAGCGCAGTAACGCCCGCATCGGGCCGCCGTCCAGCTGGAAGACGCCGAGCGTGTCGCCCCGCGCCAGCAGCTCGAAGGTCGTCTTGTCGTCGACCGCGACGTCCTCGATCACCAGCCGTTCACCGCGGTTGGCCTCGATGTTGCGCAGCGCGTCGTCGATCACGGTCAGGTTGCGCAGCCCCAGGAAGTCCATCTTGAGCAGGCCGAGCGATTCACAGGTCGGGTAGTCGAACTGCGTGATGATCGCGCCGTCCTGCTCCCGCTTCATGATGGGGATGACGTCGGTCAGCGGCGCGCTGGACATGATCACCGCGCAGGCGTGCACGCCCCACTGCCGCTTGAGGCCCTCCAGGCCCTTCGCCGTCTCGAAGACCCGGGCGACCTCCTGGTCGGCCTCGACGAGCGCGCGGAACTCGGCGCCCTCCTTGTACCGCTCGTGGGCCGGGTCGAAGATCTTGTTCAGCGGGACGTCCTTGGCCATCACCGCCGGCGGCATCGCCTTGGTGATCCGGTCGCCCATCGAGAACGGGTAGCCGAGCACCCGCGAGGCGTCCTTGACCGCCTGCTTGGCCTTGATCGTTCCGTAGGTGACCACCTGCGCCACGCGGTCGTCGCCGTACTTCGCGGTCACGTACGCGAGCACCTCGCCGCGCCGGCGCTCGTCGAAGTCGATGTCGATGTCCGGCATCGAGACGCGGTCCGGGTTCAGGAACCGCTCGAAGATCAGCCCGTGCTCCAGCGGGTCGAGCTCGGTGATGCGCATCGCGTACGCCACCAGCGAGCCGGCTGCCGAGCCGCGGCCCGGGCCGACCCGGATGCCGTGCTCGCGGGCCCAGCCGATCAGGTCGGCGGTCACCAGGAAGTAGCTGGGGAAGCCCATCCGCAAGATCATCTCGACCTCGTAGTCGGCCTGCTTCCGCACGTGCTCCGGGATGCCGCCCGGGTAGCGCGCCACGAGGCCGCGTTCGACCTCCTTGACGAACCAGGAACTCTCGTCCTCCCCCGGCGGCAGCGGGAACTGCGGCATGTAGGTGCCGCTGCCTTCGGTGAAGCTCACCTCGCAGCGCTCGGCTATCAGCAGCGTGTTGTCGCACGCCTCGCGCAGATCGTGCTTGTCGGCCCACAGCGAGCGCATCTCGGCCGGGCTCTTGAGGTAGTAGCCGTCGCCGTCCAGTTTGAACCGGTTCGGGTCGGCCATCGTCTTGCCGGTGCCGACGCACAGGAGTACCTCGTGCGCGGCCGCATCGCCGGGGTGGGTGTAGTGCGAGTCGTTCGTGGCGATCATCGGCAGGGCGAGGTCGCGCGCCAGGCGCAGTAGCCCTTCGCGGACCCGCGTCTCGATCTCCAGCCCGTGGTCCATCAGCTCGAGGTAGAAGTTGCCCTTGCCGAAGATGTCCTGGAACTCGGCGGCACTGGCCCGGGCCTTCTCGTAGTCGCCGATACGCAGCCAGGTTTGGATCTCACCGGACGGGCAGCCGGTGGTCCCGATCAACCCGTTCGCGTATTCGGCAAGCAGTTCGCGATCGGCACGCGGCTTGTAGAAGAAGCCTTCCAGCGACGAACGCGACGAGAGCCGGAACAGGTTGTGCATGCCCGCGGTCGACTCGGCCAGCAGGGTCATGTGCGTGAACGCGCCGCCGCCACTGACGTCGTCGCTGCCGCCGTTGTTCCAACGCACCCGGGTGCGTTCGTAGCGGCTGGTGTTCGGGGTGAGGTAGGCCTCCATGCCGATGATCGGTTTGATGCCCGCACTCTTGGCCTTGCTGTAGAAGTCGTACGCGCCGAACACGTTGCCGTGGTCGGTCATCGCCAGCGCGGACATCTGCTGCCGCGCGGTCTCGGCGAACAGTTCGGTGAGCCGGGCGGCACCGTCGAGCATCGAGTACTCGGTGTGCACGTGCAGGTGCACGAACGAATCGGTGCCTGTTCCCACTGTCGCCCTGGCTCCCGTCCGTCTCTCGCCGTGACCGATCGATTGTCACAGACGGGGACGACAGCCCGCGGTTGGGACCGCGGGTGTGTCGGCGGCAGACTCTCGACCTGAGGTTCAGGTTCAGGCGCGGATGTCGACGTTCGCGCCGACCCGCGCCCAGCCGTACAGGAACTTCATCGCGGCCAGCGGCATGTGCACGCAGCCGTGCGAGCCGTCCGTCTTGTACTGCGCGCTGCCGTACGGGAAGTGCTGCCAGCTCGAGTCGTGGAACCCGAACAGCGGGGCGTCGAACGGGATCCAGTACTTGACGTTGTACCGGTCGCCGTTGCTGAGCGTGAGCACCGAGTTCTTGTTGCGGCTCTGGATCGTGTACTTGCCGGTGGGGGTGCGCGTGTCGGGGCCGCTCATGCCGGTGGTGACGGCGGTGCTGTAGACCGTCCTGCTGCGCGCGCAGAGCCAGGCGTGCTGGGCGCGGATGCTGACCAGGACGAGTTGGCGCGCCTTGTTTCGGGCACAGTGATTCGGCTCCGGTGCCTTGGTGGGAGCCGGTCGCTCGGCGCTGGCCGGCGCGCCCGGGACGGTGTGCAGCGTGCTGTCGGCCACCGGGCTGTTCGCTGCCGCGTTGCCGCCGGCGTTCGTCACATGGCGTGCGACGTGACCGGTGGCGCACCCTGCCGCAAGCGCTGCGGCCAGCACAGCGACCGCGCCGAGCCATTTCGCCACCGTCCGCACCTCCACACAGTCGGCGCGCAGGGCACCGACGTTAGCTGATTTCGATCAGGCGCCGCCTGGTCGCGGCCCGCGGTGCAACCACCAGGTGATGCCCTCGCCCACCGGCACGAACCCACACCGCTCGTGCACCAGCTTGCCCTCCTCGGCCGCATTCAAAACGATTCGCGGCCGGCCGCGCCCGCGCGCTGGACCAGTGCATTTGCACCGCCTCGCACTCAGTCACCGCCTCGCGCTCAGTCACCGGCTCGCGCTCAGTCACCGCCGAGCCGGCCCGGGCATGTTGGCAGGATGGGCAGGTGGATCTCTCCGAGTTGACCGCCGCTGTCCGCGCCGACCTGTCGCACGCGCTGGTCGCACTCGACTTCGACGGCACGCTCGCGCCCATCGTTCCCGACCCGGCCGACTCACGACCTGTCGACGGGACGGTGGGCGCGCTCAGCGCACTCGCCGGCCGCGGGGCGCAGGTCGCGATCATCACCGGCCGGGACGCGCACACGGTGCTCGAGCTGAGCGGCCTGGCCGTGGTGCCCGGCCTGATCGTGGAGGGCCTGTACGGCGCGGAGAGCTGGCGCGACGGCGAACTCACCTCTCCCCCGACCCCGGAAGCGATCGAGCAGTTGCGACAGCGACTGCCGGGCATCGTTGCCACGGGCGACAAGAACGTGTGGATCGAGGACAAGCGGCTCTCGCTCGTCGTCCACGGCCGGTTGGCGCGCGACCCGGACGCCGCGCTTGCACCGCTGCGGGCCCCGGTCCTCGCGTTGGCCGCCGAGCTCGGGTTCGAGGTGCACGACGGACGGGGCGTCATCGAGTTGCGGCTGCCCGGATTCGACAAAGCGGGGGCGCTGCGCCGGCTGGTCGACCTCGTCCGGCCGTCGTCGGTGCTGTTCGCCGGTGACGACGTCGGTGACCTGCCGGCGTTCGCTGCGGTGCGGTCGATGCGTTCATCCGGAGCGGCCGCGTACGGGGTCGGCGTGCGGTCGTCGGAGGTTCCCGAGCTTGCGGACTCCGCGGACGTCCTCGTCGACGGGCCGGGCGGGGTTCTGGAGCTGCTGACCGCGCTGGTGGGGTAGCACGTGATGTGGATCTGCGGCGCCGCCGGTGCGGGCAAGTCCGTCGCAGCGTGGGAACTGTTCGCCGAGTTCGCTGCCGCTGACACACGCGTGGCATACGTTGACATCGACCAACTCGGAATGCTCTACCCCGAGGCAGACGACGACGTCGGATGGCATCACGCATTCAAGGGCGAGGCTCTGGGGCGGTGCTGCCCGGATACGTCGCCGCGGAGGCGCGACTCCTCGTCGTCTCTGGCGTCATGGACCCGCGGGTGGGCCCAGGCGGCAGTTGCCGCCGAATACCGACCTGCCTCCATGTCTGCTGTCCCCAGGCCCCACCGTCCTGAGGCTGCGGATTCTTGAACGCGGGTGGAGTCAGGCTGACGCTGACGAAGCTGTGGCGGAGGACGCCCTACTAGCAGACGCGCAGTTCGTCGACCTTCCGATCGAGACAGCGGCGCTGCCGGTCGCGGCGACGATCGCACGCCTGCGTGAGTACGCGCACTTCGCGGGTGAGGGCCCACCGATTGCGGCCGACCCACGGTGCACTCCGCCGTTTTTGTCGTACCTTCGGGCTACATTCCAATACATGTTCGAGGCAGCGGATCCGGTGGGCGCGGTTGCGTCGATCCGTGCCGGGGTCGATGCGCTGCTGGCCTCGGACTTGACGGCGCTGTCTCGTGATGGGTTGTTGGAGCTGACCCGGGAGTTGGAGCGGCAGGCCCGCCGGATCCCGGCGGTCGATCACCGGGTGGTCGCCGAACTGGACGAACGGAACCTGGCCGGTGAGCTGGCCTGCGCGAACACCGCGACCCTGTTGCACGATCTGCTGCAGCTGCACCCGCGCGAGGCGAAGGCCCGCGTGACGGCGGCGCGTGAGCTGACCGAGCGGCACGCGCTGTCCGGGGACATTCTGCCGCCGGTGTGCCCGGCTGTGGCCGCGGCACAACGCGCCGGAACCATCTCCCCCGCACACGCGAAGGTGATCGGCGAGCTGATGCACTGGCTCGCCGCCGAACACGACCGCGCCTTCGGCGCCGAGCTGGAACAGTGCCTCGTCGAGCACGCCGCCCAGCTGGACCCGCTGCAACTGGCCCGCGCCGTCACCCGGCTCAAAGCCCGGCTCGACCCGGACGGACCCGAATCCCGCGACCGCGAGAACCAGCGCCGCCGCGGCGTCACGATCAGCCCCAACCCGGACGGCACTGGCGAACTGCGAGGACACCTGACCGCTGCGACCACCGCGATCTGGCAGGCGATCTTCGACTCGCTCGCGGCACCACGACCCAGCACGGAACACGGCCGAGACGACCGCAGCGCGGCACAACGCCGACACGACGCCCTGCACGACGCCGGACTGCGACTACTGCGCACCGGCACCCTGCCCGACTGCGGTGGCACCCCGGTCACCGTCCAGGTCACCGTCCGCGCCGAAGACCTGCGCAACCGCACCGGCCTGGCCGACACCGCACACGGCGACACCATCAGCATCGCCGAACTGCTGCACCTCGCCGCCGAGGCCGAGATCATCCCGGTAGTGCTGGACGACGCGGGCGGGGTTCTCGCCTACGGCCGCACCCGCCGATACGCCACCCCGGCACAACGCCGCCCCCTAGCCGCCCGCGACCGAGGCTGCTCCTTCCCCGGCTGCACCATCCCACCCGCCTGGACCGAGGTCCACCACGTCACACCCTGGAACGACGGCGGCCGCACCGACCTCGACGAAACCACCCTCGTCTGCGACTTCCACCACGACAACCACGAGCAGGCCGGCTGGACCTGCCAGATGATCAACAAGATCCCCAACTGGATCCCACCACCCTGGATCGACCCCGACCAGAGACCCCGACGCAACACCGCCCACCACGTCGAGATCACCTTCGACATCGATCCCGACCTGGCCCGAGCGGTACACCCGCCGATCCGAACCTGACCCGCACTCACCGACACCGGCACCGACGGTCGACGAGCGCTGCTGCTACGTCGGAGATGACCACATCTGCTGCCGCTCGTCACCGGAGTCGAAGAACGTATTCAGATACTCGGCCGGCGCCAGGCGACTGTCTCGCATCAACGAGAACACCTCAGCACCTTGGCCCACCACGTCCGCGAGCTGGTAACACTGGGCAAGGCCCAGGTAGGCATCCGGCCCCCCTCGATCGCCGTCGCGTACTCGGTTGCTTCAGCCTCGGCGAGGGCGATCGCCTCGTCGAAGTGCGACGCCCGCCAGAGCGTGATCCGCTCCTCGTAGGTGTGAACCTCGTCGTCATCGCCACGCCCGATCGCGAAGATGCAGCGCACCGCGAACCATGGCACAGCGCTGCCGAGCCCGGTCGTCATCGCACCATCGTCGCAGCCGACGTCAGTCGAGGGCATCCAGCTGCGCGCGGAACCACTCGGTCGGCGGCAACGCGGTCGCAGCGCGCCGCATCCGCTCGGCGCGGGCGGTACGGTCGTCGCGCCGCATGCTCAACGCGGCGTGCAGCGCGTCAGCAGTGGCCGACACGTCGAACGGGTTCACCACCAGGGCGTCGCCGCCGAGCACGTCGGCCGCACCGGCCTCACGCGACAACACGACCGCCGGGCTGTGTTCGGATATCACCAGCGCCTCGAGGACGACGAGATTCATCCCGTCACGCACCGAGTTGATGAACACCACGTCGCTGCGGCGCAGCGCTGCCAACGCAGCCGGATAGTCGTCGGCGATCTCGAGCAGGACAGGCGTCCAGTCGTCGGTCGCGAACTCCTCCTCGATGTCACTCGTGAGTCGCTCGATCGACGCCGTGTACTCGCGGTACGCCGGCAAGTCCTCGCGGGACGGGTTGTTGAACACCGCGTGCACCACCCGACCGCGCCACTGTGGGTAGCGCCGAAGCAACTCGCGGTAGGCCAGCAGCCCGCGCCACACGTTCTTCGACAGCTCGGTACGGTCGACCCGGCCGATCACCCGGCAGTCGCCCACTTCAGCGTCCAGCGTCTTCAGCGCACTCTCGACATCACGACGCCACGCGACCTTCTTCATCTCGTCCGGATCGGTGCCGAGCGGGAACACCCGCACGCCCTCCGGCTCGCGACCCAAAACCGTCCGGCAGCACGCCGTGAACAGGTCCGCCCAGCGCTGGGTGTGGAAGCCGACGACGTCAGCACCCAGGACACCGTCGACGACCGCGTGTGCGACATCGTCCGGAAGCATCGTGAAGTAGTCCGGCGACACCCACGGGGTGTGCGTGAAGTGCCCGATCCGGACGTCCGGGCGCAGCGTGCGAACCATGCGCGGCACGAGGAACAGGTGATAGTCCTGGACCATCACCCGGGCGTTCGGCGCGGCCTCCTCGGCCAGCGCCTCGGCGAACGCCTGGTTGTAGCGCACGTACGACAGCCACTGCCGCCGCCAGGACGCGTCGAAGTTCGGTGCCTTCGGCAACTCGTACAGCATGTGCAGCACGAACCACAGCGTCGAGTTGGCCACCCCGTTGTAGGCGGCGCGAAACGTCTGCGCGTCGATCGGCAGCATCCGCACGTCGAAGTCGCCGTGCAGGGCGTTGGCGGCGAAGTCCAGTTGCGAGAGCCGCCCGCGCGGAGCCTGCCGCGAAAGCGTCCGCTCCCGCTCGTTCATCGCCGCGCACACCCACACCGCGTCCGGCGTGCTGGCCAGCGCCGCCTGCATCCCGGACACCAGACCGCCGCTGCCGCGCCGGATCTCATCATCGCCGTCCTCGACCGACACCACCGACAGCGGGCCTCGATTGGACGCGACGAGCAGCGGGGCCGAGCCGGGATCAGTCATGACCCATCACTACCCCGATCGCCGCGGACGTACCCGTGCGTCACGACTCGCCCCGCAGCACGTCCAGTGCATGCTGCAGGTCGGCCGGATAGGGCGAGCGATAACGGACCTGCTCGCCGCTGCCGGGGTGCGTGAAGCCGAGTTCGCGCGCGTGCAGCCACTGCCGGGTGAGCCCGAGGCGCCTGGCCAGCGTCGGGTCGGCGCCGTAGGTGAGGTCGCCGACGCACGGGTGCCGCACGGCTGCCGTGTGCACCCGGATCTGGTGGGTACGCCCGGTCTCGAGGTGGACGTCGAGCAGGGTCGCCCCCCGGAACGCCTCGTCGGTTTCGTAGTGCGTGACGCTCGGCCGGCCGCCGCTGGCAACGGAGACGACCGCGAACTTGTAGTCGGCTGACAGATGCCGGCCGATCGGCGCATCGATGGTGCCGCGGCTGGGATCCGGATGCCCCTGCACCAGAGCCGAATAGCGCTTGTCGACGGTGCGTTCCTTGAACGCGAGCTTGAGCAGCGAGTAGGCGCGCTCGCTCTTGGCCACCACCATCGCCCCGGTCGTCCCGGCGTCGAGACGGTGCACGATGCCCTGCCGCTCGGCGGCGCCGGACGTGGCGAGCCGGTAGCCCATCGCGGCCAGCCCGGAGAGCACTGTCGGCCCGGTCCAGCCGGGACTCGGGTGCGCGGCCACGCCTACCGGCTTGTCGACCACCACGATGTCCGCGTCGTCGTGCAGCACGACCAGCCCGTCGACCGGCTCGGGCTCGACGGCGGCCACCTCGGCCGCGGGCAGGCTCACCTCCAGCCACTCGCCGCCGCGCACCTTCGCCGAGCGCGGCACCGCGGTGCCGTCGAGGGTGACCTGGCCCGCGTCGATCAGGTCCGCGGCCGCGGTGCGCGAGAAGCCGAACAGCCGGGACATCGCCACGTCCAGCCGCAGTCCCTGCAGGCCGTCCGGGACCGGCAACAACCGGGTGTCAGTCACGAGCGCCGGCGCCGCCGTCGAGATCGATGCCACGCAGCGCGAGGACAGCCGCGAGGACGGCGCCACAGCAGATTGCCGAGTCGGCGATGTTGAAGATCGGCCAGTGCTCCCCGTTAGGGCCGAACACGCTGATCCAGTCGACCACGTGCCCGCGACCGACGCCCGGTGCGCGGAAGATGCGATCGGCGAGGTTGCCCAGCGCGCCACCGAGGATCAGGCCGAGCGACACCGCCCAGCCGACCGAGCGCATCCGGCTCGCCGTGCGCAGAATGATCACCACGACCGCGGCCGCGACGGCGGTGAGGATGACGGTGAAGCCGGTACCGAGCGAGAACGCCGCGCCGGAGTTGCGTGCCAGATCGAGATAGACGAGCCCGCCGAGCGTGCGCTTCGGCGCTTCGCCGCTCAGCTGCCCCACCACGAGCACCTTGCTCACGACGTCGAGAACGAGGGCGACGAGCGCCACCGCGAGGAACACGCCGATGCGGCGAGGACGGGGCTGCTGCGGGCGATCAGGCACCGGCTCGCGCTGCGTCTCGGCCCGTTCCGGAGTGCTCACCCGGACATTGTCCCGCATCGCGGCGACAGCCGGCCGCGCGGACCGAGGCGGGATCGCAGCGGCTCAGCGGCGCTCCTCGCGCTGCTTGCAGTTCACGTCGAGGGTCGCGGCCGGGAACGCCTTGAGCCGGGCCTTCGGAATCGGCTTGCCGCAGCTCTCGCAGAACCCGTAGCTGCCGTCGTCGATCCGCTCGACGGCGCGCTGGATCTGGGTGAGCAGGTCGAGCCGGTTGGCGGCGATCGACTGCTCCTGCTCGCGTTCGAAGGTCTTGCTACCGGCGTCGGCCTGGTCGTCGCCCGCGCCGTCCGTCCCGGCCTGCTGCAGGTCGTTGAGGTCGCGGATCGACCGGTCGTACGCGCTGCGCATCTGGGCGAGCTCGTCGGTGAGCTGCTTGCGCACGGCCTTGAGCTCGGCCCGGGTCCACTCCGAACCCTTGGGTACGGCGGGGGTCGAGGGCGTCGGCGTGGCGGGCATCGTTGCCTTCGCGGGGGCCTTCTTCGCGGGGGCCTTCTTCGCGGGGGCCTTCTTCGCGGGCGCAGCCTTCTTCGCGGGCGCCTTCTTGGCGGGCGCCTTCTTGGCGGGCGCCTTCTTGGCGGGCGCCTTCTTCGCGGGCGCCTTCTTCGCGGGCGCCTTCTTCGCGGGCGCCTTCTTCGCGGGCGCAGCCTTCTTCGCGGGGCCTTCTTCGCGGGAACCTTCTTCGCGGGAGCCTTCTTCGCGGCTGCCCCCTGTGTCGCGCCAGCTGCGGACGAGCTACCGCCGACACGGCGCAGCGCGCGCCCGATCCGTCCTACGGCAGCCATCGGCTGATCCCCTCTCCTGGGCGGCCCGTGGCATTCCATGGCCCGCAAAGGCGGCAACTATATGGTCCCGGCAACCGCACCGCTAGTGGCCACGCCGATCAAAGCGCTAGAAGCTGCGCCAATCGGGCACGTAGCGTGGCCGGATCACCGGCGATCCGGACCACCTTGTCGCGGCCGGTGCGGGCGGCGACCAGCTCCACCCGGCTGCGGGGCACTGCGAACGCCCGGGCCACCGCCTCGGTGACGGCAACATTGGCCGCGCCGGCGACAGGCCGGGCGGCAACCGCCACCACCAGCGCGTCCGCACGGTATCGGCCGCCGACGGCAGGGCGCGAGGCGCCGGTACGCACCCGCACCGACACGCGCAGCCCCGCCGATTCGCCGTCCACAACTATCCATCCTCGCGCGCCGCTAGGATGGACCGGCAACGACGAGGACGAGTAGCCACGCAGGCCAGCAGGTAGCGACCCGGGGACGGTGCGAGCCCGGGTGCCAGGAGCGCGCGCGAAATCACCTCCGAGCACCGGAAGAACGGCGGCCGTCCGCCCAGTAGAACCGGGCCAGTGAACGAAGTGGGCGCACGGCACGACGCGCCAACGAGGGTGGTACCGCGGCACGCGGGCCGGGCAAACCGGCACTCGGGTCGTCCCTCGGGTCCGCACGACTCGAAGGGACACCACCGCGATGACCGAAGGCTCCGGCTACCAGCCGCTCCCGCCGCACGTCGACCTCGCCGCGCTCGACCACGAGGTGATCGACCGCTGGCGCGAGCTGCGCGTGTTCGCGCGCAGCCTGGAGCAGACCGAGCACGGCCCGGGCTGGACCTTCTACGAGGGACCGCCGACCGCGAACGGCATGCCCGGCACGCACCACGTCGAGGCCCGCGTGTTCAAGGACATCTTCCCGCGGTTCAAGACGATGAAGGGCTACCACGTCCCGCGGATGGCGGGCTGGGACTGCCACGGCCTGCCGGTCGAGCTCGCCGTGGAGAAGGAGCTCGGCTTCACCGGCAAGCCGGACATCGAGGCGTACGGCATCGCCGAGTTCAACGCCAAGTGCCGCGAGAACGTGCAGCGCCACGTCGACGCGTTCGAGGCGATGAGCGAGCGGATGGGCTACTGGGCCGACTACGAGAACGCCTACTGGACGATGCGCCCGGACTACGTCGAGTCGGTCTGGTGGGCGCTCAAGCAGATCTTCGACAAGGGGCTGCTCGTCGAGGACTATCGCGTCGCGCCGTACTGCCCGCGCTGCGGCACCGGGCTGTCCGACCACGAGGTCGCCCAGGGCTACGAGGACGTCACCGATCCGTCGGTCTACGTGCGCTTCCCGCTGACGTCCGGCCCGTGGGCCGGCCAGGCCGACCTGCTGGTCTGGACCACGACGCCGTGGACGCTGGTGTCCAACACTGCCGTCGCGGTGCACCCGGACGTGCAGTACGTGGTGGCCCGAACCGCCAACGGGACGTTCGTGGTCGCCGAACCGCTGTGGCGCGACGTGCTCGGCGAGGACGCCGTCGAGCTGGCCGCCGTGACCGGACGCGAGATGGAGTACTGGCACTACGAGCGGCCGTTCCACTACGTGGCCTTTCCCGAGTCATCGGGCGAGATCGCCGTTCCTGCCGCCGAGCCGAAGAGCACCGACGCGCACTTCGTCGTCCTCGCCGACTACGTCACCACCGAGGACGGCACCGGCCTGGTGCACCAGGCGCCGGCCTTCGGTGCCGACGACCTGGCGGTCAGCCGCGCCTACGGGCTGATCGTGGTGAACCCGATCGCGAGCAACGGCCACTTCCTGCCCGGAGTAGGCCCGGTCGGCGGCGTGTTCTTCAAGGACGCCGACGAGCAACTGGTCGCGAACCTGCGCGAGCGCGGCCTGCTGTTCCGGCACGTGCCGTACACGCACAGCTACCCGCACTGCTGGCGCTGCCACACGCCGCTGATGTACTACGCCCTGCCCGCCTGGTACATCCGCACTACCGAGGTGAAGGACCGGCTGCTCGCCGAGAACGAGGCGACGACCTGGTACCCGGCGACGATCAAGCACGGGCGCTACGGCGACTGGCTCACCAACAACATCGACTGGTCGCTCTCGCGCGATCGCTACTGGGGCACGCCGCTGCCGGTATGGCGCAACGATGCCGACCCGACGCGGCTGGTCTGCATCGGATCGCTGGCCGAGTTGCGCGACCGCTCCGGCGTCGACCTCGACGACCCGCACCGGCCGTTCGTCGACGACGTCACCTTCACGGTCGACGGCGAGGACGGGACGTACCGCCGCGTGCCGCAGGTGATCGACGCGTGGTTCGACTCCGGCTCCATGCCGTTCGCGCAGTTCGGCGCGCCGTGGCGCAACGCCGACGCCGCTCGGGCCGCTTACCCCGCGGACTACATCTGCGAGGCCATCGACCAGACCCGCGGCTGGTTCTACTCGCTGATGGCGGTCGGCACCCTGGTGTTCGACCAGAGCTCGTACCGCACCGTGCTGTGCCTGGGCCACATCCTCGCCGAGGACGGCCGCAAGATGAGCAAGCACCTGGGCAACATCCTCGAGCCGATCCCGCTGATGGATCAGCACGGCGCGGACGCGCTGCGCTGGTTCATGCTGTGCAGCGGCTCGCCGTGGTCCGCGCGGCGCGTCGGGCACAAGGCGCTCGAGGAGATTGCGTCCAAGGTCATCCGCACGTACTGGTCGGTGGCCTCGTTCCAGTCGCTGTACGCGCGGGCGAACGGCTGGGCCCCGGCCGGGGGGACCGACGCCGGTACCCCCACCGAGCTGGACCGGTGGGCGCTGTCCGAGATGCACCGGGTGAGCGCCGAGGTCGACGCCGCGTTGGAGGACTTCGACACCGCCCGCGCCGGCCGCGCGCTCGCCGGCTACATCGACGACCTGTCCAACTGGTACGTGCGCCGCTCGCGCCGGCGGTTCTGGGACGGTGACCCGGCCGCGCTGACCACGCTGCACGAGTGCCTGCACGTGCTGACCCGGCTGCTGGCCCCGTTCGTCCCGTTCGTGACCGAGCGGGTGTGGCAGTCGCTGTTCTCCCCCGAGGTTCTCGGCGGCACGATCGACTCGGTGCACCTCGCGGCGTGGCCGATCGCGGACGAGTCCTTGGTCGACGTCGCGCTCGGCGAACACGTCGCGCAGGTGCGGCGCCTGGTCGAGCTGGGCCGGGCCGCGCGGGCCGAGTCCGGCGTGAAGACCCGCCAGCCGCTGGCCCGGGCGCTCGTCTCGGCGCCGGGCTGGGCCCGGCTGCCCGAGGGACTGCGGCAGGAGGTCGCGGCCGAGCTGAACGTGATCGAACTGGCCGCCCTGGCCGAGTCGACCGCGGGCGAACTGGTCGACGTCACCGCGAAGGCGAACTTCCGCGCACTGGGCAAGCGGTTCGGCAACGGCACCCAGGCGGTGGCCAAGGCGATCGCGTCTGCCGATGCCCGCGAACTGGCGATCGCGCTCGCCGCCGGCACCGCCACGGTGCAGGTGGCCGGTGCGGACGTGCCGCTCACCGGCGAGGAGGTGACCATCACCGAGACGCCGCGCTCGGGCTGGGCGGTCGCCTCCGCCGGCGCGGAGACGGTGGCCCTCGATCTGGAGCTGACACACGAGCTGCGCCTGGCCGGGCTGCTGCGCGACATCGTCAGGGTGGTGCAGGACGCCCGCAAGGCCGCCGACCTCGACGTGACCGACCGGATCGAGCTGTGGTGGCAGGTGGGCGGCTCGCCCGAACCCGCCGAGGCGATCCGCAGCCACGCCGACCAGCTGGCGGCCGAAGTACTCGCGACTGGCGTGCACGAGGGGGTGCCCGGCGAGGGCGTCGAGACGTTCCGGGTGACCGATGAGGACCTGGGACTGACGATCTGGCTGCGCCGCGCCTGCTGACCCGGCTCAGGCGCGCGCGGCGTCCGGCTCGCACAGGGCGCACGGCATGAACCCGTCGGCGCTCGCCTGCGCGTAGGGGACGGCCTCGGCCTGCTGACCGCTGATGATCATGCAGTCGGAGCGGTGATAGCGCGGCCGGCCGTCCACCACCCAGACCGCGTCGGGAGGCGGTTCGGCGACCGCGTCCGGCGTGCACGTGCCGCACGGGGTGAAGCCGTCCTCGACCGCTTGGCTGCGCGGGATCGGCTCGGCGTCCGTCCCGCCGAGCAGGCCGCAGCCGGCGCGGTGATAGTCCGGGCGGCCGTCGATCACCCACACGTCGCCGGAGCGGGTGCCCTCGGCGAACCAGGCGGCGCGCCGGGCGAGGTAGTCCTGATCGAGCCCCGTCTCGTCCGCGGCCGAGGCAGCTTCGGCCTTGGCGGGCGCCGTCGGCGGAGCTGACGCAGCCGGCGCCGCCCTCGCGGTGTGCGCAGCGGACGCCGCGCCCGAGCCGATCCGCTCCCGGGTCTGCCAGAGGGCGAAGGCGGCGGCCACGCTCGCGACGAGCGAGCCGATCAGCCAGGCCGCGCTGGCCAGTACCAGGCCCAGGATGAGGCACGCCAGGGCGAGCAGAAGAAGCCCGATCAGCACCATGACGCCCTACTCCCGCCGCTACGCCCGGCTGCGCACGTGCAGTGAGATTCAGCTGCGCTGTAACTCAGCTGCGCTATATCTCAACTGCGCTGCGCGTCCGCCTGCTCGTCCGGCTGCCCGCTCGGCTCGGCCCGCCCGCTGGCGTCCAGGTCACGCAGCTGCGACTCCAGGTAGCCGCGCAGCCGGGTGCGGTACTCGCGCTCGTACACCCGCAGCTCCTCCACCCGCCGTTCGAGCGCCGCCTTGCGCTGCTCGAACTGCGCGGTGATGGTGGCGGCCCGCTGCTCGGCGTCGCGCACCGTCTGCTCGGCACGAGCGGTGCTCTCCTCGTCCAGCTTGCGGGCGCGCATCTCGGCCTCGCCGACGTGCTGGGCGGACTTGCTCTGTGCATCGGCGAGCGAACTCTGCGCGCTCGCGCGCGCCTCGGACAGCAGCCGGTCGGCCTCGGCCTTGGACTGCGCCAGGTGCTGGTCGGCAGTCTGCTGGGCGAGCGCGAGCATCTGCACCGCCTGGGCGTGATGCTCGGACGGCGCGCCGGGGGTTTCGGCGGGCGCTTGCGCCGCGCGCTGCTGTGCCTCGGCGAGGGCCTGCTGCATCTGCTCGAGCTGCCGACGGTTCTCGGCCAGCTGCTGCTCGGTCTGCGCGAGCTGCTGCTGCAGCTGGACGACCTGCTGCTGCGCGCCGTTCTTGCCCTGCGTCATGGCCCGCTCGAGCTCGGCGACGTGCGCCTGCAGGCGCTGGTTCTCCTCGCGCGCCGAGGCGAGCTCGGCCGCGCTCGCCGTGTCGGCGGGCGCGTCGGCGGCCGACGCGGGAGCCGGTGCACCACTGCCCATGCGGGCGCGCAGGTCGTTGTTCTCCTCGATCAGCCGCGACAGTTCGACCTCGACGATGTCGAGGAAGGCGTCGACCTCTTCCTCGTCGTACCCACGCTTGCCGATCGGGGGCTTCTTGAACGCAACGTTGTGGACTTCAGCGGGCGTCAACGGCATTCGATCACCTCGTGTGTCGCTGCGAGCCGGGCGCTCCGGTGCAGATCATCGTTCCTAGCTGTTCGGTCGCTGTGCGGTAGGCGTGGCATGTGCTCGGGCGGTCCGATCTTATGCGCCGCGGTCAGCCCAGGGACAGCACTACCCAGTAGGCCGCAAGGATACCGAGCAGCAGAACCATGATGCTCAGATCCAGGCGTAGCGAACCCAGCTGCAAGGGCGGGATGAGCCGCCGCAGCAGCCGGATCGGCGGGTCGGTCGCGACGTACACCAGTTCCACGCCGACCGCCGCGATGCCCGCCGGCCGCCAGGCCCGCGCGAACTGCCGGGTGATCTCGACCACGAAGCGGGCCAGGATCACCAGCAGGTACACGTACAGCACATAGCCGACGATGTCCCAGAACATCGTCATCACCGTTCACCCGTCCCGTCGGTAGCGCCGTACCGGCCCCGTCGACGGCCGGCACCTCCATGGTGCCAGGCCGCCGCGGCAGGTCGCAGTCAGGACTGGTTGAAGAATGTGTTCTCAACCATCCGCGCCTTGTCCTGTGCCGTCACGGTGACGTTGTGCGGGCTGAGCAGGAACACCTTCGCGGTGACCCGCTCGATGCGCCCGTGCAGGCCGAAGGTCAGTCCCGCGGCGAAGTCGACCAGCCGTTTCGCGTCGGCGTCGTCCATCTCGGACAGGTTCATGATCACCGGCGTGTTCTTGCGGAAGTGCTCACCGATGGTGCGTGCCTCGTTGTAGGTGCGCGGGTGCAGCGCCGTTATCTGGTACGTGGGCTGGTCGTCGGCGTAGCCGTAGCCGTTCGCGTACGCCTCGACGTCGTCCGGGTACTCGCGGCGGACCACCTCGGCACCACGACCGTGCTGCGGCTCGCGCGGATAGCGCGCCTCCGCGTAGTCCTCGCGGCGCCCGCGGTCGCCGGCGTGTGCGTAAGCGCCGACGCCCTGGTCGGTCTCGGCGTAGTCCTCGTCTTCGACGAGGCCGAGGTATACGCCCATCCGGTGCATAGCTCCGGGCATCGAGTCCTCCAGTGATTCGGTGCGGTCGTGACGGCTGGTGCTGGTGTGACTTGGCTTCCTCAGGAACGCTAGCCGATAACCGGTGCTCGGCGGCCGAGCAACGCCGTACCGATCCGCACGTGTGTCGCGCCGTGCCGCAACGCCGCGTCGAGGTCGGCGCTCATCCCGGCCGAGATCGACCCGGCCCCGGGATGCTGGCCGCGCAGCCGAGCCGACACCCGCTGCACCTCGGCGAAGGCCGCCTCCGGGTCGGCGCCCAGTGGTGCCACCGCCATCACGCCGCGCAGCGCCAACTCGGGGCGGGCCGCAACGGCGTCGGCCAGCGTCGCCAGTTCATCCGCGACCACCCCGCCGCGCTCGGGATCGCCGTCCAGGCTGAGTTGGACGAACACCTCGATCGGGGACCGGCCCAGCTCGGCCACCGCATCGGCGAGCCGGGTCGCCAGCTCCGCCCGGTCCAGCGAGTGCACCGCGTGGGCGTACCGGGCGATCGAGCGGCACTTGCGCGACTGGATCTGGCCGAGGAAGTGCCAGTCAGGTGGCGCCGGCTGCTCGCCGGGCTCGGCGAGCAGCGCCGCGACCTCGGCCACCTTGGCCGTCGCCTCCTGGTCCCGGCTCTCCCCCACGTCGCGGACACCGAGCCGAGCGAGCGTGACGACGTCGACGGCCGGATAGGTCTTCGTGACGGCGATCAGCGTGATCTCGCGCGCGTTCCGACCGCACGCCGCGCACACCTCGGCGATCCGGCTGCGCACTGCTCCCAGCGAGGTGACCAGCTCGGAGCGGCGGCCGTCGTCGTCGCTCACGGCGGTCAGGACTTGAGGAAGTCGGGCACGTCCAGCTCGTCGTCCAGGCTCACCCGGGTCCGGGCGCCGCTGCGCGTGGGCGTCGAATACTCGCTGGCCACGGCGTCATCCGCCCGGGCCGGCACCGCGGCCGGGCCGGCCGGCTGGGCCGGATGGCCGTTCGCCGCCGGCTGGCCGGCCGCCGGCTCGCGCCGCACGTCCACCTTCTTGTACGGCAACTGCCCGCTGTCGAAGCCGGCCGCGATGACGGTGACCTTCACCTCGTCGCCCAGGGTGTCGTCGATGACCGCACCGAAGATGATGTTCGCCTCGGGGTGCGCCGCCTCGGCGACCAACGAGGCCGCCTCGTTGATCTCGAACAGGCCGAGGTCCGAGCCGCCGTAGATGGACAGCAGCACGCCGTGCGCTCCCTCCATGCTGGCCTCGAGCAGCGGGCTGGCGATCGCGATCTCGGCCGCCTGCCGCGCCCGGTTGTCGCCGCGCGCCGCGCCGATGCCCATCAGCGCCGAGCCGGCGCCGCTCATCACGCTCTTGACGTCGGCGAAGTCCAGGTTGATCAGGCCGGGCGTCGTGATCAGGTCGGTGATGCCCTGCACGCCGGACAGCAGCACCTGGTCGGCGCTGCGGAATGCGTCCATCACGCTGACGTTGCGCTCGCTGATCTGCAGCAACCGGTCGTTGGGAATCACGATCAGCGTGTCGCACTCGGCGCGCAGTTGCTCGATGCCGTCCTCGGCCTGCGTCGCCCGCTTCTTGCCCTCGAAGGAGAACGGCCTGGTGACCACGCCGATGGTGAGCGCGCCGAGCTTGCGGGCGATGCTGGCGATGACCGGGGCGCCGCCGGTGCCGGTGCCGCCGCCCTCGCCTGCGGTCACGAAGACCATGTCGGCGCCCTTGATCACCTCTTCGATCTCGTCGCGATGATCCTCGGCGGCCTTGCGGCCGACCTCGGGCTGCGCGCCCGCGCCGAGGCCGCGGGTGAGCTCGCGGCCGACGTCGAGCTTGACGTCGGCATCGCTCATCAGCAGCGCCTGCGCGTCGGTGTTGACGGCGATGAACTCGACGCCCTTGAGTCCGACCTCGATCATCCGGTTGACGGCATTGACGCCGCCGCCGCCGACACCGACGACCTTGATGACCGCGAGGTAGTTGTGCGGTGCTGTCATGGCTCTGGCTCCTGTTGCTGATCGTCCGGTTCGGTTGTCGCTGCGGGCTGCCCGTCAACCCTCACCCTCAAGTAGACCCTTAATGTTATGTCAGCCTGGGATGTTGTTGCCCAAGGTAAGTCGGGCGCTGGGACGCACCGGGCAGGCGCGCCGAGGACACGCCCGGTTTTTCCCGAGCCGGTCCGAGCCGGTCCGAGCCGGTCCGAGCCGGTCCGCGCCGATCCCGCCGCTCAGCGCGCGAACGGGAGGTCCGGGTCGGTGACATCGAACTGGGTGCCGTCGCGCCGGAGCAGGGCAGGCAGGATGCGGGCCTTGTCGGTGCTGTGGTCCGCGCTTCCCCACCGCACCACCCGACCGTCGGCCAGCAGCAACGTGATCGCGTCCGGGTCCAGCGCCTGGATCGAGTCGACGGCGCGGCGGACCTGCTCCGGCAGGGCGGCGGCCACGGTGGCGACGGCGGCGCCGGTGGCCCGCGCGTTCGGCCCCGCGGACACGACGAACCGGGGCAACTGCTTCGGCGCGGACGGCGCGGAGCGGTACTGATCACCGGTGCGGTCGACCAGTCGCACGGCACCGCCGGAGCGGACATAGCCGACCGCGACCCGCTCGGTGACGGTGATGACGACGGTCGACGGGAAGGACGTGGTGACGGTCGCGGACGCGACGTCCGGCAGCGCCTCGACGCGGTGCAGCACGGCCGCCTTGTCCAGCCGCACCAGCGGCGTCCCGTGCGCGATCCGGGCCGCGGCGCGCACCTGCTCCGCCGTCAGGGCGTGGGTGCCGCGCACGGTCACGGTGCGCACCCCGAGCACCGAGCTGAACGCGACCAGCCAGGTGAGCACGGCGGCCACCACGAACAGCGCGAACGCGGCCAGGATCAGCCTGCGGTGTGGCAGCGTGCCACCGGTCGAGCGCTGCTCGGAACGCTCGCCGCGCAGCGCGGTGAGGCTCACGGCTGTGGCTCCGAGGCGGGGACCGGCCCGGACGCGGACCGGAACGCCGCGCGGCAGGCGTCGCGGATCTCGTCGCACAGCAGGTAGACGTTGCCGATCCCCATCGTGAGCACCAGGTCGCCCGGCCGGGCCAGCGCGGCGATCCGCGCCGGCACCGCGCCGTAGCGCGGTTCGTACACGACCCGCTCGGCGGGAAGCTCGATCAGCTCGGTGATCGTCGCGCCGGTGATGCCCGGGATCGGCTCCTCGCGGGCCGGGAAGATGTCCATCACCACCGCGATGTCCGCGAGCGCCATGGCGTCGGCGAACTCGCGGGCGAAGGTCTGGGTGCGGCTGTAGGTGCCGGGCTGGAACACCGCGATGAGCCGGCCCTCGCCGGCCGCCGGACGCGCCGCGGTGAGCGAGGCGACGATCTCGGTCGGGTGGTGCGCATAGTCGTCATAGACCCGCACGCCACCGCCGGTGCCGTGCGACTCGAACCGCCGGTGCACCCCGCCGAAGCCGGCCCAGGCCCGGGTGACCGCGTCCAGGTCCAGCCCCAGCTCGCCCGCCATCGCCAGCGCCGCCGCGGCGTTGAGCGCCATGTGGCGGCCGATCAGCGCGCCCACCCGCACCCGCCTGGTGCCGATGTGCGCGTCGTGCGCGGTGAACTCGACGCCGTCCGGAAGCAGGAGGATGTCGCTGACCAGGACGTCCGCTCCCGGGCTCTCGCCGTAGGTCTGCACCCGTCGCCCGGTGCGGCGGGCGTACTCGGCGATGCGTTGCGCGCCCGCATCGTCGGCGCACGCGAGCAACAGCCCCCGCTCCTCGATGCGGTCGACGAACTGCTCGAAGGCGCGGAAGATCCCCTCGAGGTCGCCGTGGTTCTCCAGGTGATCGGCCTCCACGTTCGTCACGATCGCGGCGACCGGACGGGTGAGCAGGAACGAGCCGTCACTCTCGTCCGCCTCGACGATCGCGAGCGTGCCGGTGCCCAGGTGCGCGTTGCGGCCGCCCTCGTAGAGGTTGCCGCCGATCGCGAACGACGGGTCGACACCGCACGCCTGCGCGCCGACGGTGAGCAGCGAGGTGGTCGAGGTCTTGCCGTGCGTGCCGGCGATGGCCACCGAGCGCTTGTCCTCGAGTGCGGCCGCCAGCGCCGCCGCCCGGCGCAGCACCGGCTTGCCGCTCGCCCGGGCGGCGAGCATCTCCTCGTGCTTGGGGTTGATCGCGGTCGTGTACACGAAGGTGTCCGCGTCCAGCAGGTGCTCGACCGAGTGCCCGACGTGCACGGTGGCGCCGAGCGCCCGCAACCCGTCCACCGTCGTCGACATCCGCGCCTCGCAGCCGCTCACCGGCACCCCGCGCTCGATCAGGATCCGGGCCAGCCCGCTCATGCCTGCGCCGGCGATGCCCATGATGTGCACCCGGCCCAGGTCGGCCAGCGCCGGGATGACGTCGGTGGCGGCGCTGCGCACCAGCGCGGCGCCGGGCGCGGCCCAGTCCTGCGGCCGGCCCTCGCTCGCGTCCTGGGTGGTGCGGTCGGTCACGGTTTCCCTCCGGTGAGATGCCGGTATTCGGCGACGACGTTGAGCACGTGCCGGGCCAGCACGACGTCGGCGTCCCTCGATCCAGCATGCGCCGCGGCGCGCGACATCGCCTCCAGCACTGCCGCGTCGGTGATGCGCGGCACGACGTTCGCGAGCACCCAGTCCGGGGTGAGGTCGGCGTCGTCGAGGAGCAACCCGCCGCCGGCCGCGACGATCGGTTCGGCGTTGAATCGCTGCTCGCCGTTGCCGACCGGATAGGGGACGTATGCCGCGGGCAGCCCGACCGCGGACAGCTCCGCGCAGGTCATCGCGCCACACCGGCACAGCACGAAGTCCGCGGCCGCGTAGGCGTACTTCATCTGTTCGACGTACGGCACGACCACGTACGGCGGCGCACCCGGTTCGGCCGGCACGTTTAGGACGTTCTTCGGCCCGATCACGTGCAACACCTGGATACCGGCGGCACGCAGCCCGGCGGCCGCGCCGGACGCCGCCCAGTTGATCGTGCGGGCCCCCTGCGAGCCGCCGGTGACGAGCAACGTCGGCCGGTCGGCGTCGAGCCCGAAGCGCGCTCGCGCCTCGCCGCGCAGCGCCGGCCGGTCCAGTTGCGAGATGTCCGGCCGCAGTGGGATCCCGATCGCGGTGGCGTGCGGCAGCGCGGCGCGGGCGCTTGCGGTGAACACGTGCTTGGTGAGCCGCGCGGCGCTGCGGTTGGCCAGCCCGGGCTTGGCGTTGGCCTCGTGCACGACGATCGGCAGGTTGCGCCGCTTCGCCGCGAGGTAGGCGGGCACCGCGACATACCCGCCGAAGCCGACGACCACCTCGGCGCGTACCCGATCCAGGATCTCCCCGGCCGCCGCGACCGCGGCACGCACCCGCGCCGGGGTGGCCAGCAGGTCGCGTCCGGGCCGGCGCGGCAGTGGCACCGGCGGGACGAGTTCGAGCGGATAGCCGCGCGCCGGGATCAACGTGGTGTCCAGTCCCTTGGTGCTGCCGATCGCGGTGATCACCGCAGCCGGCTCGAGCCTGCGGATCGCATCGGCCAGGTTCATCGCCGGCTCGATGTGCCCGGCCGTGCCACCGCCCGCCACCACGATCCTCTCCCCGCCGTGCGCGGCGTGACGTGAGGTCACCGGGCCCTCCGTGGCCCGTCCGTGCCGGTGGCGCGCAGCGGCGTCACGGGCCCGGCCCGGCGGGGCGCCGGTGCGGCAGCGGCTCGTGCGGGTCGTGGCGTGGGCGCCGCGCGGCTGGTCGCGGCGGCGCCGCGGGCCGATTGTGCTGCGCGGGCAGGGTGGTTGGCGGCTGGGGTACGGGCGCGGCGCTTGGGCGGGGCGTACACGCGCGGGACGGGCACCCGCAGCCAGCGCTCCATCCGGGACCGCCGGCCGAGTCGCTCGGCGCGGCGCGCGTACGTGACCGCCGGAGCCTCGTGCCGGGCGAAGGAGACCATCATGCCGAGCACGAAGAACGAGGCGAGCAGCGAAGTGCCGCCCGCCGAGATGAACGGCAACGGGATGCCGGTGACCGGCAGCAGTCCGGTGACGTAGCCGATGTTGATCACGGCCTGGCCGCACAGCCACACGGTCGCGGCACCGGCGACCAGCCGCACGAAGGGGTCGGCATTGCGCCGCGCTACCCGCATGCCGGTATAGGCGAACAGGCCGAACAGGCCGAGCACGGTGAGGCAGCCGATCAGGCCGAGCTCCTCGCCGATGATCGCGAACACGTAGTCCGAGTTGGCGTTCGGGACCCAGCCGTACTTGGACGTCCCCTGTCCGAGACCGACGCCCCACAGCCCGCCGGACGCCAGCGCATAGAGCCCCTCGACGGTGTGAAAG
Organism: Jatrophihabitans cynanchi; assembly: GCF_027247405.1. Classification (NCBI taxonomy): domain Bacteria; kingdom Bacillati; phylum Actinomycetota; class Actinomycetes; order Jatrophihabitantales; family Jatrophihabitantaceae; genus Jatrophihabitans; species Jatrophihabitans cynanchi. The sequence goes on along the minus strand of NZ_CP097463.1, from coordinate 4,117,919 downwards.
CCGGAGTTCTGCGCGTCCTTGAACGGGTGCAAGAAGGTGGTCAGCCGCTCCAGCCGGTACGGAGCGGTGACGGCGAGCAGCGTGACCGCGCCGACCACGACGCCGACCACCGCGACGAAGTACCGCGCCGGCATCCCGATCATCCAGAGCAGGCCGAGCAGGATCAGCATGAAGCACAGCGTGGTGCCCAGGTCCGGCTCGAGCATGATCAGTGCGGTGACCAGCGCGAAGCCGGGAACCAGCGGCAGGAACAGGTGCCGGGCGCGGCGCAGCGTGCCGAGTTGCTGCTTGCGGGCGAGCAGGTCCCCACCCCACAGCAGCAGCGCGACCTTGGCGAATTCCGACGGCTGCAGCTGCATCGGGCCGAGGTCGATCCAGCGCCGGGCGCCGTACACGCCGACGCCGATGCCGGGGATGAGCACCGCGAACAGCGCCACCAGCGCGAGGGCGAGCGCGGGGTAGGCGAGCATGCGGAACGCGCGCGGCGGCAGCCGCATCGCCACCCAGAACAGTGGCACGCCGACAGCGACGAACTCGATCTCCTTGACGACCTGCGACCACAGCTGCGAGGTCGCGCCGGAGGCCGAGTCGTGCGAGGCCGCGATGGTGGTCGACACCGCCATCAGCACGCCGAAGCCGAGCAGGCCCAGGACCGCCAGCAGGAGCAGCTGGACCGATGCGTAGGGGCGGTCCAGGAAGCGTCCGCGCTCGGCCGGCTCCTCGTCCGGGTGGTGCGCCAGTGCGCGCCACTGGGCCGAGACGGCGCCGCTCACCGACGAGAGCAGATCCTTCATCGTGCGGCGCCCGTGCCGAGCGCGTGTGCGGCGGCTGCGAACGCGTCGCCGCGCGCCGCATAGCCGGTGAACATGTCGTACGAGGCGGCCGCGGGTGCGAGCAGCACGGTGTCGCCGGGACGCGCCAGCCCGGCCGCGGCGTGCACCACCTCGGTCATCGCTCCATCGTCAACTGTGCCGACCTCGATCACCTGCACATCCGGCGCGTGTCGGCGCAATGCGGCCGCGACCACGGCCCGGTCGGCGCCGAGCAACACCACGCCGCGCAGCCGCGGGGCGATCTCGGCGACCAGGTCGTCGACCGGGGCGTCCTTGAGCTGGCCGCCGGCGATCCACACCACGCGCGGGTACGCGGTGAGCGAGGCCCGGGCAGCGTGCGGATTGGTCGCCTTGCTGTCGTCGATCCAGACGATGCCGCCGCGCTCGAGGACCAGCTGGTTGCGGTGCGGATCGGGGACGAACGCCCGCAGCCCGGCGGCGACGGCGGCGGGCGCGACGCCGTGCGAGCGGGCCAGCGCAGCGGCCGCCAGCGCGTTGGCGACGTTGTGCGCCCCGGACGGGCGCACCTCGGCCAGCGGTATCAGCTCGACACCGTCGCCGAACGCACGGTCGACCAGCAGCCCGTCGCGCACGCCGAGCTGACCGGGCACCGGATCACCCAGCGTGAACGACACCTTCGTGCTCGCGCCGGACGCCGCCAGCAAGTCGGCCACCACCGGGTCGTCCGCGTTGCCGATCGCGACCGGGCCGCGCCAGATCATCGCCTTGGCCCGTGCGTAGGCGGACATGGAGCCGTGCCAGTCCAGGTGATCGGGTGCCAGGTTGAGCACCGCTGCGGCATCCGGCGCGAAGGTCGCGGACCAGTGCAGCTGGAAGCTGGACACCTCGACCGCGAGGACGTCCCAGTCGGCGTCCACCGCATCGATCACCGGGACCCCGACGTTGCCGACCGCGAGTGCGTGTTCGCCGGCCGCGCGCAGCACGGACTCGAGCATGCGGACGGTCGTCGTCTTGCCGTTCGTGCCGGTCACCGCCAGCCATGGGGCGGCGCCGGATCGCCTCAGCTGCCAGGCGAACTCGACCTCGCCCAGCACGCCGATCCCGCGGGTCACCGCGTCGTGTAGCAGCGGGTGGTCCGGGCGCCAGCCGGGCGAGGTGACCAGCACGTCCACGCCGGGCGGGACGACCTCGGGCGCGCCGACGAACCGCGCGCCGGCCGCCACCAGCGTGTCGACCGCGGCACCGCGGTCCCGGTCGGTGAGCAGCACCCGCGCCCTGCGGCGCAGCAGCGCCTCGACCGCGCTCCGCCCGGCCAGCCCGGCGCCGCACACCAGCACCGTCGCGCCGGTGAACGCGGCACCGCCGTCAGCCATTGCCGATGAAGTCCGCGTAGAACAGCCCCATTCCGAAGGCCACCGCGAGCCCGCCGACGATCCAGAACCGGACGATGATCGTCATCTCCTCCCAGCCGCCCAGCTCGAAGTGGTGGTGCAGCGGGGCCATCCGGAACACCCGTCTACCGGTGCCGGTGCGGATGCGGGTGAACTTGAACCAGCCGATCTGGATGACGTCAGACAGCGTGACCATCGCGAACAGGCCACCGAGGACGACCAGCAGCAGCTCGGTGTGCGTCACGATCGCCAGCCCGGCCATCAGGCCGCCGAGCGCCATCGAGCCGGTGTCACCCATGAAGATCTGCGCGGGCGAGGCGTTCCACCACAGGAAGCCGAAGCAGGCGGCCATCGCCGCGGCCGCGACCAGGGCGACGTCGAGCGGGTCGCGCACCTGGTAGCAGCCGGCGGCCGGGTTCGACCCGCAGGTGTTGCGGTACTGCAGGAAGGAGATCAGCGTGAACGCGCCGAACACCATCGCCGACGCGCCGGCCACCAGCCCGTCCAGGCCATCGGTCAGGTTCACCGCGTTGGAGGTGGCGGTGACGATGACGTAGGCGAGCACGACGAAGCCGACCGATCCGACGCTGATCGCGCTGAGGTCGCGCACGTACGACAGGTGGGTCGACGCGGGTGTGATGCCCAATGAATCGCGGAACTGCAGCGCGAGCACGCCGAACACGACGCCGACGAGGAGCTGGCCGCCGAACTTGGCACGCGCGCGCAGGCCCAGGCTGCGCTGCTTGCGGATCTTGATGAAGTCGTCGAGGAAGCCGACGACCCCGATGCCCACCATGAGGAACAGCAGCAACACCCCGGAGGCCTCCGGGCCGCCGCCACCGCGGAGCGCGATGATCACGTGCGCGACCGCGTAGCCGAGAACAGTCGAGCCGACGATCGCGACGCCGCCCATCGTCGGGGTGCCGCGCTTGATCAGGTGGCTCTGCGGGCCGTCGCTGCGGATCTCCTGGCCGAAGCCGCGGCGCCGGAACCAGGCGACCACGACCGGCGTGCACAAGATGGAGGTGACGAGCGAGACGAGCGCGGCGATGAGAATCGTCTTCACGCCGTGCCCTCCTCACCGTCGCTCGTCGGCAGTCCCGTTGCATCTTCGGCGATCGCCAGCGCCACCCGTTCCAGGCTCGCCGCGCGGGATGCCTTGACGAGCACCACATCGCCCGGCCGTAACAGCTCGCGCAGCAGGGCGATCGCGGCCGCGACGTCCGGCACCCACCGCGACTCGCCGTCCCATGAGCCTTCCAGGGCGGCCCCGTGTTGGATCGGCCGGGCCTGCTCCCCCACCGCGATGAGTTGCGAGACGTCCAGCCGGACCGCGAGCCGTCCGATCGCGTCGTGCTCGGCCGGGCCGTCCGCGCCGAGTTCGGCCATCGGTCCGAGCACGGCGAAGGATCGCCCACCCGTCGCGCGCCGGGCCCGGGCGACGGACGCGAGCGCCTTCAGCGCGGCGCGCATCGACTCCGGGTTGGCGTTGTACGCGTCGTTGATGATCAGCACGCCGTCGTCGCGCTCGGTGAGTTCCATCCGCCAGCGCGAGATCGCACGTGCCTCGCTCAGCGCCTCGGCGACGGCGGGAAACGGCATGCCGCACTCGAGTGCGACCGCCGCCGCCGCCAGTGCGTTGCCGACATGGTGTCCGCCGACGAGCCGCAGCACGACGGGTGCGGACTGCTGCGCGTAGTTGAGCATGAACGCGGCGCGGCCGAGGTCGTCCAGCACGACGTGGTCGGCGCGGACGTCGACGTCGTTGCTCTCGCCGTACGTCACCACGCGCGCCGCGGTCCGCTCGGCCATCGCGGCGACGAACGGGTCGTCGGCGTTCAGGATCGCGACCCCGCCGTCGGCCGCCGCCGGCAGTGCCTCGACCAGCTCGCCCTTGGCCTGCGCGATCGCCTGCCGCGAACCGAACTCGCCCAGGTGCGCGGAACCGACGTTGAGTTCGACCGCGATACCGGGCCGGGCGATCCCGGTCAGGTACCGGATGTGGCCGATGCCGCGGGCGCTGTTCTCCAGCACCAGGAAGCGGGTCTGCTCGTCGGCGAGCAACACCGTGTACGGATGCCCGAGCTCGTTGTTGAACGATCCGGGCGGCGCGACGGTCGGGCCGAGCCGGCTCAGCAGCTGCGCGACCAGATCCTTCGTCGACGTCTTGCCGGACGAGCCGGTGATGCCGACGATCCGCGCCTGCAGGCGGCGTGACACGACCGTCGCCAGTGTGGCGAGCGCGGCGAGGCCGTCGGCGACCACGATGCACGCCGCGTCCACCTCGCGGGTGACGATCGCGGCCACCGCTCCGTTCGCGATGGCCGTGTCGACGAAGTCGTGACCGTCGACGTGTTCGCCGGTCAGCGCGAGGAACAGCCCGCCCGGCTCGCAGTGTCGCGAGTCGAATTCGAGCGGCCGGGTGACCAGCGCGTCCGGGTCCGCCGCGTGCAGCCGGCCACCCAGCGCCTCGGCGATCTCGGCGAGCGTCATCGCGATCACCGGGCGGCCTCCAGCGCGTGCCGCAACACGCTCCTGTCGTCGAACGGGTGCACCGTGCCGGCGATCTCCTGCCCCGCCTCGTGGCCCTTGCCCGCGACGAGAACCGTGTCACCTACGCGGGCAAGGTCGACGGCGTGTGCGATGGCCGCGGCGCGGTCACCGATCTCGATCACTTCGCCGCGCTCTGCGGCCGGGACCGCGAGCGCGCCGTCGCGCATCGCGCCGCGGATTGCGGCGGGGTCCTCGGAGCGCGGGTTGTCGTCGGTGATCACCAGCAGGTCAGCGGCGCGCGCTGCGATCGCGCCCATGTGCGGCCGCTTGCCACGGTCGCGGTCGCCGCCGCAGCCGAGCACGATGATCAGCCGCCCCCGGGTGAGCGGGCGCAGTGCCCGCAACGCCCCGTCCACGGCAGCCGGCTTGTGGCTGTAGTCGACGATCGCGAGGAACGGCTGCCCGGCGTCGATGCGTTCCATGCGCCCGGGCACTGTCGCGACCGCGACCGCCGGCGCGGCCACCTCGACCGGCACGCCCACCTGCTCGAGCATCGCGATCGCGAGCAGCGCGTTCGCGACGTTGTACCGGCCGGGCACCGCGCAGGCGGTCTCGACGTCCGCGTGCGGGCCGAGCACCCGGAATCGGGTGTGGCCGTCCGCGCTCGCCCGCACCTCGCTCGCCCGCCACGTCGCCGCGTCGCCGCCGGTGTTCACCGTCACCACCTCCGGCCCGGCGATCGCGGCCATCCGCACGCCCCATTCGTCGTCGGTCACGACGACCGCGTTGCGCGCCCGGCCGTCGAACAGCCTGGCCTTGGCCGCGAAGTAGTCCGCCATGTCCGCGTGGAAGTCCAGGTGGTCCTGCGACAGGTTCGTGAACGCGGCGGTCTCGAACCGCACCCCGTCGACGCGGCCCATCGCGAGCGCGTGGCTGGACACCTCCATCGCGACATCGCCCACCCCCGCCTCGGCCATGACCGCGAGCAGCGCATGGACCTCCGGCGCCTCGGGTGTGGTGAAGCCGGTCTTCACCTCGCGGTCGCCGATCAGGGTCGCGACCGTCCCGATCAGCCCGGTCGTGCGGCCGGCGGCGCGCAGGCCGGCACGCAGGAAGTACGTCGTGGTGGTCTTGCCGCTCGTTCCGGTCACGGCCTGTACGCGCAGGCGACGGCTCGGGTCGCCGTACACCTGGGCGGCCAGCGCGCCGAGCACGGCACGCACGTCCTCGACGACGACAGTGGGGACCGCGTCGGGCACGGCGGACCGGCCCGCCGGATCGGTGAGCACCGCCACCGCACCGGACGCCAGCGCCTGCGGCACGTAGGCGGCGCCGTGCGCGGTGCGCCCGGGCAGCGCTGCGAACAGGTCACCCGGCCGCACCGCGGCGCTCGTCGCGGTGACCCCCGACACCGCGACATCCGCGCTGCCCGCGCCGTCTACCCGGCCCGTACCGAGCCGCAGTGCCCGCAGGCGCACCGGTTCGACCTGGGCTGGGCGGGGGATCTCCCCGGCAGCGTCGATGAGAGCGTCCGGCACGTCAGCAAACGGTACTTGGTGCGCTCATCCGGGTCGTCGCGTCGCACACCTGCAGCGGCACGTGCTTGGACGTCGAGCCGGTCGGCGGGATGTGCGCGTGCTGCAACTCGTAGCTCGCGATCTGGTTGAACAGCGGGGCCGCGACGTCGCCGCCCTCAAGTCCGTGCGCCGGGTTGTCGACCATGATCGCGACCACGAACTGCGGGTCGTCGGCCGGAACCACGCCGGCGAAGGTGTCCCAGTTCATGGTGCTGGAGTAGCGCCCGCCATGGTTCGGGTCCGGCTGCTGGGCGGTGCCCGTCTTGCCCGCCACCCGGTAGCCGGGGATCGCCGCCTTGACCCCGGTGCCGCCGGGCAGCGTCACTGACTCGAGCATGGTGCGCACGGTCTGCGCCGTCTGCGGGCTGACCACGCGGATCCCGGCCGGCTGCGAGGTCGTGGTGGTGCTGCCGTCGGATGCGGTGATCGACTTCACGATCCGCGGCGGGATGCGCACCCCGTCGTTGGCCAGCGTCTGGTAGATCGAGGCGAGTTGCAGCACGGTCATGCTCTCGCCCTGGCCGAACGGCAGGTTCGCGAACGTGGACGCGGTCCACTTGTCCATCGGCGGAAGGTAGCCGGCGCTCTCGCCGGGCAGTTCGATGCCGGTCTTGGTCCCGACGCCGAACTTTTGCTCGTACGAGTCCCAGACGGCCGGCCCCAACTTCTGCGCGATCAGTAGCGTGCCGACGTTGGAGGACTCGGCCAGCACGCCGGTCGCCGTGAACTTCTCGGTCGGATGCCACCAGGCGTCGCTGATCGTGACGCCGCCCATCGTCATCCGGGCGGGGACCGACAGCACCGTCCGGGGCGTGATCTTGTTCTCCTCGATCGCCGCGGCGAAGGTGATCGCCTTCTGCACCGAGCCGGGCTCGAACGCGCTCATGATCGGCGGATTGATCGGCGTGTTCGGGTCGATGGTGTTCGGGTCGCTCGCGTCGAACGTGCCCGAGGACGCCAGCGCGAGCACCTGCCCGGTGTGGGCGTCCAGCACCGCGAGTTGCGCGCCGCGCGCCCGCGACTCGGGGACGGCCTTGTCCAGGTACTGCTGGGCGATGAACTGCAGGCTCTGGTCGATCGTGAGCGCGATCGTGCCGCCGTTGCGCGCCGCGTCGCGCACCGTCCGGCTGCTCGGGTTGATGTTGCCGACGTTGTCGACGCTGTACGTCAAGCTCCCGTCGTGCCCGGCCAGCACCGAGTTGAACTGCGACTCGATGCCGGCGGCTCCCGTGCCGTCCGAGTGCACCGTGCCGATGACGTTCGCCGCGGTGGTGCGGCCCGGATAGAGCCGCTGCGTGGTGGGTTGGGTGTAGATGCCGCGCAATGCCAGCTCGTCGACCTTCGCCGCTGCGACCGGAGAGAGCGCCTCGGCGAGCAGCGCGTAGCGGCCGGGCTTGGCGAGTTCGCTCGCGATCGTGTCCTGATCCACGCCCAGCAGCGGCGCGAGCTGGGCGGCGTAGTCGGCCCGGTGCGCCACGTCGATCTGGTGCGGGTCGGCGGTGACGTCCTGCGCGGCCGACGTGTAGGCCAGGACCGTGCCGTCGCGATCCACGATCGAGCCGCGCAACGCGTGCAGCGCGATGGTGTCCACGCGCTGTGCCTTCGCGGCGCTGGCGTAGTCGCCGTGGTCGATGCCCTGAAGTTGGACCAGCCGGCCGCCGATGACCAGCAGCAGCGTGCACACCGCGGCGAAGCCGTAGCGCAGCCGGCCCTGCAGCCGGCCCAGGCGCAGGTGGCGTACCCGCCGGCGCGGGCGGGGCGGGCGGCTCGGGCGGGGCGGGCGGCTCGGGCGGCTCGGGCGGCTCGGGCGGCTCGGGCGCGCCGCGGCTGCGGAGCGGGGATCGGGACGAGCCGCCCCGGCGCGCGGGGTCGCGCGAGTGGTAGCCCGGACCGGGCCGGACGGCCGCGGGACGGAGCTGGATCGCGGCGGCGCCGGGGTGGAGCGCGCTCCCGACCGCGCTCCCGGCTGGCGTCCCTGCTGGCTCTGGCGTGGGACGGGCCGGCCGCGGCGCGGATCGGGCCGGTACGTCATCGGGTGCCTCCGGGCAGCGTGGTGGTGGGCTGCGGTGTGGGTGTGGACGGTGCCGTGCCGGTCTTGGTGCTCTTGGTCGCGGCCGTCCCGGTGCTCTTGATCCCGGTGCTCTTGATCCCGGTGCTCGTCGCGTTGTGGCCAGGCGTCTTTGCCGCCGTCTTGGTCCCCGTCCTGGCAGCCGTCTTGGTCGCCGTCTTGGTCGGCGCCACCGGCGCGGCCGTGACCGGCGCCGCGCTGCCGAGCACCCGCACGCGCCCGTCCGGCTCGATCTGCAGGAATGCCGGATTGCCGGCCGGCACCATGCCGAGTTGCCCGGCGATCCTGGCCAGGTTTCCCGGCGCCGCGCTGGCCGCAACCTCGTTGTGCAACTGCTCCACCTGCGCGGCAACGCTCGCGTCCTGGGCGGCGAGGTCGTGCCGGCGCAGCTCGTTGGCGGCCGAGGCGGTGTTCAGCATGAGCAGCAGCACCAGACCGCCGACCAGCAGGCCGAGCACCAGCAACGCGAACGGCACGCGCGGGGCGTGCTTGGGCACGGGCCGGCTCATCAGGACGCCTTCCTGATCCGCTCGGCGGCGCGCAGCCGGACGGACGCTGCCCGCGGGTTGTCCGCGATCTCGGCGTCCGTGGCCGGTTCGCTGCCCCGGGTGAGCAGGCGCAGCTCAGGGCCGCGGTCGGCCAGGCTGACCGGCAGGCCGACCGGGGTGCGATCGGTGGCGAGCGCGGCCAGCGCCTGCTTCACGATCCGGTCCTCCAGCGACTGGTAGGACAGCACGACGACGCGACCTCCCACCTGCAGCGCCGCGAGCGCCGCCGGCATCGCCGCGCGCAGTGCCTCCAGCTCGCCGTTCACCTCGATCCGCAGCGCCTGGAAGGTGCGCTTGGCCGGGTGCCCGCCGTGCCGGCGGGTGGCCGCGGGAATCGCGGAACGGACCAGTTCGGCGAGCTCGGCGGTGGAGCGAAGCGGGGCGGTGCGCCTGGCCCGCGCGATCGCCTGGGCGATGCGCAGCGCGAAGTGCTCCTCCCCGTAGTCGCGCAGCACCTTGGCGAGCCTGGGCACCGGGTAGCTGTTGACCACCTCGGCCGCGGTGATGCCCTGCGAGGCGTCCATCCGCATGTCCAGCGGCGCGTCCTGCGCGTACGCGAACCCGCGCTCGGCGACGTCCAGCTGCATCGAGGACACGCCGAGGTCGAACAGCACGCCGTCCACCCCGCCCATCCCGAGTTCGTCGAGCACCTCGGGCATCCGGTCATAGACGGCATGGACCAGGTGCACCCTGCGGGCGAACGGGGCGAGCCGCTCGCGGCTGCGCGACAGCGCGGCCGGATCGCGATCCAGCCCGACCAGGGTGAGTTGCGGGTGCGCGGCCAGCAGCGCTTCGGCGTGCCCGCCCAGTCCCAGCGTCGCGTCCACGGCGACGGCCGGCCGGTCGGCGAGCGCGGGTGCGAGCAGCGCGAGGGTGCGTTCCAGCAACACCGGGACGTGCGCGGCCGACGACACGGTGTGCGCCGTCCGATCCGGTGCGTCCATCGCGCTGCTGTCCTCGCCTTCGGTGCTCGTGCCGTGCTGTCGGTCGTCGGGTTGCTCGGTCTACGCGCGAGCGCTCGTTTCCGGGCCGTCGGGTCGGTGGGTGGGTGTGGGGATGGACGGGCGAATGACGATCGCTCCTGCCTGGTCCCCGCCCGTCTCACCCGGCCCGCGCGACGGCGCGTGCTGTGCGGGTGATCCGCCTGGCACCGGGGAAGGTGCGCCAGGAGGTGGACGGGAGGAGGCCGGACCGGAGCGGTCCGGTAGCCGGGTCGGGCCCTAGAAGATGCCGGGCAGCACCTCCTCGGCGACCTGCGCGAAGGCCTCGTCGGCCTGCTCGGACCACTGCTGCCAGGCCTGGGCGTCCCAGATCTCGACGCGGTTGTTGGCGCCGATGACGACGCAGTCCTTGCTCAGCCCGGCGTAGCTGCGCAGCGGCGGCGGGACGGTGATGCGGCCCTGGGCGTCCGGGATCTCGTTGGACGCGCTGGCGAACAGGGTGCGGCCGTAGTGGCGCGCGCGGGCGTCGGTGATCGGCGCGTCGGCCAGTCCCTGGGTGAACGTGGCGAACTGCGCGGTGGGGAACACGTACAGGCACCGCTCCTGCCCCTTGCAGATCACCAGTCCTCCCTCCAGGTCCGGCCGGAACTTTGCCGGAAGCGCGAGCCGGCCCTTGTCGTCCAGGCGCGGGCTGTGCGTGCCGAGGAACAACACCGCGACACCTCCGGCCGGGATCAGGGACTGTGCTCACATCATCCCCACTGCGCCCCACTCTAACCCACTATCCTCCACTCGCCTATCAATCACCGGCGCGTCGCGAACCGAACCGCCCCCGAACGCGTCCTGCCGGGTGGGTCCGTGATCAGCGATACTCGACGCTGACGCGCGCACCGGAGCGCGCGGACGGGACGAAAGGGCGGCACCTGTGGACGACCTCGCCAGTGAGCTCCGACCAGGGGGCGCGCATGCCGCCGGTAGCGCGTCGGACTCCGGCAGCCCGCGCATCGCCTCGGTCACCGAGGTTCGGGACGCGGCCGATCGCATCGCCGCGAACATCGAGAAGGTCATCGAGGGCAAGAGCGCCGAGGTGCGCCTGGGCCTGGCCGTGCTGCTCGCCGAGGGTCACCTGCTCATCGAGGACGTACCCGGCGTCGGCAAGACGACCTACGCCAAGGCACTGGCCCGCTCCATCGACTGCTCGGTGCGCCGCGTGCAGTTCACGCCCGACCTGCTGCCGAGCGACGTCACCGGCGTCAGCGTGTACAACGCCGAGGACCGCGACTTCGAGTTCAAGCCGGGCCCGGTGTTCGCGAACATCGTGGTCGGCGACGAGATCAACCGGGCCTCGCCGAAGACCCAGTCGGCGTTGCTGGAGTGCATGGAGGAGCGTCAGGTCACCGTCGACGGCGTGACCTACCCGCTCGAGGCGCCGTTCATGGTGCTGGCGACCCAGAACCCGATCGACATGGAGGGCACCTACCCGCTGCCGGAGGCGCAGCGGGACCGGTTCACCGCGCGGATCTCGATGGGGTACCCGGACCGCCGCGCCGAGATCGCGATGCTGGACGAGCACGCTTCGGTCGATCCGCTGGTGCTGCTGCGCGCGGTCTCGGACGCCACCGCGGTGCGCAGCCTGATCGCGGGCGTGCGCACCGTCTACGTCGCCGACCCGGTGAAGGGCTACGCCGTCGACCTCGCGGTGGCCACCCGCCGCTCCCCCGAGGTCCGGCTGGGCGCGTCGCCACGCGCCGCGTTGCACCTGTTGCGCGCCGCGAAGGCGTGGGCGGCGCTGGAGGGTCGCGACTACGTCGTGCCGGACGACCTGCAGTTCCTGCTCGTGCCCGTCTTCGCGCACCGCCTGCTGATCACGGCCGAAGCGCACGTCGCCGGCCGCTCGGCCGCGGACCTGCTCGGGCGGATCATCTCGAGCACCCCGATCCCGGGCAGCAACGCGGGCCAGCGCTGACCGTGGCGTTCTCCGACCTCGGCCTCACCACCCGGGCGAGCTGCCTGCTCGCCGCCGGCGGCACAGCGGTGCTGTGCGGGCTGGTGCTCGGCGAGGTCGATCTGGTCCGGGCGGGCGTGCTCGCCGTCGCGATCCCGGTGCTGGCCGCCTTCGCGGTGAACCGCTCGCGAGTGCTGATCGGCAACCGGCGCAGCGTGCGGCCCGAGCACGCCAGCTCGGGCGACTCGGTGGTCGTGCAGCTCACCATCACCAACCGGTCCCGGTTGCGCACCGGCTCGCTGATGCTCGAGGACCAGATGCCGGCGCAACTGCCCGGCCGGGCCCGGTTCGTTCTGGACGGGCTGGCCAGCCGCGAGTCGCGGGTGGTGTCCTACCGGTTGCCCGCGCTGCCGCGCGGCCGCTACCAGGCCGGTCCGCTGCGCATCCGGCTCACCGACCCGTTCCACCTGATCGACGTGCGTCGCGCGTTCACCGCCACCAGCGAGTTCGTGATCCGCCCCGTCGTCGACTCGCTGCCGCCGGTCTCGCCGCCGCTCTCGCACGACATCGGCGACAACTCGGGCAGCCACTCGATCGGCACGCACGGCGCGGACGACGCCTCGACCCGCGAGTACCGAACCGGCGACGCGCTGCGCAAGATCCACTGGCGTTCGTCCGCCCGGATCGGCGCGCTGATGGTCCGTCAGGAGGAACGCCCGTGGCAGGGTCAGGCGACCCTCGTCCTCGACCTGCGCGAGTCGGCGCACGTCGACGCGGGCCCGGACGCCGGGGCGACCGACGAACGCGCGCGCAGCAGCCTGGAGTGGGCGGTCAGCGCCGCGGCGAGCATCGGCACCCACCTGCTGTCATCGGGGCGCAGGACCGAGCTGATCTGCGACGTCCAGGCCAGCCAGCGGCTGCGTCCGGACGGCCCGCTGGGGCTGGTCGAGTACCTGGCCACCGTGCGTCCCGCCCGCGCCGCCAGCCTCGCCCCGGCCCGGAACCTGCTCACCATCTCCGCGCGGGAGTCCGCCCTCATCGCGCTGCTCGGCGAGGTCGATCCGGCGAGCCTGCGCGTGCTGGCCGACTGCCACCAGCGCGGTTCGGCGGTGCCCGCGGTCGCCTTCGTGCTGGACACCGGAACCTGGGCGGGCCGTCCGCCCGCCGGGCCCGGCTCGGACCACCAGGTGGCGGTACGGGTGCTGCGCTCGGCCGGCTGGCGGGTCGCTGTGGTCCGGCACGGCGCCGCCGTCGCCGACGTGTGGCGGGAGGCGCTGCGCACGAGCGCCACCGGGGCGTTGCGGTGAGCGGAACGAGCACCGAAGCGCCGGCCCGCGCCGATGCGGTCAACCTGGGCGTGCAGCGGACCCTGCTCGCGCTGCTCGCGTCCGGTCTGGGCGCCGTCCCGCTGTGCCAGCTGCTGAGCGACCGCGGCTGGCTGCTCGACGTCTGGCTGAGCATGGTGGTGGCACTCGCGCCCGCGCTGATCCTGCGGCTGTGGCGCCCGCCCGGCGCGCTGCAGATCTGGCCCGGCATCGCACTGCTCGTGCCGTGGCTGACGGTCCGGTTCGTCCCGCACCACGCGCTGCTCGGGATCATCCCCACCCCGCGTACCTGGGACGACGTCAACGCGCTGCTGGACGACCTGCACCGCACCACGCACGACGGCGTCGCTCCGGTGCACTCGACCGTGGCGGTACGGCTGGCCTTGAGCGCGATGCTCGGGCTGCTCGCCGCGCTGGTCGACCTGATCGCGGTGGTCGGACGGCACGGCGCGCTCGCCGGGGTCCCGCTGCTGGTCGTCTTCACCGTGTCCGGCGCGATCCCCCGGCACAACGTGCACTGGCCACTGTTCGTCTTCGCGGCGGCCGGGTTCTTGCTGCTGCTCGCCCTGGACGCCCGCGACGACCTGGCCAGCTGGGGACACCGCGTCACGCGGGCGCAGCCGCTCCGCGCCCGGGCGCCCGCCGCCGTCGCGGGTCAGCGGATCGCGGTGCTGGCGGTGTTGATCGCGGTGCTGCTGCCGATGCTCGCCCCGATCAACGCGTCCAACCTGGTCTCGGACCTGCTGCGCGGCAAGAACAAGCACGCCGACACCGGGTTCGGGGCCGGTGGCGGCGGCTCGATCGACCCGTTCGTGGCGCTGCGCGGTCAGCTGACCCGCACCTCGACGCAGGACCTGGCCACCGTCACCATCGACGGACCGCCCGGGGTGCGGCCGTTCTACCTGCGCGAGAACGTGCTGACCCGGTTCACCGGCGACGGCTGGGCGCCCGCGGACCACGGGCCGCGCGAGCCGATCAACGGCACCGACTTCGGCACCCTGCCGGGCTCCGGGATCGTCGCGCACGAGGCCTACACCGCGCGCATCGAGGTCAGCGGGCTGAGCGGGAACCCGTCGGTGTTCGGCAACCCGACCCGCATCGACGGGCTCAGCGGCGGCAGCTGGACCCCGCAGGACCAGCTGCTCGTCGGCACCTCGGTGCGCCGCGGGCAGACCTACCGCGAGACCGTGCGCCAGCCCAACCCCAGCATCGAGGACCTGCAGAACGCCCCGGCCGGCAGCACCCGGCAGCTGGCCGAGTGGCTGACGCTGCCGCAGATCCCCGAGGAGGTACGCAGCCTGGTCAGCGGGCTGATCGGCGGCAGGACCGGGCCGTACGCGAAGGCCAGGGCGATCAGCGACTACTTCGCCGACCCGGCCAACGGCTTCACCTACAGCCTGCAGACCGCAGCGGGCGATTCCGGCAACGACCTGGTCGACTTCCTGCGCAACAAGATCGGCTACTGCCAGCAGTTCTCCGCGGCGATGGCGGTCATGCTGCGGCTGGCCCAGGTGCCCGCCCGGGTGGTGCTGGGCTACACGCACCAGGCCCCCGACGCCGACGGCACGTTCACCGTCACCACCAACGACGCGCACGCCTGGGTGGAGGCCTACTTCGCGGGGATCGGGTGGGTGCCCTTCGACCCGACCCCGCTCTCCGGCGCGGACGGCGGCCGGGCCACGTCGCTGCCGTGGGCGCCGCACGACGGCAGCCAGTCGACGTCGACGGCCACCGCGACCACCCGGCCGAGCACGACCGCGCCCACCCGGCACACCGCGACCGCCGCGCCGACCGCGGCCGCGGTGGCCGGTAGCAGCACCGGTGGACGTGACTGGACGGGATGGGCGGTGCCCCTCGGGGTGTTGCTGATCCTGCTCGGCGCCGCGCTCACCCCGTGGCTGAGCCGGGCCAGGCTGCGCCGGCGCCGGCTGCGGGCCGGCCGTGCCGGTGACCCCGACCCGTTGTGGGCGGAGCTGAGCGACACCGCCGTCGACCTGGGCTACGTGTGGTCCGACGCCCGCTCGCCGCGACAGGTCGCCCGCTGGCTGGGCGAGCCGGCCGGCGACGCCCGGCCCGCGCTACTGCAGCTGGCCCGCGCCGTGGAGCAGCATCGCTACCGATCCGCGGACGGGCGTCCCGGGCCGGACCTGGTCAACGAGTTGCGTACCGTCACGCATCGGCTGCGCGCCGGGCGGACGCGCGGTGCGCGGTTGCGTTCGCAGCTGTGGCCGGCCTCGCTGCACTGGTCGCCGGCCCGTTGGTCGTCGCTGCGTCGCGGGCTGCGAGGAAACGCACGACACCGCTGATCGGCCGTGTTGCCGCGGCCGCCGCGGGATCAGTTCTCGTCCGCGGGATCAGTTCTCGTCGAAGCGCTTGCGCAGCCGCTCTTCCATCCGGCTGCGCAGCCCGGTGGGGCGCGGGGCCTTCCCGGGACGGCCCGCCTCGGCGACCGAGGCGACGCTGATCGAGGCGCGCGGCCGGATCGCCTTGACGCACAGGCCGCAGGAGCCGACCACCAGCACGAAGCCGACGACGCTGAGCACGATGAGGTTGCTGATCAGGCCGATGAGCACCAGGCCCAATCCGAGGATCACGCCAACGACGGCGAGCACGATCGAGCGGCGCAGATGAGATCGCGCGCGCACCGAACGCACCGATGAGACGAACTTGGGATCCTCGGCGTAGAGCGCCTGTTCGATCTGGTCCAGCAGTCTCTGCTCGTGCTCGGAGAGCGGCACCGTAGCCCTCCTTCGTCTCCACGGCAGTCCCGGCCGTGGCGTCGTCTCGATTCCTACCTTGCGACGGCAGCCCCGCCGGTGGGTGAAGCGGCTGTCACCTTCGAGCATACGAGCCGTTCGGCCGGATCGAAAGTTGCAGCCACAACCAGTTCAGATCGGCTCACCGCGCGGCAGCCCGCCCGCCGCCGTCGTTGCGACCGGGCGCGCCGAGCAGCGCGGCATATCCGATGGCGCCGCCGCCGAACCTGGCCCGCGCCGCGTCGAGCACCGCGTCCGGTGCCACCGGTGACTGCTGGGCCGAGCGGGCCGTCGGTGCCGAGCGGGCCGTCGGTGCCGGGTCGTCCGGCTGCAAGTCGTCGAAGCTGAGCTGTTCGGGCATGCTGCCGGCCAGGTGCAGGTTCTCGGCCTTGACACCGACCAGCCGGATGCGCGGCCGGTCCAGTTGCAGCGAGCGGTACAGCTGGAGCGCGGTCTGGAAGATCGCTCCGGACGAATCGGTCGGGCCGGGCAGGGTGCGCACCCGGGTCACGGTGTGAAAATCCGCGAAGCGGATCTTGATGCCGACCGTGCGGGCGACAAAGCCGCGCTCGCGCACCCGGCGGCCGACGTCGTCGGCGAGCCGGAGCAGTTCGCGGCCGACGTCCGCCTCGGCGGTCAGGTCGGTGTCCAGCGTGTGGTCGGAGCTGATCGACTTCTCCACCTCGCCCACCTGGACGGTGCGCGGGTCACGGCCGTGAGCCAGCTCGTGCAGGTGGTCGGCGACCGCCGCGCCGATCGCGCGGCGCAGCGCCGGCAACGGGGTGGCCGCGAGGTCGGCGACCGTGCGCACGCCGAGTCGGTGCAACTGCTCACCCGTCCGCGCTCCCACGCCCCAGAGCACCGTGACCGGCAGCGGGTGCAGGAACTCCAGCGTGCTGGCGACCGGCACCACGAGCAGGCCGTCCGGCTTGCAGCGCGCGGACGCCAGCTTGGCGACGAACTTGGTGGCCGCCACGCCGACCGAGCAGGTCAGCCCCAGGTCGGCGGCAATCCGCTCGCGGATCCGTTCGGCGATGCGGCCGGGCCGGCCGTGCAGCCGTTCGGCGCCCGCGACGTCGAGGAACGCCTCGTCCAGCGACAGCGGCTCGACCAGCGGGGTGATCTCGCGCAGGACCGTCATGACCGCGGCGGAGGCGGCCGTGTACGCGGCGCGGTCCGGCGGCAGCACGGTGAGCCGCGGGCACAGCCGCAGGGCCTGGGTCATCGCCATCGCACTGCGCACGCCGTACTTGCGCGCCTCGTACGAGGCGGCGGCGACCACACCGCGCGTACCACCGCCCACCACGACCGGACGGTTGCGCAGTTCGGGACGCCTGCGGATCTCGACGCTCGCGAAGAAGGCGTCCATGTCGACGTGCAGGATGTGACAGCCCGCGTCGTTGCCGGCGAACCCGTCGGCCGCGCGCGGTACGTCGGCGCTACGTCCCATGTGCCGGCTCGGGCCGCATCGTCGCTCAGCCCGCCGGGCGCCGGGCGAGCAGGTGCACCCTGGCTGCGATGTCGCAGAACGGGCTGCGGGTGGCGCTCTCGAACTCCAGCGCGTCCAGCGCCTCGCGCGCGCCGGGCTGCTCGAGGGCGCGGCCGGGGACGAGTTCGGTGAACACCCCGATGCCGTGCACCTGATCGATCAACAGGCCGTGCGCGCGACACAGGGCACGCACCGCGTCCGGACCGGGCTGGGCGAAGGCGGTGTCGAGCGCGCGCAGTTCGGCGAGTGCCGCGGACACGTCGGCGGCCAGGGCGCGGGCCAGCACGCCCGCGACCGGGTTGGCCACCAGCACGCTGAGCCGTCCGCCCGGGCGGACCGAGGCGGCCACGGCGGCGAACGCCGCAGGCAGGTCGTCGACGGCGCCGAGGATGCCGTGCGCGAGCACCAGGTCGAAGCCACCGCTGCCGACTGCGTCGGTGAGCGCCTCGACGTCGCCCTGGACCGCATGCACCCGCCCGCCCACGCCTGCCTCGTCGGCACGTCGCTGCAGGGTGGCCAGCGCGTCGACGCTGATGTCGACGACCGTCACCTGGGCGCCCGCCTGCGCGAGCGGCACCGCGAAGCTGCCGCTGCCGCCGCCGCAGTCCAGCACGGTGGGTGCCGCGGCGCCGCTGGTGACGGCGGACAGCGCCGCGGAGAGCAGCTGCCAGATCAGCGCCTGCCGGCCGGGCGGGGCACTGTCGCGGGAGGTCTGGGCCTGCACCCTGCGAACACTAGTAGCGGCGGCCGACAGCGCGTGCTCAGCTCGCCAGCGGTGGCGCCAGCAGGCTCAGCGAGGTCTCGACGACGTGCAGGAATTCGCAGGCCGCGCGCAACTGGTCGTCGGCCTCGCGGCTGCCGACGACATGGTTGGCGCCGGCCTCGATCGCCGCCCGGGCCGCGGCGCCCGCGGCGAAGTAGGCGGCCCAGTCGGCCAGCTCGGGCGCGACAGACTCGATGAGCACCCACGCGCTGAGCAGCCGGCGCCGGCTGCCCGCCGGGCGGCCGCGTTCGGCGAGGACCGCGGCCGCCACGCGCAGCGCGCCCAGATGGGCCAGACGGAACCGTTCGTCGTCGGTGTCGGCGCAGGCGGCCTCGCCGAGCACCGCACGGGCGCGGGCGAGCAGCAGGAACGCCTGACCCGGTGCGACCGGGACCGGCCGGGAGCGGGCCGGCTGTGAAGTACGGCCGAGCGTCATCGAGCACCTCCACGCGCTATTTCGAATGTCCGTTCGAAGTGTATCGCGGGGTGCCGACAGAACGCAACGAATCAGGGCCGGGCGGGCTGTGGCGCCCCAACCAGCACATCCACGACGTCGCCGACGACGATCACCGCGGGCGCGCCGACACCGGCCGCCCGCACCGCGTCGGCGAGCCCGGCGAGCGGCGCCCGGACGATGCGCTCCCCCGGCAGCGTCGCGCGCTGCACCACCGCAGCCGGGGTGCTCGCCGGCCGGCCGTGCGCGATGAGCGCGGCGGCGATCAGGTCGAGCCGCTCCATCGACATCAGCAGCACGAGTGTTCCCGGTGTCACGGCCAGCGCTGCCCAGTCGACCCCGGTGTCCTCGGGGCGGCCCGGGTCCAGGTGGCCGGACACCACCGTGAAGTCGGCGGCGATCCCGCGGTGGGTGAGCGGGATGGCGGCCGCCGCCGGTGCCGCGAGCGCCGAACTGAGCCCCGGCACCACCGTGACCGGCACCCCGGCCGCCACGCACGCCAGCCACTCCTCGCCACCGCGGCCGAAGACGAACGGATCGCCGCCCTTGAGCCGGACCACCCGCTTGCCTGCCTGCGCCCGCTCGACGAGCAGCGCGTTGATCTCGTGCTGCCGCAGGTTGTGCCGGTGTGCGGACTTGCCGCAGTCGATCACCTCGACGGTGTCCGGCAACTCGTCCAGGAGCTCGCGCGGCGCCAGCCGGTCCACGACCACGACATCGGCTGAGGCGACCAGACGGCGGCCACGTACGGTGATCAGCTCCGGGTCGCCGGGGCCCCCGCCGACCAGCGCGACCGACCCGGTGGCCGCCGGCCGCACGCGGCGGGCGGGCAGGGTGCCGAGGTCGAGGGCGGCGGAGATCGCCTCGCGCAGCGCGACCGACCGCCGCGGGTCGTCGCCCCCGGTGATCGCCACCGTCATCCCGTCGCGGCGCAGCACGGCAGGAGTTCGCGCCGTTCCACCGGGCGCCGCGTCCGAGCGCACACAGAAGATCCGGCGCTGTTCCGCGGCAGCGGCGACGGCGGCGTTCACCACCGCGTCGTCGGTGCAGGCGATCGCCAGCCACGCGCCGTCCAGGTCCGGAGTGGCGAACGGGCGGCGCAGCACGGTGACGCCAAGCGCGAGCATCTCGGCGGTCGCCTCCGGCGCGACGACCACGACGTCCGCGCCGGCCTCACGCAGCGCGACCGTGCGGCGGGTGCCGACCTTGCCGCCCCCGACCACGAGCACGCGTCGGCCGGTCACGTCGAGCAGCAGCGGGTATCCGGTCACCGGTACATCTTCGCCGGTCGATGGTTCGGCGCGCCGCGTGCATCCGGCCACGCACCGCGCCAGGCCCGATGGCGGCAACTGCCCGGCTCGAATTCCGGCGCGGGTATGCAGGCGCATCGGGCTCTGCCGGCACTCTTGCCAGCAGAGCCCGATGAGCGACAGGTGCACCGGGTCGCGCGGCCGACGGGATGCTTCGCACCGCTGATGACGCGCCCTTCGCGCTGCGCTGCCGTGCCGATCTGCTGCGCTGCGTCGCCGCGGTACCGAGGTGGCTGAGCCGACGAGCACGCGAGCCGTAAGCTCGCCGCGTGCATCCGAACTGCGAGGCCGTGCAGGCCGTCCTGACCGCCGCCGGCGCACCCGGACGGGTCCAGATCCTGGACGAGGCAGCGCCCACTGCGGCCGCCGCGGCCGCGCAGTTGGGGGTCGCCGTCGGCGCGATCGCGAACTCGCTGATCTTCGCCACCGCCGAGGGCGAACCACTGCTGGTGCTCACCAGCGGCGCGCACCGCGTCGACACGGCCAAGGTCGCCGCGCTCGTCGGCACGAGCGAGCTGCGCCGGGCCAAGCCCGATTTCGTGCTCGCCGCGACCGGCCAGGTGATCGGCGGCGTGGCCCCGGTCGGGCACCCGGCACCGATCCGCACGCTGGTCGACCAGGATCTCACCGGGTACCCGCAGGTCTGGGCAGCGGGCGGGATCCCGCACGCGGTCTTCCCGACGACCTTCGCCGAACTGGTGCGGCTCACCGGCGGAACGGTCGCGCAGGTTGCGTAGCAGCGGCCGCATCCATGCGGCAGGATCTGGTGAATGCGATCGACGCCCACGCCGGTGAGCGGGTCGTCCGCGCGCATCGAGGCGTGGTCGGGGCGGCAGTTCGCCGAGCGCGTCGAGGACGCGATGGACATCTATGCGCGCGCGATGCAGTACCCGCAGCATGCCGCGGCGCAGCGCTCGGTCACCGCGCGAAAGCACGTGAGCCACGAGGGATTCGCCTGCCGGGCCGCCGTTCTGGAACAGGGCGCGCTGATCGGCTTCGGCTACGGCTACACCACGCTTCCGGGGCAGTGGTGGCACGACCTGGTGCGCCGCGCGCTCACGCCGGAGTCCGCCGAGGACTGGCTTGCAGACGCGTTCGAGCTGTCCGAACTGCATGTGCTGCCGGGGTTTCAGGGCGGGGGCGTCGGGCGCCGGTTGCTGCTCGAGCTCGCCGGGGCTATCCCGCACGCGGCGATGCTGCTGTCGACGCCGGACGCCGACACCCGCGCGTTCCGCCTGTATCACGATCTGGGGTTCCTCGACCTGCGCCGGCACTACCTGTTCCCCGGCGACTCCCGGCCGTTCGCAGTGTTGGGTGCGCGGCTGCCGCTCGGCACCGGTGGTTGATGCCGGGGAGCGGCTCGGCCGGTCCGTCCCGCTGCTGTCCGGGCTCACCATCGCCGGCCAGATCGGCTATCCGCTGGTGCACGGGGCGACGCGTGACCGGCTCACCGTCGCCGTCGTGGTGCTCTTCGCGGCGGCGTCGCTGGCTCACGCGGCGACCAGCCGCGGGGTACGCCTCGCGGTAGGCCTGCTCGCGGTGACGGCAGTTCCCGGTTTCGCCGCCGAGCTGCTCGGCGTGCACACCGGCGTGCCGTTCGGCCGCTACACGTACACGGACGCGCTTGGGGTGCGGCTGGGGGGCGTGCCCGTGGTGATCGCTCTCGCCTGGACGATGTTCGCCTGGCCGGCCGCGCTGGTGGCGCGCCGCCTCGTGCGCACGTACCGGGCGCGCGTGCTCGTGGGCGGCTGGGCGCTCGCGTCGTGGGACCTGTTCCTCGACCCGCAGCTGGTCGCGGCGGGGCATTGGCGCTGGCGCTTCCCCGCACCGCACCTGCCCGGCGTCGACACCGTGCCGCTCACCAACTACCTCGGCTGGCTGCTCGTGGCGCTCATCGTGTCGGCGGGCGTGCAGGCCGTCGTCGACGGCCGGAACCCCGCGGCCGCGAGTCCGGACGACCGCTGGCCGTACGCGCTGTTCGTCTGGACGTGGCTGTCCTCGACGCTGGCGCTCGGCGCCTTTCTGCACCTGGGCGCCGCGGCAGCGTGGGGCTTCGCGGGGATGGCTCTGGTGGCCGTGCCGTTCGTGCGCACGGTGGTGGTCGGGCGGTGAGCGCGGCCGTGCGCGTCGCGGCAGGACTGGCCGTCGCCGCGACGGTGCACGCGGCGGTCAACGCGCGTCTGCTGCGCCGTCCGGCGCCGGGAGCGGTTGCGGCCGCCCGGGTCTCGGTGCTCATCCCGGCCCGCGACGAGGCGGCCCGCATCGGCAAGTGCCTGGCTGCCCTGCGAGCACAGGACGTTCTCGAGATCCTGGTGCTGGACGACGGGTCGTCCGACGGGACCGCCCGCATCGTGCGGGCGGCCGCCGAGGGTGACCCGCGGGTGCGCGTGCTGGAGGGGGCGCCACTGCCGACGGGCTGGCTCGGCAAGCCGTACGCGTGCGCGCAGCTGGCCGCGGCCGCAACCGGGGAGGTGCTCGCGTTCGTCGACGCGGACGTGGTGTTGGAACCGGGCGCGGTCACTACCGCCGCCGCGCTGCTCGCGACCTCCGGGCTGGACCTGATCTCCCCGCATCCGCGCCAGATCGCGGAGTCGGGGGCCGAGCGACTGGTCCAGCCCCTGCTGCAGTGGTCGTTCCTGACGACGCTGCCGCTGCGGCTCGCCGAGCGCTCGCCGCGGCCGTCACTGGCCGCGGCCAACGGACAGTTCCTGCTGGTGCGCCGCGAAGCGTACGAGCGGGCAGGCGGGCACGGTGCGGTACGTGCCGCAGTGCTCGACGATCTCGCCCTGCTGCGGGCGGTCAAGACGTCGGGCGGGCGCGGCGGGGTGGTCGACGGGACGGCGCTCGCCTCCTGCCGGATGTACGCCGGATGGGCCGAACTGCGCGATGGGTACGGCAAGTCGTTGTGGGCGGCCTTCGGCTCACCGGCGGGCGCGGCCGCTGTGGTCGGTGCGCTCGGCGTCGTGTACGTGCTGCCTGCGGTTGCGGCCCTGCGCGGCTCGCGGGCCGGCTTGGCGGGTTACCTCGCCGGGGTCGCCGGACGGGTGGTCACCGCCCGCGCCACCGGCTCGCGCGCATGGCCGGATGCCCTGGCGCATCCGGTGTCGATCACCGTGTTCGGGTACCTGACCGCGCGGTCGCTGGTGCAGCACCGGCGCGGGGCGCTGCGCTGGAAGGGCCGCGCACTTCGCTGATGCGGTGGAAGGCGGCATGCGGGTGCGCGTACGGCACATAATGGTCGACATTGGCCAGGAGCGTGAAATTCACGTAATGTAGAGACGTTGCGGGCCTTTGTGCATACCGGCTCCCCGTTGCCGGTTACTCCTGTGGCGATCATTTCCAGAGCCCCCTGGGGCTTGGATCGGCGTAGGCCGTGACCCAATTGAACGTTCTCGCACCTCCGGTGCGTGGCACGACTGCGCAGGACCGGATCATCGACGCGATCATCGACGCGCGCAGGATCCGCACCGTCTTTCAACCGATCGTGCATCTGGAATCGGCGACCGTGATCGGCTTCGAGGCGCTGACTCGCGGCCCGGCGGGGACCGAGCTCGAAGCTCCCGTCGCGTTGCTGGCGGCGGCCGAGCGGGTGGGCCGGCGCGTCGAACTCGACTGGCTGTGCCGGGTTCAGGCGCTGCAGTTGGCGGCGGATGCTGCGTTGCCCGCGGAGCTGACCTGGTTCGTGAACGTCGAGCACGCCGGCCTCGCTGCCACCTGCCCTCCGCCCTTGATGGCCACGTTCACCGAAACGCTGGCCCGGCTGCACGTGGTGTTCGAGGTTGTCGAGCGGCGCGACGGCACGTCGATGAGCGCACTGATGCGCGGAAGCGAGCGGGCTCGCCGCGATGGGTGCGGCATCGCGATGGACGACGTCGGCGCGGACTCTCACGCGCTGGCGATGCTGGAGTCACTGCGTCCGGACGTCGTGAAGCTGGACCTGTCGCTGATCCAGTCGCCACTGCGCGCGACGGGGCGCAGCATCGCCGCCGCGGTACGCGCGTATGCCGCCCGCACCGGGGCGGTCATCCTTGCCGAAGGGATCGAAACGATCGCGGACGCACACCGCGCCAAACGGCTGGGAGCCACGCATGCGCAGGGCTTCGGTTACGGGCGGCCGGGGCGACTGCCCGTAACGGTTCCCGCGCCGGGGCACCTGGCACTGCGGCGCCCCCATCGAGCATTGCTCGCAGCGCAGTGACGATGCCTGAAACGCAGTTGACGTCCAACACCACTGGACGTTCCAGCACTCTGGGTGACCAGTAGTGACCACGCCGTCGGGGGCGGTTGAGCGTACGGAAAGGCCCACAATGACCGACGGCGCTGTACTGACCACCGGATCTCGCTCGAACCTCGCTCGACTGGGCGGGCTTGCCGCGCTCCTCGCCGGCTGCCTCGCCCTGCTCGCCGGCGTGCTCGTGGCAGCTCCCACCCACGCCCACGCGGCTACCGCGAAGATCGATCTCGGCACCGCCGGCACCTACTCGGTCCTGGGCGCGACCACGGTGACGAACACGCTCACGACGGGGGCGCCGACCACTACGCTCGGCGGCGATCTCGGGCTCAGCCCGAACACCGCGAGTTCGATCACCGGCTTCCCACCCGGCATTGTCGGAGGAGTGACGAACGCGGGCAACGCGGCCGCGCTGCTGGCGCAGAACGACCTGACCGCCGCCTACGGCGATGCCGCCGGCAGGCCGCCGACCGGCGGGCTGATCGGGCCGGCGCTGGTCGGCAAGACACTGACCGCCGGCGTCTACAAGGCCAGCACATCCCTTCGGGTCGGCGGACCACTCACCCTGAACGGCGAAGGCGATCCGAACGCCGTGTTCATCTTCCAAGTCGGATCGACCCTCGTCACCGACTCGGCAAGCAGCGTCATCGTCAGCAACGGCGCTCAAGCCTGCAACGTCTTCTGGCAGGTCGCCAGCTCCGCGACGCTCGGCACCGGGTCGACCTTCAAGGGAACCATCATGGCGCTGGCCTCGGTGACCGTCACCACCGGCGTCACGGTCGAAGGCCAGGCGATGGCCCGAACCGGTGCTGTGACCCTGGACCACAACACCTTCAGCGCACCGGGCTGCGCTGCCACCTCGGCGACCGCGTCCGCGGCGGCCGCGGCCTACCGATCATCCGCCGCTGCCTCATCTGCCGCAGCCGCGTCTTCGGCGGCCGCCGCTTCCTCCGCCGCAGCGCGATCCTCGGCAATCGCCCGCTCCTCCGCTGCCTCGGCGGCCGCAAGGTCCAGCGCCGAAGCCTTGCGCGCGGCAGCCGCAGCGGCTGCCCGATCATCGGCAACCGCCACGCCAACTCCGGCAGCAACCGAAACGGAACTGGCCGCCACCGGGCCGACCGTGCCCAGCGGGCCGCTGCTGCTTCTCGCGGCGCTGCTGTTCGCAATAGGAACGCCGCTGCTGATCATCGGCCGCCGCCGATTCCACGGGCAGCACCGTGACTGACATCGGTGACCGCGCTCGCGTACCGATCGCCGCTGCAGCGCGGATCACGGCCGCCGCCTTCGTGCAGGGCAGTCCTAGCGAACAACGAGCTGCGCCAGGCCGATCACGGCGAGACCCGCCCACACCCCTGCACAGACGGCCGGCGGCCAGGTCGCCGGCGAGACCCCGGCGCACGCGCATGCCAGCGCCGCGCAGATCACCCGGGTAGGCCGCTCGGCCACTGTGATCCGCGCCAGCCGCCGACCGCCCAGCACTAGCCGAATCCCCTCGTGCGCAAGGGAGAGCGCACCGGCGGCGAGCGCCAGCGGCCACGGCGCACCACACCTCCAGAGCACCGCGGCAAACGCGCAGTCCGCGATCCGGTCGGCCGTCTTGTCGGCTACCGAACCGAACGCGCTGACTCGCCGCGACAGCATCGCGACCGCGCCGTCCAGCCCGTCGCACAGCGCGGACAGCAGCACCAGCGCGAGCGCGATCCACGGCAGCCGCGCGGCGAACAGCACAGCGTCGGCTGCGAGCACCACCCCCACCGCAGTGAGCGCGGTCGGCGGCACGCGCAACGCGGCCAGCGGACGCGCGAGTCGCCAGATCAGCGACAACCACGGGCGAAGCAGCGGCACCGCCGCCGGGTCCAGACCGTGATGCAGTGCCGACCAGCCCGCGGCCGGCGGTTCCATCGCGCTCAGATGCGCGCGCCCAGCGCGAGGTTCGCCCACACCTCGCGCGTGGCCTTCGAGCGGTTGAAGGTGATGAAGTGGATGCCCGGCACGCCCTCGTCCAGCAGTCGCTCGGCCAGCTTCGAACTCTCGTAGATGCCCATCGAGCGAACCGCCTTGGGATCATGGGCCACCGCGTCGAAGCGTGCGGCAAGCTTCGCCGGGAACGGTGCGCCGGACAGCTGCTCCGAGCGTTTGATCACTCCGATATTCGTCACGGGCATGACCCCGGCCAGGATCGGGACGTCGCATCCGGTCGCCGCCACGCGGTCACGCAGACGCAGATAGTCGTCGGCGTCGAAGAACATCTGCGTGATCGCGTAGTCCGCCCCGGCTCGACACTTCTGGACGAACCACTTCGTGTCGTCCTCGATCGTCATCGACCGCGGGTGCTTGTAGGGGAACGCGGCGACGCCCACGCAGAAGTTGCCGTGCTCGCGCATCAAGCCGACGAGATCCGACGCGTAGGAAAGGCCCTCGGGATGCTGTACCCACTCCCCCATCGGGTCACCGGGCGGATCGCCCCGTAGCGCCAGCATGTTGCGTACGCCCGCGCCGGCCAAGTGTCCGACGAGTGCCCGCAATTCGGCGACCGAATGGTTCACCGCGGTCAGGTGGGCGACGGGTAGCAGCGTGGTGTCGGACGCGATCCGCTCGGTGATCTCGATGGTCCGCGTCCGGGTTGAGCCGCCGGCACCGTACGTCACCGAGACGAACGACGGGTGCAGCGGCTCGAGCTCGCGAATGGTCTGCCACAGCAGGCGATCGTCCTCGATCGTCTTCGGCGGGAAGAACTCGAAGGAGAACGTGGGGCCGCCCTCGGCCAAGCACTCCCGAACCGTCCGCGTCATTCGCCCAGCGTAGTGTCCGAACGGTGAGCGAGCCCGCCGACGCCCTGACCCACCGCGTCGACACGGCCCTCGCGAGTTTCCTCGACCTGCGCGCCAAGTCGCTGTCCCGGGTAGGCCCCGAGTTGGCCGCCGTGACCGAAGCGATCCGCACCTTCGTCCTCGACGGCGGTAAGCGGCTGCGCCCACGGTTCGCGTACTGGGGCTGGCGCAGCGTCCGCGAGAGCACGGACGACGACGAAGCGCTCGTCACCGCGGCGGCCAGCCTGGAGCTGCTGCACGCCTGCGCACTCGTGCACGACGACGTGATGGACGACTCCGATTTCCGCCGCGGGCGTCCGGCAACCCACGCCGCGTTCGCGGCGCTGCACCTGGACTCGGGCTGGCCCGGCGCTGCGCACGAGTTCGGCGCCGCCGCAGCGATCCTTGTCGGTGACCTGCTGCTCGCCTGGGCCGACACGATGTTCGCCGCGGCCGAACTCGACGCCTCGGCGCTGCCCCGCGCGCGGGCCGTGTACGACGACATGCGTGAACTGGTGATGGCCGGGCAGTACCTGGACATCCTGGTCCAGGCGCGCGGCGACTTCTCCATCGAGGACGCCCTGCGCGTTGCCGAGTACAAGACCGGCAAGTACACCGTCGAGGGCCCGCTGCACATCGGTGCGGCCGCCGCCGGCGCGCCGGACGAGGTGTTCGCCGCGCTGTCCGCGTATGGCCGGCCGCTCGGCGAGGCGTTCCAGCTGCGTGATGACGTGCTCGGAGTCTTCGGTGATCCGGCGGTCACCGGCAAGCCGGCCGGCGACGATCTGCGCGAGGGCAAGCGCACCCTGCTGGTCGCGCTCGCCATGCAGTCGGCGTCGCAGGTGGAGGCCGAGTTGTTGCGGCACGAACTCGGCGACCGCTCGATGGACGACCACGGCGTCGCCGCACTACGCGAGGTGATCGTGTCCAGCGGCGCGCTCGATCAGGTCGAGCAGCGCATCTCGCAGCGCACCGCCGAGGCGCGGACCGCCTTGGGCTGCAACGCGATCGCGGACGAGGCGCGCGCTGCGCTGGACCAACTGGCGCTCGCCGCCACCGAACGGCACACGTAGGTCCGCACCAGCGGCGACACGCGGCAACTGCGTACAGGTCACGTTTCCGCCCGTGGTGAAAGGCACACCGACGGTCGTGTCATCCCGGGATGGGGGCCGTTTGCCGACGACCCGTGGCTGGCACTCGTGGTGCACGCCCACGACGAACTCGCCCACCACGGCGCGGAGGTGGCACTGCTGCGCGACCTCTACCCGGGCCCGGGCGACGGCCGCCGGACTTGATCGATCATGACCTGGCGCGCGACGCAGCAACGGATCCGCGCCGTCTGATCACCGCGGTGAGCATCGCCGTCGGCACCGGCGGCGCTCCCATGCACCGGACCGTAGCGCTCAGGCGACCGCGACCACAGCCAGTTCAGCCGGCGTGGCGAGGTTCGCGTGCGACGGCAGCACCCGCACCGTGTAGCCGAACGCTCCGGTCCGCTCCAACGGCAGCTCGCCCTCGAACCAGCAAGTACCGTCCGGGTGCTCGATCGGCTTCAACCTTACCGTCGAGATGTCGGACAGCCGGTCGTCGGTGTCAGCGGCGCCGTACACGGCCTGCACCTCGACGTCCTCGGACGACAACCCGTTGAGCGCCACCTCGGCGCGCAGCGTGAGCCGCCCGCCGAGTTGCGCGTCGCCATCGAGCTGCGAGTCGACGTACAGCACCCGCACGCCGGGCCAGGCGTCCAGCACCTTGCGGCGCCAGGCGGCCAGTTCGCGGGCAGCCGCGAAGTGGTCAGCCACCATCTGTGCCGACGAGACGGCCGCCGGCGCATACAGCTGCTGGACGTAGTCGGTCACCATCCGGCTGGCCAGCACCTTCGGCCCGAGCGACTTGAGGGTGTGCCGGACCATCTGCACCCAGCGGGTCGGGACGCCACTGGAGTCGCGGTCGTAGAAGCGCGGCGCGACGCTCTTCTCGACCAGGTCGTACAGCGCGCCCGCCTCGATGTCGTCGCGGCGATCCGGGTCGGAAACGCCGTCCGCGGTGGGAATCGCCCAGCCGTTCTCGCCGTCGAACCACTCGTCCCACCAGCCGTCACGGATCGACAGGTTCAGCGCGCCGTTCAGCGCCGCCTTCATCCCGGACGTCCCGCACGCCTCCAGCGGACGTAACGGGTTGTTCAACCACACGTCGACACCCCAGTAGAGGTAGCGCGCCATGCCGATGTCGTAGTCGGGCAGGAACGTGATCCGGTGGCGCACGGCCGGGTCGTCGGCGAAGCGCACCATCTGCGCGATGAGCTGCTTGCCGCCGTCGTCCGCGGGGTGGCTCTTGCCCGCGATGACGATCTGCACCGGGCGCTCGGGGTCGAGCAGCAGGGCACGCAGCCGGTCCGGGTCGCGCAGCATCAGCGTCAGCCGCTTGTACGACGGAACACGCCGCGCGAAGCCGATGGTGAGCACGTCCGGGTCGAACACCGAGGCGGTCCAACCCAACTCGGCCTCGCTCATCCCGCGCTGCAGCGAGGAGTTGTGCACCCGGCGACGCACCTCGTCGACCAGGCGCTCGCGCAGCTCATTGCGCAGCCGCCACAGTTCGCCGTCGCTCACCTGGTCCACGGCCTGGAACCCGTCGCCCTGGCCGACGGCGATGCTGCCGGCCTCGCGCTCGGCGATCTCCAGCGCCTCGCGCGCCATCCAGGTCGGGGCGTGCACGCCGTTGGTGATCGAGCCGATCGGCACCTCGGCGCTGTCGAAGCCGGGCCACAAGCCGGCGAACATCTCCCGGCTCACCTCACCGTGCAACCGGGAGACGCCGTTGGCACGCTGGCCGAGCCGCAGGCCCATGTGCGCCATGTTGAAGATGGTCGGGTCCTCCTCCGCGCCGAGCTCGAGAATCCGCTCGGTCGGCAACCCCGGCATCCCGGCCAGGTGCCGGGCGACCAGGTCACGCGAGAACCGGTCGATGCCCGCGGGCACCGGGGTGTGCGTGGTGAACACGGTGCCGGCCCGGACCGCCTGCAGCGCCTCGTCGAAGGTCAGCTGGTAGCCGTCGACGATCTCGCGGATGCGCTCGATGCCGAGGAACCCGGCGTGCCCCTCGTTGGTGTGGAACACCTGCGGGGCCGGGGTGCCGGTGACCTCGCAATACGCGCGGATCGCCCGGACGCCGCCGATGCCCAGCAACAGCTCCTGCTCCAGGCGGTGCTCGGCGCCGCCGCCGTAGAGCCGGTCGGTGATCTGCCGCGCCGCGTTGTCGTTCTCCTCGACGTCGCTGTCGAGCAGCAGCAGCGGGACGCGCCCGACCTTGGCCACCCAGATCTGAGCGTGCAGGGTGCGCGAATCCGGCAGCGGTAGCGCGACCCGGCTGGGCGAACCGTCGGCGGCGTGCAGCGCCTGGATCGGCAGGCCCTGCGGGTCGAGCGGCGGGTAGTGCTCGAGCTGCCAGCCGTCCCGCGAGAGCGACTGGCGGAAGTACCCCGCGCCATAGAGCAGACCGACGCCGATGATCGGCACGCCGAGGTCACTGGCCGCCTTGAGGTGGTCGCCGGCGAGGATGCCCAGGCCGCCGGAGTACTGCGGCAGCACCTCGGTGATGCCGAACTCGGGCGAGAAGTACGCGATCGAGGACGGGGAGTCGGCGAGCTGCTGGTACCAGCGCGGCTGGGTGAGGTAGTCGGTGAGGTCGTCGTGGACGTCCTCCAGGCGGCGCAGGAACTTGCGCTCGCGCGAAAGCTGGCCGAGCCGTTCCGCGCTGACCTCGCCGAGCATCCGGTTCGGATCGTGTCCGGACTGCTGCCAGAGGTCCGGATCGACCGATTCCAGAAGATCGAGCGAATCGGGATGCCAGGACCAGCGCAGGTTCTCGACGATCTCGCCGAGCTTGGCCAGCTCCGCCGGCAGGGCAGCGCGAATCGTCAGCCGTCGTAATGCCTTCACCCGGCGCACGCTAGCACTCTTCCCGCAACCGCTTACAGTCGATCCAACCGGCTGGGTACGGTGAGCTCATGGTTGGACGTTTCGGACTCAGCGGGGTCTCGCCCGTGGTCGGCTCCACCGTCTTGGCGGAGTTCCCGGCCAGGGCCGTGGTGGGCGAACCGATGCCGGTGTCCGCACTCGTGTTCCGTGAGGGGCACGACGCGGTGGCGGCCAGCGTGGTGCTGCGCGACCCGGCCGGCCGCAAGGCCGGCACGGTGCGGATGTCGCCGGGCGAACCGGGCACGGATCGCTGGCACGCCCTCGTGCGCGCCGACCGCACCGGCATGTGGAGCTTCTGCATCGAGGCATGGAGCGATCCGATGTCGACGTGGCACCACGCGATCACCGCGAAGATCGACGCCGGCCAGGGCGCCGACGACCTCGCGAACGACCTCGAGGGTGGCGCCCGGCTGTTCGACCGGCTGGCCAAACTGCTGAGCAAGGCCGAGCGGCCGCGCGCGCTCGCCGCCGCCCGCGCGCTGCGTGACACCAGCCTGGACGTCGCGCATCGGGTGGCGCCGGCGCTCGACGAGTACCTGCAGGCGCTCGCCTACGCCACGCCGATCCGCGAACTGGTCACCAGTTCGCCGCGCTACCCGCTCTGGATCGACCGCTCCCGCGCCCTGTTCGGGTCGTGGTACGAGTTCTTCCCCCGGTCAATCGGCGCGACGCTGGCCGGTGACCCGGTCTCGCCCGCCAAGCCGGCCCGGCACGGCACCTTCGCCGACGCCACTGCGCACCTCGACTACGTCGCGTCGCTCGGCTTCGACGTCGTGTACCTGCCGCCCATCCACCCGATCGGCGAGGTCAACCGCAAGGGCCCGAACAACACCCTCGCCGCGGCGAGCTGGGACGTCGGCTCGCCCTGGGCCATCGGCTCGCGCGACGGCGGCCACGACGCGATCCATCCGCAACTGGGCACGCTGGACGACTTCACCGCGTTCGTCAGCCGGGCGCGGGAGCTGGGGATGGAGGTCGCGCTGGACTTCGCCCTGCAGGCCGCACCTGATCACCCGTGGGTCCGGTCCCACCCGGAGTGGTTCACGACCAAGCCGGACGGCACGATCGCCTACGCGGAGAACCCGCCGAAGAAGTACCAGGACATCTACCCGCTGAACTTCGACAACGACCCGGCCGGCCTGTACGCCGAGTGCCTGCGGATCATCCGGCACTGGATCGCGGCCGGTGTCCGGATCTTTCGCGTCGACAACCCGCACACCAAGCCGATCAACTTCTGGCAGTGGCTGATCGGCGAGGTGACCAAGACCGACCCGGACGTGCTCTTCCTGGCCGAGGCGTTCACCCGCCCCGCGATGATGCACGAGCTGGCCAAGGTGGGTTTCCACCAGAGCTACACCTACTTCACCTGGCGCACCAGCAAGGACGAGCTGGAGACGTACGCGCGCGAACTCGTCGCCGCCGCGCACTACATGCGGCCGAACTTCTTCGTGAACACGCCGGACATCCTGCACGACTACCTGGTGCACGGCGGGCCGGCGGCGTTCGCGATCCGGGCAGTCCTCGCGTCCATGCTGGCCCCGGCCTGGGGCGTCTACTCCGGCTACGAGCTGTACGAGCACCTGAACCTGCGGCCCGGCAGCGAGGAGTACCTGGACTCGGAGAAGTACCAGCTGCGGCCGCGCGATTTCGCCGCGGCGATCGCCGACGGGCGATCGCTCGCCCCGTTCATCGGGACGCTGAACCGGATCCGCCGCGAGCACCCGGCGCTGCAGCAGCTGCGCAACCTGGTGATCCATGAGGTCGACCACCCCGACCTCATCGCGTTCAGCAAGCGTGACGACGCGACCGGCGACACGGTGCTGGTGGTGTGCACCGTCAACCCGCACGAATGGCGCGAGGCCACCGTCTCGCTCGACCTCACCGCGCTCGGCATGACATGGGACTCCGGTTTCACGGCGCGCGACCTGCTCACCGGTGCCGAGTACCGCTGGGGTCAGCGCAACTACGTCCGGCTCGACCCGCACACCCGACCGGCGCACATCTTCGTCGTCGAGCCCTGAGATGCGGGCGGTGGTCGCGCTCGCCGCGCTGCTGTCGCTCGCCGCGTGCACCTCGTCGGTGAGCCGTCCGGCCCCGACGGCGGCCCGTACCGGCTGGCACGAGCTCGCCCTGCCGGCGGCCGGCGCGCGGGTGATGGTGCTGACGCCCTTCGCCGGCGGCGTGCTGGCGCTGGGCTCGGTGCCGGCATCGGTCGGGCGCGCGCCGGCCGCGTGGACGACCACGGACGCGAGGAGCTGGCGCCGTCTCGCGCTGCACCCGGTGACCGGCTACGGGCAGCAGGCCGAGTTCGTCATGGCCGGCGTGGCGGGCACGCACATCGCCGCGTACGGCCAGGCCTTCGGCGGCGCGCACAGCAACGCACGGCCGACGCTGTGGGAGGGCGGCACCGGCGGGCTGACCGAGCACGAACAGGTGTTCACCCTGTTCGGCGGCGAGCACGCGATAGCGACGAGCGACGAGGCGGCGCGCCCCGGGCAGGTGTTGCTCGCCGGCTCGTGGGACGAGGCCGGCGGTGGGTACGGCGCGGCGGTCTGGACGTCACCGGACGGCGCGGCGTGGACGCGCTACACCGACGTGCCCGGCCTCGCCTCCGGACCCGGCGAGCAGACCGCGGCCTACGGCGCCGCCGCGACGCCGTCCGGTTTCCTGGTGGTCGGCAACACGCAGCGCGCGGGCGACGGCACCGTCCGTACCGACGCGCTCACCTGGACGTCGGCGACCGGGCGCGCGTGGACACGCAGCAGGCTGCCGTCCACCGGCCCGGCCTCGGCCACCCGCGCCGCGTGCGACGCGTCCGGTTGCGTGGTGGCCGGTAACACCGCGACCGCCGAGCAGCACGTGCTGTGCTGGTCGATCGATCCGTCCGGGCGGGCGACGCCGGCCAGCAGTGGGCCCGGCCGGGGCTTGGTGCAGGTGCGCCAGGTGCTCGCGCAGACCGACCGCGCCTACGTGCTCAGTGATGTAGACCGGGTGATCCGGCTGGACACCGTTGCGCGCGACTGCACCGGCTGGCGGTCGATCCCGGTGCCCGAACGCGCCCAGGACGCCGCGCTCACGCGGCTCGGCGACCGGCTGCTGCTCGCCACCACCGGTAGCGGGGCCAGCCGGCTCTGGCTGCGCGGCTGAGAAGAGTAAGCGCGGGCAAGGAATCCGATCACGGCCCGGACAACATCACGACACAAGATCGCCACAATGCCCTGCTACTGCGGCGATTCCCAGCTTCGGTTCCTAGCGTGCGAACCAGCCGGCTGAGAACCGGCAAGCGCCTGAAGCGCCAGCGGCCAGTGCACGGCTGCTGCCTCCGCCCACGTTTGTCGAGTCCCGTCACGCCGGTACCCGCTGCCCGAAAACCGAGCAACAGCTGCCGAGAAAGGGGCTTCTCATGCGACACCGAAACCACCGCACCTACGTGGCCGTGAGCGTGGCCGCGATCGCGCTACTGACGCTCTCGGCGTGCGGCAGCAGCGGTGGCGGCAACAAGCCGGCCGCGAACCAGGGCACGCCGACCAAGGGCGGCACCTTGAAGCTGTACGGCGAGGGGGACGTCGACTACCTCGACACCGCCGACGGCTACTACGACGTGACCTACACCCTGATGCGGGCCTTCACGCGGCAGCTCTACACCTACCCGAACGCCACCACCTTGCAGGCCCAGATCGACCCGGTGCCCGATCTGGCCACCTCAGCGCCGACGATCAGCGACAACGGCACGGTGTACACGATCCAGCTGCGCAAGGGCGCGCAGTGGGACACCCAGCCGGCCCGCCAGGTGACGGCGGAAGATGCCGTCCGCGGCCTGAAGCGGCTGTGCAACCCGGCCCAGCCCACAGGCGCGCCCGGCTACTTCACCAACACGATCGCCGGGATGAAGGCCTACTGCGCGGGCTTCGCCAAGGTGTCCGCGAGCAGCGTGAGCGCCATCAAGAACTACATCACGCAGCATGACGTCAGTGGCTTGAAGGCGGTCGATGATACCACGCTGCGGATCACCCTGACGCGGCCGGCGACGGACTTCGTCAACATCCTGGCGCTGCCGTTCTCCTCGCCGGCCCCGGTCGAGTACCTCCACTATCTGCCGGGAAGCGCGCAGCAGGCACAGCACACGATCTCGGACGGGCCGTACACGATCAGCAGCTACGTCCCGGGCAAGTCGTATCACCTCGTCCGCAACCCGGCGTGGCACGCGAGCAGCGATCCCATCCGGCACGCCTACGTCAACGCCATCGACGTCACGATGGGCGGGAACGAACAGGGCACCCAGCAACAGCTCCAGGCCGGGACGCAGGACATGGACTGGGACGAGAACGTCCCGACCGCACAGCTGGCCGCTCTGTCGCGA
This sequence comes from Jatrophihabitans cynanchi, assembly GCF_027247405.1. Taxonomy (NCBI): domain Bacteria; kingdom Bacillati; phylum Actinomycetota; class Actinomycetes; order Jatrophihabitantales; family Jatrophihabitantaceae; genus Jatrophihabitans; species Jatrophihabitans cynanchi. Next base: position 4,082,684 of record NZ_CP097463.1, on the reverse strand, counting down.
AGCAACGACGCGGGGCTGGTGATCGGGCCGTCGGGCGACAACTTCATCACCATCAACCCCTATATCGCCATCAACCTGCAGAGCCCGAACAACAACGGCGCGCTGAAGAAGCTCAAGGTGCGCCAGGCGCTCGAGTACGCGTTCAACAAGACCGCGGTGTCGCAGGTCTACGGCGGAAAGCTGATCTCGCAACCGCTCAACCAGATCATCCCGGGCGGCAGCGTCGGCAACGTGCCGAACTACGATCCGTACCCGACGCCCGGCAACAACGGCGACCCGGCCAAGGCCAAGTCACTTCTCGCCCAGGCGGGCTACCAGCCCGGTCAGATCACGCTGAAGCTGCCGTACCGTACGACCACCGTGCACCCGCAGGTCGCGCAGACGGACCAGGCCGCGTTGCAGGCGGCCGGCTTCAAGGTCAAGCTGATCGCCGTCAACCCGGCGAACACGTTCTACACGAAGTACCTGCAGAATCCGACGGCGTCGCGCAGCGGTGCGTGGGACATCGCCGAGGCGGGGTGGATCCCTGACTGGCTCGGCAACAACGGCCGTGCGGTGATCGAACCGCTCTTCGACGGCCGCGGCTACGGCCCTGGATCGACCGACTACGGCGACTACAACAGCCCGCAGATGAACGCACTGATCGACAAGGCGCTCGCCGAGTCGAGCAGTTCCGCGGCCAGCGCCGACTGGCAGGCAGCGGCCAAGCTCGCCATGGCCGACGCGGTGATCGTGCCGATCGGCGCGCAGAAGGTGGCCGTCTTCCACTCCTCGCGGGTCAAGGGCTGCTACTTCAACTTCTTCAACGAGAACTGCGACGTCACCAACGTCTGGCTCTCCGGAAGCTGACGCGGCGGGGCCGCCGGCGCAGGGCACCGGCGGCCCGTCAACGTCGCTGGACCGGACAGGACCGGACAGGAGGTGATCGCATGGCGCTGCTCGAGGTAACCGACCTGACGGTGGCCTTCGACACGCCGGACGGAGTGGTGGAGGCGGTTCGCGGCCTGAGCTTCGACGTGGACGCCGGGCGCACCTTGGGCATCGTCGGCGAGTCCGGCTCGGGCAAGAGCGTGGCGACCCAGACGATCGCCGGCCTGACCCGCGGCGCCCACATCGGCGGGCGGGCGCTCTTCGACGGTGAGGACTTGCTGACTGCGGGCCCCGATCGGCTGCGCGCGATCCAGGGCGCGCAGATCGCGACGATCTTCCAGGACCCGCTGTCCAGCCTGCACCCGTACTACCGGGTCGGCTGGCAGATCGCCGAGATGATCCGCGAGCACCGGCGCTGCAGCCGCGCCGCCGCTCGCGCCAGGACGGTCGAGTTGCTCGACCTGGTGGGTATCCCCCAGGCCGAGCAACGGGTGCGCGACTACCCGCACCAGTTCTCCGGCGGCATGCGCCAGCGGGTGATGATCGCGATGGCGCTCGCGCTCAACCCCAAGCTGCTCATCGCCGACGAACCCACGACCGCGCTCGACGTCACCGTGCAGGCACAGATCATCGAGCTGATGCGGCGCCTGCAACAGCAGTTCGCCATTGCCATCGTGATGATCACCCACGATCTCGGCGTCGTCGCGAGCATGGCCGACGAGGTGTTGGTGATGTACGCCGGCCGGGCGATGGAGCAGGCGCCGCGGCGTGAGCTGTACTACCGCCCGCACCACCCCTACACGCTCGGCCTGCTCGGTTCACTGCCGGATGGCGGCGACCCGGCCGAGCGGCTGCGCCCGATCCCCGGCCAGCCGCCGAGCCTGATCGGTCCACCGCCCGGCTGCCCGTTCCACCCGCGCTGCGAGTTCGTGATGGATCGCTGCGTGAGCGCGCGGCCGGCGCTGCGCCTCGTCGCGGGTCCGGCGGCGCATCGCTCGGCGTGCTGGCTCCCGCTGAGCACCCTCGGACGGGACGCGACCGGATCCCGCATCGGTTTCGCCGCGAGCCGGCGCTCCGGCGCGGCCGGGCCGATCGCGCGCCGGTACGCGACGGAGGCGCAACGGTGAGCCGCCGGCGGCTGCACGCGATCAGCGGCGCCGCGGCCGACGCGGACCGCGTGCTCGTCGAGGTGGACGACGTCGTCAAGTACTTCCCGGTGCTGTCCGGGGGCGTGCTGCGGCGCTCCGTCGGGCAGGTGCATGCCGTGGACGGCGTGAGCCTGCAGGTACGCAGTGGTGAAACCCTCGGGCTGGTCGGCGAGACCGGGTGTGGCAAGTCGACGTTGGCGCGGTGCATCACCCGGCTGTACGAGCTCACCGCCGGGCACGTGGTCTTCGACGGTCACGACATCTCCGCGCTGTCCCGCCGGCGGCTGCGCCCCTATCGCCGCGAGCTTCAGATGATCTTCCAGGACCCGTACGGCTCGCTCAATCCACGCCGCCGCGTCGGGTCGATCATCGGTGATCCGTTCGCCGTCCACGACGTGTGTTCCGGCTCCGAGCGCAAGCGCGCCGTGCAGGACCTGATGAGCCAGGTCGGGCTCAACCCGGAGCACTACAACCGGTTCCCGGCCGAGTTCTCCGGCGGCCAGCGGCAGCGGATCGGAGTGGCCCGGGCGCTCGCGCTGCACCCCCGGCTGATCGTGTGCGACGAGCCGGTGTCGGCACTGGACGTCTCGATCCAGGCACAAGTCATCAACCTGCTCACCGAGTTGCAGGACCGGTACGCGCTCACGTATGTGTTCATCGCGCACGACCTCGCGGTCGTGCAGCGGGTGAGCACCCGGGTGGCGGTGATGTACCTCGGCCAGATCGTCGAGCTCGCCCCGGCGCGCGAGCTGGGCAGCACGCCACGGCACCCCTACACCCGCGCGCTGCTGTCCGCCGAACCGGTGCCCGACCCGGACGAGGCCGACCGGCGCGAGCGCATCGTGCTGCGCGGGGATGTTCCCTCGCCCATCAACCCGCCGTCCGGCTGCCGGTTCCACCCGCGTTGCCCGAAGGCACAGGAGATCTGCCGGCGCGAGGCACCCGTGCTCGGCGCGAACTTCCTCGACGACGGCTCACACGTGGTGGCGTGCCACTTCCCGCTGCGCGACGGCGAGCGGCTCGCCTACCCTGACGCAGCGCCGTCCGCCCCGGTCCCGCGGGATGCCCGATGAGCAGCGCGGCGGCTCTGGGGAGCGAGAGCGGGCCGGTCGCGGCGGACATCGCCGTGATCGAGGGCCGCAGCCCGTGGCGGCTCGCCTTCGATCGCCTGCGCCACGACTGGGTGGCGGTCGCCTCGGCGGCCGTGATCGTCCTGATCGCACTGACGGCAGCCCTCGCGCCGGTGGTGGCCGCGGCCGTCGGCCACGGCCCCGACACCCAGTACCGCACGAGCGGTCTCACACCTGAAGGCATTCCGGTGGGGCCCGGTTCGGCGTTCCTGCTCGGCACCGACGAACTGGGACGCGACGTGCTGGTACGGATCTGCTACGGCGCGCGGGTCTCCCTGCTTGCCGGCGTGGTCGCCAGCGTGCTCGCCGTCGCCGTCGGCGTCGTCATCGGCCTGCTGGCCGGTTACTTCGGCGGGATGCTGGACACCGCCCTGGCCAGGTTCATGGACGTCGTCCTGTCGCTCCCCTACCTCGTCTTCGCGATCGCGCTGATCTCCGTCGTGGGTCCCGGGCTGACCGTGTCCATCGCGGTGATCGCGTTCTTCTCCTTCGCGTCCGTCGGACGCGTCGTGCGCGGCCAGGTGCTGTCGATCACCCAGAAGGAGTTCGTGGAAGCGGCCCGTTCGCTCGGCGCCGGCGACGTGCGCATCATGTTCGTCGACATCCTGCCGAACGTGCTCGCCCCGGTGATCGTCTACACGACACTGCTGATCCCGCTGGCGATCGTCTTCGAAGCGACACTGTCCTTCCTCGGGCTCGGGGTGGTCCCGCCCACGGCGAGCTGGGGCGGCATGTTGTCCGAGTCGATCCAGTACTACCAGGTGGCCTGGTGGTACGTGGTCTTCCCGGGCGCCGCGCTGCTGATCACGACACTGGCCTTCAATCTGCTCGGCGACAGCGTGCGCGACGCGTTCGACCCGCGCTTCGGCCGGACCGTCGCCAGGTAACGGAGGCCGTCCGTGCTGCGCTTCTTGATCCGCCGGATCGCCTTCGGCGTGCTGGTGATGTGGGTCGTAGCCACCGCCGTGTTCGTCCTCTACTTCGTCGCACCGCACAACGTGGCGCAGACCCTCGCCGGCCGCCAGGCCACCGCGCAGACCATCGACCTCATCGCGCACCGGCTGGGCCTGGACCGGCCGATCCTCTCACAGTACGGCAGCTACCTGTGGCGGTTGCTGCACGGCGACCTCGGCTACTCCTACGTCAACAACGAACCGGTGAGCACGATCATCAAGCAGGATCTGCCGATCACGGCATCGGTGGCAATCGGCGGCGCCGTGCTCTGGCTGCTCATCGGGGTCGTGTCGGGCGTGTTCGCTGCGACGCATCCGCGCACGCCCGCGGATCGCGCGGTGACCGGCTTCGCGCTGCTGTTCTACTCGATGCCCACGTTCCTGCTCGGCGAACTGTGTCTGCTGTTCCTGTTCTACCGGCTGCACCTGGCGGGCGTGCACTTCTTCCCGGGCAGTGGCTACGTGCCGCTCACCGAGAACGCAGGCCAGTGGTTCGTGCACCTGATCCTCCCCTGGGTCACCATCGCCCTGGTGACCGCCGCCACGTACTCACGGCTGACGCGTGGCGCGATGCTGGACGTGCTCGGCGAGGACTACATCCGCACCGCGCGATCGAAGGGGATCGCCGAGCGACGGGTGGTGTACCGCCACGCTCTGCGCAGCGCGCTGACGCCGGTCGTCACCCAGTTCGGCATCGACCTGGGGACACTGCTCGGGGGGATCATCGTCACCGAGACGGTGTTCGGCCTGCCCGGTCTCGGGCAGCAGATCTACAACTCGATCAGCCGCGAGGACCTTCCGGTGATCATCGGCCTGGTCCTGCTCGCCTCGGCGTTCATCGTCGCCGCGAACATCGTGGTCGACCTGCTCTACGCGGTGCTCGACCCCCGGGTGCCGTTGTCCTGAGCCGTTCGCCGCGGCGCGGCTGCGCATTTCGGGCAGTACCTGCTAGGAATGAAACGTGAGCCACTCGCCCTTTCCGGACGGCCCAGAAACCGCTTTCGGGCAGCCGCTGCCCGCCGACCCCGGCTGGTTCAAGCGCGCCGTGTTCTACGAGGTGCTGGTGCGCGGCTTCGCCGATTCGGACGGAAACGGCACCGGGGACCTGCGCGGGCTGACCGACAAGCTCGACTACCTGCAGTGGCTCGGCATCGACTGCCTGTGGCTGCCGCCGTTCTACCCGTCCCCGCTGCGCGACGGCGGCTACGACGTCAGCGACTTCACCGGCGTGCTGCCGGAGTTCGGCACCATCGAGGACTTCAAGTTCTTCCTCGACTCGGCGCACGAGCGCGGCATCCGGGTGATCGTCGACTTCGTGATGAACCACACCTCCGACGCGCACCCGTGGTTCCAGGCCAGCCGCAGTGACCCGACCGGGCCGTACGGCGACTTCTACGTGTGGAACGACGACGACCGGCGCTTCCCGGAGGCGCGGATCATCTTCGTCGACACCGAGCCGTCGAACTGGACGTTCGACCCGGTGCGCAAGCAGTACTTCTGGCACCGCTTCTTCAGCCACCAGCCGGACCTGAACTTCGACTCCGCCGGCGTGCAGGAGGCGATCCTGGACGCGCTGCGGTTCTGGCTGGACCTGGGGATCGACGGGTTCCGGCTCGACGCGGTGCCCTACCTGTACGTGCGCGACGGGACGAACGGCGAGAACCTGCCGGAGACGCACGAGTTCCTGCGCCGCGTGCGCAAGGAGGTCGACCGCGACTACCCGGACCGCGTGCTGCTGTGCGAGGCGAACCAGTGGCCGGCCGACGTGGTCGAGTACTTCGGCGATCGGGCCAGCGGCGGCGACGAGTGCCACATGGCCTTCCACTTCCCGGTGATGCCGCGCATCTTCATGGCCGTCCGGCGCGAGAGCCGCTACCCCATCTCGGAGATCATGGCGCAGACGCCGCCCATCCCGGCCAACTGCCAGTGGGGAATCTTCCTGCGCAACCACGACGAGCTGACCCTGGAGATGGTCACCGACGAAGAGCGCGACTACATGTGGGCCGAGTACGCCAAAGACCCGCGGATGAAGGCGAACATCGGCATCCGCCGGCGGCTGGCCCCGCTGCTGGAGAACGACATCAACCAGATCGAGCTGTTCACCGCGCTGCTGCTCTCGCTGCCGGGCTCGCCCGTCCTGTACTACGGCGACGAGATCGGGATGGGCGACAACATCTGGTTGGGCGACCGCGACGGCGTGCGCACCCCGATGCAGTGGACCCCGGACCGCAACGCCGGCTTCTCCACCTGCGATCCCGGCCGGTTGTACCTCCCGGTCAACATGGATTCGATCTACGGTTACCAGGTCACCAACGTCGAGTCGCAGACTCGCAACACCTCCTCGCTGCTGCACTGGACGCGCCGGCTGATCCAGGTGCGCAAGGTCAATCCCGCGTTCGGCCTGGGTACGTTCACCGACATCGGGGGTAGTAACCCCTCAGTGCTCACCTTCGTGCGCGAATTCGGGGACGACATCGTGTTGTGCGTCAACAACCTCTCGCGCTTCGCCCAGCCGGTGGAACTCGACCTGCGGGCGTGGCAGGGCGTGGAGCCGATCGAACTGCTCGGTGGCACCCACTTCCCCGCGATCGGCGAGCTGCCGTACCTGCTCACGCTCGCCGGGCACGGTTTCTACTGGCTGCGGATCCCCCGCACCCCGGCGCCGGCCGGACCGAACGAGTCAGCTCCCATCGAGGGCCTGACGGACGAGGAGGTGACGGCGTGATCACGTACCGATACCGCTACCTGCACAGGAATACGGCATGAGCGCTAGCAGCGAGCAGCTCCGGCCGCTGGTCCAGGGTTGGCTGCCGACCCAGCGCTGGTTCGCCGGCAAGGGGCGGGCCGGCACGGTCGACGTGGTTCCGCTGGCCGTCCTGGTTGCCGCCTCGCCCGAGGTGACGATCTGGACGGCACGCGTCACCTACGACGACGGGTCGATCGAGGTGTACCAGCTGCCGCTGGTCGAGCGCGACGCGCGCGACGAGGGGCTGGACCACGTGCTGGTGGGCGCGTACGAGGACGGCGACGGGCTGCGGTGGATCTACGACGCGCTGCACGACAAGGACGTCACCGCGGCGTGGCTGGTCAACATCCGCGACGAGGTACGGACCGACCGGCTGCGCTTCACCAACCATGCCGACGCCGCGGACATCCCGGTGGACGAACCGAGCCTGGTGCTCACCGCCGAGCAGTCGAACACCTCGCTGATGTATGCCGACAAGGCGATCTTGAAGGTGTTCCGCCGGCTACAGCCCGGCGTGAACCCGGACATCGAGATCCACGCCGCACTGAGCGCGCGCGGTGCCCGCCACGTGGCGCGGCTGCTCGGCTCCGTCGCGGCCGAGGTCGACGGCGAGCACTTCGAGCTGGCGATGTTGCAGGAGTTCATGACCACCGCGACCGACGGGTGGGAGCTGGCGAAGAAGAGCGTGCTCGATCTGATGGCCGAAGGGGACCTGCACGCCGAGGAGGCGGGCGGCGACTTCGCGGGCGAGGCCGAACGGCTCGGCGCGGCCGTCGCCGAGGTGCACGCCGACCTCGCGGTGGCCTTCGCCACCGCGACCGCCACCCCCGAGGAGGTGCGCGACCGGGCGGACACGATGCACGCCCGGCTCGAGTACGCGCTGTCGGTGGTGCCGGAACTGCAGGACGTCGCGCCCGGACTGCACGCCCTGTTCAACGCCTTCGCCGAGCTGCGCGACCCGCTGCCGGTGCAGCGCATCCACGGCGACCTGCACCTGGGCCAGGTGCTGCGCACGGTGCACCGCTGGGTGATCATCGACTTCGAGGGCGAGCCGATGGCCGAGCTGTCCGCACGGCGCCGCCCGGACTCCACGCTGCGCGACATCGCCGGCATGCTGCGCTCCTTCGAGTACGCCGGGCATCACCGGCTGATCGAGACCGGGTACGTGCCGCAACTGGCGTACCGGGCCAACGAGTGGGCAGAGCGCAACCGGGACGCGTTCTGCACCGGCTACGCCGAGAGCGCCCAGCACGATCCGCGCGAGCAGTCGGTGGCGCTACGTGCGTTCGAGGCCGACAAGGCCGTGTACGAAGCGGTGTACGAGTCCCGGCACCGGCCTGCCTGGCTGCCGATCCCGCTGGCGTCGCTGAGCCGGCTCGCCGAGACGGAGGTGGTCCGGTGACCGCGCCACGTGGAGGCACGCCCGACGTGACCGTTCCCCGTGCGGAGCTGGACCGGTTGGTCGCCGGCACGCACCACGATCCGCACTCGATCCTCGGCCGGCACCCGACCGGTGACGGCCGCACCGCGATCCGCACGCTCCGCCCGGACGCGGACGCGGTCGAACTGGTAGCCGGCCGTGACCGCGCGCCGCTCGGCCTGGTCCACGACGGCGGGGTGTTCGAGGCGATCGTCGACGGCGACGTCGGCGACTACCGGCTGGACGTCACCTACGGCGAGAACACCTACCCGGTCGACGATCCGTACCGGTGGCTGCCCACGCTCGGTGAGGTCGATCTGCACCTGATCGGCGAGGGCCGGCACGAGAACCTGTGGCAGGTGCTCGGGGCGCACGTGCGCAGCTATGACACGCCGGGCGGCGCGGTAACCGGGACGTCGTTCGCGGTGTGGGCGCCGAACGCGCGCGCGATGCGGGTGTCCGGCGACTTCGACTACTGGTCCGGCAAGGCGCTGCCGATGCGCTCGCTCGGCTCGTCCGGTGTGTGGGAACTGTTCGTGCCGGGTGTCGGTGACGGCTGCCGCTACAAGTTCCAGGTGCTCGGTGCCGACGGCCAGTGGCGCGAGAAGGCCGACCCGATGGCGTTCGCCACCGAGGTGCCGCCGGCCACCGCGTCGGTGGTGCACACGCCGCGTTACGAGTGGGGCGACGCGCAGTGGCTGCAGTCAAGGGCGCAGACACCCTGGCACGCGGCCCCGATGTCGATCTACGAGGTGCACCTCGGCTCGTGGCAGGTCGGGCGCTCGTACGTCGAACTGGCCGAGGAACTCGTCGCGTACGTGCAGGACGCCGGGTTCACCCACGTCGAGTTCCTGCCGGTGGCCGAGCACCCGTTCGGTGGGTCCTGGGGTTATCAGGTCTCGTCGTACTACGCCCCGTCCGCCCGGTTCGGCAATCCCGACGAGTTCCGCCAACTGGTCGACGCACTGCATCGCGCCGGCATCGGCGTCATCGTCGACTGGGTGCCCGCGCACTTCCCCAAGGACGCCTGGGCGCTGGCGCGCTTCGACGGCACACCGCTGTACGAGCACGGCGATCCGCGCCGCGGTGAGCAGCCGGACTGGGGCACCTACGTGTTCGACTTCGGGCGGCGCGAGGTGCGCAACTTCCTGGTCGCGAACGCGCTGTACTGGCTGGAGGAGTTCCACATCGACGGGCTGCGCGTCGACGCGGTCGCCTCGATGCTGTACCTGGACTACTCGCGCCGCGACGGGGAGTGGGAGCCGAACAAGTACGGCGGCCGCGAGAACCTGGAGGCGGTCGCGTTCTTGCAGGAGATGAACGCCACCGTCTACAAGCGAGTGCCCGGAGCCGTCACCATCGCCGAGGAGTCCACGTCGTGGCCCGGCGTCACGCGCGCGACGCACCTGGGTGGTCTCGGCTTCGGGTTCAAGTGGGACATGGGCTGGATGCACGACACCCTGGCCTACGTCTCGCACCAGCCGATCCACCGGCAGTACCACCACAACGAGCTGACCTTCTCGATGATGTACGCCTACTCGGAGAACTTCGTGCTGCCGCTCTCGCACGACGAGGTGGTGCACGGGAAGGGCTCGCTGCTGAACAAGATCCCGGGCGATCGCTGGCAGCAGATGGCCACGCTGCGCACGATGTACGCGTACATGTGGGCGCACCCGGGCAAGCAGTTGCTCTTCATGGGTCAGGAGTTCGCGCAGGGCGCGGAGTGGGCCGAGTCGCGCTCGCTGGACTGGTGGCTGCTGGACGCGCCCGACCACCGTGGGGTCGCCCGGCTGATCAAGGACCTGAACCGGCTCTACCGCGAGTCGCCCGCACTGTGGGCGCTGGACGCCGTGCCCGAGGGCTTTCGCTGGATCGACGCGAACGACGCGGCCGGCAACGTCTACTCGTTCCTGCGGTTCGGCCCCGGCAGCGCCGACGGGGCGACCTCGACGATCGCCTGCGTCGCGAACTTCTCGGCCGTCCCGCACGAGGGCTACCGGCTCGGGCTGCCGTTCGCCGGCCGTTGGGACGAGGTGGTCAACACCGACGCGGACCAGTACTTCGGCTCCGGCGTCGGCAACTTCGGCGCCGTGGAGGCGGTCGGCGAGCCGTGGCACGGGCTGCCCGCGTCGGCCACGCTGCGCGTGCCGCCGCTCGGCGCCCTGTGGCTGCGTTACGCGGGCCCCGCGCAGGCTGTTCCCGAGCAGCCCCCCGCCGGCTGACCGGCAGGTTCCCTAGGATCGGCGCGGTGGGTACACGCGCAGGCATCGTCGTCACAGGTACCGAGGTGCTCACCGGACGGGTGGCCGACCGTAACGGGCCGTGGCTGGCCGAGCGGTTGCGCGAGCAGGGCGTGGACGTGGCCCACGTCGTGGTGGTGGGCGACCGGCCGGACGACCTGCACGCGGCGCTCGAGTTCCTCGCCGGAACAGAAGTGGAGCTGGTCATCACCACCGGCGGCCTGGGGCCGACCGCCGACGACCTCACCGCCCAGGTGGTCGGCGAGTTCCAGGGCCGGCCCAGCGAGGTGGACAGCGAGATCGAGGCGCACATCGCGGCGATCGTCGAGCGGCTTAGCAGCAGCCGGAACTGGCGGCTCGACCCGCAGGCCACCGCCGCCGCGAACCGCAAGCAGGCGCTCGTCCCCGTGGGTGCCGCCGTGCTCGCGCCGATCGGCACCGCTCCCGGGCTGGTGGTACCGGTGGCCGAGGGGCGCAGCGGGCCGCCGGTACTCGTGCTGCCCGGGCCACCGGCGGAGCTGCAGGGCATGTGGCCCGGCGCGCTGGCCAACCCGACGGTCCGTGCGGCTCTGGGCGAGCCGGCCGAGATCCGGCAGCGGACCATCCGGCTCTGGGGTACCCCGGAATCGGAGCTGGCGGCAGTGTTGCGCGCGCACGAGCAGCGGCTGGAAGGGCTGGAGATCACGACCTGCCTGCGCGAGGGCGAGCTGGAGATCGTCACCCGGTTCGGGGCCGAAGCCGAGGACTCCTATGGGGGGTTGGAGTCGGTGCTCACGGACGCGTTCGCCGACACGATCTTCGCCACGGACGGGCGGACGGTGGACGAGATCGTGGCCGGGTCGCTGATCGAGCGCGGCAGCACGATCGCCACCGCGGAGTCGTGCACCGCCGGGTTGCTCGCCGCCCGGCTCACCGAACGGGCCGGATCGTCGGCCTACGTCCTGGGCGGGCTGGTCGTGTACTCCAACGAGGCCAAGCACGCCCTCGCCGGCGTGCCGACAGAACTCATCGAGCGGGTCGGCGCGGTGAGCGCCGAGGTCGCGGCCGCGCTGGCCGACGGGGCGCGCGGCCGGCTCGGAGCCGACCTCGGGGTCGGCATCACCGGCGTCGCCGGGCCGGGCGGCGGCAGCGAGGAGAAACCGGTCGGCCTGGTGCACCTGTGCGTTACCGACGGGAGCCGGACGCTGGCACGGCAGGTACAGCTGCCGGGTTCCCGCGCGGACGTACGCGCCCGCGCGGTCGCGGTGGCCCTGCACCTGATCCGGCGGCTGCTCGAGGAAACCGCGGCTCAGGGTTAGCGCCGCTCAGAGATAGCCGCGGGCGAGCCAGCCGCGGATCGCCATGAACGGCACTGCGAGGCGGGGTGCACCGGCCGTACGCCCACGGGCACGGGAGGACTGCGTTACCTGCGCCCGGCGGACGACCTCGGCCGCGTGGCGCAGGTCGGACATCCGCTCGTCGGCCAGGGCCGCGGAGATGATCGGGTTCATGGGGCGCTCCTTCATCCGGTGATGGCTCCAGGTTTCGGGTAAGCCAGGGCCTGCCGCATCGGGAGATCACCCGACCCGGGCGGCGGGCCGGTCGCCTTAGGCGCGCCCGGCAGCCTTAGGGCGCGCCTGCGGGGAATGCCTCGTCCTGGGCGGCGGTTGGATGCTATAGTTGACACGACAACAACCCGGAGGACACCATGCCAGCCGTCACCGCAGACACCCTCGCCCTGCCGCGCATCGCCGCAGCCTCGCTGGGCGACACCGAACGCCCGGTGAAGCAGGTCAGCACCGGACCGCGCGGGTTCGAAGGCGACGGCTTCCCGGTCGTGCGCGCGTTCGCGGGCGTCTCGATGGCTGACCTCGACCCGTTCGTGCACATGGACCAGATGGGCGAGGTCGAATACGCCCCGATGGAGCCCAAGGGGACGTCCTGGCATCCGCACCGCGGCTTCGAGACCGTCACCTACATGATCGACGGCACCTTCCAGCACCAGGACAGTCACGGCGGCGGCGGCGTCATCAACAACGGCGCCACCCAGTGGATGACCGCCGGCGCCGGGATCTTGCACATCGAGACGCCACCGGAGGAACTGGTCGTCTCGGGCGGGCTGTTCCACGGACTGCAGCTCTGGGTGAACCTGCCGGCCAAGGACAAGTTCGCCGCGCCGCGCTACCAGGCGATCGAGGGCGGCGACGCGGCGCTGGTCTCCTCGGCCGACGGCGGCGCGCTGGTGCGGATCATCGCCGGCTCGATCGGCGGCTACGCCGGTCCCGGCTCGACGCACACCCCGATCACCGTCGCGCACTCCACCGTCCAGCCCGGCGCGCAGCTGTCGCTGCCGTGGAACCCCGACTACAACGCGCTGGTCTACGTGCTGTCCGGCAACGGCCTGGTCGGAGCCGAGGGACGGCCGGTGCATGGTGGCCAGCTCGCCGTGTTCGGGACGGGAGATCGCATCACCGTGCGGGCAGCCGATGCGCAGGACTCCAACCGGCCCGCGCTCGAACTGTTCATCCTGGGCGGCCAGCCGATCCGCGAGCCGGTCGCGCACTACGGCCCGTTCGTGATGAACACCAAGGAGGAGCTCGTCCAGGCGATCGAGGACTACCAGGCCGGCCGGCTCGGCGTGATCCCCGAGAACGCCCTGATGCCGCACACCGGCGTCAACTGACCGTTGGCCCCGTAGCAGGGCGACACGCCGGCAAACTCCCTGCTACGGGGCCAACGCTTGCTGATGCGTCAGAACAGGGCGCGGGCCAGCTGCCGTCGCGCCGCTGGCACCCGCGCGTCGTCCGGGCCGAGCAGCTCGAAGTAGTCCAGCAGCCGCTGCCGCACCTGCTCGCGCTCGTCACCAGCCGTGCGGGTGAGCGTGCCCAACAGCCGGTTCAGCGCCGCATCGGCGTCGCCGCCGGCGAACGCGAGGTCAGCCGCGCCGAGCGCGGCGGCCACGTCGTCCGGAGCGGCGTCGGCACGAGCGGTCACGTCCGGGGCGGTGTCGGCCAGCCGGGCCATCAGGGCGACCTGGCGCAGCGCGAGCGCGGCCTCGGCATTGGCCGGCTCGACGTCCAGGATCGCCTGGAACCGCTGCTGGGCGAGGGCATAGTCGCCTTCGGCCAGGGCCGCCTCGGCTGCGTCGAAGCGGGGGTCCTCCGGCGGTTGCGGCTCGTCCGCCGGCGCGTCGTCGGCGCCCGCCGCCGGCACACCGGTGAGCCCGGCCTCCTTGCCCGCGTTCACCACCGCGTCGACGAACTCGCGCAGCCGGTCATCGGGCAGTGCGCCCTCGAAGCCGGGCAGCGGCTGGCCGCCGACGACCGCGTACACCGCCGGGACGCCCTGCACCTGCAGCGCCTGGGCGATGCGCATGTTGGTGTCGACGTCGACGCGGGCGAAGACCCAGCTGCCGCCATCGGCGCGCGCGAGCCGTTCGAGGCTGGCGAGCAGTTGTTCGCTGGACGGCGCGCGTGCCGTCCAGAAACACATCAACACGGGCACCTGGAACGAACGCTCGACGACGTCGGCCTGGAACGTCGCCTCGCTGACGTCGACGACGAGGTCAGCTGCACCGGGTGGCGGTGCCTCGGCGGCGCGTGCCGCGGCGTCGGAGCGTGCCTTGATCGCGGCGAGGTCGACGGCGCCGGCCATCGCGGCGCCCAGTGCGGCGCCCGGCTGGGCAGGTCGTCGGGAACGGCCAGGTTGCATCCGTCCAGTTTCCCAGACGTTGACACGCACCGCCGCAGCCGGTGGGGTCAAGGGATGACGGTTCGCACGGAGCGCAACGGGCCGGTGACCACCGTGATCCTGGATCGGCCGGAGGTGCGCAACGCGGTCGACGGCCCGACGGCGCACGCCCTGGCCGCCGCGTTCACCGATTTCGACGCCGACCCGCGGGCCCACGTCGCCGTGCTGTGGGGTGCCGGCGGGACGTTCTGCGCGGGCGCGGACCTGTGTTCGATGTCCAACCCGATCGACGCCGACCTTGCCGCGCCCGCGCCCATGGGCCCGTCCCGGTTGGCGCTGGGCAAGCCGGTGATCGCCGCGATCAGCGGCCACGCCGTCGCGGGCGGGCTGGAGCTCGCGCTGTGGTGCGACCTGCGAGTGGTGGAGTCCGACGCGGTGCTCGGCGTGTTCTGCCGGCGCTGGGGCGTGCCGCTCATCGACGGCGGCACGGTGCGGCTGCCGCGGATCGTCGGGCTGGGCCGGGCCCTGGACCTCATCCTCACCGGGCGCGCGGTCGCGGCCGACGAGGCGTACGCGATGGGGCTCGCGACCCGCGTCGTCCCGCCGGGCGCTGCGCGGGCCGAGGCGGAGGCACTGGCGGCGACGCTCGCCGCGCTGCCGCAGGACTGCCTGCGCTCGGACCGCCGCTCGGTGTACGACGCGCTCGGACGGGACGAGGCCGAAGCGCTGGCGGGCGAGTTCGCGCACGGCCAGCAGGTTCTCCCGGGCGCGATGCAGGGAGCTGCGCGCTTCGCGAGCGGGGCCGGCCGACACGGCTCGCCCGGCTGATCCGCGGGCCTGTCGCATTAGGGTGGGCGGAGTGTCCGTCCCCGCGATCAGCTACCCGGATCTGCCGGTCAGTGCGATGCGGGCCGAGCTGGCCGAGGCGATCAGCACGCACCAGGTGGTCGTGGTCGCCGGCGAGACCGGGTCGGGCAAGACCACCCAGCTGCCGAAGATCTGCCTGGAACTCGGCCGCGGCAGCGCCGGCCTGATCGGGCACACGCAGCCGCGCCGGCTGGCCGCCCGCACCGTCGCCCAGCGCATCGCCGACGAACTGCGTGCCCCCCTCGGCGGGCTGGTCGGCTACAGCGTGCGGTTCACCGACCAGGTCGGCCCGGACACCAGGATCCGGCTGATGACCGACGGCATCCTGCTCGCCGAGATCCAGCGCGACCGGATGCTGCGCCGATACGACACGCTGATCCTGGACGAGGCCCACGAGCGCAGCCTGAACATCGACTTCCTGCTCGGTTACCTGACCACGTTGCTGCCGAGACGTCCCGATCTCAAGCTGATCATCACGTCGGCGACGATCGATCCGGATCGGTTCGCCCGGCACTTCGGCGGTGCCCCGGTACTCGAGGTGTCCGGCCGCACCTACCCCGTCGAGATCCGCTATCGGCCACTGGAGCCGGATGCGGCGGCGGCCGACAGCGACAGCCACCGCGACAGCGACGACGACGCGGAGGATCCCGATCACGACATCGTCCGGCGCGAGCCGCGCGACCAGACCGAGGCGATCGTGGACGCCGTCGCCGAACTGGACCGGGCCGGCCGCGGTGACGTGCTGGTGTTCCTGTCCGGCGAGCGCGAGATCCGCGACACCGCCGAGGCGCTGCGTGCGCTCGACCTGCTGAACACCGAGGTGCTGCCGCTGTACGCACGGTTGCCGATCGCCGAGCAGCAGCGGGTCTTCTCCGAACACTCGAAGCGACGCATCGTGCTGGCCACCAACGTCGCCGAGACGTCGCTGACGGTGCCGGGCATCAAGTACGTGATCGACCCCGGTACCGCGCGGATCTCCCGCTACAGCAGGCGGACCAAGGTGCAGCGGCTGCCTATCGAGCCGATCTCGCAGGCCTCGGCGAACCAGCGGGCCGGGCGCTGCGGGCGCACGTCCGACGGCATCTGCATCCGGCTGTACTCCGAGCGCGACTTCGCGGCTCGGCCGCGGTTCACCGAGCCGGAGATCCTGCGCACCAACCTGGCCGCAGGTGCTGCTGCAGATGGCCGCACTGCGCATCGGCGACGTCGCCGACTTCCCGTTCCTCGACCCGCCGGACCGGCGCAGCGTGCGCGACGGCATCGCGCTGCTGCACGAACTCGGCGCGTTCGACGCCGAGGCGCGGATCACCCCGCTCGGCCGCCGGCTCGCCCGGTTGCCCGTCGACCCGCGGATCGGCCGGATGATCCTGCAGGCCCAGCAGGAGGGCTGCGTGCGTGAGGTGCTCGTCATCGCCGCCGCACTGTCCATCCCCGACCCGCGCGAGCGGCCGTCCGACCGCGAGGACGCCGCGCGGCACAAGCACGCCCGCTTCGCCGACGAGCACTCGGACTTCACCGCGTACCTGAACCTGTGGCTGTACCTGCGCGAGCAGCGTCGCGAGCTGTCCGGCAACCAGTTCCGAAGGCTGTGCCGCGAGCAGTTCCTGCACTACCTGCGCATCCGCGAGTGGCAGGACCTCGTCGGCCAGCTGCGCACCATCGCCCGTTCGCTGGACATCGTCGAGTCTGATCAGGCCGCCGAGCCGGCCCGGGTGCACGCGGCGCTGCTGGCCGGACTGCTCAGCCACGTCGGGATGCAGGAGGAGACCGGGCGGTGGTCCCGGACCTACACCGGCGCCCGCAACTCGCGCTTCGTGCTCGCGCCGGGATCGGTGCTGAGCGCTCGGCCTCCTCGCTGGGTTGTCGTCGCCGAACTCGTCGAGACCACCAGGCTGTTCGGCCGCATCGCCGCCCGCATCGACCCGGCGGCGGTGGAGCAGGTGGCCGGGCACCTGGTCGTGCGCACGGTCAGCGAGCCGCACTGGGACGGCCGCCGCGGCGCCGCGATGGCCTACGAGCGGGTCACGCTCTACGGCCTGCCGATCATCGCGCGCCGCCGGGTCGGCTACGCCACGGTGCAGCCCGCCGAGGCGCGCGAGCTGTTCATCCGGCACGGCCTCGTCGAGCGCGACTGGAACAGCCGGCACCGGTTCCTCGCCGAGAACCAGGCACTGATCGACGAGCTTGCCGCGCTGGAGGAACGCACCCGCCGCCGCGACATCCTGGTCGACGACGAGACGCTGTTCGCGTTCTACGACAGCAGGGTCCCTGCCGACGTCGTCTCGGCGCGACACTTCGACGCCTGGTGGAAGACGGCGCGGCGCGAGCGGCCGGAGCTGCTCACGATGCGGCGGCACGACCTGCTGGCCGGCGAGCCCGAGGACAGCGACGCGCACCCGGACACGTGGCGCGCCGGCGAGCTCGAGCTACCGGTGAGCTACCGGTTCGAACCGGGCGCGGCCGACGACGGCGTCACCGTGCACGTGCCGGTGGACGTGCTGTCCCGGCTCGGCGGCGAGCAGTTCAGCTGGCAGGTGCCCGCGCTGCGCGAGGAGCTGGTCACGGCGCTGATCCGCTCGCTGCCGAAGGACCTGCGCCGCAGCTTCGTGCCTGTTCCGGACACCGCCCGCGCCGTCCTCGCCGCACTCACCCCGGGTCAGGAGCCGTTGCTGACCGGGCTGCAACGCGAACTGCACGCGCGCACCGGCGTGCTCGTTCCGCTCGAGGCGTTCGACGCGGCCAAGGTGCCCGCACACCTGCGCCTGACGTTCGCGGTCGAGGACGAGCGGGGCACCGTGATCGCGCGTGGCGACGACCTCGCCACGCTGCAGGCCGAGCTCGCCGCACCGGTGCGCGCGGCCGTCGCGAAGGCGGTTGCCGGCGAGCTGGAGCGCGACGGGCTGCGCAGCTGGCCGGACGACCTGGCCGAGCTGCCGCGGCTGGTCGAGCGCACGAGCGGCGAGCACCTGGTGCGCGGCTACCCCGCACTGGTCGACTCCGGCGACAGCGTGGCCGTCCGGGTGTTCGCCACCGAGGCGGAGCAGCTCGCCTCGATGGGACCGGGCGTCCGACGCCTGCTGCGCCTGGCGCTTCCGTCGCCGGTCAAGACGGTGGAGCGCTCGCTGTCGGGTCGCGCGCGGCTGATCCTGGGCACCAACCCGGACAGTTCGCTGGCCGCGTTGCTGGCGGACTGCGCCGATACGGCCGTCGACGACCTGCGCGCCGACGGATTGCCGTGGACGCGAACGGACTTCGACGCGCTGCGCGAACGGCTCGCGCCGCAGCTGGGGCCGCGGACGGTCGACGTCGCCGGCCTCGTCGAGCAGGTGCTGGCCGCGGCGCACGAGGTACGCGCCGCGTTGCCGGCCACGCCGCCGCTGGCGCAGCTGGAGAGCATCGAGGACGTTCGCGCCCAGTTCCGCCGGTTGCTGCCTGCCGGCTTCGTCACCCGCACCGGCGCCGGGCGATTGCGCGACCTCGCCCGCTACGTGCGCGCGATCGGGCTACGGCTCGACGCGTTGCCGAGGGCCGTGGACGTCGACCGTGGCCGGATGCAGCGTGTCCAGGTCGTGCAGCAGGCGTACGACGACCTGGTCCGCGCGCTGCCCCCGGCCCGGGCTGCGGCCGCGGACGTGCGCGACGTCGGCTGGTTCATCGAGGAGCTGCGGGTCAGCCTGTGGGCCCAGCAGCTTGGCACGGCCCGTGCGGTGAGCGAGAAGCGGATCTTCCGCGCGCTCGACGCCATCAACCCGTAGCGAGTAGCGCGAACGAGACGAGCCAGTGCGTGGCCATGAAGTCGCCGTCGGCGATCTCCGGCAGCGCCGACTCGACGAGCCGGTCTGCGGCATGCCGCCAGCGCCGCGCCTTCTCGCCGCCGGCCGCGGTCGCGGTCGCGGTCGCGGTCGCGGTCGCGGTCGCGAGCAGGCGCAGTTGCCAGGCACGCGACAGGGCCAGCCCGACCAGGTGCACAGCCTGCCCGTCGGCGCGGTCCAGCACCTGCGGGACCGCGAACAGCGGGCAGTCCGGATCGGCGAGGCCGGGCAGGAACCGCGGCAGCCAGTCGGCGAAGTCCGGCAGCACCCGCTGCATCAGCGCGGCTTCGCACAGGGCGGGTGAGAGGAAGTCGCTGCCGGACGGCTCCCAGCGCAGCGGATAGTCGGTGTCCGCGGCGAAGAACCGCCGCGCGTGCGTGGCGATCTCAGCGACCACGTCAGCCCGGCCCAGGCGACCGAACGCGTCGTGCAAGAGCAGCAGGCCGAACGCGGTGTTCGCGTGCGTGCCGTGGCGAACCGGGTAGGCGAGGCGGGGCAGCCAGGTCACGGTCGCCGAGGCGATCGCGTCGGCGAGCGGGTCGAGTGCGGCCGCCCACCGCGCCGCGTCAGGCGTGCGCGACTCGTGAGCCGTGGCGGCCAGCCGTGCCGCCCAGGCCCAGCCGTACGGCCGCTCGAAGCCTGGGTCACGGCGCAGGTACGCGGTTTCGGCGGCGAGGTTCGCCGCGGTGAGCCGCGCGTCGAGCAGTTGGATCACGCGCCCGCGCAGGTCACCGTCCAGCGCCGGCAGCAGGGTCAGCAGCGACCACTGCATGTGCACCGACGAGTGCCAGTCCAGGCAGCCGTGGAACGCCGGGAACAGCCGGGTGGGCGTCACGTCCACATCGTGCGGCCCGTGCGCGAGGTGGCCGGACTTGTGCGGGTACCGCGTGTCGAGCACCCGTAGCGCGACCTCGGCCCAGCCGGCGGCCGACATCCTAGAAGCGCGCCGGCTCGCGGTACTCGCCCCACAGCGGCTTGAACGCGTTGCAGATCTCGCCGAGCGTCGCCTCCGCGCGCACCGCATCGAGCATGGCCGGGACGGTGTTCTGGTCGTTCTCGGCGGCCGCGACCATGCGCCCGATCGCCTCGTCGACCGCGTGCTGGTCACGAGCGGCCCGCCGCGAAGCGACCAGGTCGCGCTGCTGCAGCTCGACCTCGTGCGACACGCGCAGGATCTCCAGGTCGTCGCCCACGTCGCCGGTCAGCGTGTTCACGCCGACGACGCGCTTGTCGCCCTTCTCCAGCGCGACCTGGTAGGCAAAGGCCGAATCCGCGATCTCGCCGATGAACCAGCCCTCCTCGATGCCGCGCAGCAGGCCGGAGCCGATGGTGCCGTCACCACCGAGCTCGGTGATCCGCGCGAAGATCTTCTCCGCCTCGGCCTCCATGCGGTCGGTGAGCGCCTCGACGTACCACGAGCCACCCAGCGGATCGGCGACGTTGAGCACGCCGGTCTCCTCGGCGATCACCTGCTGGGTGCGCAGCGCGATCTGCGCGGCCTTCTCCGACGGCAGGGCAAGCACCTCGTCCAGCGCGTTGGTGTGCAGCGAGTTCGTCCCGCCCAGCACCGCCGCCATCGCCTCGACCGCGGTCCGGACGATGTTGTTGTCCGGCTGCTGCGCGGTGAGCGAGACGCCGGCGGTCTGGGTGTGGAACCGCAGCCACTGGGCGCGGTCGGTCTTGGCCCCGTACACGTCGCGCATCCAGCGCGCCCAGATGCGGCGTGCCGCCCGCAGCTTGGCGATCTCCTCGAAGAAGTCGATGTGCGCGTCGAAGAAGAACGACAGGCCCGGGGCGAACCGGTCGACGTCCAGCCCGCGCGACTTTCCGAGCTCCACGTAGCCGAACCCGTCGGCCAGCGTGAACGCGAGCTCCTGCACGGCCGTCGAACCCGCTTCGCGGATGTGGTAGCCGGACACCGACAGCGGCTTGTAGGCCGGGATGTTCGCGTCGACGTACTCCATCAGGTCGCCGATCAGCTTCAGGTGCGGCTCGGGCGGGTAGATCCACTCCTTCTGCGCGATGTACTCCTTGAAGATGTCCGTCTGCAGCGTGCCGTTGAGCGCGGCGGTGTCCGCACCCTGGCGCTCTGCCGCCACGACGTACATGCAGAACACCGGGACGGCCGGGCCGCTGATCGTCATCGACGTCGTGGTCCCGGCCAGGTCGATGCCGTCGAAGAGCACCTGCATGTCGGCGGCCGAGTCGATCGCGACGCCGCAGTGACCCACCTCGCCGAGCGCACGGGGGTCGTCGGAGTCACGGCCCATCAGCGTGGGCATGTCGAAGGCGACCGACAGCCCGCCGCCGCCCTCGCCCAGGATCATCTTGTAGCGCTCGTTGGTCTGCTGCGCGTTGCCGAAACCGGCGAACTGGCGGATCGTCCAGGGCTTGCCGCGGTAGCCGGTCGGGTGGATGCCGCGAGTGAACGGGTACTCCCCCGGCCAGCCGATCCGCTCGAAGCGCGAGTCGGCCTCGGTCGGCCCGTAGAGCGGCTCCACCTCCGTGCCGGACAAGGTGGTGAAGTCCCGATCGCTCTTGTGTGCTGCGTCGTAGCGCTGCTGCCAGCGCGCGCGGCCCTCGGCGATCTGCTCGGCGTCCATGCGGTGCCCCTCGGTTCTCGATGCTGGGTCGGTCCGTCCTGGGTCCAATTTACTTGGACGTCCTACTAAAGGCCAACCGGCCCCGGCTGAAGCCCAACTCAACCTCGCTCGAGCAGCAGCCGCTCGATGCGCTCGAGCCTCGCCTCGATCCGCACGACGTCGCTGTGGTTCGCGTCCCGCGCGTCCTTCTTGAGGGTGAGGATCAGGTGGCCGTCCGGGTCGAAGTCGCCGGACTCGATGTCGCGCACGTCCTCACCGTTCTGCAGGCGTACCGCCCGGTCCAGCTCGTGCCGCCGCAGCCCGAGCCGGCGCACGGCGCCCTGGTCGACCCGCCCGGACCGGATGACCGGGGTGTCATTGCCCTCGAAGATCCGTGCGAACACCTCGTTGCGCAGGGCGGCCCGGGTGACTGCCGTGTTGACCACGACCAGGGTCACCGCGCCGATAGCGCCGCCGGTGATGCTGTTGTCCGCGCCGATCACCGCGTTCTGCACCACGTTCGAGAGCAGGAACATCACCACGAAGTCCAGGCTGTTCAGGCCGGACAGCCCGCGCTTGCCGGTCGCGCGCAGCAGCACGGCGATCAGCGCGTACACCAGGACGGTGCGGATCACCTTCTCGGCGAACGGGACCTGTTGGGCGAACATCTCGTGCCACATCGCAGCGCCTCTCTTCCTGCCGCCGGACCCGATCCGGATGACAGGAGGCTAGCGGCGCCGCGGGTCGTTGCCGTGGCCGTCCGGGTTGAAGTCCTCGGCGTCCAGGCGCAGCTCGCGCAGTATGGCGAACAGCGACTTCAGGTCGGCGAGGCCGATCGCGGACATCGCGAAGCGGGCCGCGTTGAACTCGGCGGTGGCCTTCGCGACGACCTCGCGCCCGGCGTCGGTGATGGTGGCCAGCGTGCCGCGGCCGTCGCGCGGGTTGGGCTCGCGGCGCACCAGGCCGGCCGCTTCCAGCCGGTCTACGACGTTGGTGACGGACGTGGCGTGCACCTGCAGCCGCTCACCGATCTTGGACAGCGGCAGTGACCCGTCCCGCGAGTAGGACAGCAGCACCAGCGCCTCGTACCTGCTGAACGTGATCCCGTACGGGCGCAGGATCGCGTCGAGTTCGGCGATCAGGATCTGGTGCGCCCGCATGATCGAGGTGACCGCCCGCATCGAGGCATACACGGCGGGATCCTCGTCCGGCCAGTGCTGCTCCCACAACCGGCCCGCCCGCTCGATCGGGTCGAAGTTCAGGAACGGCTGACGCGTCACGCTGGCAGGGTATCCGGCCGCGCCGCTCACGCGGGTAACGTGCCGCTCATGAGTGACGCCCTGGCTCGATTGGACCTGCTCGACCTCGACGACGACCTCGACGACGAGGACCGCCTGTTGCGGGACACGGTCCGCAAGTTCGCCGACGACCGGCTGCGGCCGCACATCCGGCAGTGGTTCGAGGACGGGACGTTGCCGGCCCGCGAGCTCGCGCAGGAGTTCGGCGCGCTGGGCGTGCTGGGGATGCACCTGCACGGGTACGGCTGCCAGGGCGCCAAGCCGTCGCAGTACGGGCTGGTCGGCGCCGAGATCGAGGCGGTCGACTCCGGCCTGCGCTCGCTGGTGAGCGTGCAGGGGTCCCTTGCGATGTACGCGATCTACGCGTACGGCAGCGAGGAGCAGAAGCAGCGCTGGCTGCCGGAGATGGCCAAGGGCAACCTGATCGGCTGCTTCGGCCTGACCGAACCCGATTCGGGCTCGGACCCGGGCTCGATGCGTACCCGCGCCCGCCGCGACGGCGCGGACTGGGTGCTCAGCGGAAACAAGATGTGGATC
This sequence comes from Jatrophihabitans cynanchi, assembly GCF_027247405.1. Classification (NCBI taxonomy): domain Bacteria; kingdom Bacillati; phylum Actinomycetota; class Actinomycetes; order Jatrophihabitantales; family Jatrophihabitantaceae; genus Jatrophihabitans; species Jatrophihabitans cynanchi. The sequence continues at coordinate 4,059,412 of NZ_CP097463.1, read as the reverse complement.
ACGAACGGTTCGATCTCGGACGTCGCCGTCGTCTGGGCGCGCACCGACGAGGGCATCCGCGGCTTCCTGGTGGAGAAGGGCATGCCCGGTTTCTCCGCGCAGGACGTGCACCACAAGATCTCGCTGCGGGCGTCGGTCACCAGCGAGTTGATCCTGGACGAGGTGCGGCTGCCCGAGTCCGCGCGGCTGCCCGGCGCCGAGGGGCTGCGCGCCCCGCTCGGCTGCCTGACCGAGGCCCGCTTCGGCATCATCTGGGGGGTCACCGGCTCGGCGCGGGACGCGCTCGCGGCCACCCTGGACTACGCGCGCAGCCGCACCCAGTTCGGCAAGCCGATCGGCGGGTTCCAGCTCACCCAGCGCAAGCTCGCCGAGATGGCGGTGCAACTGCAGCAGATGCAGCTCACCGCGCGGCGCCTGGGCGAGCTCAAGGACGCCGGACGGATCAAGGCGCACCAGATCAGTTTCGGCAAGTTCGCCAACGTGCGGGGTGCGCTGGAGATCTGCCGGGAAGCTCGCTCGATCCTCGGCGGCAGCGGCATCACCACCGAGTACCCGGTGCTGCGGCACGCGGTGAACCTGGAGACGGTCTACACCTACGAGGGCACCCATGAGGTGCATACCCTGGTACTCGGCGCGCAACTGACCGGCCTGGACGCCTTCCGCTGACGCGCCGTCCGTGTCAGGGGATCTGCAACAACTGGCCGACCAGGATCACGTTCGGGTTGGGCACGTTGGTGCGGTTGTAGTGCCACAGCGCCTGCCAGCCGCCCGAGACGCCGAACCGTTCGGCGAGGCCGCTGAGCGAATCACCCGGCCGCACCTGGTAGCGCTGCACGCGCGGTTGCGGGTTCGCTCTCGGCGGGGTCGGCCGGGTCGATTTCGCGGTCGGGACGGTGTGCACGTACGGGCCGATCGCCGGCAGCGGGGCTCGGCTCGCCCGACCGTTCGCTCGGGTCAGCCCGGCCTTCTTGCCGCACACCGGCCATGCCTTCGGGCCCTGCGCCGCGAGCACCCGGCGGGCGACCTCGATCTGCTGCCGCCGGGTGGCCAGGTCAGCGCGCGGTGCGTACTTCGTCCCGCCGTGGTCAACCCAGGTGGGCTGCCAGAACTGCAGCCCGCCGTAGTAGTGGTTGTGCGTGTTCACGTGCCAGCGGCCGCTGCTCTCGCACGCCGCGACCCGGTCCCACGGCGCGGCGGGTGCCGCCTGAGCCGGCTCGGGCAGCGCGGTCGTCGAGGCGAGCAGCGCGCCGGCGGCGGCGGTCGCCCCTGCTGCTCGTTGCCAGTGGCGGCGACGTCCGTGGGCGGATCGGGCCATGGGTGAGTCCTCTCGAGCCGACAGCTGAACCACCGGCCACGCTAGGCAACAAACACCACAAGGGCAAACGGCCCTAGACAGGGACAAAACGACAGCTTTGTGGTTAGTGCTCGAGCGCGGCCAGCCGCGCGGCGAGGTGCCGCCGCTCGACCTCGTTCTCGGTGAGCAGCAGCGCCTCGGAGTACGCGAGCCGGGCCGGCTCCCGCTGCCCCAGCAGCTGCAGGAACTCCGCCCGGGCGGCCGGCAGGTACCCGTAACCGGCGAGCTGCGGTTCCAGCGCCAGCGGTTCCAGCGCGGCCAGGCCGGCTGCCGGGCCGGCCGCGAAACCGACCGCGACCGCTCGGTTCAGCGCCACGACCGGTGACGGCCAACCGGCGAGCAGCACGTCGTACAGCCCGACCACCTCGGCCCAGTCGGTCTCGTCCCAGCTCGGGGCGCCGGCGTGAACCGCGGCGATCGCGGCCTGCAGCGCGTACCGGCCGTGCGGGCGCGCCCTGAGGGCGGCGCGGGTCAGCGCCTGACCCTCGCTGATCGCCGCGCGGTCCCATCGCGCGCGGTCCTGGTCCTGCAGGCGCACCAGTTCCCCGGCGGCATCGAGCCTGGTCGCCCGCCGCGAATCGGTGAGCACGATCAGGGCGAGCAGGCCGGTGACGTCACCGTCACCGGGCAGCAGCAGGTGCAGCATCCGGGCCAGGTCCAGTGCCCGGCCCAGTAGGTCCGCGCGCACCAGACCCGGCCCCGACGGCGGCGCGTGCCCGGACGTGAAGATCAGGTAGACGACCGCCAGGATCGACTCGATGCGCGCCGGCAGGTCCTCGCGGGACGGGATCCGGTACGGGATCCGCGCGGCGGAGATCTTCTTCTTCGCACGGGTGATGCGCGCGGCCATCGTCGGCTCGCTGACCAGGAAGGCACGCGCCACCTCGGCGGTGCTGAGGCCGCACAGCATGCGCAGAGTCAGCGCGACCTGCGCCGACTGGGCGAGCGCGGGGTGGCAGCAGGTGCAGACCAGCCGGAGCCGGTCGTCCGGGATGTCCGACGCACCGTCACCGCAGGATGCGCCGTAGTCCGGGGCGGACTCGTCCATCACCAGTTCGGGCAGCGCGCGTCGCAACAGCGACTCGCGGCGCAACTGGTCGATGGCGCGATTGCGTGCCACGGTGCTCAACCACGCGGCCGGGTTCCGCGGCACGCCCCGGTCCGGCCACGTGGACAACGCTCGCGCATAGGCGTCCTGCACGCACTCCTCGGCCAGATCGAAGTCCCGCGTCACGCGCATCGTCGCGGCGAGGACGAAGCCCCACTCGCGACGATGCGCGTCGGCGACCGCTGCGGCGACGGCGTCGCCCGCGCCGCCGGGCGGCGCCGGGTGCGCAGGCACCTAGCTGAACACCATGATCGGTCGAACCTCCAGGCCACCGGAGGAACCGGCGAGCGGCACCTGGCGGGCCATCTCGATGGCCTCGTCCAGGTCGGCCGCCTCGACCAGGTAGTAGCCGCCGAGGGCTTCCTTCGTCTCGACGAACGGGCCGTCCGTGACGGTGAGGCCGCCCGCGCCGTCCGGACGCAGCGTCGTCGCGGTCGACACCGACTGCAGCGCGTTACCGCCCAGGACCGCCTCGCCGTTCTTCTCGCCGAACGCGTTGTGCTTGGCCATCAGTTCGTTGGCTACGTCCTCGCTGGCGTTCATCCACGCCGCTTCCTCGTCATAGATGAGGATCAGGTACTTCGACATCTCAGCACTCCCCTTCGCTGGGTCAGACCGCCGGCCCGCCGTCCGGGCCGATCACCCTTCCGACGAACGGGAGTCGCCCGGATCGACACCAGCCTAGAAACGTTCCGCTGCCGCGTCACGGCTCGCAGCTGCGAGGTGACCCTGGACTGCGGCGGAACTGTCGTGATTGCCGCTGCGCGGTCGCCGATCCCGCGCAACGGGTGTCTCGGCTGTCGCTGCTCGGCTCGCGGGCCGCCTGGGGCGAACGGCGCGCACCGACCGACGCGGTTCGTCTCGTGCTCCGCTGTCGCAGCCGGGTCACCTTTGGGCTGTCGAGACGGACGTCGCCGACGAGGAAGTAGGCGCTCCTCGGCTCACCCTGCCGGGTCGCGTTCCGCGTGGTGAAGGACGCACCGACGGGGACGGGTGGATCCATGCTCGGGGTCGCGCTGCCGGGTCGCGTTCCGCGTCGTGGAAGCGCGCACCGACGGCGGTCGTTCATCTCGTGGCCGGTTCGCGCTGCCGGGTTGCCTTCGCGCTGGGCTGCTGGGTTTGCACCCGTTGTGGTCCCCTCCCGCTTCGCGTGTTCCGATCGCCCGAATATTCGCCGAGCGGAGCCGGCTCTCGTCGGCGACAGCGTTGAACGGCGGGATGTACACGCTGTCAACCTAGACGGCTGGACGGCCCGGGAACGTCTAGGCTGCGCGATCGTGGATTGGAACCTCCGCTCATGCTCGCGGCACGGCCATCTCACCTACCGGCCGGACGAGGCGGAGTTCCGCACCAAGCTGGAGGCGAGCACTCCGCTGGGCGAAGCCTGGCGGTGCCTGCGCTGTGGTAGCTACGTTCTGGGAGCTCCGCACGGCGCCGGCCCGGCCGAGCAGGCGCCGGTCCTGCTGCGCGGCAAGGCACTGCGGGCCGCCTTCATCCTCCGCGCGCTCGCCCTCGAACGGTGGGTGCGCGGCATAGTCCTGGTACTGCTCGGCGTCGGGGTGCTACGGCTCAAGAGCACCCAGGTCGGCCTGCACCAACTGTTCGAGCGCGACCTGAAATCACTGCAGCCGTTCTTCGACCAGATCCACTTCAACGTGTCCGACTCCAGCACCATCCATGCGATCGAGAAGGCGCTGAACGCCAAGCCGTCGACGCTGAATCTGATCGCGGCCGGGCTGATGGTGTACGGCGCACTGCAGATCACCGAGGGTGTCGGCCTGTGGTCGCTGCGGCGCTGGGGCGAGTACGTCGCGGTTGTGGGCACGACGATCTTCATCCCGCTCGAAGTCTACGAGCTCACCGAGAAGCTGAGCTGGCTCAAGGTCACCATTCTCGTGGTGAACGTCGCCGCGGTCCTGTACCTGCTGTTCAGCAAGCGCCTGTTCGGGATCCGCGGCGGGCACGCGGCCTACGAGCGATCGCTGCACGAGGTGTCACTGCTCGAGGTCGAACACTCCGCGGCCGGACCGGCGGGCGAACGCGGCTGAGGCGCTACAGCGCCTCGACGAGCTCGCCGGCCGCCGTGTACGGATCGGTCTCGCCCGCGACGACCCGCGCGGCCGCGGCGTCCAGCGCGGCCGAGCCGTGCACCGACGCGAAGCGCTGACGGACCTCACCCAGCGCGATCGCCTCGATCTCGCTGGCTGCCCGCGCCCGGCGCCGCTCCGCCAACACGCCGTGCCGCTGCATCCAGTCGGCGTGCTTGGCGATCGCCGCGACCACCTTGTCCACGCCCTCGCCGCGCGCCGCCACCGTCTTGACGATCGGGGGCCGCCAGGCGCCGGCCTCGCTGTGCCGGCCGCCGAGTGACTGCATGTAGCGCAGATCGCGGGCAACCTGGTCGGCGCCGTCGCGGTCGGCCTTGTTCACCACGAAGATGTCGGCGATCTCCAGGATCCCCGCCTTCGCCGCCTGAATGCCGTCGCCCATCCCCGGTGCGAGCAGCACGATCGTGGTGTCCGCCAGCGAGGCGATCTCGACCTCTGCCTGGCCGACCCCCACGGTCTCCACCAGCACCACGTCGCAGCGCGCAGCGTCGAGAACGCGCAGCGCCTGAGGCACGGCCGCGGACAACCCACCGAGCTGCCCGCGCGAGGCCATCGACCGGATGAACACGCCGTCGTCGGTGGCATGGTCCTGCATCCGGACCCGGTCACCGAGCAGGGCACCGCCGGAGAACGGCGAGGACGGATCGACCGCGAGCACGCCCACGCGCTTGCCCTCGGCACGCAGCGCCGTCACGAGCACGGACGTCGACGTCGACTTGCCGACGCCGGGCGAGCCGGTCAACCCGACGACCTGCGCATGCCCGCCGTGCGGCGCGAGTGCGGCCGCGACCTCACGCAGCCGCGGCGAGTCGTTCTCGACGAGCGAGATCAGCCGGGCGACCGCACGGGCCTCCCCGGCGCGCGCGCGCTCGACCAACTCGGCGACGTCGACCGTGCGCCGAGAGCCAGCCATCGCGGTCAGGCAGGCACGTGCAGGATCAGGGCGTCGCCCTGGCCGCCGCCACCGCACAGCGCGGCCGCACCGGTACCTCCGCCGCGCCGCTTCAGCTCGTACGCGAGGGTGAGGGCCAGGCGGGCGCCGGACATGCCGATCGGATGCCCCAGCGCGATCGCGCCGCCGTTGACGTTGACGATGTCCGCGCTGACGCCGAGATCGCGCATCGACTGCACGCCGACGGCAGCGAACGCCTCGTTGATCTCGATCAGGTCCAGGTCGGACACCTGCAGGTTCTCCTTGCGCAGCGCGTCCTTGATCGCGTTGGACGGCTGCGACTGCAGCGAGTTATCCGGGCCGGCGACGTTGCCGTGCGCACCGACCTCGGCCAGCCAGCTCAACCCCAGCTCCTCGGCCTTCGCCCTGCTCATCACCACGACCGCGCACGCGCCGTCAGAGATCTGCGAGGACGACCCCGCCGTGATCGTCCCGTCCTTCGTGAATGCCGGACGCAGCTTGGCCAGCGATTCGACCGTGGTGTCGCCGCGGATGCCCTCGTCCTCCCGGAACTCGATCGGGTCGCCCTTGCGCTGCGGGATCAGCACCGGCGTGATCTCCTCGTCGAACACGCCGTTCTTCTGGGCGAGCGCGGCACGCTGGTGCGAACGGGCGGAGAACTCGTCCTGCTCCTCACGGGTGAGCGAGAGCCGCTTGTTGACGTTGTCGGTCGACTCGCCCATCGGGATGTTCTCGAAGATGTCGGTCAGCCCGTCGAAGGCCATCGCGTCGAGCATCTCGATCGAGCCGTACTTGAAGCCTTCACGCGACTTGGGCAGCAGGTGCGGCGCGTTGGTCATCGACTCCTGGCCGCCGGCGACGATGATGTCGAACTCGCCGGCGCGGATCAACTGGTCGGCGAGTGCGATCGCGTCCAGCCCGGACAGGCACACCTTGTTGATGGTCAGCGCCGGCACGTTCAGCGGGATCCCCGCCTTGTGCGCGGCCTGGCGCGCCGGGATCTGACCGGCGCCCGCCTGCAGCACCTGCCCCATGATCACGTACTGCACCTGGTCGGCCGCGACACCGGCACGCTCGAGCGCTGCCTTGATCGCCACGGCGCCGAGGTCCGCGCCCGAGAGGCTCTTGAGCGATCCGAGCAGGCGCCCCATGGGCGTGCGTGCACCGCCGACGATGACCGATCCAGCCATGGCGTTCCTCCTCGTTGGGCCGGGCGCCAGGCGTCGCCGACACCCCGACCGCGCAGTTCGGCTAACAGCCCACTGTAACCAGCCGCGCGGGCAAGGCGAATGTGAACATCGGCACGCCCGGGTCGCCGGAAGCGGTCTCAGTTGCCACGATTGGCAGATGGCCATGACCAGTCTGTTCACGAAGATCGACCACGTCGGCATCGCCGTGCCCGACCTGGACGCCGCAATCGCCTTCTACGCCGACACGTTCGGGGTGCAGAGCGTGCACGAGGAGGTCAACGAGGAGCAGGGCGTCCGCGAGGCGATGCTCGCTGTCGGCGACGGCACGACGCAGGTCCAACTGCTCGCCCCGCTCACCGAGGAGTCGACGATCGCCAAGTTCATCGGACGCAACGGGCCGGGCGTGCAGCAGGTCGCCTACACCGTCGAGAACCTGGACGCGGTGTGCCGGACACTGCGTGACAAGGGGCTTCGGCTGCTGTACGACGAGCCGCGCCGCGGCACCGCGGACAGCCGGGTGAACTTCATCCATCCCAAGGACGCCGGCGGGGTGCTCGTCGAACTCGTCGAGCCGTCAGCCGCGCAGTGAGCTAAATTACCGGCTAGTAACATCTGCCGCACGCCCGACCACCCACCCTTTCGTGGAGGCCCTCCCGTGGACGACATCCGTAACGCGATCCTGAACGACGACCTCGCCGCGCTCGCCGAACTGCCCGTCCCGGAGCACTACCGCGGGGTGGCCGTGCTCGCCGACGAGGTCGGCATGTTCGAAGGCCTGGCGAGCAAGGACAAGGACCCGCGCAAGAGCCTGCACGTGCAGGACACCCCGACCCCGGAACTCGGTCCCGGCGAGGCGCTGGTCGCGGTGATGGCGAGCGCGATCAACTACAACACCGTCTGGACGTCGATCTTCGAGCCGGTGTCCACCTTCGACTTCCTCAAGCGCTACGGCCGGTCGTCCGAGTTGGCGCGCAAGCACGACCAGCCGTATCACGTCGTGGGTTCGGACCTGGCCGGCGTGGTGCTGCGGGTGGGAGCGGGCGTCACCCGCTGGAAGGCCGGGGACGAGGTCGTCGCGCACTGCCTGTCGGTCGAACTGGAGGACCCGCAGGGCCACGACGACACGATGATGGACCCGCAGCAGCGCATCTGGGGCTTCGAGACGAACTTCGGCGGGCTGGCCGAGCTCGCGCTGGTGAAGTCGAACCAGCTCATGCCCAAGCCGGCCCATCTGAGCTGGGAGGAGGCCGCCTCCCCCGGGCTGGTGAACTCGACCGCCTACCGGCAGCTGGTCAGCCACAACGGCGCGGCCATGAAGCAGGGCGACGTCGTGCTGATCTGGGGCGCGTCCGGCGGCCTGGGCGGCTACGCGACGCAGTTCGCGCTCAACGGCGGCGCGATCCCGGTGTGCGTGGTGTCCTCGCCGGAGAAGGCCGATCTGTGCCGGCGGATGGGGGCGGAGCTGATCATCGACCGGACCGCCGAGGACTACCACTTCTGGTCGGACGAGCAGACCCAGGACCCGCGCGAATGGAAGCGGTTCGGGGCGAAGATCCGTGAGCTGACCGGCGGCGACGACCCGGACATCGTCTTCGAGCATCCGGGCCGCGAGACCTTCGGCGCCTCGGTGTACGTGGCCAGACGCGGCGGCACGATCGTGACCTGCGCGGCGACCTCCGGGTTCATGCACGAGTACGACAACCGGTATCTGTGGATGAACCTCAAGCGCATCATCGGCTCGCACTTCGCGAACTACCGCGAGTCGTGGGAGGCCAACCGGCTCATCGCCAAGGGGGCCATCCACCCCACCGTGTCGCGGGTGTACACGCTGGAGGAGACCGGGCAGGCCACCTACGACGTGCACCGCAACCTGCACCAGGGCAAGGTCGCCGTGCTATGCCTGGCCCCGCAGGAGGGGCTGGGTGTGCGCGACGAGCACCTGCGCGCCGAGCACCTGGACCAGATCAACCGGTTCCGCGGCCGCTGAGCGGCGAAGCGCTTGGGGCGGGCGCAGACGAAGTGCGAAGATTGTCGTCATGAGCCCGGACCAAGCCTCGGACGTCCTGCCCATCCTGACCGATGCGCATCGCGGGTTCGATCCCGCGATGCGCGGCTACGACCGCGCGCAGGTCGACCAGTTCCTCGCCCAACTGGAGGAGGAGCTGCGCGCGTCGCTGGCCGAGCGTGACTCGGCGACCGCACGCAGTGCCGACATGGCGGCCCAGTTGGCGAGCGCGGGGGCACAGATCGAGTCGCTGCGCCGGCAGCTGCGCGCGGCGACCGAAACCATCACGCCGGAGAACGTCGACGCCCGGGTGCGCCAGATGGTCGAGACCGCGCAGGCCGAGGCGGTGCGGATCCGGACCGAGAGCGAGGCGCAGGCCGAGCAGTTGCGCAACGGCGCGTCCGACGGCGCGGCGCGCACCCGGGCCGCGGCACACGCCGAGTCCGAGCGGATCCTCGCGCAGGCCACCCAGCGCCTCGCCGAGGCCGACGAGACGTTCCGGCGGCGGCTGGCCGAGGCCGAGCAGCGGCGCACCGAGGTCGAGGCCCAGCTGGCCGCGAGCACCGCACGGGCCCGCGCCGACGAGGACCAGCTCAGCCGTCAGGCCGAGGCCGAGCGCACCAGGCTGGACGCCGAGCACGAGGCCGAGCGGAACAGGCTGGACGCGGCGTCCGCGGCGGCGCGCAGCCAGGCGGACGAGGACTTCGAGATCACGCTGCGCGCGCGCCGCACGCACGAGAACGAGGCGATCGAGCAGGAGCGGGTGCAGGCGCACGCCGAGGCGGAGCGGATCGTCAGCGAGGCGCACGCGCAGGCACGCGCGCTGGTGGACGCCGCGCACGCGGAGGTGCAGCGGCTGCAGGCCCACCGCGAGCAGGTGCATGCCACGCTGCGCACCCTGCACGCCGACCTGGGCACCGCCCTGGACGCAGCGCGCACGGACCCCCCGCCCGTCCCCTGACCCCCGCCCGTCCCCTGACCCCGGCTCGCACCACCCCCGTTGAGTGGCGACTTTCCGGTTGAGTGGCGGCCTCTAAGCCGCCACTCAACGCATAACCCGCCACTCAACGGGCTTCGCGCGCGACGCTGGGCTCCGATCGCGCGATCTCTAGGACGCGATCTCTAGGACGCGATCTCTAGGACGCGATCTCTAGGAGTAGTCCCGGAAGCCCTTGCCGGTCTTGCGGCCCAGCCGGCCGGCGGTGACGAGCTGCTCCAGCAGCGGCGCGGGTGCGAAGCCCGGCTCGCGGAACTCCAGGTACAGCTCGCGCTCGATCGCCAGCGAGACGTCGTTGCCGACGACGTCCAGCAGTTCGAACGGCCCCATCGGGTAGCCGCAGCCGACCTTCATCGCCGAGTCGATGTCGTCGGCGGTCGCGTAGTGCGCCTCGAGCATCTTGATGGCGTCATTGAGGTACGGGAACAGCAGCGCGTTGACGATGAACCCCGCGCGGTCGCCGCAACGTACCGCGTGCTTGCCGAGCTTGTTGCTGACACCGAGCACGGTCGCCTCGACGTCGGGCGCCGTTGCGACCGTCGATACGACCTCCACCAGTTTCATGATCGCGGCCGGGTTGAAGAAGTGCATACCGATCACGTCGGACGGTCGGGACGTGGCCATCGCGCACTCGATCACCGGCAGGCTGGACGTCGTGGTGGCCAGCACCGTGCCGGGCGCGCAGATCTCGTCCAGGTTCGAGAACAGCGCCTGCTTGACGGTCAGGTCCTCGACCACGGCCTCGACCACGAGTTGCATCGGAGCGAGGTCGTCCAGCCGGGACGTCGCGGTGATCCGGCTCAGCGTCGCGTCGCGGTCGGCCTCGGCGAGCTTGCCGCGCTGCACGGCCTTCTCCAGGGAACGGGTGACGGACTTGAGCACGCTCGCGCACTTGTCCTCGCTGCGCGCCACGAAGGTGACCTGGTAGCCGGCCTTGGCGAACACCTCGATGATCCCGGTCGCCATCGTCCCGGAGCCGACGATGCCTACCTTGGTGACCTCGCGCGCACCGGCCGGAACGGCGTCCGGCGACGGCGTCTGTGCGTCGGCCACGACGTTGGGCGAGCCGGCCGCGTCGTAGCTGTAGAACCCGCGGCCGCTCTTGCGGCCCAACAGGCCCGCCGTGATCATCTGCTTGAAGATGGGCGTGGGCGCGTGCAGGCGGTCGCGGCCCTGCTTGTACATCGTGTCGAGGATCTCGTAGGCGGTGTCGAGCCCGATCAGGTCGAGCAGCGCGAGCGGGCCCATCGGCAGGCCGCAACCCAGCTTCATGGCGGCGTCGATGTCCTCGCGGCTGGCGTATCGGGATTCGTACATGGACGCCGCGTGATTGAGGTAGCCGAACAGCAGGGCGTTCGCGATGAAGCCGGCGCGGTCGCCGATCGTGACGTCGACCTTGCCGAGCTTCTGCGCGAACGCCTCGACGTCGTCGACCACGTCCTGCTCGGTGACCACGCTGCGGATCACCTCGACCAGCTTCATGACCGGCGCCGGGTTGAAGAAGTGCATGCCGACGACCTTGCCGGGCCGTCCGGTGGCCACTGCGATCTCGGTGACCGACAGCGACGAGGTGTTCGTTGCAAGGATCGCGTCCGGCTTACAGATCTTGTCCAACTGGGTGAAGATCGCGCGCTTGAGCTCGAGGTGCTCCGGCACGGCCTCGACGACGAGGTCGACGTCGGCGAGCGCATTGAGGTCGGTGGCGTAGGTGACCTGGGCGAGGAGCGCGTCGTGCTCTGGCTGCGTGAGCTTGCCGCGCGCCAGTGCGCGGCCGGCCGAGTTCTCCAGGTGGCCCCGACCCCGCTCGACAGCTCGCTCGTCCGCCTCGACCGCGACGACGGACAGCCCGTTGCGCGCGAACACCTCCGCGATGCCGGCACCCATGGTGCCGAGCCCGACGACGCCGACCTGCTGGAACTCCCGTGCCATGAAGCCGTCCTCCTACCGAATGCCGGCAACCTGCGAAAGGTGCCAATCGCCGAACCCTAGTCTGCCCGTCCGGCGTGGCGGGAGCGCACTGAGGCTCACGTCACCGCCGGGCGGTGCGGACCGGATCCGGCAATCGCGCCCAGCTGCGATTTCCTTGATCAACCGATTCCCTTGATCCGCCAGGTTTCCTTGATCAAGACAGACTTGTGGCGGCAATGCGACCACAACCCGTCGTTGATCATGGCGGCCTGCCGACGCGAGGGCGGCGGTCGAGGCCCCCTCGCCGCGGCCGCGGAGCCTAGAACAGCCGAAGTGACGGGTCGTCGATCCCGCGGAGCGCGTCGTAGTCGAGCACGACGCACCGGATGCCACGGTCTTCCGCGAGGGTCCGTGCCTGCGGCTTGATCTCCTGGGCTGCGAAGACGCCTCGGACGGGCGCCAGCAGAGGATCGCGGTTCAGTAATGACAAGTATCTGGAAAGCTGTTCGACGCCGTCGATCTCGCCCCGGCGCTTGATCTCGACGGCGACCGCGACACCGGCCGCATCGCGGCACATGATGTCCACCGGCCCGATCGCGGTCGGGAACTCGCGGCGCACCAGGCGGTATCCCTCGCCGAGGGTGTGGATGTGCTCGGCGAGCAGCTTCTGCAGGTGCGCCTCGACGCCGTCCTTGACCAGCCCGGGATCGACCCCGAGTTCGTGCGCCGAGTCGTGCTCGATCGCCTCGATGGTGACGATGAGCTGCTCGCCGGCCTTGTTCGTCACGGTCCAGCTGCCGTCCGCCTCGACGAGCGTGCACGGCGGGCTCATCCAGTTCAGCGGCTTGTAGGAGCCGCCGTCGGAGTGCACCAGCACCGAACCGTCCGCCTTCACCAGCAGCAGCCGGGTGGCCAGCGGCAGGTGGGCGGTGAGCCGGCCGACATAATCGACACTGCAGCGGGCGATGACGAGGCGCACAGTCCGCGAGGCTACCTTCGCGCGGGCCCGGGAATGTTTGCGGGCCGCCGCGGGTAGTAGCACGGGTAGTAGCCGAGGTATCCCGACACCAGGAGGTCATGCACCATGCCCGAACAGCCGACAGTCACGCTCAACAACCGCGTGGTCATGCCGCAGCTGGGTTTTGGGGTCTGGCAGGTGCCCGACGACGAGGCCACGCCGGCCGTCGCGACGGCGCTCGCGACGGGCTACCGCTCGATCGACACCGCGGCCATGTACCGGAACGAATCCGGTGTCGGCAAGGCGATCGCCGCGTCCGGGATCGCCCGCGACGAACTGTTCGTCACCACCAAGCTGAACAACGACGGGCACGGCCGCGAGGCAACGCTGCGCGCGTTCGAGCAGAGCCGCAAGAACCTCGGCCTCGACTATGTCGACCTGTACCTGATCCACTGGCCGCTGCCGGCGCAGGATCGCTACGTCGAGACGTGGCAGGCATTCGAGACGCTGCTGGCCGACGGCGTGGTGCGCGCGATCGGCGTGTCCAACTTCCACGCGCCGCACCTGCAACGGGTGATCGACGAGTCCGGGACGGTGCCCGCCGTCAACCAGATCGAACTGCACCCGTACCTGACCCAGCAGCCGCTGCGCGAGTTCGACACCAGGCACCGGATCGCGACCGAAGCCTGGTCACCGCTCGCATCCGGCGGCGATGTTCTCGCCGACCCGGTGATCACGTCACTTGCCGAGAAGTACGGCAAGACACCGGCTCAGGTGATCCTCGCCTGGCACCTGCAGCTCGGCAACGTGGTGATCCCGAAGTCGGTCACCCCGGCCCGCATCCGGGAGAACTTCGCGGTGTTCGACGTCGAACTCGACCCCGACGACGTGGTCGCCATCAGCGGGCTGGACCGGGACGGGCGCACCGGGCCGAACCCCGAGACGTTCAACCCGTAACGGCCGGGGCGCTCACCCGCCGACGAGCGCGGTCGCGAGCAGGACGATCACGCACGAGCCGAGCAGCGAACCCAGCGCGAGCGCCCGTGCCACGCCGAGCCGCCCGGAGCCGTGTGCCCAACCGTGCAGGCCGGACAGCAACATCACCACGGCGAACACGATCAGCTTGGTCAGCAGGGTACGTCCGTAGCCCGGCTCCCCCAGGCTGGCGAGCGTGACGTGGTGATAGCTCGCCAGCCAGATCCCGCTGCCGATCTGCAGTGGCAGGAAGACCGCCACCGTGTAGATGCCGAACGTCTTGCCGAGCGAACTCAGCACCGCGGTGCGCACCTCGGCGGGCAGCCGGCGGCGCAGCAGCGGCAACATGAGCAGGCTCAGCGTCAGCTGGCCGCCCACCCAGACCGCCGCCGAGAGCACGTGGACGAAGCGCAGCAGTGACCACCAGCTCACCATCGGGTCAGTCCGTCGCCGTGATCGAGCCGCTCGCGCCCAGTTCGGCATCGGCCATGTCGTGCGACAGGAACGGGTACGTCCCGGCCCGATCGAGCGTGAACTCGACGAACCCGCCGTCTCCGGGCGCGACCGTCAGCGTCTGCGCGGCGCCCCGGGCGGGTTCGCCGGGGCGTACCAGGTACGCCCCGCCGAGGTAGGCGGCGGTGAACGGCGCACCGACGACGTGAAAGGCCAGCCCGCGATCGGGCCCGGCCGCCACGACCCAGATCCGGATCCGCTCACCCACCGGAGCCGTCAACGGCTGGTGCTGGTAGGCGAACGGGTAGCCGTTGAACACCACCGCGTCGGGCCGGTCCGCGCGCATCTTCGCGTAGTCCCCGCTGGCACCGTCCGGCCCGAAGAAGAGTTCGGACCCGACGAGCACGTACTGGCCGGCCACCGCTGCCAGGTTCGGCGGGTCGACGATCAGTGCGCCGTACATCCCGTTGGCCATGTGCTGCAGCATCGGCATGGTGCCGCAGTGGTACAACCAGGCACCGGCGTAGCGCGCGCGGAACCGGTAGGTGTGCGTGCCTCCCGGCGCGACGGGTGTCATGACGTCCGCGGGCGGCCCGGACTCGACGTGCAGGTCGAGGTTGTGCGTCATCGCCGTGTCGTTGCGTACGGTGATCACGAACGTGTCGCCGACCCTGCCGTGCAGCACCGGGCCGGGCACGCCGCCGTCGAACGTCCAGACCTGCTGACGCACGCCGGGTGCCACCTCGCTCACCACGTCGCGCATGCGCCAGCTCAGCCGGTGCACGGTGCCCGGCGGCACAGGTTCCAGGGCGGCCTCGGGCGCATGCCAGCCGGCGCCGGGCGCGGCTGCCAGATCCGGCGACACGGCGTCCTTGCCCGCGGCGGCGCCGTCCCCCGTCCGGTGCTCGGCCTGCGGCCCCACCGTGATCGCCATGGTCATGCCGGCCATCCGGTGCCCGGCGACCGTGCACCAGCCGGACAGCGGCGCGGTGACCGTGCCCACGTCGAGCACTGCGCTGCTCCCGGGGGCCAGCAGCGCCGTCTGCTTGCCGTCGGACAGCCGCAGATCGTGGCGCATCGTGCCTTCGTTGACCACTCGCAGCACCACGTGCTGCCCCTTGGTCACCGTGATGCTGTTCGGCGTCACGCGCATCTCGGTGAGCCAGACCGTTACCGTACCCGCCGGGCCGGCCGCGACGCGCGCGTGCGGTTGCGTGCCGCTGTTCGCGTAGAGCACCGCGGCGACCAGGATCGCGACGCCGAGCAGCACACCGGCGGCGACCGGCACGCGTGACCCGGACCGAGTGGATCTCACGCGGCACAGTCAACGTGGCGGGCCGTGCCTGCCGTCAGTGACGAAGGTCCCGATCCGGGCGTGAGTCGCGTTACGCGCGGGCCTGTTCGATCGCCTCGACGATCTCGCCGAGCACGTCGGTGATTGCGAAGTCCTTGGGCGTGAACACGCGGGCCACGCCTGCGGCTCGTAGGGTTGCGGCGTCGGCCTCGGGAATGATGCCGCCCACGACCACCGGCACGTCGTCCAGCCCGGCCGAACGAAGCCCCTCGAGCACCTCGGGGACCACGGACAGGTGCGAGCCGGACAGCACGGACAGGCCGACGACGTCGACGTCCTCCTGCACCGCCGCGGCAACGATCTGCCCGGGCGTGAGCCGGATGCCGGAGTAGACGACCTCGAAGCCGGCATCGCGTGCGCGGACCGCGATCTGTTCCGCACCGTTGGAGTGGCCGTCCAGGCCGGGCTTGCCGACCAGGAACTTCAGCGGCCGACCGAGCGCCTCGCCCAGCGCCCGTACCCGGGCGCGCACGGCGGACAGCTCTGACTCGTTGCCGCCGCCGCTCGCTCCGGCGACCCCGGTCGGCGGCCGGTACTCGCCGAACACCTCGCGCAGCACGCCGGCCCACTCGCCGACCGTGACACCCACCCGGGCGCACTGCAGCGAGGGCTCCATCAGGTTCCGATCCGTCTTCGCGGCGTCCCGCAGGCCGGTCAAGGCGTCCTCGACGGCGGCGTTGTCGCGCCCCGCCCGCCACTCGCGGATCGCCGCCTTCGCGGCCTCCTCGACCGCCGGATCGACGGTGAGGATGCCGCCGTCGGCGCCGGCGACGAGCGGGTTCGGCTCGGTCTCGGTGAACTTGTTGACGCCCACGACGACGTCCTCGCCGGACTCGATGCGCCGGCGCCGACGCGCGAGGGACGAGACGAGCGCGGACTTCAGGTAACCGGACTCGACCGCGGCCACCGCGCCGCCGAGCTCGAGGATGTGTGCTATCTCGGCTCGAGCGCCCTGCTTGATCTGCTCGACCTTGGCCTCGACCACTGTGGATCCCGCGAACAGGTCGTCGTACTCGAGCAGGTCCGACTCGAACGCGAGCACCTGTTGCATCCGCAGCGACCACTGCTGGTCCCACGCTCGCGGCAGGCCGAGCGCCTCGTTCCAGGCCGGCAACTGGACGGCGCGGGCGCGCGCGTCACGCGAGGCCGTGACCGCCAGCATCTCCAGCAGGATGCGGTAGACGTTGTTCTCCGGCTGCGCCTCGGTCAGCCCGAGCGAGTTCACCTGCACTCCGTACCGGAAGCGCCGTTGCTTGGGGTCCTGCACGCCGTACCGCTCCAGCGTGATCTCGTCCCAGAGCTGGCCGAAGGCGCGCAGCTTGCACAGCTCCTCGACGAATCGCACGCCGGCGTTGACGAAGAACGAGATGCGGGCAACGACGTCGCCGAACTTGTCCTCGGGCACCTGTCCGGACTCGCGCACGGCGTCGAGCACGGCGATGGCGGTGCACATCGCGAACGCGACCTCCTGCACCGGGGTGGCCCCGGCCTCCTGCAGGTGGTAGCTGCACACGTTGATCGGGTTCCACTTGGGCACCTCGGCCACCGTGTACGCGATCATGTCGGTGATCAGCCGCAGCGACGGCGCGGGCGGGAACACGTAGGTCCCGCGCGAGAGGTACTCCTTGATGATGTCGTTCTGCGTCGTGCCGGCGAGTTCGGCCCGTAGCGCGGCCTTGTCCAGCCCGGCGGCCTCGGCATGCTCGTCGGCAACGCTCAGGTACAGCGCGAGCAGGTACATCGCCGGCGCGTTGATCGTCATCGAGGTGTTCATCTTCTCGAGCGGGATGCCGTCGAACAGGGCGCGCACGTCACCGATGTGCGCGACCGGGACGCCGACCTTGCCCACCTCGCCACGGGCCAGTTCGGCATCCGGGTCGTACCCGGTCTGCGTGGGCAGGTCGAACGCGACGGACAGTCCGGTCTGGCCCTTCGCCAGGTTCCGGCGGTACAGCGCATTGGATTCGGCGGGTGAGGAGTGCCCCGCGTAGGTCCGCATCAACCAGGGCCGGTCGCGCTTGTCGTCGCTCGGGTAGGGCATGTGCGTACCTCGCAAGCTTCCCGGGAATCTGTGCAGTCTATTTCCGCGCGCGGCGCGAACCTAGGCGTCGGGCAACCGATGTGGCGGACCTCGCAACGCGCCCGCTGGCAAATCGGGGCACCCGATTTCCCCGCCGTGCCGCGCGGACATAAAGTGCGCGTGTGAATACCAATCCGGCCTCGCGCGAGGCGGCCGAGTGCAGCCGCACGCAGGTACGCCAGGCGTGGGCCGTGCATGTGTTCACGACGCTGGGGATCGTCGCCTGCATGCTCGCGCTGCGCGACGTGCTCACCGGCCGCCCCGAGCGGGCCATCATCTGGCTGCTCGTCACGCTGCTGATCGACGGCGTCGACGGCCCGATCGCCCGCGCGCTGGAGGTCGAGCGGCGGGTGCCGCGCATCGACGGGTTCATGCTCGACCTGATCATCGACTACGTGGCCTGCGTGGTGGTGCCGGCCGCGTTCATGTGGGAGTTCAAGGTCGTCCCGCAGAACAACTTCGGCGTGGCCGTGCTCTGCGTGATGGTCTTCACCTCGGCGATCTGGTTCGCCCGCAAGGACATGATGACCGACGACTTCTGGTTCCGCGGCTTCCCCGCGGCCTGGAACATCGTCGCGCCGCTGCTGTTCCTGATGGACGCCCGCACCTCCGTCGGCGCCGTCCTCACCCTCGTGCTGTCGGTGCTCTCGCTGACGAACATGCCGTTCCCGCACATCGCCCGGGCGCGTTACCTGCGGCCGTTCACCGCGGTGGGCGCCACGGTCTGGATCGGTGGCATCGTCGCGGGCACCTTCGCCTACCCCGGGCACCCGCATTACGTGCGCATCCTGCTGCACCTCGGCAGCGCGTACTTCGTCGCGCTGTCGGGCATCCGCGCCCTGCACGACTACCGCGCCAAGCGGGCCGTGCCGGAAGCTGGCTGATCGTCGGCGCTAGCCGCCGAAGGTGTCGGATTCGACACGCTGCACGTCGGCACCGAGCGCGCGTAGCTGCTCCTCGAAGCGGACGTAGCCACGGTCGATGTGGTGCACCTCGGCCACCTCGGTGACGCCCTCGGCGACCAGGCCGGCGATGACCAGCCCTACGCCGGCGCGGATGTCGGTCGCCCGCACCGGCGCTCCGGAGAGCTGCTCGCGGCCGCGCACCACCGCGTGGTGCCCGTCCGTGCGCACGTCCGCCCCCATCCGGGCGATCTCGTCGCAGAACATGAACCGCGCCTCGAACAGGTTCTCGGTGATCATCGCGGTGCCGTCGGCAACCGACAACAGCGCGATGGCCTGCGGCTGCAGGTCGGTCGCCAGTCCTGGGTAGGGAAGCGTGACGACGTCGAAGCTGCGCGGACGTTCGGCGATCGCCACGCGGAACCCGACGCCGGGCAGCGCCTCGACCTCGGCGCCGGCCCGCGCCAGCTTGTCCAGCGCGATCTCAAGATGCTCAGGATGCGCGCCGCGCACCGTGATGTCACCGCGGGTCGCCACCGCAGCCATGGCCCACGTCCCCGCCACGATCCGGTCCGCGACCGCCCGGTGCGTCGTCGGCTTCAGGCCGTCGACCCCGGTGATCTCCAGCGTGGACGAGCCGATGCCGCCGATCTGCGCGCCCATCGACACCAGCATCTGGCACAGGTCGACGATCTCCGGCTCACGCGCGGCGTTGTCGATCACCGTGGTGCCCTTGGCGAGCACTGCCGCGGTGAGGATGTTCTCGGTGGCGCCCACGCTGGGGAAGTCGAGCCAGATGGACGCCCCGCGCAGGTCGGGCGCCTCGGCGACCACGTAGCCGTGCTCGACCCGCACTTCGGCGCCCATCCGCTCGATCCCGGCGAAGTGCATGTCCAGCGGACGTGATCCGATCGCGTCGCCGCCGGGAAGGGCCACCTTCGCCTTCCCGGTGCGCGCGAGCAGCGGGCCGAGCACGCAGATCGAGCCGCGGATCTTGCGGACCAGATCGTACGGCGCTTCCCACTGCGGGTGGTCCGGGACGGTGATGCACACCTCGTCCGTGGCTCCGGTGCCGCTCGTGTTCACCTCGCAGCCGAGCCGCCCGAGCAACTGGTGCATGATCGCGACGTCCGAGATCGCCGGCAGGTTGCCGAGCGTGGTACTTCCGGGAGCCAGCAGCGCGGCAGCCATCAGCTTGAGGACGCTGTTCTTGGCGCCCACGACCTCGACCGATCCCGCCAGGCGCGCACCCCCGGCCACTCTCAGTACCTGCACCGAACCAGGCTAGCCCGCGCACGGTGTTGCTCCGGATAGGGTGCGCAGCATGGCCGTGCACCTGACCCGCATCTACACCAAGACCGGCGACAACGGCACCACCGCGCTCGGCGACATGTCCCGCGTGCGCAAGACCGATCCGCGTGTCGGTGCGTATGCCGACTGCGACGAGACGAACGCCGCGATCGGGGTTGCGCTGGCGCTCGGCCAGCTGCCCGACGCGGTCGCGACGGTGCTGGGCACCATCCAGAACGACCTGTTCGACGTCGGCGCCGACCTGTGCACGCCGGTCGTGCCGGACCCGAAGTACCCGCCACTGCGCGTGGAACCGGCCTACGTCGCCCGGCTGGAGGGCTGGTGCGACGAGTTCAATGCCGACCTGGCCAAACTGAACAGCTTCATCCTGCCGGGCGGCACGCCGGGCGCGGCCCTGCTGCACCAGGCGCGCACCCTGGCCCGCCGTGCCGAACGCAGCGCCTGGGCGCTCTACGAGGCCGATCCGGAGCACACCAACCGCGAGGCGCTGCTCTACCTGAACCGGCTCTCGGACCTGCTGTTCATCCTGTCCCGCGTGGCGAACCCCGACGGTGACGTGAAGTGGATCCCGGGCGGGCAGAGGTGAGTGCACCGGCGGGCGTCGGTGCCTCCCCCGTCCTGCTGCTGATGGGCGTGTCCGGGTGCGGCAAGTCGACCGTCGCCGCGCTGCTGGCCGGCCGGCTCAACTGGCCGTTCGAGGAGGGCGACGACCTGCACCCGGCCGCGAACGTCGCCAAGATGCACGCCGGTCATCCGTTGACCGACGAGGACCGCTGGCCCTGGCTGGCCAAGATCGCCGAGTGGATCGACGGCAACATAGTGGCCGGCTCCCCCGCCCTGGTGACCTGCTCGGCGCTCAAGCGCAGCTACCGTGACGTGCTGCGCCGCGACGCGGTGGTGTTCGTCTACCTGCGCGGGACGCCCGAACTGATCGGCCGCAGGCTGGCTGCGCGGCAGGGCCACTTCATGCCGCCGACGCTGCTCGACACGCAGTTCGCGGACCTGCAGGTGCCCGAATCGGACGAGAAGTCCGTTACGGTCGATATCGGCGCACCGCCGGCGACGCTGGCCGACGGCATCATCTCGACCTTGGGGCTGCGCGCCAGGCCCCGTTAGGAGGCCTCATGCCGGTGGCCCTCGAGCTCGCGGCCAAGAGCGAACCGTGGGTGGCACACGACACCAGGCTGATGGGCGCGGCTGTGGCCGGAATCGCGCTGATCGTCATCCTGATCACCGCCGCGAAGATGCACCCGTTCCTCGCCCTGGTGCTGGGCTCGGCACTCGTCGGTATCGCGTCCGGCGTCGGGGTGGGCGACGTGATCACCAACTTCGAGAAGGGCGTAGGCGACACCCTCAAGGAGGTCGGCCTGCTCATCGCGCTCGGCGCGATGCTCGGCAAGCTGCTTGCCGAATCCGGCGGCGCCGATCGGATCGTCGACACCCTGGTGAGCCGTTCGGGTAAGCGGATGGTGCCGTGGGCGATGGCGCTCGTCGCGATGATCATCGGCCTGCCGATGTTCTTCGAGATCGGGCTGGTGCTGTTGCTGCCGGTCATCGTGCTGGTGGCCAAGAAGTCCGAGCTGCCGTTGATGCGTATCGCGATCCCGGCGTTGGCCGGCCTGTCGGTGCTGCACGGCCTGATCCCACCGCACCCGGGGCCGCTGATCGCGATCGACTTCCTGCACGCGCAGCTGGGCGTCACGCTCGCATTCGGCATCCTGGTCGCCATCCCGACGGTCGCGATCTGCGGGCCGCTGTTCTCGCTGTTCGCGGCGCGCTGGGTCCCCGTGGGGCCACCGGCCAGCGGTGGCGGGGTGGACACCACCAGCGAGCGGGCGGCCTCCGATGACGTCACGCGGCCGCCGTCGTTCGCGGTCACGCTCGCCACCATCTTGTTCCCCGTCGTACTTATGCTGCTCAAGGCCGCGGGCGACATCATCTGGCACGGCCAGGACCATCCGCCGCTGACCGCGCACGTGCTGGACTTCATCGGCGAACCGCTCGTCGCGATGTTCCTCGCCGTGCTGCTCGCGATGTTCACCTTCGGCTACGCGGTCGGCTTCGACAGCAAGGCGATCAATGCGCGCGTCGGCGACAGCCTCGGCCCGATCGCCGGGATCATCCTGATCGTCGGCGCCGGCGGCGGGTTCAAGCAGACCCTGATCGGCGCCGGGGTGGGCGACTCGGTGGCCAAGGCGGCGAACGGCTCCGGCCTGTCGGTGCTGCTGATCGCCTACCTGATCGCGGTGGCGATCCGGCTGGCAACCGGCTCCGCGACGGTGGCCACCACCACAGCGGCCGGCATCGTGGCGCCGCTCGTGGGCGGGCTGCCATCGAGCCACCTCGCCCTGGTGGCACTCGCCGTCGGCGCCGGTTCGCTGTTCCTGAGCCATGTCAACGACGCCGGGTTCTGGCTGGTCAACCAGATGTTCAAGCTGTCCGTCGGCCAGACGTTCAAGACCTGGTCGGCGATGGAGACGCTGATCTCGCTGATCGCGTTCGGGTTCACCTCGATCCTCTGGGCGCTCACCTGACCCGATCGTGCGACCGGGCGCCGCCCGGGCGCAGCGGGTTGCACGATCGGGTCAGGCCGCCGGGGAGGACGCCTCGATCCAGGAGATGAACCCGGTGAAGGCGCCCTCGCCCAGCGCGAGCAACGCCTGCGCACCCGCAACCTGGCAGTCGACGATCACCGCCGCCGCCGGCAGCGCGCTCAGCTCCGCGCCGGAGGGGCGGCGATGGCCGACGATGCGCAACTCGCCGCGCCGGAACACCCGGGACGGCCGGGTCGCCAGCCCCAGCGAGCGGTACCAGCGCAGCTCGCCGCCGACGTACCGGGCCACGCCGTACAGCCAGCGCTTGCCGTTGTGCACCGCGAGCGGGATCGCCCCGGCGACGCGCAACATGTAGCGCTGCCGCGCCAGGACCAGCAGACAGCCCACGATCAGGGCGGCGGCCACGCACAACGCGACGATGTCGACAGTGTGCATGGCCGCGTCCCTAGCTCGCCTGCGGCCGGCTCAGACCGCTTCGCCCGCGGCCCGCAGCCGGGCCAGGGCACGGTTTCGCGCCGTCACGCCCTCGGGCCCGGTGTCGGCTTCGGACCGCTGCAGTGCCTCGCGGGCCCTCGCCGTGTCGATGTCCGAGGCTTGCTCGGCCATCTCGGCGAGCACGGACACCCCGTCATTGCGTACCGACAGGAAGCCGCCGTGGACCGCGACCCGCAGCTCCGGCTCGTCCTGGCGATCGATGCGCACGACCCAACCGGGTTCGAGCGCGCCCAGCAACGGGGTGTGTCCGGGCAGCACGCCCAGCTCGCCCTCCGGGGTGCGCGCGTACACCGCGGTCGCCTCGCCGGACCAGATCCGGCGTTCGACCGAGACCAGCTCGACGTGCATGGTGGCTGCCATCGAACTAGGCGTTCCTGAGCTCGGCGGCCTTGCGCTCGAGATCCTCGAGGCCACCACACATGAAGAACGCCTGCTCCGGGTAGCTGTCGAACTCGCCCTCGGTGAGTCGCTTGAACGCGTCGACCGTCTCCTCGAGCGGGACGAACGAGCCCGGGATACCGGTGAACTGCTCGGCCACGAAGGTGTTCTGCGACAGGAACCGCTCGATCCGACGCGCACGGCCCACGATGACCTTGTCCTCCTCGGACAGCTCGTCGATGCCGAGGATCGCGATGATGTCCATCAGCTCCTTGTACCGTTGCAGGATCTGCTTGGTGCGCTGCGCGACGTCGTAGTGCTGCTGCCCGATGTACTGCGCGTCCAGGATCCGCGAGGTGGAGTCCAGCGGGTCGACCGCCGGGTAGATGCCCTTCTCCGAGATCGGCCGGGAGAGCACGGTGGTCGCGTCCAGGTGGGCGAACGTGGTGTGCGGGGCCGGGTCGGTGATGTCGTCGGCGGGCACGTAGATCGCCTGCATGGAGGTGATCGAGTGGCCGCGCGTCGAGGTGATCCGCTCCTGCAGCTGACCCATCTCGTCGGCCAGGGTCGGCTGGTAACCGACCGCCGAAGGCATCCGGCCGAGCAGCGTGGACACCTCCGAACCGGCCTGGGTGAACCGGAAGATGTTGTCGATGAACAGCAGCACGTCCTGCTTCTGCACGTCGCGGAAGTACTCGGCCATCGTCAGCGCCGACAGCGCGACGCGCAGCCGCGTGCCCGGCGGCTCGTCCATCTGGCCGAACACGAGCGCCGTCTTCTCCAGCACGCCGGACTCGGTCATCTCGGTGATGAGGTCGTTGCCCTCGCGGGTGCGCTCGCCGACACCGGCGAACACCGACACGCCACCGAAGTTCTCGGCCACGCGGTAGATCATCTCCTGGATCAGCACGGTCTTGCCGACCCCGGCCCCGCCGAACAGGCCGATCTTGCCGCCGGTCACGTACGGCGTCAGCAGGTCGATGACCTTGATACCGGTAGCGAACATCTCGGTCTTGGACTCCAGCGCGTCGAACGCCGGCGGGTCACGGTGGATCGGCCAGCGCTCGGTGACCTCCAGCGAGCTGATCGGCACGTCGAGGGACTCGCCGAGCACGTTGAAGACGTGCCCCTTGGTGACATCGCCGACCGGGACGCTGATCGGTGCACCGGTGTCGACGACCTCGGCGCCGCGCACCAGGCCGTCGGTGGGCTGCATGGCGATGGCACGGACCATGTCGTCGCCGATGTGCTGAGCCACCTCGAGGGTGAGCGTCTTGGACAGCTCGCCGAGGCTGATCTCGGTGGTGATCGCGTTGTACAGCTCCGGGATGCTGTTGCGCCCGAACTCGACGTCGACGACCGGGCCGATGACCCGGACGACCCGCCCGGTGGCGCTGCGGCCAGTACCCGTGCTGGTCTCGCTCTCGAACAGTGTGGTCATCGTCCGTCACTTCCTGCCGCGGCGAGCGCATCGGCGCCGCCGACGATCTCGCTGATTTCCTGGGTGATCTCCGCCTGGCGCGCCTGGTTGGCCAGCCGGGTGTAGGTGCTGATGAGCTCGGTCGCGTTGTCACTCGCCGACTTCATCGCACGCCGCCGGGCGGCGGACTCCGAGGTCGCCGATTCCAGCAGCGCCGAGTAGATGCGCGCGCTGATGTAGCGCGGCAGCAGCGCCGCGATCAGTTGTGCAGGTTCTGGCTCGAACTCGTACGAGGGCTGCGGGCCGTGCTCGACGTCGGCCTCGATGCTCTCGGTCTCCACCTCGTCGTCGCCCGCGCCCTTCACCGGCGAGACGAGCGCGATCACGGGCAGCTGGCTCACCGAGTTCTTGAACTGGGTGAACACCACGTACAGCTCGTCGATGCCGGCCTCGCCGTGCGACTCGCTGCTCGACGTCGCGGTCAGCGCCGCGACCACGGCCTCGGTGGCCGCGCGTGCGTCCGCGAAGTTCGGCTGCTCGGAGAAGCCGGTCCACGACCCGGAGACCGGGATGTTCCGGAAGCGGTAGTACGCCACGCCCTTGCGGCCGATCACGTACCGGACGACCTGCTTGCCCTCGCCTTCGAGCCGGTGCGCCAGTTCGTTCGCCCGCTTGATCGCGTTCGCGTTGTAGCCGCCGGCCAGCCCTCGATCGCTGGTGACCAGCAAGATGCCCGCCCGGCGCGGATTCTCCACGCCGGTCAGCATCGGGTGCTGCAGGGACGCGTTCTTGCCGAGCGCCGCGAGCGCACGGGTGAGCTCGGCGGCGTAGGGGCGAGCAGCGGTCATCCGCGCACGTGCCTTGGTCAGGCGCGAGGCGGCGATGAGTTCCATCGCCTTGGTGATCTTCTTGGTCGACTGGACCGAACGGATTCGGCTCCGGTAGACGCGAAGCTGGGCTCCCACGAGCGACTACCTACTCTGCCGACGCCGGGGCCGGCGCAGATGCCTCGAACTGGCCCTTGAACTCCTCGACCACCTGCTCGAGTGCGGACACCATGTCGTCCTCGAGCGCCTTGGCGTTGGCCAGGGTCTCGAACAGCTCCGGCTTGTGGTGCGCCACGAACTCGAGCAGTTCGGCCTCGAAGCGATGGATGTCGTCCACCTCGACGTCGTCCATCTTGCCGGTCGTGCCGGCCCAGATGGAGACGATCTCGTGCCCGACCGGGAACGGCGAGGACGCCGGCTGCTTGAGCAGTTCGACCATCCGGGCGCCGCGAGCCAACTGCTGCTGGCTGGCCTTGTCCAGGTCGGAGCCGAACGCGGCGAACGCCTCCAGCTCGCGGTACTGGGCCAGGTCGACGCGCAGCCGGCCGGACACGGCGCGCATTGCCTTGGGCTGCGCCGCGCCGCCGACACGCGAGACCGAGATGCCGACGTTGATCGCGGGACGCACACCCGCGTTGAACAGGTCGGTCTCCAGGAAGCACTGGCCGTCGGTGATCGAGATGACGTTGGTCGGGATGTACGCCGACACGTCGTTGCCCTTGGTCTCGATGACGGGCAGGCCGGTCATCGAGCCGCCGCCCAGCTCGTCGGAGAGCTTCGCGCAGCGCTCGAGCAGCCGGCTGTGCAGGTAGAAGACGTCGCCCGGGTAGGCCTCGCGGCCCGGTGGGCGGCGCAGCAGCAGCGATACGGCACGGTAGGCCTCGGCCTGCTTGGACAGGTCGTCGAACACGATCAGGACGTGCTTGCCGGCGTACATCCAGTGCTGCCCGATGGCCGAGCCGGTGTACGGGGCGAGGTACTTGAAGCCGGCCGAGTCGGACGCCGGCGCCGCGACGATGGTGGTGTACTCCATCGCGCCGGCCTCCTCCAAGGTGTCCCGCGCGGCCGCGATCGTCGAACCCTTCTGCCCGATCGCGACGTAGATGCAACGCACCTGCTTGACCGGGTCACCGGTCTTCCAGTTGTCGCGCTGGTTGATGATCGCGTCCAGGCACACTGTCGTCTTGCCGGTCTGCCGGTCGCCGATGATCAGCTGACGCTGCCCGCGACCGATCGCCGTCATCGCGTCGATGGCCTTGATGCCGGTCAGCAGCGGCTCGCGCACCTCCTTGCGCTGCACGACCGTCGGCGCCTGCAGTTCCAGGGCGCGGCGGCCCTCGGCTGCGATCTCGCCGTGGCCGTCGATCGGCTCGCCGAGCGGGTTCACGACGCGGCCGAGGTAGGCGTCGCCCACCGGCACGGAGAGGATCTCGCCGGTGCGCTTGACCTGCTGGCCCTCCTCGATCGCCGAGGCATCACCGAGGATGACGACACCGATGTCGCGGATGTCGAGGTTGAGTGCGATGCCGAGCGTCCCGCCCTCGAACTGCAGCAGCTCATTGGTCATCGCGCTCGGCAGACCCTCGACGCGGGCGATGCCGTCACCCGTCTCGGCGACCACGCCCACTTCTTCGCGCGACGCCTCGGGCGAGTACGACGAGACGTAGCCCTCGATCGCGCTACGGATCTCATCTGCGGAGATCGTCAGCTCTGCCATCAACCTGTCCTTGCTTCCGTCGGATGTTGTTGTGAAGTTCTCAGCCCGCGAGGGCGGTGCGCGCCTGTGCCAGCCGGGCGGCGACGCTGCCGTCGATGACCTCGTCGCCGACGCGGATCACCAGCCCACCGAGCACGCCCGGATCGATGGCGGTGCGCAGGTTGATCGCGCGGCCGTACAACTCGCTCAAGGCTGCGGTGAGCCGCTGCTGCTGCTCCTCGCTGAGCGCGACCGCGGATACGACGCGAGCCACCGACCGCGCCTGGCGCGCGGACGCCGCCTCGAGCAGGTCGTCGATCGCGAGCGCCACGCTGCGCTTGCGATCGCTGCGTACGGCGTGCTGCAGCAGCGCCAGCGTGATCGGGTGCACCTTGCCGCTGACGACGCGGTCCAGCAGCTCGACGCGATGTTCGCCGTCGGCCGCCTTCTCGTCCAGCAACGTGGACAGCTCACCCTCGGCGTCCAGAACCCGCTCGAACCGGAACAACTCGTCCTCGACCCGGTCCAGCATCCCGTCGTGCTCGGCCGCGGCGAACAGCGTGTCGTCGCCGGCGGCCTCGAGCGAATCGGTCAGGTCCCAGGGCGAGGACCAGCGCTCACTGACAGCCGCTTGGGTGATGGTCACCGCGGTCTTGCCGACCTTGCCCGCGAGCAGCCCACCGACGAACTCAGCTCGGGCCTCCGGCGCGGTGGCCGGGTCACCGAGGATGCGTCGCAGCCGGGGTTGCGCGACGAGCAGGGCGGCGACCGCGTAGAGCTCCTCGGCCAGGCCGGTCAGCGTCTTGACCGAGGCACGCGCACCGACGGCCTCGTCCCGGCGCCGGCGCAGGTGCGCCAGTGCCTCGCGGCTCGCGGACCGCATCATGCGTCCGGACCCCCGCTGGCGGACCCTGCCCCGTCGCGCTGCTCGAGGTCGGCCAGGAACGCGTCCACCGTCGCGCGTACCTGGGCGTCCTCGGACAGCCGCTGGTCGACGATCTTCTCCGACAGCTCGAGGGCGAGTGAGCCGATCTCACCGCGCAGCTCGCGCACGATCGCGCCGCGCTGGGCGGCCAGTTGCTCCTCGCCCCTGGCCACGATGCGTGCGGACTCCTCCTGCGCCTGGGCGCGCAGGTCCTCGACGATCCGCTGCGCCTCGGCGCGCGCGTTCTCGCGGATCTGCGCCGCCTCGCCACGTGCCTCGGCCAGCTGCTGCTGGTACTGCGCCAGGGCGGCCTGCGCTTCGGCCTGAGCGGCCTCCGCGCGGGCGATGCCGCCCTCGATCGAGTCGCGGCGCGCCGCGAACGTCTGCTCGAAGCGTGGCGCGACGAACTTGGCGATCAGGTACCACAGCGCCAGGAAGATCACCGCGATGAGGATGATCTCCGCGACGGCGGGAACCAGCGGGTTCGGCTCCTTGACGCAGTTGTCGCCCGTGCACGACTCGGCAACAAGCCCAGCCAGGTGGATCGGTGTCATCTTTCGACCTCGGTCTCGGTCAGTCGGGTACTACGGGCGTCGACTACTTGAGCACGAAAGCCAGGGCGATACCGATGATGGCGAGCGCCTCGGCGAGGGCGAAGCCGAGGATCGCGATCGGCTGCAGGCGGCTCTGCATCTCCGGCTGGCGGGCCGTGCCGTTGATGAAGGCCGCGAAGATCAGGCCGATGCCGATACCGGGGCCTACAGCCGCCAGGCCGTAACCGATCATGTTGAGCGAGCCAGCCATGTGAGGCTTCCTTTCGGTGGTGTGTACGTCCGGGCGAGGTTCGCCGGGCGCTTGTGACGTGACGGATCAGTGTTCTTCGGCGAGCGAGCTTGCGATGTAGGTGGCGGTCAGCAACGCGAAGACGTACGCCTGCAGAATGCCGATGATGAACTCGAGGAACCCGACGGCGATGCCCATCAGGAACGAGACGACGCCGGCCGGCTTGACGAGCAGGCCGGTCGCGTGGAGCAGTAGGTAATCGGCGCCGCTGGAGAACAGCAGCAGCAACAGGTGGCCGGCGAACATGTTCGCGAACAGACGCAGCGACAGCGTCACCGGACGGACCAGGATGTTGGAGAAGAACTCCAGCGGGATGAGCAGCGGAAGGACCGCTTTGGGCACCCCGCTGGGGACTGTCTGGTTCTTCAGGTAGCGCAGCGGGCCGTGGCGCACCATGCCGACGCCGTTGTAGAGGATCCAGACGATGGCCGTCAGTCCGTAGGCGAAAGAGGCCCGCGAGAAGGACGGAAACTGCAGGAACGGGGTGAGCTCGTAGAGGTTGTTGACCAGGACGAAGAAGAAGATGCTCACCAGCAGCGGGACGTACCGGATGAAGTCCTTCTCACCGATGATGTCGCGCCCGATGCTGTCGCGCACCCACGAGTAGGCGGACTCGCCCGCGTACTGCAGCTTGCCCGGCACGACCGCTGCCTTGCGCGAGGTGGCGAAGAATACGCCGAAGACGATCACGGCGGCGAGCACGAGAAGCAGCGAGGACTTCGTCAGCAGGATCTGGTCGCCGCCGAGGATGTCGGGCAGCTTGAAGTCGACCGGACCCGGCGCATGGAACCCCGGGTTGGCGGCAAGCACGCTGGCGTGCGTCACTCGGTCTCTCCTCGATGCTCCGTCGGCTGGCCGGGTGGCGGCTCTTCCGGTGTCGAACTGCCTTCGTGGGTGGTGCTGGTATCACGGTCGGGGTCTGGCATACGGCCGAACTGGTAGTACACCAGGATCAGCCCCAGTCCAGCGCCGACCAGGATGCCGATGGGTGTCAGGTAACTGGCGTGCAGCCACGTTCCCAATCCCCAGCCGAGCAGGCCGTAAACCCCTACTCCGGCTACAAGATAACCGAAGGCGGACCACGGATCCCCGCCGCCCTTGGCTCGCTTCGCAGGTGGCGGTTTCTCGCTCATCGCGCTGTGAACTTTATCAGTAAGACGGTCAGGTCATTGACCCGGGCGGGCCCGGCCGAGTTGCCATGCGACGTAGGGAGCGACCGCCGCCGCGAGGCCGGTCGCGAACGCCGGGACGTCCGCCACGGCAGGGCTGATGACCGTCAGCAGCAGCAGGAAAGCCAGGGTCGTGA
This sequence comes from Jatrophihabitans cynanchi, assembly GCF_027247405.1. Taxonomy (NCBI): domain Bacteria; kingdom Bacillati; phylum Actinomycetota; class Actinomycetes; order Jatrophihabitantales; family Jatrophihabitantaceae; genus Jatrophihabitans; species Jatrophihabitans cynanchi. The sequence continues at coordinate 4,029,351 of NZ_CP097463.1, read as the reverse complement.
GCACGTAGTTGGAGACGGCCGCGATCATCGCCATCGACGGCGCGATGCGGCCGGCGACATCGACCATCAGCACGCCGGTGGACACCACGGCGAGCGCGATGAGGAACCCGGCGAGGAAGCTCCAGCCGGCCTTGGCGTCGCGGCCCACGGCGAAGCCGGCGCCACCGAGCACCGCGATCGGCAGCCCGAGCAGCACGAGCCAGCGCGCCGGGTGCCCGGCCCACCGGGTCACGGCGCCTGCCGCACGACGGGTGGATGCCCGCGTCCCAGGTGCAGCCGGGGCACCATCGACACGAACAGGGCGAGCAGCACCCCAGCGCACAACATCGACAGCAGCACCCAGGGTCCGCGGAACACCGCGAAGCCGACGCCGCCGAAGGCCAGCAGCGCCGCCCAGAAGTAGAGCAGCAGTACCGCGCGCCGATGGCTGTGCCCCAGTTCGAGCAGCCGGTGGTGCAGGTGGCGCTTGTCCGGCGCGAACGGTGACTGGCCGTGCCGGACGCGGCGGATCACCGCCAGCAGCAGGTCGACGAACGGGATGACGAGCACGGCCAGCGGGATCAGCAGTGGCAGGGCGAGCGGGATCGACCCGGCCGCTCCGGCGAACGTCTGCGGGTCGGCGCTGGTCGTCGCGGTGGCCGCGGCCGCGGAGAGCATGAGCCCGATGAGCATCGAACCGGAGTCGCCCATGAAGATCCGGGCCGGGAAGAAGTTGTGCGGCAAGAACCCCACGCAGGTGCCGACCAGGGCGGCCGTGAGCAGCAGTGGAGCGGCCGCGACGTCGAGGATGTTCCCCTGCGCGAGGTGGTAGGAGTACACGAAGAATGCGCCGGCCCCGATCGCCGTGACGCCCGCGGCAAGCCCGTCCAGGCCGTCGATGAAGTTGATCGCGTTGATGGTGAGCACGGTGAGCGCGACGGTGAGCGGGACGGCCAGGTCCTGGCCGAGGCTGACCGTGCTGCCCGGAATGTAGAACTCGGCGAGCTGGACGCCGCCACGGGTGACCATGATCGCGGCCGCGAGCACCTGTCCGGCGAGCTTGGTGAGCGAGTCGAGTTCGTACCGGTCGTCCAGGATCCCGATTCCACAGATGATCGCGCCCGCGATGACGACCCAGGGCATCTCCGGCCCGTTCTCGAACGAGCCGCGCAGTGTCGGCAGCCGGGCGGCCACGAACAGCGCGAGCGCGAACCCGCAGAACAGCGCGACGCCACCCAGCCGCGGGATCGCGACCGCGTGCACGTCCCGGTCACGCGGCCGCGCCACCGCACCCCAGCTGATCGCGACCCAGCGTGCCAGTGGAGTCAGCAGGAAGCTCCCGGCCGCGGCGATCGCCCCGACCAGGATGTACTCCAGCGACGGATGCATCAGCCCACGAGGTCCGGGACGACCTTGCGTAGGCTCTCGATGCTGACCGCGCCGGCGCGCAGGACCCGTGGTACCTCGGCAGTCACGTCCACGATGGTGGAGGCGATGCCGGCCTCCGCCGGGCCGCCGTCCAGGTACAGGGCGACGTCGTCGCCGAGTTGCGCGCGCGCCTCCTCGGCCGTCGTCGCCGCCGGCTGACCGGACCGGTTCGCGCTCGAGACCGCCATCGGCCCGGTCGCCTCCAGCAACTCGATCGCGACCGGGTGCAGCGGCATCCGCACCGCGACCGTCCCGCGCGCGTCACCCAGATCCCAGTCCAGGCTGGGCGCGTGGGTCACGACCAGGGTGAGCCCGCCCGGCCAGAACGCCTCGATGAGCGCGCGAGCCTGGTCGGTGACGACGTTCACCAGGCCGTCGATCGTCGACCAGGAACCGACCAGCACCGGTACCGGCATATCCCTGCCGCGCCCCTTGGCGGCGAGCAGGTCCGCGACTGCGACCGGATCGAATGCGTTGGCGCCGATGCCGTACACGGTGTCGGTCGGCAGCACGACGAGCTGGCCGGACGAGACGCAGTGCGCGGCCGAGGACAGCGCGCCGGCGCGGACGGTGAGGTCGCTGCAGTCGTAGAACAGGCTCATCGGCGCGTCCGGGTATCCACGCCGTCATCCTGCCGCACACGGCAGGATGTGTGGCCACGCAGGTGCGCTCAGACGCGGCGGGCGGTGACGAACCGTGCCCGGCCGGACAGATCGGCGTGTTCGCACACCTGGTCCCAACCTGTGCCGGCGCACAGCAGCGCGGGCACCGCCTGGGCGTGCGTGTCGTCGTGCTCGAGCGCGAGCACTCCCCCGGGACGCAGCAGTTCGGCCGCCCGGTCCAGCACGGCGGGAATCACGCTGAGCCCGTCGGCGCCGGCGAAGACCGCCTCGTCCGGGTCGGCCCGCACCTCCGGGTCGACCGGGGTGGCTGCGGGCACGTACGGCGGGTTGCTCAGTACCGCGTCGACACACCCGCGCTCGGCCGGCAACAGGCCGGATGACGTGACGTCCGCGGCCACCACCTCGACACGCGAGCCGGCCGCGTTCTGCCGCAACCACCCCAGCGCGGTGCCGGAGCGCTCGACGGCGATGACGCGGCCGGCTGACACCTCGTCAGCGACCGCGAGGGCGAGCGCGCCGGACCCGCTGCAGAGATCGACGACGAGCGGCGCGGGCACGCCGGCGAGCAGCGGCAGCACCGCGTCCACGAGCAGTTCGGTCTCCGGCCGCGGCACGAACACCCCGGGGCCGACCGCCAGTTCCAGGTTGCGGAAGGGCGCCGTGCCGGTCAGGTGCTGCAGCGGTTCGCGGCGCGCGCGCCGCTCGAGCAGCGCCGCGAACCTGCTGACGGCCTCGGCCGGCACGTCGTCCAGCGTGATCAGGCGCGAGCGCCGCACGCCCGCACAGTGCGCCAGGAGCAGTTCGGCGTCGACGCGGGGGCTGGCGACCCCGGCGGCGCCAAGCCGGGCGACGGCGTCCGCGAGCAGCGCCCGGACGCTCACCCCTCGGTGCCGGCCAGCAGGGCGTCGGTGTCGGCCTTGGCCAGCGCGTCGATCACGTCGTCGAGCGCGCCGTCGAGCACCTGGTCCAGGTTGTACGCCTTGAACCCGACGCGATGGTCGCTGATCCGGTTCTCCGGGAAGTTGTACGTGCGCACCCGCTCGGAGCGGTCGACGGTGCGCACCTGCGAGCGGCGGGCGTCCGAGGCCGCGGCCGCCGCCTCTTCCTGGGCAGCGGCGAGCAACCGCGCACGCAGCACGCGCATGCCCGCCTCGCGGTTCTGCAACTGGCTCTTCTCGTTCTGCATCGACACGACCGTCCCGGTGGGCACGTGCGTGATCCGCACCGCCGAGTCGGTGGTGTTCACGCTCTGGCCACCGGGTCCGGACGAGCGGTAGACATCGATACGCAGGTCGTTCGGGTCGATCTCGACCTCGACGTCCTCGGCCTCGGGCAGCACGAGCACCCCGGCGGCCGAGGTGTGGATGCGGCCCTGCGACTCGGTGGCCGGGACGCGTTGGACGCGGTGCACGCCACCTTCGTACTTCAGCCGGGCCCAGACGGCGTCGTCGGCCTTACGGGCGCGCACCGCCACCGTCGCCGACTTGGTGCCGCCCAGGTCGGTGGACTCCTGGTCGAGCACCTCGGTCGCCCAGCCCTGGCGCTCGGCGTAGCGCAGGTACATGCGCAGCAGATCACCGGCGAACAGCGCGGACTCGTCGCCCCCCTCGCCGGCCTTGATCTCCAGGATCACGTCCTTGTCGTCGTTCGGGTCCTTGGGCAGCAGCAGCTCGCGCAGCCGGCCCTCCAGCTCGGCGATCCGCGCGGTGAGCGTCTCGGCCTCAGCGGCGAAAGACGCGTCCTCCGCGGCCAGCTCGCGGGCGGCCGCAAGGTCGTCGCGGGTGGTGTCCAGGTCGTGCGCGGCGGCAACGACGGGCGCGAGCTGTGCGAACCGCCGGCCCAGCGTGCGTGCCCGGGCCTGGTCCCCGTGCACCGCCGGGTCGGACAGTTCGCGCTCGACCTCGGAGTACTCGGCCATCAGTTCAGGTAGTTGCTTCATCTGCCCACATCGTGAAACGACGACGGATCGTGAAATGACGACGGCGCCCGGGTGCACCCCGTGCGGGGGCACCCGAGCGCCGTCGGGGTTGCTAGGAGTTCCGGACGCGCTTGCCGAAGCGCTTCTCGAACTTGTCGACGCGGCCGCCGACGTCCATGATCTTCTGCTTGCCGGTGTAGAAGGGGTGGCAGGCCGAGCAGACGTCAGCGTGCAGTGACCCGCCCTTGGCGGTGCTGCGCGTGGTGAACGTGTTGCCGCAGGAACAGGTGACCTGGGTGAGCACGTACTCGGGGTGGATGTCGTTCTTCATCTGGATCCCTTTCAGGTGGCCGCCGGGTCGCCTGGGACGTGCGGGCGTGAACCGGAGCCGGGTGGTTGTCCGCCCCAGTGTGCCAGGACGGGTCGACAGTGACCAAACAGGTGCTCAACGCCGGCCCGGAACCGTTTGTTCCGAACAGAAGGTCATTGCGGCTTTCGCCCGGCATGCGTAGCGTCCGAATTGCACTCGCACACGGGGCGACGACGCCTTTTGCAGAGAAGCGAATGGCCGCGCCTTCGTCCGGCGAAGGGAGTTCGGCCCATGCGTTCGAGTATCCCCGCACCGCTCGCCCGGCGACCCCGACCTCGTGTGAGCCGGCTGGCCGGTTACCTCGGGGCGGGCCTGCTTGCTGCGGCCGGGCTGTCCGCGTGCGGCGGGGGCAACGGTGGCCCCCCGACACTGCACTTCTACAACTTCCCGGACAACTCCGGCGCCATCGCCCAGGCGGTCGAGCGATGCACGGCGCAGAGCGGCGGCAAGTACACGATCGAGTACAACAAACTGCCCACCGCCGCCGACGGGCAGCGGCAGCAACTGGTCCGCCGCCTCGCCGCCCGGGACAGCAGCATGGACATTCTCGGTCTGGACGTCACCTGGGCGCCCGAGTTCGCCGAGGCCGGCTGGATCCTGCCGTGGACCGGCGCGAACCGCGCCAAGGCCACCGAGGGGACGCTGAAAGCGCCGCTGGAGACGGCGACCTGGAAGGGCCGCCTCTACGCGGTGCCGTACAACAGCAACACCCAGTTGCTCTGGTACCGCTCCGACCTGGTCGACAAGCCGCCCGCCACCTGGGACGAGATGATCGACGACGCCATCCGACTCGCCAAGGAGGGCAAGCCACACCGCATCGAGATCCAGGGCGCGCAGTACGAGGGCGTCGTCGTCTGGTTCAACACGCTGGTGGCCAGTGCGGGCGGCAGCATCCTCAACGAGCAGGCCACCGCGCCGGCGCTCGGCAAGCCGGCGCGCAAGGCGCTGCAGATCATGAAGCGGCTGGCGTCCTCGCCGGCGGCCGACCCCTCGCTGTCGGTGCAGATGGAGGATCAGAACCGGCTCGCGATGGAAGCCGGCACCGCGGCGTTCGAGCTCAACTATCCGTTCGTCTATCCCTCGATGAAGACCAACAAGCCGGCCCTGTTCAAGAACTTCAAGTGGGCCCAGTACCCGGCCGTCTCGGCGGGCGAGCCGAGCCACGTGACGATCGGCGGCATCGACATGGCGATCAGCAAGTACTCCAAGCACCCCGACCTCGCGTTCGAGGCCGCGCTGTGCCTGCGGGACGCGGACAACCAGAAGGTGGCCGCCGTCAAGGGCGGGCTGCCGCCCACCCTCGAATCGCTGTACAGCGATCCCGACCTCGCCCAGAGCTACCCGTTCCACGAGGACATCCTGCAGGCGCTGCAGAACGCCAGCGTGCGTCCCAAGACGCCGGCCTACCAGAACATCTCGATCGTGATCTCGCACTCGATCTCGCCGCCGAGCAAGATCAATCCCGACAAGACCGAGAGCACGATCGCGAGCCAGATCAAGGACGCCCTCGCCTCCAAGGGCCTGATCCCGTGAGCGTCCACGCCGAGACGTCGGCGCCCGCAGTGCCCGCACGCGGCGCGGAGCCCAAGCGGCGACGCAGGCAACTGTCCGAGGGGGCTCGCGCCGAGCGCCGGCTGGGCTGGCTGTTGTGCGCGCCCGCGGTGCTCGTGATGATCGCCGTCACCGCGTATCCCATCGCCTACGCGGTCTACCTGTCGCTGGAGCGCTATGACCTGCGCTTCCCGCAGAAGGCGAAGTTCATCGGAATCGACAACTACACGGCGGTGCTGACCTCGCCCTACTGGTGGCACGCGCTGTGGGTCACCCTGATCATCACGGTGATCTCGGTGGTGGTCGAACTGGTGCTCGGGATGCTGCTCGCGGTGCTGATGCACCGGACGCTGTTCGGGCGCGGGACGGTGCGCACGGCGGTCCTCATCCCGTACGGCATCGTCACCGTCGTCGCCGCATTCAGCTGGCAGTACGCGTGGACGCCGAGCACCGGCTACCTGTCGGCGATGTTCGGCAACAGCGCGCCGCTGACCCACAACGTCCAGGCGATCGGGATCATCATCCTCGCCGAGGTGTGGAAGACGACCCCGTTCATGGCGCTGCTGCTGATGGCCGGTCTCGCGCTCGTCCCGGAGGACCTGCAGAAGGCGGCGAAGATGGACGGCGCCAGTACCTGGCAGCGCTTCGTGCGCGTGACGCTGCCGCTGATGAAGCCGGCGATCCTCGTCGCGCTGCTGTTCCGCACACTCGACGCGTTCCGGATCTTCGACAACATCTTCATCCTCACCGCCGGCGCCAACGGCACCTATTCGGTGTCGATGCTCGGCTACGACAACCTGTTCACCGCGCTGAACCTGGGCATCGGGTCGGCGATCTCGATCCTGATCTTCATCTGCGTCGCGATCATCGCCTTCCTGTTCATCAAGGGCTTCGGCGCCGCCGCTCCCGGATCGGACAAGTGAGGGCAGATGGCAACCGCGAAACAGAAGATCGGCTGGGGCACCGCGAACACCGTCGCCGTCGTGCTGGCGATCGTGCCGGTGCTCTGGATCGTGTCGCTGTCGTTCAAGGACCCGGCCACCATCACCGACGCGTCGTTCTGGCCGAAGCGGTGGACGCTCGAGAACTACCGCGGGATCTTCAAGACCTCGGAGTTCACCCACGCGCTGATCAACTCGATCGGGATCGCGCTGATCGCCACGTTCATCGCGGTCGTCCTCGCCTCGATGGCGGCCTACGCCGTCGCCCGGCTGTCCTTCCCGGGCAAGGGCGTGCTGATCGGGATGTCGCTGCTCATCGCGATGTTCCCGGCGATCTCACTGGTGACACCACTGTTCAACATCGAGCGCAGCCTGCACCTGTTCGACACCTGGCCCGGTCTGATCATCCCGTACATCGCGTTCGGGCTGCCGCTGGGCATCTACACGCTCTCGGCATTCTTCCGCGAGATCCCGTGGGAGCTGGAGAAGGCGGCGAAGATGGATGGCGCCACGCCGTGGCAGGCGTTCACGAAGGTCATCGCCCCGCTCGCCGCACCGGGCATGTTCACCACCGCGATCTTGGTGTTCATCTTCTGCTGGAACGACTTCCTGTTCGCGATCTCGCTGACGTCGACGACGCGGGCGCGCACGGTGCCCGCCGCGATCGGATTCTTCACCGGCAGCTCGCAGTTCACCGCACCGACCGGGTCGATCTCGGCCGCCGCCGTGATCATCACGATCCCGATCATCGTGTTCGTGTTGTTCTTCCAACGCCGCATCGTTGCCGGGCTGACCTCCGGCGCCGTCAAGGGATAGGGGTTCGACGTGGCCGACATCAAGCTGGACGAGGTGACCAAGCGGTACCCGGACGGGGCGCTCGCGGTCGACCGCATCAGCCTGGAAATTGCCGACGGTGAGTTCGTGATCCTGGTCGGGCCGTCCGGGTGCGGCAAGTCCACGACGCTGAACATGATCGCCGGGCTGGAGGACATCAGCGACGGCGAGCTGCGCATCGGTGGCAAGCTCGTGAACAACGTGGCGCCGAAGGACCGGGACATCGCGATGGTGTTCCAGAGCTACGCGCTCTACCCGCACATGACCGTGCGCGAGAACATGGCGTTCGCCCTCAAGCTCGCCAAGCGTCCGCAGCAGGAAATCAACCAGAAGGTGGAGGAGGCCGCGCGGGTCCTGGAGCTCACCCAGCACCTGGATCGCAAGCCGGCGAACCTGTCCGGCGGCCAGCGGCAGCGGGTGGCGATGGGCCGGGCGATCGTGCGCGACCCGGCGGCGTTCCTGATGGACGAGCCGTTGAGCAATCTGGACGCGAAGTTGCGCGTGCAGATGCGCACGCAGGTGTCCCGGCTGCAGAAGCGGCTGGGCACCACCACCGTCTACGTGACGCACGACCAGACCGAGGCCATGACTCTCGGTGACCGCGTCGCGGTGATGCGCGGCGGCCGCCTGCAGCAGGTGGGGCCGCCCCAGGTTCTCTACGAGCAGCCGGCCAACCTGTTCGTCGCCGGGTTCATCGGCTCTCCCGCGATGAACTTCATGGCCGGCAGGCTGGAAGACGGCAAGCTGCGCACGTTGATGGGCGACGTCCCCCTCAACGACGGGCTGCGCCGGACGCTGGAGACGCGCGCCGACACCCGCGAGGTGCTGCTCGGTATCCGGCCGGAGGCGTTCGAGGACGCTGCGCTCGTCCCGCCGGAGAACCGTGAACACGGCGTCACCTTCCGGGCAACCATCGACGTCGTGGAGTCGATGGGCTCGGAGGTGTACGCGTACTTCGCCTTCGACGGCCAGGAGAAGGTCACCAGCGCCGAACTCGCCGAACTGGCACGCGACTCCGGTCAGGCCGACACCGGGGGCGATGCCGGCCAGGTCGTCGCCCGGCTGGACGCGGCCACCACCGTGCGCGAGGGCGCGGAGGCCGAACTGTGGGCAGACGTGCGGGCGGTACACGTCTTCGACCCGGGCACCGGCGAGAACCTCACCGCGGACCGCGAGCCGGCCCCCGCCTGACCGGCGCCGGTCAGTGGCCGTGGCCGTCGTCGCGCAGCCGGCGGATCACCTCGTCGCTCCACTCGTGGGTGCGCATCAGCCGGTACCGCTCGCGCGAGACGCGCAGGTAGGCCTCGGCGTCGGTGCCGTCGCCGATCAACTGCGCCTCGCGCACCATCCGCACGACCGGCGTGTACTCCTCGGCGTACCAGCGCCGCGCGACCTCGGCACGATCCAGAAACGTGCCGGCGTTCTGCATGCACCGAAATCCCCACGCCTCGACGGCCTCCCCTAGCTCGGCGTAGCCCCACGGGTCGCGCACCGTGAGCTTGGCGTAGGCCTGGGCCGTGAGCGGTACTCGGGCGCGGAACAGCAGTTCGTAGCTGCGGACGAGCAGGTCGCCGCGGTGGCGGATGCCACGCGCGGGCACGGTGGTCAGCACCTCGGTCACGTACGCCTCGATCGTCTGCTGTCCGGTGGCGATCGCTATCGACACGCGATGGTGGCCGTCGCGCACGAAGTGCAGCCCGCCGATCCGGTACACGTCGATCGGTGGCACGCTCTCGCCACGGCGCTGCGCCAGCGCGAGCCGCTCCCAGCGCTCGCGCACCCGGCTGGAGGTCGGACGGAACCGGCGGTCGAAGTCCCGGCTGCTGTCGACCGTGCCGACGATCGAGTCGAGGGATAGCGTGTGCAGGCCGAGGAAGCGCTCCCCGCGGCGGCCGAGCGCTGCCACCACGTCGTCGAACGGCAGGATCAGGTTGACGTCGTCCGGCTCGCGGCGCAGCCGGTGGGCGAGCCGCGAGAGCACCTGCCGCCGCCGTGCCCGCAGGAAGTCGTTCTCGACGTCAGCTCTCGGAAATCCCGTTTGCCGCACGTCACCGGGTATACCGCGAAGCCGGTGAGATGTCGAAAAGGTGCCGGCCCACCACGTTGCGCACCGCCGTGCTCCCGACCTTCAGCTCGGGCGCACCTGCGCCGTACGGGTGCACGTGCCCGTGCAGCAGCAGCCTCGGCTGCAGCCGCGCGAGCAGCGGGTGAAGCGCGCCGACGCCGCGGTGCGGCGGATCCTCCCTGTCGCCGACGCCGCGCGGCGGCGCGTGGGTGAGCAGCAGGTCCACGCCGCGGCCGTCGCGGCCGAGCCACCGCGCCCGCCGCGCCAGGCGCCGCGCCCGCCGCGCGAACTGCCGCTCGCTGTACTGGTTCGGGCCATCGCGATAGCGCGGCGCCCCGCCGAGGCCCGCCAGCCGCAGACCGAGCACGTCGAGTACCCGGACGTCGGCGTTGAGCGCACCCGGTGGCCACGGCGGTTCTGCCGGTAGCCCGGCCCGCAGCGGCAGCCCGGCGCGCGAGGATCGGTACCCGGTGACGTCCGGGTCGTGGTTGCCGGGGACGAAGACGAGTGGGACGTCGAGCGCATTCATCAAGTAGGCGAGGTAGTCGAACGGCAGGTCACCGCAGGCGAGGATCAGCTCCGCCCCGCGCACCGGATCGACGCCTGCCGTGAGCGCCTCGTCCACCTCGTCGGCGACCGCGAGCACACGCACCATGCCCCGATTGTCCGCCTCAGCGGGCCGGAGCCGCCCGGACGTCCAAGCCCTTGCGCCGCAGCGCGTCCTCGACCCGGTAGATCTCGGCCCGGGGTACCGCGTGATCGGCGCCGGGCTCCGGCGGCCGGACGTCGACCGCGCGGCACGCCGCGGTCAGCACATCGAGATACGCCGCACGAACGGCGCTCCGGCGGACGGCCTTCGCCGGCAGCCCGGGGCTGAGCTCCACCGCGTTGAACTGGGCGTGCAGCCGCCGCAGGTCGCTGCCGAGCCGGGTCAACGCTGCGCGCGGCACCGGTGTGGCTCGGCGTGCGGCGAGCGCGCGCCGGCCGCGCACGGCGGCCAACACCGCGTAGCCGGCCACGGTGGGCAGCAGGACGGCCACGATCAGCAGCAGCGCCGTCCCCACAGCTCGAGTGTCGTCCGCCCCGAGCCGCTCATCAACCCTTGACGCTGCCGGCGAGCAGCCCGCGGACGAAGTACCTCTGCAGCGCCATGAACACGATCACCGGTATGACGATCGAGACGAAGGCCGCGGCGGGGATGACCTCGCCGCCTGCACCGGTGGTGGAGCCGACCAGCAGGTTGATCTTGACGGTGATCGGGCTGATGCCGGTCGTTCCGCCGGACATCACCAGGCCGACGAACAGGTCGTTCCACACCCACAGGAACTGGAAGATGCCGAACGCAGCGAGGGCCGGACGCATCAGCGGCAGCATGATCTGCCGGAAGATCTGGCCATGGCTGGCGCCGTCGATCCGTGCCGCCTCGAGCAGGTCGCGCGGGATCTCGGACATGAAGTTGTGCATCAGGAACACCGCGAGCGGCAAGGCGAAGCACGAGTGCGCGAGCCACACCGCGCCGACGGTTCCGGCCAGGCCGAGCGGCGGCAGGATCGTGATGCTTCCGATGTGCACGCCGCTGACGACCAGCCGCAGCATCGGGACGACCGCCACCTGCAGCGGGACCACCTGCAGTGCGAAGATCGCGATGTAGATCCAGTCGCGGCCGCGGAAGTCGATCCACACCAGCGCGTACGACGCGAGCGCGGCGACCACGATCGGGATGATTGCCGCGGGGATCACGATGACGATCGAGTTGATCACGTACGGCAGCACGTTTCCGCTGCCACTGAGCACGCGCTTGTAGTTGTCCAGCGTCATGTCGCTGAAGGTCCACCAGCCGCGCTGGTCCTGGCCGGCCTTGGACCGGAAGGACTGCACCAGCAGGCCGAGCGTCGGGATCGTCCACAGCACGCCGATCACGATCGCGATCGTCGAGGCGACCGGGTTCGACATGCCCTTGCGCACCCGACCGGCCGCCGTGGTCGGCACGTGCTGGTCGGGGACCTGCGGGACGTCCGGCACCTCGCCGGTCGGGTTGATGACGACGGTCATCGCACACCTCCTGCGTGGTTCCGGCTGGTGATCGCTGGGGGCGTCATCGGGGTACTCGTCGGGTAGGTACTCATCGGGCCGCCCGCTGCTTGACCATCTGCCGCACCTGGAAGGCCACGAACGGGATCACCAGCAGGAAGATCAGGGTCGCGAGCGCCGAGGAGTGGTGCTCGCCGAGTTTGCCACCGGCGAGCCCGATGCCTGCGGTCTTGTACGTGTTGTACATGAGGTTGGCGAGCGTGTCGCCGCCGAACCGGTCACCGCCGAAGGTGTTGACCAGGTCGAAGACCTTCAGCGTGGCGACCGAGATGGTCACCATCACCACGATGATCGTGGGCCGGATCGACGGGATGACCACGCGCCGGAACGCCTGGCCGTTCGTCGCCCCGTCGATCTTGGCGGCCTCGCTCAGTTCGCCGGGCACGGCCTTGATCGCGGCCGAGAGCACCACCGTGGCGAAGCCGGCCTGGATCCAGATCATCACCACGATCATCCACATGGTGAGTCGCCAGCCACCGACGGTCGGGAAGTTGATCGGCCCGAGGCCGACCCAGTTGAGCACGACGTTGACCAGCCCGGACGCGCCGCTCTGCGACGGCTGCTGGTACATCAGGCCCCAGATCACCGCCGCCCCGACGAACGAGATCGCGGTCGGCAGGAAGACGAGCGCCTTGGCGAACGCCTCGCCCCGGATCTTGTCGATCGCGTACGCGTAGGCGAGGCCGACGATCGTGGCGACAGCCGGTGTGACCAGGGTCCACAGCACGGTGTGCCACAGCGCGAACAGCGCATCGTGGTTGCTGAAGAGCCAGCGGAAGTTGGCGAAGTTGTTCCACTCGCCGCCCTTGTCGATCAGGCATCGGGCCGGGCTCGGGATCGGTACGCATCCCTTGCGGGTCACCTCGGCCGAGGTGAGCGAGGAGATGATCGTCTTGAACATGGGGCCGACCAGGCCGGCGGCGAGCAGGATGATCGCCGGCAGCAGGAACAAGAACGCCTGGTACCTCTCCCGGCCCCTGCGCGGTACGTGGTCGATGACCACCAGTAGCACACCGATGACCGCGAAGAACGCGACCACCATCAGTACGGCGAAGCCGATCTTGCCTGCCGCCGAACTCGAATGCGCCAGATCGTAGAGCCAGTGCATGGACCCGATCACCCCTTCGCCGAGCAACCACCCGATTCCACATCGGGTGGTCGGGCACCCCTCGCGGGGCACCCGACCACCCGATCAACGTGAACCAGACACGTCCGGATAGCGACCTACTTTGGCCAAGAGGCCTCAATCTTGTCCAGTGTGTCCTTGTCGCTCTGGCCGAGAATCCACTGCGTCATCTGCGTCCAGAAGCTGCCTGCACCCACCTCGGCCGGCATGGCGTCCGAGCCGTCGAAGCGGAAGGTGGCGCTCGGGTCGGTGAGCAACTGCGCCGACAGCTTGTCGATCGGGTCGGTGTAGGCGTTCTTGTCCGCCTTGTTGTTCGCGGACACCCACCCCGACGCGACCTTGATACGCGAGGTCGCCCACTCGCCGCTGGCCAGGTACAGCTGCACGGACTCGACCTCGGGACGGTCGGCGAACGCGGTGACGAACTCGCCGCCACCCTCGATCGGCTTGCCGAACTTGTCGCTCATCGTCGGCTCGTAGAAGGCGTAGAGGTCGCCGTCCTGCGCGACCTTGTACCCCTTGTCCCAGTTGGCGGCGTAGAAGCTGGCCTGCTGGTGCAGCATGCACTTGCCGGTCTCGATCGGCAGGCCGCCCTTCTGGAAGGCGGTCGTGGCGATCGACTTCACGTCACCGATGCCGGCGTTGACGTACTTCGGGTTCTTCAGGATCTGGCCGACCTTGGCCAGCACGTCCTGGACCTTCTGGTCGTTGAACGGGATCTGGTGGTTGACCCACTGGTCGTAGACCTCCGGGCCGTACAGCCGGAGCATGACCTCTTCCATCCAGTCGGTGGCCGGCCAGCCGGTCGCCGTTCCGGACTCGATGCCCGCGCACCACGGCTTGTGCCCGTCGGCCGCCATCTTGTCCGACAGCTTGATCATGTCGTCCCAGGTGGTGGGCACGGTGTAGCCGTACTGCTTGAAGTACTTCGGCGAGTACCAGACCAGCGACTTGAGGTTCGCCCCCATCGGCGCGCCGAAGTAGACGCCGTCGACGGTCGCGTACGAGATCCAGTCCTTCGTCCAGTTGTCCGACGCCTCCTTGGTGAGCGCGTCAGTGGCCGGTACGAGCTTGCCGGACGTGGCGAAGCTCTGCAGCAGCCCGGGCTGCGGGATGATCGCGATGTCCGGCGCGTTGCCGCCCTGGACCTTCGTCTTCACCGAGCTCTCGAACTCCTTGTCGGCCGTGTACGCGATCTTGATGCCGGTGCACTGCTCGAACTGCTTCCACGAGTCCTGCAGGTGCTGGCCCTCGGGGTCGGTGATCGAGGAGTACATGGTGACCGTGGCGTTGGTGTACTTGCCGTACTTGCCGTACGGCGCGCAGTCGCCGGTCATGGTGACGGCCTTGATCTTGCTCTTGGGCTGCTTGCTCAGGTCGGGGCCGTTCGATGACGTCCCGTTGTTCGTGCCGTTTCCGCCGCCGCCCTTGTTCCCGCTGCTGCTACAACCGGCAGCCAGCGCGACAACCGCGGATCCCGCCGCGAGCACGGCGGTCATCCTCTTCCAGCGCATCCCTTGTCCCCTTCTCCGCTCGGGCGTGAGAGCGCTACCACGAACCCTCCGGTAACGCTTACGGAACGATGGCACAGCTGAGGGTGCCAGGGAAGGGTTACGCCCATCCGTTACCGGGTCGTTGCCAAATGCTCTGCCGCGCAACAAACCCCGCCGCGGGTATCGCGGCGGGGTTTGTGTCCAGCTATGTCGTGGTTTCCCGGATCAGGTGATCAGCCCTGGCCGATCCGTCCCGGCCGATCAGCCCGGGCCGTCCTCGGCCGATCAGCCTTGGCCGTCCTCGGCGTCAGTCCTGACCGGGTGTCGTCTTGGCGATCTGCATCAGGAACTCGGTGTTCGTCCGGGTCTTCTTCAGCCGGTCCAGCAGCAGATCGATCGCCTGCTGCGGGTCGAGCGCGTGCAGCACCCGGCGCAGCTTGATCGTGACCGCCAGCTCGTCCGGGGAGAGCAGGATCTCTTCCTTTCGAGTCGACGACTGATCCACGTCAACGGCCGGGAAGACGCGCTTGTCGGCGATCTTGCGGTCCAGCTTGAGCTCGGCATTACCGGTGCCCTTGAACTCCTCGAAGATCACCGTGTCGCCGGCCGAGCCGGTCTCGACCAAGGCAGTGGCGAGGATGGTGAGCGAGCCGCCGTTCTCGATGTTGCGGGCGGCGCCGAGGAAGCGCTTCGGCGGGTACAGCGCGGTCGAGTCGACGCCGCCGGACAGGATGCGCCCGCTCGCCGGCGCACCCAGGTTGTAGGCACGGCCCAGCCGGGTGATCGAGTCGAGCAGCACGACCACGTCGTGCCCCATCTCGACCAGGCGCTTGGCTCGCTCGATGGACAGCTCGGCGACGGTGATGTGGTCCTGCGGGCGGCGGTCGAAGGTCGAGGCGATGACCTCGCCCTTGACCGAGCGCTGCATGTCGGTGACCTCTTCGGGCCGCTCGTCGATGAGCACGACCATGAGGTGCACCTCGGGGTTGTTCACCGTGATCGCGTTCGCGATCGCCTGCAGCACCATCGTCTTGCCGGCCTTGGGCGGCGAGACGATGAGCGCGCGCTGGCCCTTGCCGATCGGCATCACCAGGTCGATCACGCGCGTGGTCAGGATGTGCGGCTCGGTCTCCAGCCGCAGCCGCTGCTGCGGGTAGAGCGGGGTGAGCCGGGTGAACTCGACGCGGTTCTTGGACTGCTCCGGGTCCTTGCCGTTCACGGTGTCCAGGCGCACCAGCGGGTTGTACTTCTCGCGCCGCTCGCCCTCGCGCTGCTGGCGCACCGCGCCGGTGATCGCGTCCCCGCGGCGCAGGTTGAACCGGCGCACGTACGAGTTGGCGACGTACACGTCGTCCGGGCTGGCGAAGTAGCCGCCGGTACGCACGAACCAGGTGTTCTTCTCCTCGATCGCGTCGACGATTCCGGCGACCGGGACGAGCACGTCGTCCTCGGACACGATCGGCTCGACGTCGGCGTTGCCTGCGACGCTACCCACGGGACGCTCGCGGTTGCGGCCGCGCCGATCGCGGTAGCGGCGACCGCGGCGCCGGCCGCCGTCGAAGTCGTCGTCGTCGTCGCGGCGGTTCTGGCCGCCGTCCTGCCGGTTCTGGTTCGGCGCGCCCGGCGCGTTCTGGTTGTGCTGCTGGCGGTTCTGGCTCTGCCCGCCGTCGGGACGGCTCTGGCCGTCGGGACGGCTCTGGCCGTCGGGACGGGTCTGGCCGTCGGGACGGCTCTGGCCGTCGCGGGTCTGCTGGCGACTCTGGTTCGAGCCGCCACCTTGGTTGTGCTGAGCGTCCTGCGTGCCGGAGCCGCTGCGCTGACGGTCCTGCTGCTGGTCCTGACCTGCAGTGCCCGCGGTGCGCGCGCCGTTGCCACGAACGCCGGCGGCGGCTCTGCCCGGCGCACTGTCGGGGCTCTCAGCGCGGTCGTCGACCGGTGCGGCACCGGTCGGTGCGGCATCGGCTGTCGCGACAGCGTCCGGCGGGCTGCTGTTCGGACCGGCGGAGCGGGTCTGCGCGCGCGCGGTGCGCTCGGGCCGCTGGCGCCTCGGCGGGGCCGCCGGGGCGGTGTCGCCGGTGCCGCTCGGGTCGCCCGCGGCGGCAGCGGCGCTACCGGCGGCACTGCTCGCGGTGCTGGCGGCGCCGTGCGTGGCACCGTTGTCCGCGCTGTTCGCGGCGCGTTGCGCGCCGGCGCCACGGCCGGCCTGGATCGCGGCGATCAAATCGCTCTTCTTGACCTTCGCGGTCGCGATGCCCATGCCGGCGGCGATCTGCTGCAGTTCGGGCAGCAGTTTGGAGTTCAGCGAGCCCTTCGCGGTGCGGGCGGAGCCGCCCGTCGATGCAGTGGGCACGGTATCCGTGCCGGGCAGGGTCTGCTCCTGGGTGTCTGTCACGTGCTGTCGGATCCTTCCGAGGGGTGGCCGGCGAACGTCATCATGCGCTGCGACCGATGGCGAGGCCGTTGCCGGGTGACCGGGGCGGGCCCTGTCTCGACGGCCGGTCTGGCAGGCACGCCAGCTCCGTTCCGGGGAGATGTCAGTCAGCTTCCGATCCACAAAGCTCGCCGCGAGGCGGTTGGGGAACGAAGTCTTTGGGCCTGCCGAATACACGGGGGCTCCGGGACTGACGCCGTTGAGCCTAGACGCTCGCGCTCATAGCGGCAACACTGCGGGCTCTCGGCGTGTTCCCGCGGTTCACCCGCCCGAGCGCGGCAACCGGCCGGTCAGTGGCCCGCCGCCACCTGGTGACCGCCGCGCGGCGCGATCGAGAGCACGCTCGGCCGCCACCTGCCGGGCGCCGCGGCAACTGCCTGCGCGACCTCACGATCATCTCGAGCCAGCACCAGCACCGTCGGCCCGGCACCGGACACGACCGCCGGCAACCCGGCTGCGCGCAGCGCGTTCACCAGCTCGATGCTCGCCGGCATCGCCGGTTCGCGGTAGGCCTGATGCAGCCGGTCCTCGGTGGCCGCGAACAGGTGCTGCGGCGCGGTGGTCAAGGCGGCCACGAGCAGTGCAGCGCGTCCCGAGTTCGCCGCCGCATCGGCATGCGCGACGGCCGGCGGCAGCAGCCCGCGCGCCGCCTCGGTGGACGCCTGGAACGGCGGGACGAGAACCACCGGGCGCACCCGCTCGTCACACTGCAGCCGGAGCGCACCGACCGCGGCACCGTCGCGCCAGGCGACGGTCAGACCGCCGAGCAGCGCGGGCGCCACGTTGTCCGGGTGCCCCTCCAACCGGT
Source organism: Jatrophihabitans cynanchi (assembly GCF_027247405.1). Classification (NCBI taxonomy): domain Bacteria; kingdom Bacillati; phylum Actinomycetota; class Actinomycetes; order Jatrophihabitantales; family Jatrophihabitantaceae; genus Jatrophihabitans; species Jatrophihabitans cynanchi. The sequence continues at coordinate 4,011,693 of NZ_CP097463.1, read as the reverse complement.
CGGCCAGCTCGAGCACCGCGGCGCCGCTCAGCGTCTCCTCCCCGCCCAGCACCAGCGCGCGCGCGAGAAGCAGACCGGCGACGATCGCGGCGGCCGAGGAGCCGAGGCCGCGGCCGTGCGGGATCCGGTTGGCGCAGGACAGTTCCAGGCCCGGAGGCTGGCCGCCGAGCACCTCGAAGCCGGCCCGCAACGCGCGCACGACCAGGTGCGACTCGTCCCGCGCCAGTTCCTCCCCCTCGCCGGCCACGTCGATCGCCAGCCCGCTGTCGACGACCCGGGCGACCAGGTCGTCGTGCAGGTCCAGGGCCAGTCCGAGTGCGTCGAAGCCCGGCCCGAGGTTCGCGCTGGTCGCCGGCACCCGCACGTGCACCGGGCCGGCCCGGAACGCCGGTTTCATCGTCCCCGCCCGTCCTTCTCGTTGAGTGGCGGGTTGGACGTTGAGTGGCGAGCTACAGGCCGCCACTGAACGCGTAACCCGCCACTCAACGGATGAGACCGCGGTGCGCTCAACGGACGAGTCCGAGCTGGGCCGCCGCCGCGTGGCTGTCGACGGGAACGGTGATCGGCTTCGGCGCGCCGGCGATCGCCCACTCCGGGTCCTTCAGCCCGTTGCCCGTCACGGTGCACACCACCGTCGAGCCGGTCGGCAGCCGGCCGTCGGCAGCGGTCTTGAGCAGCCCGGCGATGCTCGCAGCCGAGGCCGGTTCGACGAACACCGCCTCGCTGCGGGCGACCAGCCGGTACGCCTCGAGGATCTGCTTGTCGGTGACCGAGTCGATCAGGCCGCCGGACTCGTCACGCGCTGCCTCGGCGAGGGCCCAGGACGCCGGGTTGCCGATCCGGATCGCGGTCGCGATCGTCATCGGCGCGAGCACCGGCGCGCCGTTGACGATCGGTGCGGCGCCGGCGGCCTGGAAGCCGAACATGCGTGGCGTGCCGGCCACCACGCAGTCGCTCGCATACTCCCGGTAGCCCTTCCAGTACGCCGTGATGTTCCCCGCGTTGCCGACCGGGATGCAGTGCACGTCGGGGGCGCGGCCGAGGCGGTCACAGACCTCGAACGCGGCGGTCTTCTGCCCCTCGATGCGGTACGGGTTCACCGAGTTCACCAGTGCCACCGGGTAGTCGACGGCCAGCTTGCGGGCCAGCTCCAGGCAGTCGTCGAAGTTGCCGTCGACCTGCAGCAGCTTCGCGCCATGGACCAGCGCCTGCGCCATCTTGCCGAGCGCGATCTTGCCCTGCGGGACGAGCACCGCGCAGGTCATCCCGGCGCGCACCGCGTAGGCCGCCGCGCTCGCCGAGGTGTTGCCGGTCGAAGCGCAGATCACCGCCCGGGCACCCTCCTCGGCCGCCTTGGAGATCGCCATGGTCATCCCGCGGTCCTTGAACGATCCGGTCGGGTTCGCGCCCTCGACCTTCAGGTAGACCTCGCAGCCGGTGCGCCGCGACAGCTCGGCCGCCGGGACGAGCGGCGTGCCGCCCTCGAACAGCGTGATCACCGGCGTGCGGTCGCTGACGGGCAGGCGGTCGCGAAACGCGTCGATGAGCCCGGGCCACAGTTGCGCCGTCACTCGTTCACCGTGCCCTCGACCCGCATCACGCTCGCCGCGCGCCGCACGAACGGCATGTCCGCGAGGTGGCGCACGGTGCGGGAGAGCGCGTCGTCGGTCGCGGTGTGCGTGACGAGCACCAGGGTTGCCGCGTCGCCGCGCCCTTCCTGACGGACGGTCTGGATGCTGACGCCCTGCTCGGCGAACGCGCCGGCGACGGCGGCCAGCACGCCGGGCTGGTCGGCGACGTCGAGCGCGACGTGATAGCGCGTGGTCACCTCGCCCATCGGCTGCACGCGTAGCGCGGCATACGAGCTCTCGCCGGTTCCGCGGCTGCCCCGCACCCGGTTGCGAGCCACCGCGACGAGGTCGCCGAGGATCGCGCTCGCCGTCGGTGCTCCCCCAGCCCCGCGGCCGTAGAACATCAGCGAGCCGGCGGCGTCGGCCTCGACGAACACCGCGTTGAACGCGTCGCCCACGCCGGCGAGCGGGTGGCTGCGCGGCAGCATCGCCGGATGCACCCGTACCGCGACCTGCTCGGTGCCGTCGGCGCCACGGGTGCGCTCGCAGATCGCGAGCAGCTTGATGGTGCAGTTCATCGCCTTCGCACTGGCAACGTCCGCCGCACTCACCGCTCCGATGCCTTCGCGGTACACGTCGGACGCGGTCACCCTGGTGTGGAAGGCGAGCCCGGCAAGGATGGCGGCCTTGGCGGCCGCGTCGAAGCCGTCGACGTCGGCGGTCGGATCGGCCTCGGCGTACCCGAGTTCGGTCGCCTCGCCGAGCGCCTCGTCGAAGCCGGCACCAGTGGCATCCATCCGCGAGAGGATGAAGTTGGTGGTGCCGTTGACGATGCCGATGACCCGGGTGATCCGGTCGCCGGCCAGCGATTCGCGTAGCGGCCGCAGCAACGGGATCGCGCCCGCGACGGCGGCCTCGTAGTACAGGTCCACCCCGGCCTTGGCGGCGGCGTCGTGCAGGGTCGCGCCGTCTTCGGCGAGTAACGCCTTGTTGGCGCTGACGACGCTCTTGCCGCCGGCCAGCGCGTCGAGCAGCAGGCTGCGCACCGGCTCGATGCCACCGATCACCTCGACGACGATGTCGACGTCCCCGCGGGCGACGAGCCCGGCCGCGTCGGTGGTGACCAGGCCGGCCGGCAGGTCCGTGTGCCGCGCTGGCCGGCGGACGGCCACGCCGGCCAGCTCCAACGGCACACCTACGCGTGCCGCGAGGTCGCCGGCTTGCTCGTCCAGCAATCGCACCACCTGCGACCCGACGACGCCGCACCCCAGCAGCGCGATTCTCAAGGCATCGCCCATCAGCCGATCCCCACGTCCAGTCGAAGGAGGTCGTCCTCGGTTTCCCGGCGCAGCAGCACGCTCGCCCGCCCCTCGCGCACCGCCACCACGGGCGGGCGCGGTACGTGGTTGTAGTTGCTCGCCATGCTGCGGCAGTAGGCGCCCGTCGCGGCCACGGCCAGCAGATCGCCGGGCGCGATATCGGACGGAAGCCAGGCATCGCGCACCACGATGTCCCCGCTCTCGCAGTGCTTTCCGACCACGCGCGCCGGTGTGGGCGCCGCCGCCGACTCGCGGTTGGCCAGCAGACAGGTGTATTCCGCGTCGTACAGCGCGGTGCGGATGTTGTCGCTCATCCCGCCGTCGACGGACACATAGGTGCGCGTCAGCCCGCCGTCGAGCGCCACCTGCTTGACGGTGCCGATCTCGTACACCGTGATCGTGCTCGGCCCGACGATCGCGCGGCCCGGCTCGACCGACAGCCGCGGCACGCGCAGCCCGGCTGCCGCGCACTCACGCTCGACGATCGACACTAGGCGGTCGACCGTCTGCTTCGGGGTCTGCGGGTCATCGCCGCTCACGTAGGCGATGCCCAGCCCGCCACCGAGATCCAGTTCGCCGACCTCGACACCGTGGGCGTCCCGGATCCGTGCGGCCAGGCCGACCACCCGGTGCGCGGCCACCTCGAAGCCGGCGGTGTCGAAGATCTGCGAGCCGATGTGCGAGTGCAATCCGGCGAGCTCGAGCCAGTCGCTCGCCAGGACCTGCGCCACCGCACGCTCGGCCACCCCGTCGCGCAGCGAGAAGCCGAACTTCTGGTCCTCGTGGGCGGTGGCGATGAACTCGTGCGTGTGCGCCTCGACGCCTACCGTCACGCGCACCAGGACGCGTTGGCGGATCCCGGCAGTCGTGGCGATCAGCGCCAACCTGTCGATCTCGTCGAACGAGTCGACGATCACGTGCCCGACCCCGGCGTCGACGGCGCGCCGAAGCTCCGCGCGCGTCTTGTTGTTGCCGTGCAAGGCAATCCGCCCGGCCGGGAAGCCGGCGGCGAGGGCGACTGCCAGCTCGCCGCCGGTGCACACGTCCAGCCCGAGGCCCTCGTCGGCGATCCAGCGTGCCATCGTCGTGCACAGGAACGCCTTGCCCGCGTAGTACACGTCCACGTCGTCGAACGCGCTCGCGTAGGAGCGCGCCCGGCTGCGGACGTCGTGCTCGTCCATGAACAGTGCCGGCGTGCCGTGTTCGGCCACCAGGTCGGTGACACCGACGCCGCCGATGCTGAGCACGCCGTCGACGCGCCGCGCGGTGAGCGGCCAGATGGCGGGGTCGAGGCCGTTGACGTCCGCCGGCGCCGACGACAGGTGCGCTTCGGGCAGGACGTCGGCGTGCCGCGGCCCGGCCGGGTGGGCTGACCGGGACATGGCTACATGCGCTCCGGTGCCGAGACACCCAGCAGTTGCAGGCCGTTCGCGAGGACGATCCGGGTCGCCTCGTTCACCCAGGCCCGGGTGCGGTTGACGTCCTCGATCGGCTCGTCTGCCTTCGGGATGATCCGGCACTCGTCGTACCAGCGGTGATAGTTGCCGGCGAGGTCCTCGAGGTAGCGCGCGATCCGGTGCGGTGCGCGAAGTTCGGCGGCCGTTGCCACGACCCGCGGGAAGTCGCCGAGCGCGGTGAGCAGCACGGTCTCGCGCGGGTTCTCGAGCAGCTCGGGCACGAAGACGTCCAGCCCGATGCCGACCTCAGCGGCGTTGCGTTTGGCGTTGCAGGTGCGCGCGTGTGCGTACTGCACGTAATACACCGGATTGTCGCTGGACTTGCGGGTGATCTCGGCGATGTCCAGGGTGAGCGGGGTGTCTGCCGACCAGCGGGCGAGTGAGTAGCGGCCGGCGTCGACGCCGACGAGATCGACGAAATCGTCGAGCGTGACGATCGTGCCGGATCGCTTGGACAGGCGCAGCTCCTCGCCGTCACGCACCAGCTTGACGAGCTGGCCGATCAGGATCTCCAGGGTCTGCGCCGGATCGTCACCCGCGCAGGCCGCGATCGCGCGCAACCGTCCGACGTAGCCGTGATGGTCGGCGCCGAGCATGTACACCAGCCGGTCGAAGACGCGCCCGCGCTTGTCGAGGTAGTACGCGGCGTCCGAAGCGAAGTAGGTCTTCTCACCGTTGCTGCGCACCAGCACCCGGTCCTTGTCGTCGCCGAAGTCGGTGGTGCGCAGCCACACGGCGCCGTCGGCGTCATACACGTGGCCCTGCGCGCGCAGCCGGTCGATCGCGGCGTCGACCTCGCCGGAGGCGTACATGCTGTCCTCGGAGAACCAGACGTCGAACTCCACCCGGAACCGCGCCAGGCTGGCCCGTACCGAGTCCAGCATCAGCTGCTGACCGGTCGACCTGAACGCCTCGAGCGCCTCGCCCGCGGGCAGCTCGAGGACGCCGGGTTCGGCCGCGACGACCTGCGCGGCGACGTCCAGGATGTAGTCGCCGTGGTAGCCGTCGTCAGGAACCGGACGGCCCTGTGCCGCCGCGTAGAGCGAGGCGGCGAACTTGTCCAGCTGCGAACCGTGGTCGTTGGTGTAGTGCTCGGACGTGACCTGGGCGCCGGCAGCCTCCAGCAGCCGGTGCAGGCTGTCGCCGAGCGCGGCCCAGCGGGTGTGCCCCAGGTGCACCGGGCCGGTCGGGTTGGCCGACACGAACTCCAGGTTGATCTGCTGGCCGGCGAGCGCGTCACTCGTGCCGTACGTCTGCCCGGCCTGCACGACCGCGTGCGCCGTCTCGCCGAGGGTGCCCGCGGCCAGCGTGATGTTCAGGAAGCCGGGGCCGGCGACGTCGACCCGGGCGATTCCGGACGTGTCGCGCAACCGCGCCGCGACCGCTTCACCCACCTCGCGCCCGCTCTTCCCGGCCGCCTTCGCCAGCCGCAGCGCGACGTTGGTGGTGTAGTCACCGTGCTCGCGGCTCTTGGGTCGCTCGACGACGGCCTCGGTGGGCACCGTGCCGGCGAAATCGCCGGACTGCAGGCAGGCTGCGACGGCCGACAGCACGGCAGCGGAGAGCTCGGCGGGAGTCACCTCGCAATCCTAGTGGCCGCGGCCCGGCCCCTTTTGGTTGGCGGCGGCTGTGAGCACACCGCCCTCGCCGGGGCGAGCACCTAGACTTGCGGGCGGATCGATCCGTCCCCTCGTCACGAAGGCAGGCCGATGGCCCAGCGCAAGTCCACGCCACCGTCGGGCAAGCCCGCAAGCGGCCGCACCGACAGCAAGCCCGGTGCAGCCAAGTCCGCGGCGGCCGCGAAGTCCGCGCTGACCAAGTCGTCCGCCGGGCGGCCGCCGGTGAAGAAGAAGCCGGGCAAGTCGATCGTCAACCAGAAGCAGACGCCGTGGGGGCTGATCGCCACCACCGTAGTGATCGTGATCTTCGCCGTCGGCATCGTGGTCTTCGCGGTGACCCGGCACAAGGACAACTCGAGCAGCAACCCGTACACGCAGCCCGAGCTCGCCGACGCCAAGGCGATCGCCGGGGTCACGTACAAGAAGGAGCCCGATCACACCCACGTCGAGGGCGTGATCAAGTACGACTCCACCCCACCGGTCGGCGGCAATCACAGCCAGTACTGGGCCGACTGCACCGGCACGGTCTACTCCGCCCCGATCGCGAACGAGAACGCCGTGCACATGCTCGAACACGGCGCGATCTGGATCACCTACAACGCCAAGACCCTCCCCGCCGACCAGCTGGCGACCCTGACCAAGCTCGTCAGCGGCAAGGACGGTCTCGCGCTGAGCCCGTATCCCGACCTGAAGTCGCCGATCTCGCTCCAGGCGTGGGGCTACCAGCTGTTCGTCGACAACGCGAACGACGCGCGCATCCAGGAGTTCATCAGCGCGCTGCGGTACAACCAGAAGACGACTCCTGAGTTCGGCGCCTCCTGCTCGCAACCCACCTTCAAGACCAACCCGAGCACGTTCGGGCATCCGCTGTGGACGCCCGCCAGCGGCGGGTCCGGAGCGACGATGCCGTGATGGCTGCCGACCTCGACGCCGCACCGATCGCGGAGGATGACCCACCGCGGGGCGGGCGCCGTCCGGTCACCGTGGTGCTGGTGGCGCTGCTCGGGGCCGCGGCGCTGGTGATCGCCGGGACGGTCGGCTGGCTGGTGCGCGGCGACGGTGCGTCCGGCGACCGGGTCACCGCGTCGTCCGTCGACGCGGGCTTCGCACGGGACATGTCCACGCACCACACCCAGGCCGTGACCATGGCCGGCTACGAGCGCGACAACACGACGAACGCCTCGCTGAAGATCCTGGCCTTCGACATCGAGACGTCCCAGCAGTTCCAGCTCGGCCAGATGCAGGGCTGGCTGGACGGGTGGAAGCTCGGGCGGCAGTCGTCGATCCCGCAGATGCAGTGGATGGGGCACTCGGGCCACCTGGAGGACGACGGGCTGATGCCCGGCATGGCCACGCCGGCCCAGATGAGCAAGCTGGAGTCCTCGCACGGCACCGCGCTGGACATCCTGTTTCTGCAGCTGATGATCCATCACCACCAGGGCGGGTTGCCGATGGCGCAGTACGCCGCGGACCATGCGAAGACCCCGCAGGTGCAGACGATGGCCACCGCGATCGTCACCGTGCAGAGCAACGAGATCGTCGTCATGGAGCAGTTGCTGCGCCAACTCGGCGGGTCGCCGTTGCCGCCGCCCGCCTCGTGACGAGGCGGTTCGCGAGGCTCGTCGTGGCATCGGTCGCGCTCGGGTTGGCGGCGTCCGCGTGCTCGTCCAGCACGTCCGGCGCCGGACACCAGAAGGGACCGACCGACACGTCGGCGGCGGCTTCGGCACGAGCTTCGCCGCCGGCCTCGGTGCAGCCGGACGCGGCCGAGGCGTACCGGCGCCCCGAGGCGCCGGCCGCGCAGGCCATCGACGGCGTGCGCTTCCACGTCGAACCGGACCACAACCACGTACAGGGCACCATCTCGTACGACACCACTCCGCCGACCGGTGGCAACCACAGCCAGCTGTGGGCGGACTGCACCGGCACCGTGTACACGCAGCCGATCGCCAACGAGAACGCCGTCCACATGCTCGAGCACGGCGCGGTCTGGATCACCTACAACGCCGCAACCCTGCCCGCCGCTCAGCTCGCGACGTTGCAGCGGCTCGTGGCCGGCGTCGATCACCTCGCGTTGAGCCCCTACCCGGACCTCAAGGCGCCGGTCTCACTGCAAGCGTGGGGCTACCAGCTGTTCGTCGACAGCGCGAACGATCCGCGGATCGCCCGGTTCATCGCTGCGCTGCGCTACAACCCGCAGACGACGCCCGAGTACGGCGCCACGTGCTCGATGCCGGCGTTCAAGGCGCATCCGAGCGCGTTCGGCCACCCGCTCTGGCTGCCGGCCGGGTAGTTCAGCCGACTCGCCCGGCACTGCTAGGCTGATCGGGTTTGCCGCCCCCGTAGCTCAGGGGATAGAGCACCGCCCTCCGGAGGCGGGAGCGCAGGTTCGAATCCTGCCGGGGGCACAGCGCTACAGGCTCCCATTTTCTGAACGCTGTCCATGATCGTTACCTGGTTACCTGTAGACAACGGGACCCAGCTTGCGCGCTTCGAGCCGGGACGACGCGGCACGCTACGTTTCAGTGATCGACAGTCTGCAGCAGCGCGGTTTGATCGCGACCACCTCCGCATGCATCTGGAGCCGCGCTCAGGAAGACTGGGACACCGGCAAGCAGGTGCTCGTCGGCAGCGTGCGCGTCGATCTGACCGAACCGCACCTGATGATCCCGCACAACCAGCACCCCTAATCCGTCCGTCTGGGCTGGGCCGCGGAAGCGAGCTACCCGCGACATGCGAGTGGCAGGCTGTCGTAGGTGAGCACGCCGCGAGACATCCACGACGAGCTGGACCGGGTCCGAGCCGACTTCGCAGACCTCGTCGCGCAGAGCAACGCCGAGTCGCTCGCGCGAGCGTCAGACGGACGCGATGGACGAACCGGCAACTGCTGTTCCACATGCTGTTCGCCTTCCTCATCACACGCAATCTGCGGTCGATCGTGAAACTCGTGTCACGCCTACCGCTGCGTGCTCAACGCGCCTTCGCCGGTTCACTGAACGCCGCATCGAGACCGTTCGATGTCATCAACTACTGGGGTTCCGTCATCGGGGGCGACTCGTCACGCCCGGACACATGAACGTGTGGATGGGCCGCGTCATCGCCTCCCTGCACCGGTACTTGGATCACGAGTCGGACCGCGCGCTGCGGCGAACGATGCGCTTTCCATCTCGGTGGGATCGGTACTTCACCAGCACCATGAGCCTGACCGACGTGTACCACTACGCGACGCTGCACTACGACCACCACCGCGCCCAACTCACGCTGCGCTAGCTAACTTGATCAGTCATCGCATGTAGGACGACCACTCAGCAGCGACCGACATCGTTCAGCCGATCGTGGCCGCAACCGTTCGGCACCATGCGCTAACCGACGTCGAGTTCGGTGGACATTCCGGCGGCATAGTGGCCAGGCAGATTGCAGACCAGCTCGTATCGCCCGGCGGGAAGGGTCAGCGTCGTCCAACCGGTACTTCCAGGGGCGAGACCCGGGCCTGCTCCCGCGCCACATGTGTTCGACACCTCGCCGACGCTGCCCGCCTCATCGACCTTCCCATCGGCGCCCACGGCGCGGCTGCCGACAGTCGCTCCTGCGGGCAGAGTCAGCACGACCAACTCATGCGTCAGCACGCCGCTGTTGGTCACGCGCAACGACACGGTACCGACGCCAACGGATGCCGTGCTGGCAACGATCCGCATCATCCCGGCATGCCAGGAGCGCCAACGGCCCTGGCCACCCATCATGCCGCCGCCCATGCCGCGCATGTCCACGAGCGACACGTGGACCACCGAGCCCGACAACGCGGGGCTCGAGCACGTGGTGTACGCGACCGTGTTCGAACGGTGGTCGAACGCACCCGCGGCAGCACCGAGGCTGACCGTAGAGGCGGCGGTCAGCACGACGACCGCGGCGGCGGCGAGTGCGAAATCGCGACGGCGCACCGCCAGGTCGGTGATCACGAGAGTGCGAGTTCGTCGCGTCGGCGCCGATACTCGTCCTCGTCGATCTCGCCACGGGCGAAGCGCTCATCCAGAGTCCGCTGCGCCGCGCAGTTCTGCGCCGTGACCGGCGTCTGCGCGCCCGGTTCTGCAGGATGCTCACGCCGCGCCCCACGCACCGTATGCACGATGCCGGCGGCGACCGCTGACCAGAAGATCAGCATGAGCAGGCTCAGTAGTACCCAACTACCCGCACCCCAGCTACCGTCGTGCCCCATCATCTGAGCGCTCCCTGCAGACGGGTGAATGACATCGTCACACCACGGTGCACCGCGACGTGGTGTGATGCAGGGGCACGTGAACCTGCGTGGACGGGGCCAACGTCCCGGACCTTCCACGCGAACTCACAGGCGATCAGCACGCGGGGTGACGTGTTCGCCGGTTGAGCAGGCGCGGTGGGGGTCGATCACCAGGATCACCCTGCCTGGTGGCGGCATCGTCGGCATCTATCAGCCGAAACACTCTTTGGCTCTCGGGCGCACGGATGACGATTCGGTCTGACCCGAAACTGACGGGCTGTCCGCTCGCCGGGAGAAGATGGTCCCGTGGCTGCGAGTGAAACCCGCGACGGCGTCGCGCTCACCAACTTGGACGAGCCGCTGTTCGACGGTGCCCAAGCCACCAAGCGCGACCTCGTCGACTACCTCGACGCGCTTCACCCGCAGATCATCGAGGCCCTCAGCGACCGGCCGCTGTCGGTCATCCGCGCGCTGCGCGGTCAGAAGCCGTTCATGCAGAAGAACGTGCCGAAGTACACGCCGGACTGGGTCGCCACCACACCGGTGTGGTCCGCGGCCTCGAAGCGGGAGATCGCCTACGCGCTGTGCAACGACCGCCGGACCCTGTTGTGGCTCGCCAATCAGCGTGCCGTCGAATTCCATCCGACCCTGTTCCGGATTCCGGACACCGACGTCCCCACCCACCTCGTCCTCGACCTCGACCCACCCGAGGGCGGCCGCCACGACCGCATTCATCAAAGACGATCGCGAGGGGAAGGTCTTCCTCGACTCCACCCGCGCCGCCGGTGCCAGCGTGGCCGCCGTGTACAGCCCGCGGCTGCGGCCGGGCACGCCGGTGTCCTTTCCCGTCGCGTGGTCAGATCTCGCCGACGTGACCCCGGCCGACTTCACCGTGCGCACGGCACCCGCCCTGATCGGCGACGCGGACCCCTGGACGGCGCTGATGCCCGCACCCCAACCGGTGCCGACCGAACTCGTCGAGCAAGGCCGCACCATCCCGGCCGCCCGCGCGCAAGCGCTACACGAAGAGCTACGACGCAAGCACCGCGGCGAAGGACGGCGACGCGGCTAGCTCCGAGTCGTGACCACCGACTGATCACCCAACCGGGCAAGCAAGCTTGGTTGACAGACTTGTGCCCTTCGGCGATAGTTAGGTATGTCCCTAAGTATCCAGCATCGTGGAACGGTTGGTGAAGTCGCCGGCGGTCGCGTCTGCACTCGCCACGCCGTTCCCGATGGCACTGCCGTCGCTCAAGCAGCACGTTCGCGTTCTCGAGGACGCGGGGACCGGCACGTCGGAGAAGCACGGAGGCGTTCACACGGTGAGCCTGAAACCCGGCGGGCTCGACGTGCTGCAACTGCGGCTCGGTGACCACCGGATCCCCGCGAAACGCCAAGCCGACCGGCTCGGCATCCACCTGGTCCGCACGGCACCGAAGGAAGACTGACATGACCCGCGTTCGACTCGACCTGTTCCTCTCGCTCGATGGCTACGCCGCGACCGCAGAACCGACTCCCGAAAGCCCGATGGGCGAGGACTGGGAGCGGCTCACTGCCGCCTACGTCGCCACCCGCACGTTTCGCGAACTCGTCTTCGGCGACAGCAGTGGCGCCGGCACGACCGGCATCGACGACCGGTACGCCCGTGCGTCCTTCGAGGGCATCGGCTCGGAAATCATGGGCGCGGCGATGTTCGGTCTGCACTCGTTCCCCGAGGATCCGGACTGGAAGGGCTGGTGGGGCGACCAGCCGCCGTTCCACACCCCGGTCTACGTGCTCACCCACACCGCACCCCGTCCGTCGATTCCGATGCAAGGGGGAACGACGTTCCACTTCCGCAACGCCGCCATCAAGGAGGTGCTCGCGGAGGCGAGCGGGGCCGCCGGCGGCAACGACGTGCGCGTCGGCGGCGGGATCGGCACCGCGCGTGCCTTCCTGCTCGCCGGGCTGGTCGATCAGTTTCACGTGATGATCGCCCCGATCATCCTGGGCAAGGGAACCCGGCTGTGGGACGACCTGGGCGGCCTCGAGCAGACCCACACCGTGACGACCGAAGTGGCTGAGAGCGGCACCATCCACGTCAACTTCACGCGGTAGCGCCTTGCCAATCAGAAGCCGGCACGCTCGCGTCGCGGGAGCTGCCCGTCGTATGCCGACGCCGCGACCTGGCGATCCCGAGGGCATGGGGCCGGTCTGTAGCTGCCGCGCCAACTCGGGTCGGCCGGCGACGGCCACGCTGACGTCAGATCTGACTTCGCGCGATGATGATCGCCCCTGGGGTCTCCTCGTCCGGTCGCATCACCAGTTCGGCCTCTATGGTGAACCTTGCCTCCCGCAGCCAACGTGCAACCTCGTTCGGCCGGCGACGGTGACTGTCGACGTTGATCGAGCCACCCGAGTAGCCCTCAGACCTATGGCGCGTCCCATCACCGACATGAAAGCCAACGAGCAACGGACATCCCGGGTGCAGCACGCGATGGAACTGGGCGAACACCGCGGGCACGGCGTGATCGGGCACGTGGATCACTGACCAGAACGCGAGTACTCCCGTGACGGAGTCGTCGGCCAAGTCGAGGTCGGTCATCGTCCCCACCTCGAAGTCGAGGTCTGGGTAGTCGCGCCTCGCGATAGCGATCATGCCGGGCGAAAGATCGATGCCGAATGCGTCCACGCCAAGGTGATGGAGGTAATCGGTGACGTAGCCCGGACCGCAGCCGACGTCGACTACCCGACCGCCACCGGCAGCACGCACCAACTCGGCGAACAACGCCAGGCTTGCGCGCAAGTAAGGACTCTCCTCGAGCAGGCCACGTACCTTGTCGGCGTAACCGAAGGCGTCGGTGTCGTACGAGGTCCGCGTGTCAGACAGCCAGCTGTCGGTCATCACAGAACACTAAAGCGCCCGGAACGACTTGTCGTGTACAGCGGCGCCGAGCGATCATGTGCCGCGCGACGCCGACCTCCGGCTCGATGCCCGCCCCGCTGAGCGAGCATCTCAGCAACGAATCGCATGCTCCGCCGAACGGCCGACGAAACCGTCGATGTCGAGCGCCGTCGACCCTGACGCCTCGGCGCAGCTTGGCGCATTGGTGCGCGGCAAGGTTGCCGCTAACGAGTAGCGGTGGGTCCTGAGCGGTTGCCGGTCTCGCGACCCCGGGGTCAGGCGACGAGGTTCGCGGCGGCAGCGTCGAACAGCTCGCTGTACTCGGCCACCTGCTCGTCGGTTGTTTCCGGGCACACCAAGGTCATGTTGTGGAACGGGGTCAGCAGGATCCCGCGGTTTGCCATGAACAGGTGCAGGTAGTCGTCCAGCTGGTCGTCCTGGGCGAGGTGCGACTCGGTGCCGGTGCGCGGTGCAGGGTCGCGGAAGCGCACCTCGGAGCGCGCGCCGAGTTCGCTCACGGTCCACGGGAGCCGGTGCTGCTCGATCGCCGCGCGTACGGACGCGGCGATCCGTGCCGATCGGCGGTGCATGCTCTCAAAGTTGGCCGGTGTCAGGACGTGCTCCAGCGTGGCGCGGGCGGCCGCGATCGACAGCGGGTTCCCGGCCAAGGTGCCACCGACGCCGCCCATGTCGACCAGGTCGAGGTCCGCGCGGTCCTGGAGTCGCGTGGCCACGTCGGCGCTGAGGCCGTACGCGCCGATCGGGACGCCGCCGCCGATCGCCTTGCCAAGGGTGACGATGTCCGGGTCGAGTCCCCAGGCCCGGGTTGCGCCGCCTGGGCCGGCGGAGAAGGTGTGCGTCTCGTCGTTGATCAGCAGTGCGCCATGCTCGCGGGCGAGCCGACTGGCCGCCTCGAGATAGCCCGGCTCGGGGAGGACGATGCCGATGTTCGTCAAGGCCGGCTCCATGATCACGGCAGCGACGTCGCCGTGCGCGAGTTCGCGGGCCAGCCCTTCGACGTCGTTGAACTCGGCCACCCGGCTGGTGAGCCGGACGTCGGTCGGCGCGCCTACGTTGCCCTCGCGCGGTGCGGACCCGCCGCCGGGGGTGGTGACGATCAGCGACTCATCCACCGTGCCGTGGTAGCAGTAGCTGTGGAACAGGATCTTCGGCCGGCCGGTGACGGCTCGCGCCAGCCGGATCGCCCATCGGTTCGCGTCGGTCGCGGTGAGTGAGAAGCTCCACTGGCTCACCCCGAACCGCGCGGTCAGCTCGGCGGCGACCCACTCGGCGTCGGTCGTCGGCATCATCGCGGCCAGCCCGCCTCCGTCGCGCAGGTGCCGCTCGATCGCCTCGGTCACCGCGGGCGCGGCGTGCCCGGCCATCGCGCCGGTGTCGCCGAGGCAGAAGTCGGTGTACTCGTGGCCGTCGATGTCCCTCACTCGTGCGCCGCGGGCGTGCGCGAGGAAGAGCGGGAAGTTGCCGGCCCGCTTGTTCATCCAGGTCATCGGCACCCGGCCGAACTGGTGTTCGGCGCGGCGGAACGCGGCCTCGGACGCGGGATGCCGTTGGACGTAGCCACGCTGCTCGGCGTCCAGCAGCTTGGCCAGCCGGTCCCGGTCGATGGTCGTCATGTGTCCTCCATGGTCGTCCGGACGACGCGCACGAGCTCGTGCACGACCGATTCGGTGGTGTCGAAGCTGGTCATCAGCCGGATCTGCGTACCGGGGGTGTTCCAGACCTGGAACGCGACCTGCTCGGCGAGCGCGCGCACGGTCCGCGCGGGCAGGCGCAGGAAGACCGCGTTCGCCTCGACCGGATGGCAGACCTCGACGCCTTCGACGCCGGCCAGCGCGGCGCGCAGCTCGGTCGCGGCGGCGTTCGCCTGCCGGGCGTTGGCCAGCCAGAGATCGTCCGCGAACAGCGCGAGGAACTGCGCCGAGACGAAGCGCAGCTTTGACGCGAGCTGGGCGGAGAACTTGCGGACGTAGTCGACCCGGCCGGCGGCGGCCGGGTCGAGCACGACGACCAGCTCGCCGAGCAGCGCGCCGTTCTTCGTCCCGCCGAAGGAGAGCACGTCCACGCCGACATCGACGGTGAGCGCGGCGAGCGGGACGTCGAGGCAGGCGGCCGCGTTCGCCAGCCGCGCGCCGTCCAGGTACACGGTCATGCCGAGCCCGTGCGCGTGCTCGCAGAGCGCGGCCAGCTCGTCCGGCCGGTAGACGGTGCCGAGCTCGGTGCTCTGCGTGAGGGAGACGACCTCGGGACGGGCGCGGTGCACGTCGTCGAAGCCGCGCGCCTGGCGGGACACCAACTCGGGGGTCAGCTTGCCGTCCGGCGTCTCGACCTCGTACACCTTCAGCCCGCCGATCTTCTCCGGCGCGCCGCACTCGTCGTAGGCGACGTGCGCGCTCGCCGCGGTGACCACCGCGCCCCACCGGTGGCACATCGCCTGGAGTGCGACGACGTTCGCGCCGGTGCCGGTGAGCACCGGATAGGCCGTCGCGGTCGGGCCGAAGTGCTCGCGGACCCGGTCCTGCAACTCTGTGGTCCACGGGTCGTCGCCGTAGCTCGCGGCGTGGCCGGTGTTCGCCGCCGCGATCGCGGCGAGGACGGCCGGGTGCACGCCGGAGCAGTTGTCGCTAGCGAATCCGCGCATCTCCCGACCTCTCACTGTGTCCCGGTGCGCGAGTACCCGCAGCCGTCCAGGTCCAGCAGCACCGCCCGGCTGTCGACGACCGCCCGGCACGTCAGCCGCTCGGGCAGCCACGGCGCGGCACCGATCCGGAACGTGTCGCCGTCGATCGGGACGAGTTGCTGGTCGGCGGTCGGCGCCTCGACGCCGCGGCAGGCGGTGAGCCAGAGCCGATCCTCGCGCGCGACGATCCGGAAGTTCGCGAACCACGGCGTGTGCGCGCGGTAGTGGCCGGGCAACGTGGTGAGCTGGGCCGCGCTCGCCCGTGGCTCGGCAGACGAGGCGGACGGTTCGACCGGTCGGTACAGCCAGTGCAACCGCAGCGCCGGGTGGTCGGTGGCCAGCCGGGCGTACGGGTCTCGGTAGATCCGCCCCGATGCGCCGCCGGCGTGGACGAGCGCGCGATCGCCGTCGGCCCCGAGCTCGACCTCGACCGGCTCGCCGGCCACGTCCGTGCCGCGCAGCCCGGCCAGGTCGGCCAGCTCGCCCGCGCGCACTGCGGGGTCGAAGTCGGGCAGCTGCGGCGGCGCGTCCGCGATGAGCACCTGATGCGCGAACCGGGCGAGCAGTTGCGCCGCGAGGCAGTCGCCGTCGGCGTTGGTCAGCGCGCCGACCGCCACGCCGTTGGTCCGATCGGCGAGCACGAAGCTGCCGTAGCCGATCATCCCGCCGCCGTGCGTGACGCAGTCGGCGCCGGCGATCCGTTCCACGTTCACGCCGAGGCCGTACCGGCTGAGGCTGACCGGCAGGCTGCCGGGCGGTGCGACGACGTCCTCGCCGTCCGGTGCCGTGGCCGTGGTGACCCGCCGCCAGGACTCGGCGGAGATCACCCGGTGGCCGTCGACCGCGCCGTCGCCCAGTAGCAGGCGCAGCAGGGTACCCAGGCCGGCTGCGTCGAGCGCCACGTTGCCGTCCGCGCCGTCCACCTCCAGCCAGGTACTCGGGACAAGCGGGTCGCCGGGCAGCCACGGCCGGTCGTCGCGCGCGGGCGTGCTGCCGACCGCCAGCAGCGGGCGGTCGGCGTGCGTCACCCGAGCCAGCGCGTCGCGCATGCCGAGCGGCACGAACACCCGGCGCCGCAGCACCGTCCAGTGTGGTTCGCCGGTCAGCGCGCGGACGATCTCGCCGAGCACGAGGTAACCGACGTTCGAGTAGTGAAAGTGCGCGCCGGGCGGCGCGGCGTCGCGGTCGCGCAGCGTCCATACCTGCGCCGCGGCGTCCGGGACCGCATCGGAGCCGCTGATCAGGCCGGACGTGTGCGCGAGCAGCCGGCCGACCGTGATCGCGCCGGTGTGCGGTCCGGCGGACAGCCAGGGGAGGTGGTCGAGCGTGCGATCGTCGAGATCGAGCCTGCCGTCGTCGACGAGCTGGCCGATCAGCACGGACGTCAGCAGCTTGCTGATCGAGCCGATCTCGAACAGGTGGGTGTCCCGGGTCGGCGTGCGCCGGTCCGGGTCGGCGTGCCCGAACGGGAGGGTGAATAGCGTGCGGTCGCGGTCGACGGCAACGACCACGCCGCCGGGCAGCGGCTGGTGGCGCAGCAGCTCCTCGGCCGCGGCACGGATGAGGTCCTGCGTCATGGCAGCAGTTGCTCGCGGACGAGCAGGTCGTCGATCGTCTCGCGACGCACTGCGAGCCGGGCGGTCCCGCTAGCGCAGAAGACGACGGCCGGCCGGAGCGCCGCGTTGTAGTTGTTGCTCATCGTGTAGCAGTACGCGCCGGTGACCGGGACGGTGAGCAGGTCGCCGACCCGCGGCCGGGTCAGTGCGACGTCACGCGCCAGGGTGTCGCCGGACTCGCAATGCCGGCCGACTACATCGCACACCTCCGGCTCGTCGTCCCGGTCGATGATCGCCGGCTCGAACGGCTGGCCGTACAGCGCGACCTCGAGGTTGTCACCCATCCCGCCGTCGACCGCGACGTGCACCCGCGGGCCGCGCTTGACGGTCACCACGCGGTAGACGGTCAGCTGGGCGCAGGCCACCATCGACCGGCCGGGCTCGACGAGGATCTCCACGCCCGCACCGAGGTGCCGGTGCACGGCGTCGACCAGCCGGTCGGCGTACTCGTCAACGGACGGCGCGACGTCCGAGGACACGTACCGGACGCCGAGGCCCCCGCCCAGGTCGTACACCGGAAAGCGTTCGAGCCGGCTCAGCGCCTCGACCTCGGCGACGAACTGCTCGACGTCGAGCACCTGCGAACCGATGTGCGCGTGCAGGCCGCGCAGGTCGAGCATCGGTTCGCGGCGAATGCGCGCGATCACCTCGGCGATCTGTCCGGACGGGATGCCGAACTTGGCGGTGTCGTGGCCGGTCATCATCGCCTCGTGCGTGCTGGCCGCCACCTGTGGGCTGACCCGCAGCAGCACCGGCACCGGTGCGTCGGCCAGCCGGGCGACGCGATCGACGTCGTCCAGGTTGTCGATCACGACGTAGCGCACGCCGGCCTCGATCGCGAGCCGCAGCTCGGCGTCGGTCTTCGCGTTGCCGTGAAAGACCATCGTCGCCGGGTCCGCGCCGCCGGCCCGTGCGAGCTCCAACTCGCCGCCGGCCGCCACGTCCAGCCCGCAGCCCTCCTGCGCCATCAGGCCGAGAACGGCGGCGCAGGGGTAGGCCTTGGAGGCGAAGAGCACGGTGCTGCGCGGGTGCCGCCGGGCGAAGGCGTCCCGGAAGCCGCGGACGTGCGCGCGCAGCGCGCCCTCGTCGACGACGAACAGCGGCGTGCCGAACTCCGCGACGAGGTCGGCGACGACACAACCACCGACGACCAGCCGGCCGGCGGCGTCCAGGGTGCTGCCGTCCGGGTACAGGCTCAGGTCAGCGATCATCGGACGCCTCGCTGCCGATGTGACCCACGCGCTGCCTCAAGTGCTCGTGCCGGTCGAAGAGGTCGGCCCACCGTGCGGCGCGGTCCGCCCGCGGTTCCACGTGCACGCGACCGGCGGCCGGTGCCGCGACGTCCAGGCCGACCGCGCGGGCGGCGAGCAGCGCCGCGCCGAGTGCCGAGTGCGCCGGCTCGTCCGGGTCGAAGCAGACCGGACGACCGGTGGCGTCCGCGAGGTCCTGCGCGAACGGCCGGCACAGCATCCGGCCGGCGGCGAACACCGCCCCGTCGCCGCCGACCAGGTCCACGCAGCGGACGGACTCGAGCACGATGCCGGTCAGCAGCGCGCGGCCGAGCTCGGCGCGGCCGTGGCCGAGGTGCAGGCCGAGCAGCGCGCCGCGCAGGTCCGGGTCCCACAGCGCGCCCTGCTCGCCCGGCCCGAGGTAGGGCAGGAAGGCCGGCCACGCCGGCTCGTCCGCCCGGTACGCCAGCTCGGCCAACTCCGCCGCGCCGCCGGGCAGTTCGAACAGCCCGGCCAGCCAGGCCAGTGCCGAGCCGGTGGCGAGCAGGTCCGCCTCGGCCGCCCAGCCGTCGTCGATGGTGGGCGTGAGCAGGTAGCGGTGCGCGTCGTCCAGGACGGCCTCCGCACGCATACCGAGGACGGCGGTACTCGTCCCGCACAGGTACGCGGTGTCCCCCGGCCGGACTGCGCCGGCGGCCAGCGCACCGAGCACCGAGTCGCCGGCGCCGAGCACGATCGGGACACCGGCCGGGATGCCGAGCTCGGCCGCCGCCGCGTCGTGCAGCGGCCGGGCCGCCGTGGCCGAGCGGACGGCGGGCAGCGCACGGCCGTCCGACCAGGCCTGCTCCCACGTCCCGTCGGTGAGCAGGTAGCAGCCGTAGCCGGCCGCGGTGCTCGGGTCGGTCAGCAGCTCGCCGGTCAGCCGGTGGAACAGGTAGTCCTTCGCGCCTGCCACCGTCCTCGTCCGGCCGCCGGCCTCGGGCGCCCGGTCGGCGAGCGCGGCCGCCATCGGCAGCAGGTACCGGCCGTCCACCCACTGCCCGGTCCGCCGGTACAGCTCCGCGCCGCCGACCCGCGCGCGCAACTGCGCGGCGGCGGGCTCGCCCCGGGCGTCCTCCCACGTGATCGCCGGCGCGGTCGGCTCGTTGCGCTCGTCGAGCGCGACGAGGGTGGGCAGCATCGCGGCGAGCCCGATCGCCGTCCACCGCTCGGCCGGCGCGGCCGCGGCCAGCTCGCGCAGCACGGCGCCGACCGCGCGCCACCAGTCGGCCAGGTCCTGCTCTGCCGCGCCCGGCTCCGGACGGGCGGTCGGGTAGCCGTGCCGGGCACGGGCCAGCACCACACCGTCCGCTGATAGCGCCACCGCCTTGACCGCGGACGTGCCGAGGTCGAGGCCCACGCTGATCGTCACCGGACGGCCCGGCGGTCCGGCGTCACGCGCGGCGCACCGCGGCGGTCAGCGCGTCGGCGGCCGCGGTCAGCGTCTCGTCGATGTCCGAGTCGGTGTGCACGAGCGAGACGAAAAGGTTCTCGAACTGGAGCGGGTGGAACAGCACGCCGCGCAGCAGCATCTCCTGGAACCAGCGGGTGAACATCGCCTCGTCGGCGTAGGCGGACGCGTCTCGCCAGTTCTTGATCGGCCGGTTGGCGAACCAGAGTTGGAAGACCGTCCCCAGCCCCTCGACGTAGGCGTCGATGCCACGTTCCGCGGTGAGCGCGCGCAGCCCGTCGGCTAGCCGATCGCCGAGCGCGCGCTGCCGCTCGTACAGGCCGGGCTCGGCGAGCACGTCCATCGTCGCGGACACCGCAGCGCACTGGATCACGTTGGCGTTGTACGTGCCGGAGTGCGAGTACCGGCCCTCGGCGATCAGGCGCATCGCGTCGAGAGTGCCACCGATCGCCGCCACTGGGAAGCCGCCGCCGAGCCCTTTGGCGAGCGTGGTGAGGTCCGGCGTGACGCCGAAGTACTCCTGCGCGCCGCCGCGGGCGAATCGGAAGCCGGTGATCACCTCGTCGAAGATCAGCAGCGCGCCGTACTCGCGGGTGACGTCGCGCAGCAGTTGCAGGTAGCCGGGCTCGGGCAGGATGCAGCCGGTGTTGAACACCGCCGCCTCGGTGATCACCGCCGCGACCTCGTCGCCGCGTTCACGCATGACCCGGACGAAGCTCTCCGGGTCGTTCCAGCTGAGCACGATCAGCGTGTCGCTGAGTTCAAGTGGCACGCCGGGGCCGGACGGCACGGGACGTGGCTGGTCGGCCGGGCCGGCCAGCTCGGGGTCGACGTGGTTGGACCAGTACACGACGTCCTGCCAGCCGTGGTAGTGGCCCTCGAAGCGGATCACCAGCCGCCGGCCGGTGGTGGCGCGGGCCAGCCGGACGGCGGTGCCCACCGCCTCCGAGCCGGAGTTGGTGAACCGGACCTGGTCGATGCCGGGCACCGCGTCCACGACCTTCTCCGCGGCCTCGATCTCCAGCTCGTACGGCAGCCCGAAGCAGGTGCCGTACTCGTCGATCGCGTCCGCGACCGCCCTGGTCACCACTGGGTGCCGGTGGCCGAGGATCATCGGACCCAGGCCGAGCAGGTAGTCGATGTACTCGTTGCCGTCCACGTCGCGCAGCCGGGAACCGCGCCCCTCGGCGATGAACGGCGGGTACGGGTGCCAACCGAAGCCGACGGTGCGCGCGCTGCTGCCGGCACCACCCGGGATCACCTGACTGGCGCGGGTGAACAGCTTGCGGGACAGCGCCGCCCGGCGCTCGTACTCGATCTCGAAAGCCGTCGCGTCAGTCATGACTCTCACAGTACATATACTCTGTATATTCTTTCAAGTCGGCGTACTCGTGATCAGCTCGAGCAGTGCACGGGTCGGTGAGCCGGTCGCGCCCTCGGGCCACGGCGCGAGCGCCGCCGGCAGGTACGCGGTGCCGCCGTTGTCGACGTGCGCCCAGGCGACGCCGTCGGCGAAGGTGCTCAGGTAGGTGGCCGCCATCATCGCGGTGTCCGAAACGTCCCGCGCACAGTTGCGCAGGTCGGCCACACCGGAGCGGAACAGCTCGCGATAGCGCGGCAGCAGCGGCAGCTCCCAACCCGGCTCGCCCGCCGCCGTGCCGGCGCGCAGCACGTCCGCGACCAGATCGGGCGCGTTGCCCCAGCAGCCCCAGCGCAGGTGGCCGAGGCCGCCGCCGTCGGTGAGCGTGCCGACGTCCACGATGCATCGTGCGCCGCTGCGGGCGAGGTGGGCAACCGCGTCGGCGAGGACGAGCCGGCCCTCGCTGTCGGTGTCGACCACCTCGGTGCGCCGGCCGTCCGGATGGGTGACGACGTCGCCGGGCCGTAGGGCGCGCGACCCCGGCATGTTCTCGGTGAGCGGCAGCACCGCGTGCACGGTGCGGGACGCGCCGAGTTCGGCGGCCGCGCACACCGCGGCAGCCACCGCGGCGGCGCCGGCCATGTCCGACTTCATCCAGGCGATCTCGTCCGGGTCGCGCTTGAGGTCGAGGCCGCCGGAGTCGAAGGTGATGCCCTTGCCGGCCAGGCCCAGGACGTCGCGGCGCTCGGCGCCGAGCCGCAGCTCCACCACGGCCGGCGGCTGCGCGCTGCCGGCGGCCACGCCGAGCGTCGCGCCGAAGCCGCGCGTCGCCAGTTGGCGTGGCGTCCACACCCGCACCCGCACACCGGCGTTGCCGGCCCGCGCCCGGATCTCCTCGGCCAGGACGGACGGGACGAGCTCGCCGGCCGGCCGCTCGACCAGCTCGCGCACCCAGGACGTCGCCGCGGCCGCGGCCTGTGCCGTCCGCACCGCAGCGCGCAGCGCCGGATCGGCGGCCCGGTCCGGGGCCGCGAGCAGCAGACTGACCGCGCCGGCCGGGCGCGCACCGCGGTCGGCGCGCTGCCGGTAGCCGCCGATCAGCAGCCCTTCGACGCAGGCCCGCACCGCCGCGGGCCGGTCGGTGCCGAGGCCGGCCAGCGTGGTCGCGACCCGGCGGTGGCCGCGGATCGCCGCGGCGGCGGCCATCGCGGCCTCGGCCACGCCTGCCAGGCCCGCAGCCACGCCGACCAGCACCACGGTCACGCCGCACGACGGCACGACGAGCGCGCACGTCTCACCGACCGCCGCACCGAACGCCGGCGCGTGGCGCCGGACGACCGCGTCGAGGTCGAGGCCCAACGCCGCCGCCACGTCCCGGCTCGCGTCGTCGAACACCGCGCCGCGTGCGCCGGCGGAGGCCACGAGCACGACCGCGTCCGGGCGCAGCGCGGCGACTCCTCGGTTGGTGAGCTGCACCGAGGTCACCGGCGCTCAGCCCTTCTGGTGCACGTCGAGCAGCGTGTCGATCGACATGTTGTTGACCGAGCCGAGCAGCGGTGACATCTCGAACCCCGTCCACTTCGGGCTGTGCGCTTCGATGATGTCCGGGTAGTTCAGCACGATGTAGGGCCGGTCGTCGAACACCATCTGCTGCATCTGGTTGACGACCCGCTGCCGGTCGGCCCGGTTGAGCAGCGTGCTCTGCTGCGCGTACAGCGCGTCGAACTCCTTGTTGCAGTAGCCGCTGTCGCTGTTGTTGCCCCACTGCGCGCAGGTGAGGTCGCCGAGGATGTTCTGGGGGTCGGGCGGCAGCACCCAGTCCCACATCGCGACGTCGTAGTCCTCGTACTTGTTGTTCGACCCGGCGATCGCGGTGAACGCCGCGGTGGGGTCCATCTTGCGCTCGTTGAGCTTGACGCCGATCTGCGCGAAGTCCTGCTGGATGATCTGGAAGGTGCGGTCGCCCGAACCGTTGATCTCGGTCGGGAAGATCAGCTGGTAGCTCATCGGGTGCCCATTCGCGACCCGCACGCCGTCCGAGCCCTTGTGGAAGCCGAGGCCGTCCAGGATCGCGTTCGCCTTGGCCAGGTCGAACGGCAGCGGCTTGACCGCCGGATCGTTCCAGCCGGACGCGGGGGCAACCACGCTCGCGCTGGGCGTCGCGTAGCCGAGCCAGGCGGTGTCGATGATCCGTTTGCGGTCGATGGCGTACTCCATCGCCTCGCGAACCTGCGGGTTCGCCAGTTCCGGGTGCTTCTTCTGCGTGGTGTTCGTGTTGATGATGAAGTCCATGAATGTCAGGCTGGGCGCGGTCAGCACGACCATGCCCGCCGACTTCAGGCTGGCGACGACGGTCGGTGGGGTGTGCTCGCCGATCATGTCCAGCTGACCGGACTTCAGCGCCGCCACCATCGCGTCGTCGGTCGCGAACATCTGGATGCCGAAGCCGTCGATGTGCGGCTTCTGGCCCCACCAGTTCGGGTTGCGGCGGAACAGCGCGACCTGGTTGGTCTGGTACTTCACCATCTCGAACGGCCCGCCGGACACCAGCGGCGTCGCGTCGTTCTGGAATGTCTTGATCTTGTTCCCGTTGCCGGTGGCGAGCGGTCCCCAGACCTGCTCGGGCAGGATGTGCACGCCCTGCATCTGCGCCAGCACATTCGCGACCGGCGCCGTGTAGTGCAGGACCAGCGTGTTCGCGTCGGTCGCGTTGGCGTCCTTCAGGCTGGTGACCAGGCCGGCCAGGTCGCCGGTCGGGCCGTCCTGGTACTTGACCATCATGTTCAGCGTGAACGCCGCGTCGTTCGCGGTCAGCGGCTTGCCGTCCGACCACTTCGCGCCGGAGACGGTGTGGAACGTCCAGGTCCGGCCGCCGTCGGTGGTCTGCCAGCTCTTCGCGAACGAGCCGACGAGCTGCACCTTGGCGTTGTACTGGACGAGGTGCGGATACACGTACTGATAGACGACCGAGCTGTAGTCCGACTGCGAGACGAACGGGTTCAGCGAGTCGATCGGCGTGCTGACGCCGATCCGCAGCACCCCGCCGTGCTTGCTGCCACCCCCCGAGGGTGAGCTGGAGCAGCCGGTCGCTACCAGACCGACCAGACCGAGGGCTATCACGATGATGCGCAGGCGTCGAGGCACGGTGTCTCCATCCGGCTTGTTGCGGACGTCGCAAAGGGACTAGGCGTGCTGAGTCTGCTCAGTATAATGTCTCCTGTCAACGACGCATGTGACGTCGAGAAGGGCGGGCCATGCGCGGCAGCGGGTACGTCGTCCGGCGGATCGTCTTCGCCGTCATCACGATCTACGTCGTACTGACCCTGAACTTTGTCCTGTTTCGGGTACTTCCCGGCAACGCGGTCACCCGGATCTCCCGGGTGCCGAACGCCTCCCCGAAGCTGAAGCACGCGCTCGAGGTGCAGTTCGGCCTCGACCGGCCGCTCTGGGTGCAGTACGGCCGCTACCTCGACCAACTGTTCCACGGCAACCTCGGGATCAGCTACGTCAACCAGCGGCCGGTGTTCGACAACCTGCGCGACGCGCTCCAGAACACGATCCCGATGGTCGCGATCGGCACCGTGCTGGCGCTGGTCATCGGCGTCGCGGTCGGCGTGCTCTCCGCGGTGCGCCGAGGCACGGTCACCGACCACGCGAGCACGAACCTCGCGGTGCTGTTCTACGCCTTCCCGACGCAGTTCCTCGGCCTGATGCTGCTGATGATGTTCGCCGGCGTGCTTCCGACGGCCGGGATGAGCGACGCGTTCGCGATCAACCCGTCCGGCTGGAGCCACCTGGTCGACATCGGCAAGCACATGATCCTGCCGGTCGCCACCCTCGTCCTCACCCTGTACG
The DNA here is from genome assembly GCF_027247405.1 of Jatrophihabitans cynanchi. Taxonomy (NCBI): domain Bacteria; kingdom Bacillati; phylum Actinomycetota; class Actinomycetes; order Jatrophihabitantales; family Jatrophihabitantaceae; genus Jatrophihabitans; species Jatrophihabitans cynanchi. The sequence continues at coordinate 3,986,401 of NZ_CP097463.1, read as the reverse complement.
CCGAGAACGCACTGATCGTCCGCTCGGCGATGCTCGAGACGCTCGGCGAGGACTTCATCCTCACCGCGCGGGCGAAGGGTGTCCCGCGCCGGCGGATCATCCGCTCCTACGCGCTGCGCAATGCCATGCTGCCGACGATCACGCTGATCGCGCTGTCCCTCGGCTCGATCGTCACCGGCGCGATCCTCATCGAAGTGATCTTCTCCTGGCCGGGCATCGGCCGCGCGCTCTACGGCGCCGTACTGGCGCGCGACTACCCGATGCTCCAGGGCGGCTTCCTCGTCATCACCATCACCGTCGTCGTGCTGAACCTGCTCGCCGACCTGCTCTACGCCCGACTCGATCCGCGCATCAGGCACTGAAAGGCAGGACGATGAGCACCACTGTGACCAGCACGATCGGGGTTGACACCGACGCCGATCTCGGCTCCGGGGCGTGGCGGACGATCCGCTCCGTGCTGCGCCAGCCGAGCACGATCGTCGGCCTGGTGATCGTCGGCCTGTTCGTCCTCAGCGCCGTGCTCTCCCCGGTCATCGCGCCGTACAGCGTCTCGCAGTCCAGCTGCAAGGTCTTCGCGCCGCCGTCCGGCAAGCACTGGCTGGGCTGCGACGACGGCGGCATCGACGTGCTCAGCCTGGTGCTGCACGGCGGCGGCGTCTCGATGATCGTCGGTGTCTTCGCCACGCTGATCTGCATGATCGTCGGCGCCGGCTTCGGTATTCTCTCCGGCTACTTCGGCGGCTGGGTGGACATCGTGCTGATGCGCATCACCGACTACTTCCTGGTCATCCCGCAGATCGTGCTGATGATCGTCATCGCCGCGGTGTGGGGTCCGAACCTCAGCCACGTGATCGTGGTGATCGGTGCGTTGATGTGGACGGGGACGGCGCGGGTCGTCCGGGCTCAGGTCATGAGTATCCGAGAGCGTGCGTACGTGCGCCGGGTCGAAGCGCTCGGCGCCGGCCACCTGCGGATCATCGCCCACCACATCATCCCGCAGGTCGGTCCGCTGCTCGCCGCCAACGCGGTGCTCGCGATGACCGTCGCGATCTTCAACGAGACGGCGCTGGCCTTCCTCGGCCTCTCCGACCCGACCGCGATCACCTGGGGGACGATCATGGAGCACGCGTTCGACCGGGCGGCCGCCGGCGCAGGCGCCTGGTGGGCGATCGCACCGGCCGGTGTCGCGGTCGCGCTGTTCATCGTCGGCTGCTACCTCATCGGCCGCTCGATCGAGGACGCGCTCAACCCACGCCTGCGCGTCTCGTACCTCTCGCCGCGCAGTTGGACGCTGCGGCCGCTGGTCGGCCGCGGCCCGGAGGCCATCTGATGCCGGCCGCACCCGTCCTGGCGATCGAGGACCTGCACGTCTGGTTCGGCACCGGCTCGACCGAGACGCACACGCTCAAGGGCATCAGCCTGGCCGTGGCGCCGGGCGAGCGGGTAGGCCTGGTCGGCGAGTCGGGCTGCGGCAAGACGACGACGATCCTCGCCGCGATGGGCCTGCTGCCGCCGTCCGCGAGCGTCGCGGGCCGGATCCTGCTCGGCGGCGAGGACCTCCTCGCCCGCGGCGAGCGCTCGGTCGCGGCGCATCGCTGGACGGACCTCGCGATGGTGTTCCAGGGCGCGATGAACGCGTTCAACCCGGTGCACACGGTGGGCTGGCAGATCGCCGAGGCGCTCCGTATCCACCGGCCGGCGCCGCGCGAGGCGATCACCCGCCGCGTCCACGAGCTGCTGGAGCTGGTCGGCATCCCGGCCGGCCGCGCGGACGCGTACCCGCACGAGTTCTCCGGCGGGATGCGGCAGCGGGCGGTGATCGCGATGGCACTCGCCTGCGAGCCGAAGGTGCTGCTGGCCGACGAGCCGACCACCGCGCTGGACGTGGTGATCCAGGATCAGATCCTGGCGCTGCTCACCAGGCTGTGCGACGAGCTCGCGCTCGCGCTGATCCTCGTCACCCACGACCTCGGGGTCGTCGCGCAGACCTGCGACCGGGCCGCGGTGATGCTGGACGGTGAGATCGTCGAGCACGGGCCGGTGCTCGACCTGCACCGCAACCCGACCCACTCCTACACCAAGCGGCTGTTCGAGGCGACGCCCAGCCTCGGCGACGCCCGTCCCGCTGCGCCGGCCGCGGCGGCGCCGTCCGCGCTGCTCGAGGTGGACGGGCTGCGGGTCAGCTACTCCGGCCGGCGTGGCATGACCGATGCGCTGCTGCGCCGGCCGGGTCCCGAACAGGTCGCCGTCGACGGCATCTCGCTGACCGTCAATCGCGGCGAGCTGGTGGCGCTGGTCGGGCAGTCCGGCTGCGGCAAGACGAGCACCGTGCAGGCCGTGCTCGGCATGGTGCCGGCGGCCGGCGGCGACATCCGGCTGGACGGCGAGTCCACCCGCGACCTCGACCGTTCGGGCCTACGCCAGCTGCGCCGTCGCGTGCAGATGATCTACCAGGACCCGTACGAGTCGCTGGACGGACGGTTCCGGGTGCGCGACACGCTGGAGGAGCCGCTGCGCATCCACCGGGCGGCGGCGGGCCGCGAGCAGCGGCGGGCGATCGTCCGGGGCGCGCTCGAACGGGTCGGCCTCACGCCGGCCGGCCGCTACCTCGACCGCTACCCGCACGAGCTGTCCGGCGGGCAGCGGCAGCGGGTGTCGATCGCCGCCTGCCTGGTGCTCCAGCCTGAGCTGCTGCTGGCCGACGAGCCGGTGTCGATGCTGGACGTCTCGCTGCGCGCCGGCATCCTCGACCTGCTCGACGAGCTGCGGACCGACTCGTCGCTCGGCATCCTGATGATCACCCACGACCTGTCGACCGCGGCCACGTACGCCGACCGGATCCTGGTCATGCACGAGGGCCGGATCGTGGAGCACGGGCCGGCCTGGCAGGTGGTCAACGAGCCGGTGGACGGCTACACGAAGATGCTGCTCGCCGCGGTGCCGAGCCCCGATCCGCAGGTCCGGCCGCAGCGACTCGCGCTCACCGGCGACGTCGCGGAGCGCTCGCAGGCGTGACCGCGGTCAGCGGCCGGACGAGCCACTCCCCTGCCTTGCCCGGCTGCAGCAGCTGCCGGTTCGTCCCGCCGGCGCTGTAGAAGATGAACTCGGTCGCCCGGTAGGTCTGCTCGTAGCAGTCGAACGCGCTGCCATCGGCGTCGAAGCTGACCCCGCGGATGCGCACGACATGATCGGTCCGGCCGAGCTCCAGCACCTGCCGGTCGGCCGGGCTCGGCCGGTCGACCTCGATGGCCTGCTCGACGTAGTCGTCGCGCAGCCCGTACTGCTCGGCAAGGTAGGTGTAGAGCGACTTGCCGGCGCGCAGGTAGCTCTCGTCCAGCGCCGGCACCCGGCTCAGCGGGAGCACCGCACGCTCGAGGATCGCCGCCGAGCCGCCGACCCGGCGCAGCCGGCGCACCTCCCAGACCGGCTGGCTGGCGTCGATCACCAGAGCGCGGGCGATGTTGTGGCTCGTCGTCCCGACCGTGATGCCGAGCAGCTCGGTGCGCAGCTTCGGCCGGGCGCTGCCGTCGCTCAGCGACGCCAGTAGCTCGCCGCCGCGGCTCGGATCGGCGACGATCCTGCCGCTGCCGACGAACGTGCCGACGCCCTGGTGCCGAGAGACGCGCCCCTCGCGCTCGAGCTCCTCGAGGCCACGGCGCACCGAGATCATGCTGACGCCGGTGCGCTCGGCGAGCTCCGGAGCGCTGGGCAGCCGGTCACCGGGCTTGAGCCGCTCGCGCTTGATCAGCTCCAGGACGTAGTCGTAGACGCGCTCGTACCGGAGCCGGCGTTCGGCGCCCGACGCCTCGGAATCCAGTGATCGCTTCGCCACGCAAGCAGTCTAGGTCAAGAGGACATATTCGGTATGACCTCGGCACGCATACTCGGTATACTGACTGGGTGCAGACTCTGATGTGGCTCGAGATGCTCGAACAGCCGGCGGTTCTCGACCGCTTCGTGTCCCGCTGGGACGCGGTACTCGAGGCCGTGCGTTCACTCGTTGCCGACGACCCGCCGCGCGCAGCCGTCACGCTCGCCCGCGGGTCGTCCGACAACGCGGCAACCCTGGCGCGCTACCTCGTAGAGCGGGCGGTCGGCTGCGCCGTCGCGTCCGGCAGCCCGTCGCTGTGGACCCGCTACGGCCAAGACGGCGACTACCGCGGCGTGCTCGCGCTCGGCATCAGCCAGTCCGGCTCGACCCCGGAGCTTGTTGCCGCACTCGGCAGGCTGCGCGGCTGCGGCGCTGCCACGATCGCGGTCACCAACGAGCCCACCAGTCCCCTCGCGGACGTGGCGCAGCTGACGATCAGCCTGGACGCCGGTCCCGAGGTTGCGGTGCCGGCCACCAAGACGGTCACCGCGCAACTGCTCGCCGTGGTCGCGCTCGCCGCAGCACTCGGACACCTGGATCTGCCGGCTGCATCGCTGGCCGCGCTCCCGGGCGCGGTTGCGGCCGTGCTCGCCGATCCCGCGCCCGCGACGGACCTGGCGGCCCGGTGGCGCAACGCGCGCAGCCTGCTGGTCGTGGCGCGGGGACCGCTGATCGCGGCGGCGCAGGAGACGGCGCTCAAGGTACGCGAGACAGCTGGGGTGCTCGCTGTCGGGACATCCACCGCCGACCTGGTGCACGGACCGATCGCTGCCGTCCGGCCAGGCGACCCGGTGCTGCTCTTCGACGCCGACCCGGCCATCCGTGCCGACGTCACCGAGGTCGAGCAGCGGCTGCTCGCGATCGGCGCGGACGTGCGCCGACTCCCTGCTGCGACCGGGATCGCCGACGTCCTCTTGCCGATCGTTGAGACCGTGCGCGGACAGCAACTCGCCCATGAACTGGCGATCGCTCGCGACCGATTACCCGACACGCCGACGGGGCTCAGCAAGATCACCCTTACCGCCTAGCCGATAGTCGAGTCCGCACAGTCCAACTCCGTCGCCAGGTTGTCGATCCCGCCGGCCAACTCGAGGTCCGAAGGGACATCGAGCATCGCGTGTTGATCACTCATGCCTACGATCTGGCCGTGACCGCGCTCCCCTGGCCGACGGCGCACGTCCGCGCCGAGCCGTCCGGGCCGAGCTCGTCGATCGTGACGGTCGCGACTGCCCGCGTCCGGTCGTAGGCGGTGACGACCCCGATTGCCCGCAGCACGCCGCCGCGCGCGGCGGCGAGGTAGCTGACCGTGAGGCCGCTGGTGACGATTCGAGGGCCGAGCACGGTCCCGCATGCGAAGGCCAGGGTGTTGTCGACCAGATAGGCGAGTACGCCGCCATGGACAATGCCGGACTGCTGACGGTGGTGCTCGGCGATGTCGAGCTCGAGAACCGCCTCTCGGTCCTCGTACCGTGTTATCCGGGCCCCGATCAGCGCGTTGAACGGCTGCGCCGCCAGCACCTGCTCGGCCAGGGCGAGAGTCGGCGTCCCCGTCACGCCGACATCCGGACGCGAGCCTCGGGTACCCGGGCCGGCTCGTTGCCGGCGTGCGCGCCAATCGGGACAGGCGCGCGGAACGACAGCTCGCCGCGTCCGAGGTTCATTGCGCTGATCCGTCCGCCGGGGTGACCTGGTCACTGGCCGGGTCGGCCGCGGCCGCCTCTCGATAGTGCTCGGCGAGGTGCCGTTGACCGGTGGTCGGGGAGATCACGTCGTGGGTGAGCACGGTGAGCGGGAACTCGATGACGCCGTGGACTCGCAATGGGGTCAGCAGGCGCATCAGCGCCAGAGCCGAGGTGAGGAGCCCGGCCGGGACATGGGTGATGCGGGGGGCCACGCCGAGTGCGCGGAAGGCTTGCTGGGCGATCTGCTCGTGTGTGAGGACCTCGGGGCCGCCGAGTTCGACCTCGTCGGCGTCGGAGGTGAGAGCGTCGACCGCTGCCGTTGCGACGTCGGCGCCGGCGATGGGGTTGATGCGGAAGGTGCCGTCGCCGAAGAGGTACACCCGGCCCTTGTGGGCCATGTTGAGGTACGCGTCGAAGTCAGAGAAGTAGCCGTTCGGGAACAGGATCGTGTGCGCCAGGCCGGAACTGCGGAGGTGTTCTTCGAACGCGCGCTTGGCGCGGACGAGTTGGAGCTTCTCCAGGGCGGGCGCGCGGACCACGGAGGTATAGACGAACTTGCCCGCGCCGGCCCGGACGGCCTCGGCGAGCAGGTTCGCGTTGGCCCCGTAGTCGACGTCCCAGCATGTCTGTGCGCCGGATTTGCCTACGAGCCCGACAGCACTGACTACGGCGTCGATGCCATCGCAGCTGCCGGCGAGACCCTCGCGGTCTGTGGCGTCGGCCGTGAATGCCTCATCGACCGCGTCGCGGATCGGCTCAAGTCGGGCGGGGTTGCGCGCGAGGGCCCGCACATGATGTCCGCGCTCGTGCAGCGCCTGGACGATGTGCCTTCCCAGGTAGCCGGTTGAACCGGCGACGAGGACCCTCATTGCCCGGTCACCTTCTGGTCGCCGGCCCAGGCCGGCGACGATGCCCGGGTAGGCGTTGGGATCGCCACCGAGTTCGCGGCTCGGCCCAGCGCACACGCGACGACGTCGTACTCGGCGGCTACCCGCTCGGCGGTGTCGAGGCCCTCGGCCTCGGCCGTGCCGACACCGCCGGTCGCGCCGTAGCTCGCTGATTCCATGGCAGGTGAGTCCTTTCGGTGGGTCGTGGCTAGCGATAGCCGTAGTTGTGCCAGTCGGCGAGCACCTTCTCCCGGACCTCGCGGGGCCATCCGTTCTCGAAGCTGCCCTTCACGGGCACCCGCTGCTCGGGGTAGAGGTCGGCGAGCAGGCAGTTGTAGATGACCTTGCCGGCCAGGAAGGTGTGCTGCTCCTGCGGGGAGAGGTAGACGGCGAGATGGTCGCTGACCTTGTTCGGGTAGTGGAACGCGCCGCGGTCGACGTCGGGGTGGCAGCGGGTGGCGAAGGCCCACATGACCTGTTCGAGATCGGTGATGTCGATGTCGTCCTCGACAAGCATGATCTTCGGTGCGTTGACACCCGGCTTTCCGGCGAAGACCATCTCGGCGACCCGATCCGCGAGTTTGTGAGCGCTCAGACCGGTGGTCGCGTGCCAGTCTTCGTGCACTGCCAGGACGAGCCAATGCACAGCGGCCTCGAAGTTGTACCAGGCCGACGAGACGGGCAGCCCGGCTTGGCCGAGCAGGTGGAGGATCTCCGCGGCGCTCGTGCTCCCGATGATGGTGTGGTCCTCCTCGACCGGTGGGCCGGCGGCCACCGCGGGCATGATCGCCGAGTCGCGGTAGGTGATCGCCGAAACGGTGAACAGCTGCTTGGGGGAGGATTCGATCGAGTTGTAGCCCGGAAACTCGTTGAACGGGCCCTCCATGACCGTCTGGTCGATGCTGATGTGTCCCTCGATCACGATCTCTGCCGTCGCCGGCACCAGCAGATCGACGGTCTCGGCGCGGACGACCTCGATGCCTTCGCCGAACAGCGCGCCGAGGTAATGGCTCTCGTCGGCGCCCTCGGGCAGCGGCATCCCGCCGACCAGCGGCAGCCCCGGCTCCACTCCGATGGCCAGCGCGATCGGCATCGGCTCGCCGAGCTCCGTCCACTGCGATCGGATGATGCCCAGATGCTGGGGTGCCGGGATCAGGCAGGCGAGCGTGTTCTTGCCGGCGACCATCATGCGGTTGATGGACCAGTTCGTCCACGAGCCGTCCGGGCTCCGCACGATGTTCATGCCGTAGGTCTGGATGTAACGGCCTCCGTCGTTGCCGTGCAGTAACGGGGTGGGGAAGGCCCACAGGTCGATGTCCTCGCCGGTCACGATGTTCTGCTTGCACGGCGCGTCGGCGGCCGACACTTCTACCGGCGCGATGCCGGGGCGGGAGCGGGCGTCGGCCAGCGCCTGCACGATCTGTTGCCCGGTCGCGTCCACCGGCAGACCGACGGCCAGTGCGAGCCGCGCGAACCGGTGTCCGGGTCCGCTGAGCGAGCCGGGCGCGCCGAGCACTCGGAACCCGGTCGACTGGTAGCCGGTGATGTTGGTGAACAGCGGCGCCGGTGCCCGCAGGTCGTAGGAGCGACGGATGATCGCGCCGATCTCGAGGTTCCAGTCGACCTCGGTATCGATCCTCTGGATCTCGCCGACGGCGTCCAGCTCGTCGATGAACTCACGGAGACTCTTGATGTGCTTCAACGTTGTGACCTCTGGATCGCGCCATTCGAGGTGGCGAGTGGAATCGGATTCGGGTTGGTCAGATCGATGTCGCCGCCGCCCCAGCGCGGCGTGCCGGGCACGTCGATGTCGAACAGGTCAAGGGCGCGGGCGACGGTGTGCCGGACGATGTCGTGCACGCGTTGCGGGCGGAGGTAGAACGCGGGCACGGGCGGCATCACCACGCCGCCCATCTCGGTAACCGCCGTCATGGCACGCAGATGAGCCAATGTCAGCGGCGTCTCACGCACCAACAGCACCAACCGCCGCCGCTCCTTCAACGTGACGTCCGCGGCCCGGGTCAACGCGTTGTCACCGAGGCCGTGCGCGATCGCGGCAAGCGTGCGCACCGAGCACGGCGCGACGATCATGCCCGCCGTCCGGAACGAGCCGGACGCGATCGCGGCACCGACGTCGGCCGGCTTGTAGACAACGTCGGCCAGTGCGGACAACTCGCGCGCCGACAGCTCCGTCTCGTAGTCACGGGTCTGTTGTGCCGCAGGAGTGACCACCAGGTGGGTCTCGACGCCCGCCGCGCGGGCGTCGCCGAGCACCCGCACGCCGTAGCCGATCCCGGTCGCGCCGCTGATCCCCACGACGAGCCTGCGCGGGGTCACGGGAACTCCACCATCACGCCTCCATTCATGGACCGCACGGTCCACGAATGGCTAGACTAGCACCATGGCGAGGACACCGAAGCCTCTCGACCCCGGGCGCGAGGAGGAACTACTGATCACGGCCGCACGTCATTTCGCGGCCGCGGGATACGCCGGCACCTCGCTGAACACTGTCATCGCCGAGGCGGGCTGGGCGAAGAGCTCCTTCTACCACTACTTCACCGACAAGCGCCGACTGCACGAGCACGTGATCAACGCCCTTGCCGCGCGCCTCGTCGCCGAACTGCGGGCGCCCGAGATCGCGACGCTCTCGCGCGCTCGATTCTGGCCGGCCATGGCCGAGTTGCTCGAAGGACTCGCCGCGGCGGCACGGCATCGACCCGAGACGTGGTTCCTCGGCGAGATGTTCCACCGGCCGACCAGCGATGACGACGGGCAGCTGCAAGAACTCCGGGACCAGGTCGAGCAGTGGCTGCGCCACGCGATCGTGCACGGCCGCACGATCGGGGTCATCCGCGACGATCTCCCCGAAGAACTGCTGATCGAACTGACCCTCGCCGTGCTGCAAACCCTCGACCGCTGGGCGGTTCGGCACAAACTGCACTCCCCGGGCGGACCGGGACCACCGGACGCGTCGATACAGGTCATCCGTGACCTGATCGAGCGACGGTGACGCACCGAATTCCTCACCAGGACCCCATCGACGCGGCCCTGACAGCTGCCGAGCAGGCACGGCCCTGCCCGCTCGCCCCTGCTCGCGCGCTGAGACAGCAGATCACCACCGCGCTCGGCGCACATCGCTGACAAGCTCCCACACCTTCGGCTGCGCGGCCGCGATATCGATGCGGTGCTCGATCAGTGGCTCGTAGGTTCGCGTCCGGCAATGTCCGCTAGCAACTGTTCGGCGGCGACGCCGCACCGACCGGTGCTTGCGATCTCGCCGGCCGCGTGATCCGCGAGCGCGCTCGGCACTGACCTCCCTACCCGTCACAGCCGCTTCGCTCAACCGTCCGGCGACCGGGTTGCCATCGCCCCGCCAGCGCAAGTCAGAGCGAGTACGCGCCCGCGTCGAGATCCTCGATCAGTGTCGGTCCGGTGGGCGTCCAGCCGAGCAGTTCGCGGGTGCGGATGCTGCTCGCAGCCAGATCCATCGCGAAGTAGCTGCCGAGCCATCCGAAGTGCTCGGCCACGTCGTCAGGGGCGATCGGAGCGACCGGCAGCTCGAACGCGCGGCCGATCGCCTCGGCGATCTCGCGGGTGGCGACGCCCTCCTCGGCGACGGCGTGCAGGCGCGCACCGGCTGGCGCCTTCTGCAGACCGAGCGAAACGAGACGGCCGGCGTCGGTCCGGTGCACGGCGGCCCACCGGTTCGTCCCGTCGCCGGGGTAACCGGAGACGCCCTTCTGCCGCGCGATCGCCGCGACGGCCGCGATGAACCAGTGGTCACCGGCGCCGTGCACGGTCGGCGCGAAGCGCAGGCTCACCGTGTGCACCCCGCGCTCGACGAACTCCAAGGCCAGGTTCTCGCTGCCGCCACGGGGCGAATCCGGACCGCGTGCCGGGGACGGATCGTCCTCGGTCGCAGGCCTGCCCTGAGCAAGGCCGGCGACGCCGGCCGCGAGCAGGAACGCCCGGCCGGAACCGGCAAGCGCGTCGCCGATGGTCTGGACGGCGGCGCGCTCGGCCGCGTTCGAGACGGCAGGGTTGGCGAAGTCGTGCTTGTTCGCGAGATGGATGACGGCCTCGGCGGCTCCGGCGCCGGCGCGGATGCCGGCCAGATCGTCCAGGTCGCCGCGGCGAGCACGCACGCCCTTGGCCTGCAGGGCCGCGGCGGAGGCGTCGGAGCGGGCGAGCCCGGTGACCTCGTGTCCGGCGGCGAGCAACTCGTCGACCGCGGCGGAGCCGATCCATCCGGAAGCTCCGGTGACGAAAACGTGCATGAGGTGAACTCCTTCGATACGGCCGCTGATGTCAGTGACAGACATAGCCTACCTCGCTGCGTCAGTCACTGTCATCACTCCGCGGTCATCACTACACTCGGCCGCATGGCGCGTTGGGAACCCGGGGCTCCGGAGCGGCTACAGCAGGCCGCCCTCGAGCTGTTCGCGACCCGCGGCTACGACCAGACCACCGCTCGCGAGATCGCCGAATCCGTCGGCCTGACCGAGCGGACCTTCTTCCGCCACTTCAGCGACAAGCGCGAGGTGCTCTTCCACGGGCAGGACGTGTTCGTCCAGGCCTTCCTCGCCGGGGTGGGCGCCGCTTCCCCGGGAGCCACGCCGATCGAGATCATCGCCGCAGCGCTGCAGTCAGCGGCGTCATTCTTCCCCGACGAGCGCCGGTCCCACTCCCGGACGCGGCAAGCCGTGATCGATAAGAACCCCGCGCTGCAGGAGCGCGAACTGCACAAGTTCGCCAACCTGGCCGCAACGCTCGCCGACGCCCTCCGCCGGCGGGGGGTCGAACCCCTCGCCGCCACCCTCGCGGCCCAGACCGGTACCAGCGTCTTCGCGATCGCCTTCGCGCAGTGGATCGGCAAGGGCGAACGCCGATCGCTGAACGAGATCACCGCGGACGTCCTCGGCGAACTGCGGACCCTGACCGCGAAGGGTCGGGCCCGGTCGCGGTAGGGCGTCGACGGCCCCGTGGTCAGGCCGGCCGGCGCTCACTGGCGGTGCGCCGCTGCCCCCGAGTCGATCCGCGCCAGCGCATGTGCCACGTGCCGCGAGACTATCCGGGCGATCGACAGATCACCCGCCGTCCAGCGGCGTGGCCGCGAGCAGGACAGCTCCAGGACACCGAGCGGGCCGTCCACGCCGATCAGTGGCACGAGCAGCAGGCTGGCCATGCCGAGGCGGCGCAGCACCTCGCGCTCGGCCGGGTCCGACTCGGCCGAGCCGGCGTGCACCTCGAGCATCACGCCCTCGCGCAGCGCCGCGGCCGTGGCCGGGAAGTCGCCGAGCCGGTAGGTGGTGCCGTCGAGCTGGCCGCCGGTCGCGATGATCTCGCGCAGCATGCCGTCCTCGTCGAGCACCGAGACGCCGATCAAGGTCGCGCCGAGGGTGTGTGCGGCGTTCGTCAGCACCTGGTCGAGCTGGACGCGGTAGGCGGTGCTCGCCAGCGACGCGGTGATGTGATGGATGTCGATCCGGGCGTCGGCCGGCGGGGCGGATGGTTCGAGCCGCAGCAGTTCGCGGCGCGACGCCGCGCATGCCGCGCGCACCTCGGCGGACACCGGCCGGAACTCAGGTGCCGGGGTGCCGACCGCCCAGCCCTGGACGAGGTCGACGTCCAGGGCGGCGAGCGTCTGCAGGTCGCTGAGCCGCTCCAACCCCTCGGCCAGCACGAGGCAGCCCAGTCGCCTGCCGAGGCTGACGAGCGCTTCGACCACGGCGACCAGTTCGGTGTTGCCGGTGATCGCAGCGACCGCTCCCCCGTCGATCTTGATCAGGTCCGGACGCAGCTCGGCGAGCCGGATCAGCCCGGCGTACCCGGTCGTGACGTCATCGACGGCGATCTTGGCTCCGCGCTCGCGCAGGGCGCGCAACTCCCCCTGCAGCCGCGCCGGATCGGCGGCCGGCTGCTCGGTCACCTCCACGATCACGCGGCGCAGGTCGCCGGCCATCGCGGCGCGCACCTGCGGATGCTCGAGCGCGTCCGGGCTGACGTTGATCGCGACGTCGACGCCGACCGGGATGCCGGGCAACAGCTCACGTGCGGCCCGCACACACGCCGCCTCGAGCGCGAAACCGCCGCCGGTCGCGTGGGCCGCGGCGAAGACCTGGCCGACCTCGATACCGGCGGCCGAGGGAAAGCGGGCCAGCGCCTCGACCGCCACGGTGCGCCCGGTGACCAGGTCGACGATCGGCTGCAGGAACATCTCCGGCGCCGACGGGTCGGCTTCGGACCCTCGCCACGCCGACATCACCTCGCCATAGTGACACGGCACGCGGCACTTGTCCGGCAGGCGAACACCCCACCGGGCGGCGTTGCGGACCGTCGTTTTCCGGCAGCTCACAGCGGGTAGCAGCTACCTGAGGCGCTCGCCAGCGGAACCAGAGGAGGCAGTGATCGCCTGTATCGTGGGCATCGAGTCGCGGTATCGGCACGGGTGATGGCGGTTCCCGGCACCGCACTCGCGCGGCACGGGGTCCGGCGGCTCGAGCACCTGGTCGGCGGCCGGGCGCGACGCCAGGTGGTGGTCGCCTTCGCCTGCGTCCTCGCTTTGGACAGTGCCGACAAGGCGACCGTCGGGGCGAACGCCACGCAACTGCAGTCCGCCTTCGGCATCGGCAAGGCACAGATCGGCCTGCTGCTCGCGGTGGGCAGCGCGATCGGCGCGCTCGCCACGATCCCCGCCGGCATGCTGGTCGACCGGGTCCGCCGCACCCGGCTGATCGCGATCGCGGTGCTGTGGTGGGGCGTCGCGATGCTGCTGTCCGGCTTCGCCACCGGCTTGCTGTTCCTGCTGCTGGCTCGCGTCGCGCTCGGGCTGGTCACCGCGGTGTCCGGTCCAGCTGTCGCCTCGCTCGTGGGTGACTACTTCCCCGAGCACGACCGCGGCCGGATCTACGGCTACGTGCTCGCCGGCGAACTGATCGGCGCCGGCTTCGGGTTCGTGGTCTCGGGGCAGCTGGCCGCGCTGTCGTGGCGGGCGCCGTTCTTCTTCCTCGTCGTGCCGACCCTGCTGGTGTTCTGGCTCATCCGCCGGTTGCCCGAGCCGGCGCGCGGCGGCGCCAGCCGGCTTCCGGGCGGCGCGGACGAAATCCGTTCCGCCGACGACATCGAGTCCGGCCGCGCCGATCCGTTCCCGACCGAGAGCGCCGGGAAGGCGAACGCAGGGAACGCGAACGCCGGGTCGCAGGAGAGCGACCTGGCCCGCAAGGCGGCCCGCCGGGCTAACGTCGCGCCACGTCCGGAGGCGCTGCTCGACCGGGACCCGGCGCAGCTGTCGTTGTGGGAAGCCGTCAGGTACGTGCTGCGGGTGCGCACCAACGTCGTACTCATCACCGCCTCCGCACTCGGCTACTTCTTCTTCTCCGGCGTGCGCGGCTTCGCCATCGAGTTCTCCGAGAAGCACTACCGGATCGGGCAGGGCGCGGCCTCGTCGCTGACGCTGCTGCTCGGCATCGGCGCGCTGCTCGGCGTCCTGTCCGGCGGACGTCTGGCCGACCGGCTGCTCGCGCGCGGCCGGGCTGCCGCGCGCGTCGAGGTGCCCGGTGTGTCCGTACTGCTGGCCGGACTGATCTTCGTACCCGCGCTGCTCGTGACGAACGCCTGGCTGGCGGCCGGACTGCTGATGGTGGCCGCGCTGTTCCTCGGCATGTCGACCCCGCCCCTGGACGCCGCGCGGCTGGACATCATCCATCCGGGCATGTGGGGACGTGCCGAGGGCGTGCGCACGGTACTGCGCAACGGCGCTGACGCCTCGGCGCCGGTGCTGTTCGGCGTGCTCGCGCAAACCGTGTTCGGCGGTGACTCCGGGCTGCAGTACACGTTCCTGGTCATGCTGCTGGCCCTGTTCGCGTCGGCGGTGATCACCCTGAGCTACGGCCGGCGCGAGTACCCGCGGGACGTCATCGCGGCCGCGCGCTCGCTGGAGCGCACCGCTGAGTGACCGGCGTCCGCCACGACGGTCCCGGCGCGCAGCACGGTCGGCTCGTCAAGCCGGCGTCCGACGAGCTGGATGCCCACCGGCAGACCGGACGCCGAGCCGAACGGCACCGACAGCGCAGGCAGCCCGGCCGCGTCGAACACCGAGGTCAGCCGGGTGAGCATCCACTCGACGTGCATCCGGTGCCCGTCCACGGTCACCTGGTTGTCGCCGATCAGCGGCGCCGGCGCCGGCACGGTCGCACAGACGAGCAGGTCCACCTCGCGCAACGCGGCGAGCAGCGCCTCGACCTCGAGCCCGACCACGTTGCGGGCGGCGCGGTAAGTTCGCTCGTCGGGCGGCCCGGCCCCGAGCAGCTCGGCCAGTTCGGCGCTGTAGCCAGCCGCCTCCGCTCCGAACCTGGCCCGGTGATACGGCACCGCCTCCGCCGCCACCAACGCGAACGCCGCAGTCACCGGCGCGTCCGAACCGGCCGGTCGGACGTCGCTGATCGACGCGCCCGCATCGCGCAGCGCCTCGACCGCGCCGTCCAGCGCGATGCGCACACCGGGATCCAGGATGCTCTCGAACCAGCCGCGCAGCCGGCCGACCCGCAGTCCGCGCAACCCGCTGCCCAGGCCGGCCAGCGGGTCGGCCACCGGGTCCGCGAGCGTGCGCGCGTCGGCGGGGTCGGGGCCGGCGACCGCGCCGTACAACACGGCGGCGTCCCGGACCGTCCTGGCCAGCGGGCCGGCGTGATCGAGCGCCGGCGCCAGCGGGACGACGCGGTGCAGGCTGATCCGTCCGTAGCTCGGCTTGAAACCGACACAGCCGCAGAGGGCGGCGGGGATCCGCACGCTGCCACAGGTGTCGGTGCCGAAGCTGCCCGCGCTGGTGCCGGCGACGACCGAGGCAGCCGATCCGCCCGACGAGCCGCCCGGGATACGGGCAGGCGCGTGCGGGTTGTGGGTCGGCCCGGTGTACCCGTTGCTCGTCGTCCCGCCCCAGGCGAACTCGTGCGTGCAGTGCTTGCCGAGCAGCACCGCGCCGGCGGCCCGCAGCCGCGCCGCGACCGTGCTGTCGGCGTCGGCCACGTTGCCGCGCAGCAACGCCGAACCGGCGGTGGTCGCCACGCCGCGCACGTCGTAGAGGTCCTTGAGTCCGAGCGGGATGCCGCACAACCGCCCGCCCCGGCCCGCTGCCAGTTCCTCGCGCGCCTGGTTCGCCGCCTCGAGAGCGGCGTCCGCCGTGACGGTGACGTACGCGTTCAGATCGGGCTCGAGCAGCGCGATGCGCTCGAGATAGGCCTGGGTCAGCGCGAGCGGGTCGAGCTCGCCGCGCGCGATCGCGGTGCAGGCGTCGACGATCGACAGGTCGGCGAGGCCGGTGTCGCTCACGACCGTTCCGGCACCGGCTGCTCGCCCACGCGGTACCCGACCGGGAACAGGCGCAGCCCGAACCGGTCGAGCAGCCCCCACAACCCGCGCCGGACCCAGACCGCCATGATCACGGCGACCGAGCCGACGATGATCAGGTACCAGGCGCCGTGCGAGGCGAGGGTCTGTTGCAGGGTGAAGAACACGATGGTGCCGATGATCGGCCCCTCCAACGTGCCGATGCCGCCGATCAGCACCACGAAGATCATGTAGGCCGACCACTGGACACCGTAGACGTTGCCGGCCTCGATGTTGAGCTGGCTGATCGCGAGCAGCGCGCCTGAGCCGCCCGCGCCGATCGCCGCGGCCAGGTAGACGATCCGCTTGGCCCGCGGCACAGCGACGCCGACGGCGCGCGCCGCGGTTTCGTCGTCGCGGACGGCGGTGAGCGCCAGTCCGACCCGGGTGCGCAACAGCAGGTAGCAGCCGATTAGGGTCAGCACGGCGACTGCGAGCGCCGCCCAGTAGGTCATCGCGCCGAGCAGCACCGGGTCGTAGCCGTCCAGACCCGGCAGGTTGGTTCCCGTGCCGCCGCCGAGCGCCGAGGACCGGATCGTGAGCAGGGCGAACACCTCGGCGACCGCCCAGGTGCCGATCGCGAAGTAGCCGCCGCGCAGCCGGAACACCAGGTACGACACCGGTACCGCCACGACCGCGCAGAACACTGCTGCGATCGGCAACCCGACGAACGGGTTGACGCCGCGTTGCGCGAGCCACAGCACGCCGTACGCACCGATGCCCACGTACGCCTGCTGGCCGACCGACACCAGGCCCGCGTAGCCGGCGAGCATGTTCCAGGTGATCCCCAGGATCAGCAGGATGAAGAAGTCGATCATCGTGTTCGTGGTGCTCTGCTCGGCGAGGTACGGCAGGTAGCCGAGCACGATCAGGATCACGGCAGCAGGCAGCAACGCCCACCGGGACGTGCGGGTCGAGCGCCGGATCGGCACGATCATGTCTCTGCCCTCGCCGGAAGCAACCCGCTCGGCCGGACGGCGAGCACCGCCAGGAACACCAGGTGCCCGACCAGCACGCCGATGGTGGGGTCGAACTCGGCACCGATCGTCTGTGCCAGGCCCAGCACGCAGCCACCGGCGAGGGTGCCCCAGAGCGAGCCCAGCCCGCCGATGATCACCGCCTCGAACGCGAACAGCAGCAAGCTGCTGCCGCTCGTGGGCGCGAACTGTGCGTACATGCCGAACGCGAGGCCGGCGATCGCGACGGTCGCGAACGCGATGGCCGTCGCGATCGCGGTGATGTGCCTGGTGTTGATGCCGACGATGGCGGCCGCCTCGCCGTCGTCGGCGACCGAGCGGATCTGCCGACCGGTGCCGGTGCGGGCGAGGAACACCTGCACTCCTGCGAGCACGAGCACCGCGACCACCAGGATGCCGAGCCGCAGGTAGCTGACCGACACCTGGCCGGCCGGGTGGAACGCCTTGGTCGCAAGCTTGCCGACGCTGAACGCGTGGCTGTCCGCGGAGAACCCCTCGAGCAGTGCGTTCTGCAGGACCACGGACAGCCCGAAGGTGACGAGCAGCGTGGTGAGCGGCCCGTTGTCCAGGCTGCGCTGCAGCAGGGTGCGCTGCGAGACGTAGCCGAAGGCCGCGAACATCGGCGGCACGAACAGCAGCGCCCACAAAGCATTCGAGTGCACCGACGGCAACAGCGCGACCGCGACGTACGCGCCGAGGATCGCGAGATCGCCGTGCGCGAGGTTGATGATGCCGACTACGCCGAACAGCAACGAGAGCCCGCACGCGAACAGCGCGAACAACCCGCCCAGGAGCAGCCCCTGCACGATCGCGTTGACCCAGTTCACGACCCGCCCTCCGTCGCGAACCCGAAGTACGCCGCCTCGACCTGCTCGTGCGAGTAGTCGTCCGGGGCGCCGGCCAAGGTGGTACGGCCCTCCAGCAGGCATTGGAACCGGACCGCGACGCGCATCGCCTGCGCGACGTCCTGTTCGACCAGCAGCACCGCCATGTCGCTGCGCAGCAGGGTCGGCAGCATCCGGTAGATCTGCCCGACCACGACCGGTGCCAGCCCGAGCGAGATCTCGTCCAGCAGCAGCACGCGCGGGTTCGCGACCAGTGCGCGTCCGATCGCCACCACCTGCTGCTCGCCGCCGGAGAGATGGTCGGCCTTCTCGTGGCGCCGGCCGCGCATCCACCCGAACAGGTCGAACACCCGGTCCAGATCCCACTCGCCGCTTCGCCCGTTGCTCGCGCCGACAAGGATGTTCTCCTCGATCGACAGCGACCGGAACAGCCGGCGGCCTTCGGGCACCATGACGAGGCCGCGCTGCACGCGCTGGTGGGGGCTGAGGCCGGTGATGTCCTCGCCGTCGAGCGTGATCCGCCCGGACGTGTGGTGCAGCCCGGCCAGTGTGCGCAGCAGGGTCGACTTGCCGGCGCCGTTCGCACCGACCACCGCGACCAGTTCGCCGGGCCGCACCTGCAGGGCAACGTCGTGCAGCGCGGTGAGCTGACCGTGCCGGACGGTCAGCCCCTCTGCCACGAGCAACGCGTCCGGCCGGCTGGTCATGGGCCGCCGTCCGCAGCCAACGGATCGATCACCGTCGAGTCGGTGCCGAGGAACAGCTCCTTCACGTCCGCTCGGCCGAGCACCTGGATCGGATCGCCGTCGGCGATGAGCCGGCCCAGTGCCAGGCAGACCAGCCGGTCGACCGTCGAAAGCAGCGCGCGGACCACGTGCTCGATCCAGATGATCGTCACGCCGCTCGCGTTGATCTCGCGCACCAGCGTCACCAGCTGGGCCACCTCGGGCTCGGTGAGGCCGCCCGCCACCTCGTCCAGCAACAGCAGGTCCGGCCCGGTCGCCAGCGCGCGAGCCACCTCCAACCGCTTGCGAGAGAGCAGTCCCAGCCGGCCGGCGAGCGTGTTGGCCTGATCGGCGAGACCGGTGCGTTCCAGAACGTCCAGGGCGCCGCACGTCGCTGCGCCGGAGCGCAGCCCACCCCCTTGGTGGGCGGCGACGAGGACGTTCTCGAACACGGTCATCCCGGTGAACGGCCGTGGCACCTGGTGGGTGCGGCCGATACCGAGGCGTACCCGTCGAGCCGTGTCCAGCCCCAGCACGGAGCGCCCGGCCAGCTTGATGTCTCCGCCGTCCGGGCGCAGTTCACCGGACACCATGGCGAACAGGCTGGTCTTGCCTGCACCGTTAGGGCCGACGATGCCCAGGGTCGTTCCCACCGGGACGTCCAGCGACAGCCGGTCGGCTACCAGCACCTGACCGAACCTCTTGCTCAACGAGTCCAGCTCGAGCAGCGCGGTCATCAGGCGTTGGTCGGCTCCAGGTCCGCGGCAATGGGTGCGTCCTTGTTCGCTGAGTTGTCGACAACCTGCAGCTCGAACGGGAACTTGCCGGTCCCCTTCTTCCACTGCACCCCGGCAGGTTTGACGATCGCGACTCCGGGCACCGGCCCAGCGGTGAAGTCGAGGGCGCCGGACATGCCGGAGAACTTCATCTTCCGCAGTTGCTCGGCAACCTGGTCGTGATCGTGCGGGTCGTCCACTGCGGCGAAGGCGTTGTACGCGACCTCGAACAGCGAGTACGTGCTCCCCAGCGCCTGCACCCACTGCTTGCCCGTCGCCGCCGTGAACGCATCGGCGAGGTCCTTCGCCGACTGGCCGGTGAGCGAGCTCTTGTACGGCATCGTCGGGGTCCACCACGCGTCGGTCGCGATGTTCGTGACCAGGTCGCCGAGCGCGACGACGTCGGCGGGGAACAGTAGCACCTTGGCGACGGTCGCCAGCTTCGGGCGGAAGCCCTGCTGTGCCGCCTGCTTCCAGAACACGTTGAAGTCGGGGGGCAACGGCGCGTTGACGTAGATCTCGCACTTGGCGTTCTTGAACTTGCTGATCATCGACGTGTAGTCGGTGGTGCCGTCGGGGTACGCGCCGCCGTCGACCAGGCGGTAGCCGGCCGGCTTCATCAGCGGCGGCCAGCCTGCGCGGAAGGCGTTGCCGTCGGCGTCGTTCGGGAACATGCCGGCGGCGACCTTGTCGTTCGACACCCGGTTCCACATCGGGATGAAGCACTCGCCGAACTCGGCCACGCCGAAGAAGAACATCGTCGTGTACTTGAAGGCATCACCCTGCTTCGCACCGCGACCGAAGTACCACGACTCCCACGGCACGACGGTGGACACGCACGGCACGTGCTGCGACTCGCATACCGAGGCGACGGGGTTCGTCACCTCCGGCGTGGAGGTCACCAGCACCATGTCGACCTTGTCGTTGGTGATGAGGTCTTTGGCCACCTGGGACGCGCGGTTGGTCGACGACTGACTGTCCGCCACAACGATCTTCACGTCGTAGGTCGACGAGCCGATCTTGATCCCACCGCTGTACTTGGGCGTCTTGCGAACCGTATCGACGACGAAGCCGTCGGAGACCGCGAAGCCGGCAAGTGGACCGGACAGCGGAGAGACGAACCCGATCGTGATGGTCTTGCCGGTGCTCTTGGTGTTGCCCTTCAGGCCGGACGAGCACGCCTGGAGCAGCGAGCCGCCCGCGAGTACCGCCGCTCCGGTGCCGGCACCGCGCAGTACGGCGCGCCGCGATACCGCCCGGTCGATCAGTCGCGCATTGCCCGAGGTGTTGCCTTGGTCCATCGTCCGGCTCCGATCGTCGACCGGACCGGTTCGTCCATGGCGTTCGCCATCCGAACACGTGTCCGCATGATTGCCACCACTGTCGACCTAGCCCCTGAACGTGTCAAGGGCGACTGTCGGAGTTCAGCGAGGCAACCCGCCCAGCGCGGCGCCCTGGGTCGCCGCCAGATCGGACTCGATGGCGGCGGCCGCCGCGCGCAACGGCGGCAGCAGTTCCTGCCGGGCGGCCTCGGCGCTGCCGCGGCCGGCGTGCATCGACACGTTCAGGGCGGCGACGACCCGTCCGGCCACGTGCACAGGCACCGCCATCGAGCGCAGCCCGACCTCCAGTTCCTGATCGACCATCGCATAGCGCTGGCTGCGCACCCGGTTCAGCACGACGCGCAGTTTTGCCGGCTGGGTGATGGTCTTGGGTGTGAGCTCGCGCGGCTGCAGCCCGTGCAGGTACGCATCCAGCGCCTTCGCGTCGAGGCCGGCGAGCAGGACCCTGCCCATCGAGGTCGCGTACGCCGGGAATCGGGTGCCGACCGTGATCGCCACGGTCATGATCCGGCGGGTCGGTACACGCGCCACGTAGACGATCTCGCCCTCGTCGAGCACCGACAGCGACGACGACTCGTGCACCTGGGCGACAAGGGCATCCATGTGTGGCAGGGCGACCTCCGGCAACCCGAGGCTGGACAGGTACGAGTAGCCGAGCTCGAGCACCCGCGGGCGTAGCGCGAACAGGCGGCCGTCGGTGCGCACGTAGCCCAGGTCGGCCAGCGTGAGCAGGAACCGCCGCGCGGCCGCGCGGGTGAGCCCGGTCAGCCGGGCGACGTCGCTGAGCGTCAACTCGGGGTTGTCCGCGTCGAAGGCACGGATCACCGCCAGGCCGCGCTCGAGCGACTGCACGAACTCGCTGTTGCGCGTCGCGGCTGGTACCTCGTCGGACATCGCTACCGCCTCACTGTGTACCGAGAGAGTGTGCCAAGAGAGTGTGCCAAGAGAGTTAATGCCGAGAGCCGAGCGGCCTACCGACGCTCGGCTCGTTGACGGCGGGCAGCACCCGGCACTACGTTCATCAGCAGAGTTCATACGCAGAACAGCCGTTCGGGATACGAACAATACGAGCAGAGTGCCCGATCGGCAAGCCGGCACCGAGGAGGCGCGATGACCCTGCTCGACACCTCGACGTGGGACGGACAGCTCTACTCCAGCGGTTGGCGCGACGCGAGTGGCGGCACCCGCCCGGTGGTCGAGCCCGCGACCGGCAACACACTCGCCACGATCGGCTTCGCCGACGGCGACGATGTCGCCCGCGCCGCCGCTGCCGCCGCCACCGCGCAACGCGACTGGGCAAACACCGGTTTTCAGGAACGGGCCGCGGTGCTGCGCCGCGCCGGCGACCTGATCGCGCAACACGCCGAGGAGATCCAGTGGTGGATCATCCGCGAGGCCGGTTCCGTCCAGCCCAAGGCCGAGCTCGAGACCCACGTGGCCGCCCAGGAGTGTTACGAGGCAGCAGCGCTCCCGTCCCGGCCGTTCGGCCGGATCCTGCCCAGCGAGCAACCACGCTTCAGCCTGGAACGCCGGGTGCCGGCCGGAGTCGTTGCGGTGATCGCGCCGTTCAACGTGCCGCTGATCCTGTCGATCCGGTCGGTAGCGCCTGCCCTCGCGCTCGGCAACGCGGTGGTGCTCAAACCCGACCCGCGTACCGCAGTGTGTGGCGGCGTCGTGCTCGCCCGGGTCTTCGAGGAAGCCGGGCTGCCCGACGGGCTGTTGCACGTTTTGCCCGGCGGTGCCGAGGCGGGCGAGGCGCTCGTCGCCGACCCGCACGTGCGGGTGGTCTCGTTCACCGGTTCGACCGCGGCCGGGCGCAAGGTTGGCGCGACGGCCGCCCGGCATCTCAAGCGGGTTCACCTCGAACTGGGCGGCAACTCGGCGCTGGTCGTACTCGACGATGCCGATCTGGACCTCGCGGTAGGGGCCGGTGCGTTCGGGTCCTTCCTGCACCAGGGGCAGATCTGCATGACTACCGGCCGGCACCTGGTGCACGAACGGCTCGCCGACGCATACGTCGAGGCGTTGGCCGCAAAGGCCGACGCGCTGCCGGTGGGCGATCCGGCCGGCGGCCAGGTCGCGCTCGGCCCGGTGATCGACGCCGGCCAGCGGGACAAGATCCACGGCCTGGTCAGGGCGAGTGTCGACGGCGGCGCAACGCTCGTGGCCGGCGGCAGCTACGACCAGCTGTTCTACCGGCCCACCGTGCTCACCGACGTGCGTCCGGACTCGCCCGCCTACGCCGAGGAGGTGTTCGGGCCGGTCGCGCCCGTGCTGCGCTTCGCCGACATCGAGGAGGCCGCCCGGCTCGCCGCCGACACCGACTATGGTCTGTCGCTCGGCATCCTGACCCGGGACCCGCTCAAGGGGCTCGAGCTTGCCGCGCGAATCCCGAGCGGGATCGTGCACATCAACGACCAGACCGTCAGCGACGAGGCGCAGATCCCCTTCGGCGGAGTCGGCGCCTCCGGGACCGGCTCGCGGTTCGGCGGCGCGGAGGCGAACATCGAGGCGTTCACCGAGACCCAGTGGGTGACCATGCGCAGCGAGATCCCCGCCTACCCGTTCTGAGCCGCGAAGGAGTCCGGCAGTGCGAACCCAGGTCGGCATCATCGGCGCCGGGCCGGCCGGTCTGCTGCTGTCCCAACTGCTGGCGCTGCAAGGCATCGAGTCGGTGGTGCTCGAGCGTCACGACCGCGCGTACATCGAGCAACGGGTCCGGGCCGGGGTGCTGGAACACGGCAGCGCGCAGACCCTTCGCGAGGCGGGCGTGGGCGCGCGGATGGACGAGCTCGGGATGGCCCACGGCGGCACCGAGCTGCGCTTCATGCGCCGCCGTCACCGCATCGACTTCGAGCAGCTGACCGGCCGCGGCATCACCGTGTACGGGCAGCAGGAGATCGTCAAGGACCTGCTCGCCGCCCGGATCGGCGCCGGCGGAGACATCCGTTTCGAGGTCCAGGGCGTCGAACTCGCCGGGCTGGACACCGACCGGCCCACCTGCCGCTTCGTCGCGGCGGGCGAGCAGCACCAACTGGAGTGCGATGTCGTCGTAGGCGCAGACGGCTTCCACGGAGTCAGCCGTGGCTACCTGCCCAACCCCACCGTGTACGAGCGGCACTACCCGTTCGCCTGGCTCGGCATCCTGGCCGAGGCGCCGCCGTCGTCACACGAGCTGATCTACGCGCGGCACGAGGACGGCTTCGCGCTGCACTCGATGCGCACCCCGCACATCATCCGGATGTACCTGCAGGTCCGTCCCGACGAAGACCTCGCGCAATGGTCGGACGAGCGGATCTGGACCGAGCTGCACACCCGGTTGAGCACCGACGACGGCTTCAAGCTCACCGAAGGTCCCTTACTGGACAAGGGCATCACGCCGATGCGCAGCTTCGTGTGTACGCCTATGCAGCACGGCCGGCTGTTCCTGGCCGGCGACGCCGCGCATATCGTGCCCCCCACAGGCGCGAAGGGCATGAACCTGGCGATGGCCGACATCCGGGTTCTCGCCCACGCGCTCGGCGGCTACTACGCCGACGGCCGCACCGATCTGCTCGCGGCCTACACCGAGACGGCGCTGCACCGGGTGTGGCGGGCGATGCACTTCTCGTGGTGGATGACGACGATGCTGCACGTCGACCCGGACGAGGACGAGTTCGGCCACCAACTCGCGCTGTCCCAACTCGAGTACGTGGCGAGTTCACGCGCTATGGAAGCCTCGCTCGCCGAGAACTACACGGGCCTGCCGTACAGCCAGGGCTGGTCGTACCGGTGAACGCCCGGCATCTGCCGCTGGCCGACGCGGTGGCCGAACTGGTTCACGACGGCGACACCATCGCCCTGGAGGGCTTCACCCACCTGATTCCGATGGCCGCCGGGCACGAGATCATCCGGCAGCGGCGCCGTGACCTCACCCTCGTGCGGATGACGCCGGATCTCGTCTACGACCAGCTGATCGGAGCGGGTTGCGCGAGCCGGCTGATCTTCTCGTGGGGCGGCAACCCCGGCGTCGGCTCGCTGCACCGCTTCCGCGACGCCATCCAGCGCGGCTGGCCCGCC
Source organism: Jatrophihabitans cynanchi (assembly GCF_027247405.1). Lineage (NCBI taxonomy): Bacteria > Bacillati > Actinomycetota > Actinomycetes > Jatrophihabitantales > Jatrophihabitantaceae > Jatrophihabitans > Jatrophihabitans cynanchi. Next base: position 3,961,852 of record NZ_CP097463.1, on the reverse strand, counting down.
CCGCTCCAGATCGAGGAGCACTCGCACGCGGGCATGGCCAACCGGTACGTCGCCGCGGCGTCCGGGCTGCCGTTCGCCGTGCTGCGCGGGTACGCGGGCACCGACCTGATCGGCCAGACCGAGACCATCAAACCGATCACCTGCCCGTTCACCGGTGAGGTGCTGGCCGCGGTGCCGGCGCTGGATCTCGACACCACGATCATCCATGCGCAGCAGGCAGATCGCGCTGGGAACGTGCAGCTGTGGGGCATCGTCGGCATCCAGAAGGAAGCCGTGCTGGCCGCCCGCCGCTCGCTGGTCACCGTCGAGGAGGTGGTGGACGAGCTGACGCCGCGGCCGGGCGCGATCGTGCTCCCGAGCTGGTCGATCACCGCGATCGCCACCGCGCCCGGCGGTGCGCACCCCTCGTACGCGCAGGGTTACTCGGACCGCGACAACGGCTACTACCGTGCGTGGGACGCGATCAGCCGCGACCGGGACGCGTTCACGGCCTGGCTGGACGCCGAGGTGTACGGGGCGGTGAGCCGGTGAGCGAGGTCAGCAGCGACGAGACGATGATCGTCGCAGCGTCCCGCGCGCTGCGCGATGCCGCGGTGTGCTTCGTCGGCATCGGCCAGCCCAGCACCGCGGCCAACCTGGCGCGGCGCACGCACGCGCCCAACCTGGTGCTGATCTACGAGTCGGGCACGCTCGGTGCGAAGCCGGACCGGCTGCCACTGTCGATCGGCGACGGGATCCTGGCCGACACCGCGGATTCGGTCATCGGCGTCCCCGAGGTCTTCAACTACTGGCTGCAGGCCGGCCGGGTCGACATCGGCTTCCTCGGCGGCGCGCAACTGGACCGCTACGCCAACATCAACACCACCATCATCGGCGGTGACTACGCGCACCCGAGCGTCCGGCTGCCCGGTGCGGGCGGCGCGCCGGAGATCGCCGCGTCCTGCCGCGAGGTCGTGATCGTGATGCGGCAGTCGACCCGTTCGTTCGTCGAGCAGGTCGACTTCGTCACGAGCGTCGGCTTCGGCGACGGACCCGGTTCGCGCGAGCGGCTCGGGCTGCGCGGCCGCGGCCCGGTCACGGTGATCACCGACCTGGGCGTGCTCACCCCGGACCCGCGGACCTGCGAGCTCGTCCTCACCGCCACCCATCCGGGCGTGGCCGTGGCCGACGTCCGGGCCGCCACCGGCTGGGACCTGCGCTGCGCGACCGACGTACACACGACCGAACCGCCCACCGCCACCGAGTTGCGCGTCCTGCGCGAACTCGTAGCCACGCTGCACGAGGAACCGGCCCGATGACCCCGATCGACCTGCCCCCCGGCTACCGCGCCGACCCGAGCGGCACCCACCCACCGATGGACTTCGCGGGCTACCGCAGTACCGCGCTGCGCCACCCGACCCGGCCGCTGCACGTGCTCCCCCACCGGCTCACCGAGCTGACCGGGCCGCTGTTCGGCGACGAACGCGTGCTACCGGGCGAGGACGACCTCACCCGTTGGAACGGTGGGGAGGCGATCGGCCAGCGCATCGTGGTGCACGGCCGGGTGCTCGACGGGGACGGACGGCCGGTGCCGAACACGCTCGTCGAGGTCTGGCAGGCCAACGCCGGCGGCCGCTACCGCCATGTCGCCGACCAGTGGCCGGCGCCGCTCGACCCGTACTTCGGTGGCGGTGGCCGGGTGAGCACGGGCGCGGACGGCAGCTACCGGTTCACCACGGTCCGCCCCGGCGCCTACCCCTGGCGCAACCACCCGAACGCGTGGCGCCCGGCGCACATCCACTTCTCCGTCTTCGGCCGCTCGTTCACCCAGCGCCTGGTGACCCAGATGTACTTCCCGGACGACCCGCTGTTCTTCCAGGATCCGATCTTCAACTCGGTACCCGATCCGCAAGCGCGGCAGCGGATGGTCTCGGCCTACGACCACGAGGCGACGACCGATCATTGGGCGCTGGGCTTCCGCTGGGACATCGTCCTGCGCGGGCGCGAGCAGACACCGTTCGAGAGCGAGCCCGACGATGACTGAACCGCTCGGCTCCACCCCGTCGCAGACCGTCGGGCCGTTCCTGTCGATCGGGCTGCCATGGCCGGACGGGCCGGACGTCGTCCCGGAGGGCACCGCGGGCGCGATACGCATCGCCGGCACGCTGACCGATGGCGCCGGGGCGCCGGTGCCGGACGGGCTGGTCGAGATCTGGCAGGCCGACCCGGCCGGCCGGTTCGCCCACCCGGACGATCCGCGCGGACCGGTCGCCTCGGGCTTTCGCGGCTTCGGCCGGTGTGCCACCGAGACGGGGGGCGCCTTCTGGTTCCGCACCCTCAAGCCCGGAGCGCTGCCCTGCGAGGGCGGCCGCGTCGAGGCGCCGCACCTGGACGTGTCGGTGTTCGCGCGCGGCATGCTGCACCGGCTGGTCACCCGCGTCTACTTCCCGGACGAGGTGGACGCCAACGCGGCGGACCCCGTGCTGCGCGAACTCGATCCGGCCGAACGGGCGCTGCTGACCGCGCTCCCCCAGCCGGACGGCACGCTCCGCTTCGACATCAGGCTGCAGGCCGCCGAAGCCGGGCCCGAGACACCGTTCTTCGCGGTCTGACACGCTGATTCGATGAGCCGGCTCTTCGATCCGATCTTCGGGACAACCGCGGTCGCCGCGGCCACCGGCGACCGCGCCTGGCTCGGTGCGCTGTGCGAGGCCGAGGCGGCGCTGGCCCGGGCCTGCGCGCGGGCCGGTGTGATCGACCTGCCGACCGCGCTGGAGATCGGCGCGGCCGGTGCCGAGCTGGCCGGCGGTGACGTCGGCGCGCTCGGCCGAGGTGCCGTCGCGGGCGGCAACCCGGTGATCCCGCTCGTCGCCCTGCTGCGCGAGCGGGTGCGCGCGCAGGCCGGTGATCACGCCGCAGCCGCGGTGCATACGGGCGCGACCAGCCAGGACGTCTTGGACACCGCGATGATGCTGCTTGCGCACCGCGCGCTCGCAGTGGTAATCGCCGAACTGGACGGCTGCGCCGCCGCGACCGCATCGCTCGCGCGCGAGCATCGAAACACCGCAATGGCCGGGCGCACCCTGCTGCAGCAGGCTGTCCCCACCACGTTCGGCGCACTCGCCGCGGTGTGGGGCGCCGGCCTGGATCGCGCCGTGGCCGGGCTGAACGCGGTTCGCGCCGAACTGCCGGTCCAGCTCGGCGGGGCCGCGGGGACGCTCGCGACACTTCACCCGCACGGTCTCGACGTCCTCACCGCGTTCGCCGACGAGCTCGCGCTGGCGGTGCCGTCCGGCGTCTGGCACACCGAACGCGGGGTCGTGCACCAGCTTGCCGGCGCGCTGGGCACTGCCGCGGCGTCGGTCGCGAAGGTCGCCGGCGACGTGGTGCTGCTCGCGCAGACCGAGCTGGGTGAGCTGAGCGAGGCGGCGTCGGGAGGCTCATCATCCATGGCGCACAAGCACAATCCGATCGCGGCCGTCACCGCACGCGCGGCCGCGCTGCAGGCGCCCGGCCTGGTCGCCACGCTGCTGGCCGCCGGCGCGCCGGAGCTGCAGCGCGGGGCCGGGCCCTGGCACGCCGAATGGCCGGCGCTGACCGCGCTACTTCGCGCGGCCGGCGGGGCGGCGTCGCGACTTCGGGTCTGCCTCACCGGGCTGCGGGTCGATGAAGCGGCGATGGCCCGCAACCTGAACGGACTCACCGCCCGTACCGGCGACGTCGACACCGGTCACGCCGGCGAACTGGTCGACCGTTACCTCGCCGGGAGGCCGTCGTGATCCTCGCCTGGCGAGCGGACGGCCGGACCGAGGCGCCGCCGTTGGTGCTGCTGAACTCGATCGGCAGCACGACCGAGTGCTGGGCGCCGTGCATTGCGCCGCTGGCCGAGCAGTTCCGCGTCATCCGGATCGACACGCGCGGCCACGGGTCCTCGCCGGCCGCGGTCACGAACCTGCCGGTGACGCTGGCCGAACTGGCCGCCGACGTGTTGGAAACCCTGGACGAGCTGGAGATCTGGCGGGCCGATGTCGCCGGCGTCTCGCTCGGCGCGATGATCGCGATGTGGCTCGGCGCGCACCGGCCGGAACGGGTCCGCCGGCTCGGCCTGGTCGCCACGGCCGCCCACCTGCCGACCGCGGCCGGCTATCTGGACCGCGCTGCCGCGGTGCGCGCGGGCGGCATGGCGACGGCCGTGGACGGATCGGTGCGGCGCTGGATCACGCCCGCGCTTGCCGGACGCGACTCCGAGCTGGTGGGCCGGCTGCGCGCGATGTTCCTCGGCGTCGACGCCGAGAGCTACGCGCAGTGCTGCGAGGCCATCGCCACGATGGACCTGCGGCCGGACCTCGGCCGGATCGCCGCCGCCACGCTCGTCCTCGCCGGCGCGCAGGACGAGGCGACCCCACCGGAGCTGATGGGTGAGATCGCCGAGGGTATTGCCGGCGCGCGGCTGCAGTTGCTGGACCCGGCCGCGCACCTGGCCACCGTCGAGCAGCCTGGGGTGATCGCCCGCGCCTTGCTGCAGCACTTCGGCGGCGGGGCCACGCTGGACGCCGGCTACGGCACCCGGCGCGCGGTCCTCGGCGAGGACCACGTCGCGCGTGCCGTTGCCGCGGCCAGCGATTTCACCGCGCCGTTCCAGCAGTTCCTCACCCGCTACGCGTGGGGTGACGTCTGGTCGCGGCCGGGACTGGGCCGGCGCGAGCGCTCCATCGTCACCCTCGCCGCGCTCGTGACGCTCGGCGCGGAGCACGAACTGGCGATGCACGTGCGCGCAGCGAAGCGCAACGGGCTGTCGGCAGACGAGATCGCCGAGGTGCTGCTGCACACCGCGCTGTACGCCGGCCTGCCCCGCGCGAACCGGGCGTTCGCGATCGCACAAGAGGTACTCGACGAAGGCTGAGACGAAACCGAAGAAGGGTGCATCCAGATGGCACAGCGCACGACACCGCCGTTCCGGGCCGACCACGTCGGTAGCCTGCTCCGGCCGCCGCACCTGCTCCAGGCGCGCGCCGACCACGCGGCGGGCACCATCACCGCCGAGCAACTGCGCGCGATCGAGGACGACGCGATCCGCGACGTCGTCCGGCTGCAGGAGGGCATCGGCCTGCAGACCGCGACCGACGGCGAATTCCGCCGCACGTCCTGGCACATGGATTTCATCTACCAGTTGCAGGGCGTGCACCGGACCGACGAGAAGATCGAGGTGCACTTCCGCAATGCGCAGGGCGACCTGGACTTCACCTCGGCCGCGCTGCGGGTTGACGGCAAGGTCGGCCTCGGCGACGAGCCGATCTTCGGCCGCGACTTCCAGTTCCTGCAATCAACCGTCACCACCGGTACCCCGAAGCTGACGATCCCCTCGCCCAGCATGGTGCACTACCGCGGCGGTCCGGCCGCTATCGACCGCGGCGTGTACCCGGACGAGGACGAGTTCTGGGCCGACCTGTCGGCGGCGTACGCCAAGCAGGTCAGCGGGATCGCCGCCCTGGGCTGCACCTATCTGCAACTGGACGACACCAGCCTGGCCTACCTGAACGATCCGGCGCAGCGGGCCCAACTGGCTGCGAAGGGCGCCGACGCGGAGCACCAGCACGAGCGGTACATCCGGCAGATCAACGCCGCTCTGGCCGGCCGGCCCGAGGGGCTGACCGTCACCACGCACATGTGCCGCGGGAACTTCCGGTCCGCCTGGACCGCCGAGGGTGGTTACGACTTCGTCGCCGAGGCACTGTTCGGTGGCCTGGAGGTCGACGGCTTCTTCCTCGAGTTCGACGACGCGCGTTCCGGTGGCTTCGAGCCGCTGCGCTTCGTCCCGCCCGGCAAGCTGGTCGTGCTCGGCCTGGTCACCACCAAGCGACCGGAGCTGGAGTCCAAGGACGAGCTCAAACGGCGCATCGACGAGGCCGCCAAGTTCGTCCCGCTCGAGCAGCTGTGCCTGTCCGGGCAGTGCGGCTTCTCCTCCACCGTCGAGGGCAACAAGCTCACCCAGGACGAGGAGATCGCCAAGCTAGCGCTGTTCGTCGAGACGGCCGCCGAGATCTGGGGCTGACGCGGACCACCCGGACCAGGCGCTCACCGTGATCGCGATCGCCGGTCCGGGTGGCGGCATCGCACGGTACTGCGGGTAGCGCACTGCGAGCAGCGTGATCGCAGCCGCGGGGTCAGCGACGAGGTGGGCCGTGCCGTCGGCGCGCGCCCACCACAGCCGCGTCCAGTCCTCGTGGTATTCGTCCACCAGCGCGCTGACCGCCGGGTTCGCCGCGATGTTCGCCAAGCGCTGCAAGGACATCGTGCGCTTGGGCTTGGCGTCGACGACGGAGTAGATGACGTCGCCGTCGAGCGCGAAGACGATCGGGACGAGGTGCGGGCGCCCGTCCGGCGACACGGTGGCCAGCCGCGCGACCCGCGCGACCGTGAACAGTTCGCGCGCCTGCCGTCGTCCCGTCCGCACGGCCCGACCCTACTGGCGCTGGACCCCTACTCGCGCTGGGCGGGAGTGGCGCTGGATCTGTTTCGCCGGACTCGTGTCGCGGGACTCGTGTCGCCGGACTCGTTCCGCCGGACTCGTTCTGCCGGACTCGTGTCACTGGGCGCCGGCAGCCGCAACAAGGCAGTGCTAGTCGAATCGATCGGGCTCTGCACGCAACAGTGCCTGCAGCGCTCGAAGATCGGGCTCTGCACGCAACAGTGCCTGCAGAGCTCGAAGATCGGGCTCTGCACGCAAGAGTGCATGCAGAGCCCGATCAATCCAGCGACACCACCAGGTTCGCCGGCAGGGCAGAAGTCGGGCGCGCGTGTCGATGGCAATAGGCTGATGCGATGCGCTTCGGAATCTTCCTCCCGCAAGGCTGGCGGCTCGACCTCGCCGGCATCGCCCCCGCCGACCAGTGGCCCACCATGCGCGGCCTCGCCCGGTCCGTGGACGCCGGTCCGTGGGAGTCGCTGTGGGTGTACGACCACTTCCACACCGTCCCGGTGCCGACCGAGGAGGCCACCCACGAGGCGTGGACGCTGATGGCCGCGCTCGGCGCCTCGACCGAGCGGATCAGGCTCGGGCAGATGTGCACCTGCATGGCCTACCGCAATCCGGCGTACCTGGCGAAGGTCGCGGCGACGGTCGATCACGTCTCCGGCGGCCGGCTCGAGATGGGCATCGGCGCAGGCTGGTACGAGCACGAGTGGCGCGCCTACGGGTACGGGTTCCCCAGCGCCGGGGAACGGCTCGCCATGCTGGACGAGGGCGTGCAGATCATGATCCAGGCCTGGACCGCCGGGGTGGCCACGTTCGCCGGCAAGCACTACCAGGTCGACGGCGCGATCTGCCGGCCGCTGCCGCTACAGGACGGCGGCATCCCGCTGTGGATCGCCGGCGGCGGCGAGCGCAAGACCCTGCGCATCGCGGCCGAGTACGCGCAGTACACCAACTTCGACGCGACCCCCGAGGTGTTCCGGCACAAGTCCGACGTCCTCGCCGAGCACTGCCGCGACCTGGGCCGCGACTTCGGCGAGATCGTGCGCTCCGGCAACTACAACGTCGTGATCGGCGAGACCGACAAGGACGTCAAGGACAAGCTGGCCTGGATCGTCGCGCACTACGAGGCGCTGGTCCCGGCCGATCAGCTCGAGCGGTACAAGAAGATGTTCGAGACCGGTCCGCTCGTCGGTACCCCGGAGCTGATCATCGAGCGGCTGCGCGAGGCCGAGCAGCTCGGACTGTCCTATGCGATCGGCAACTTCGTCGACTTCGCCTACGACCGCGGCAGCGTGGAGCTGTTCGAGCGGCGCGTGATCCCGGAGCTGTCCGGCTCATCCTGATCTGCGCTGTGCACACTGCGCTGATCACGACCAGGAGCCGGTGATCGTGGCTGCCGTCCGCGCGTTGCCCAGGTGCGGCAGCGCGTACATGTCCTCGATGGTTCGCAGCAGCGAGTAGAGCGTGTAGTGCCGCGCGTAGTGCCCGGCACGCACGTGCGCCCCGCTGATGATCGTCGGGATCTGGTTCCCCGCACTTCGGTCGTCCTCGTCGGCGGTCACGATCAGCAGGCTGTTGTGCGCGCGCGCCCATCGTGCGTACCCACCGAGGTGCGCACGCAACCAACTGTCCGCCTGCGCGAGCGTGCCGTCGTGCATGTCGTGCTGCAGGTTCGGGATCACGAACGAGACAGTCGGCAGGGCCGCGAGATCGCGCGGGAACGCGGTCATCGGCAGGCTCACCCGGGCCGGGAGGTCGAAGTTGATCCACGGGCAGTGCTTGCGGGCGTACGCGCCGCTGGTGCACCCGGTGAACCCGGACCGAGGCAGTGATTCGGCGTAACCCACGAACGTCCGCCTGGCCGCAAGCAGCGAGCTGCCCAGGTTCGGCGCCCGGTAGTTCACCGGGCAGGCGTCGCTGGTCAGCCCCTGGGTCGACCCGGAGAACAGTGCCTGGTAATTGGGCTCGCTCGGGTGCGTGATCGCGTAGAAGCGGGTGAACACGGCGCCGCTGCGAGCCAGGCCGGCGATGAAGGGCGCCTGCGTGCGGCCGATCACCTCGCTGAAGGAGTGGTTCTCCAGGACCACCACGACGACGTGGGCCGGACGCGGCAGCCCGTTGCCGGCCGGGCCCGAACCGGATGCCGGCGCGGGTGTGCCGGAAGACGTCGTGCCAGAAGACGTCGTGCTGGCAGACCTCGGGCTGGAAGACGTCGGGCTGGAAGACGGCGAGCCGGCCGGTGGCGCGGCCGGGGTCGGCGTCCCGGTCGTGGCGGCATCCGCATGCCGGGGATGGCCCGGCGAACCGCTGCTGCTGCAGCCGCCGAGCAGAAGCAGGGCCAGGGCGAGCACCACGGCGCGCATACGCCCAGCATGCCCCTGCGGCGGTCGCCCCACACCGGCGGCGCGCGCCGGTCCCGGTGGTGCGCGTCTGATGGCGCACAATCGGCCCGCGTTGCATGCCCCGGACGGCCGCGACGCGTAGGCTCAACGTTTGGCAAGTTTGCCCCAGGCGGACGCATGACGACACGAGAATGGCCGGACACAGTGGCGACGACTGACCAGTCGACAGGCAGCGAAACCTCATCCTCGACAGCCGGAAGCTTCGGCGCCAACGAGTGGCTGGTCGAGGAGCTGTACGAGCGGTACCAGTCCGATCCGTCGAGTGTCGACGAGGCCTGGCACGACTTCTTCGCCGACTACCGCCCCGCCGGCGCCGCGGCGACCACCGCCGCCCAGGACACACGCAGCCGCACCCCCGTCGCACCGGCCACGGACTCGGGCACGGCGGTCGCCGGTCCCGGTACCGACCCGGCGACGAGCGCCACTGTGCCACCCACGCGGGCGAACGGCTCGGAGGCGGCCGCCGGCAAGCCCGCGGCGGCGCAATCCGAGGGGTCGGCGGCTCCAGCCCGATCCGCAGCCCGACCCGAGCCGGCCGCAGCCGAACCCGAGCCGGACGCCGCTTCCAAGCCGGCCGCAGCCCCCAAGCCGGACGCCAAGCCAGAGCCCGCCAAGCCGAGCTCCGCGCCGTCGCCGACGCCGCTACGCGGTGCCGCGGCCCGCGTCGTGGCCAACATGAACACGTCGTTGACGGTCCCGACCGCGACGAGCGTGCGTGCGGTGCCGGCCAAGCTTCTCGCCGACAACCGGGTGGTGATCAACAATCACCTGCGCCGGGCCCGCGGCGGCAAGGTGAGCTTCACGCACATGATCGGTTACGCCGTCGTGCGGGCCGTCCACGACTTCCCGGAGATGAACAACGCCTTCGCCGAGGTGGGGGGCAAGCCGGCGCTGCTGGTGCCCGAGCACGTCAACTTCGGGCTGGCGATCGACCTGCCCGGCAAGGACGGCTCGCGCTCGCTCGTCGTCGCGGCGATCCGGGCCGCCGAGACGATGGACTTCCACGCGTTCTGGAACGCCTACGAGGACATCATCCGGCGGGCCAGGGCGGGCAAGCTCACCGCCGACGACTTCGCCGGCACCACGATCAGCCTGACCAACCCGGGCACGATCGGCACCAACCACTCCGTCCCGCGACTGATGGCCGGCCAGGGCACGATCGTCGGTGTCGGCGCGATGGAGTACCCGGCCGAGTTCAGCGGGATGAGTGAGGAGACGCTGACCGAGCGGGCCATCAGCAAGACGATCACGCTCACGTCGACGTACGACCACCGCATCATCCAGGGAGCGCAGTCCGGCGAGTTCCTGCGCCGCATCCACGAGTTGCTGCTCTCCGACGCGTTCTACGACGAGATCTTCGCCGCGCTGAAGATCCCGTACGAGCCGGTGCGCTGGATGGTCGACCGCGAGACCAGGCACGAGGGGCAGATCGACAAGAACGCCCGGGTCATCGAGCTGATCAACTCCTACCGCAGCCGCGGCCACCTGATGGCCGACACCGACCCGCTGGAGTTCCGGATCCGCACCCACCCGGACCTGGACATCACCCAGCACGGGCTGACGCTGTGGGACCTGGACCGCGAGTTCCCCGTCGGTGGCTTCGCCGGCGAGCGGCTGATGAAGCTGCGCGACGTCCTGGGCGTGCTGCGCGACGCGTACTGCCGGCGTGTCGGCGTCGAGTACATGCACATCACCGACCCGGAGCAGCGGGCCTGGCTGCAGGCCCGCGTCGAGGTCAAGCACGATCAGCCCTCGCGCGAGCAGCAACTGCACATCCTGGGCAGGCTCAACGTCGCCGAGGCGTTCGAGACGTTCCTGCAGACCAAGTACGTCGGCCAGAAGCGGTTCAGCCTCGAGGGCGCCGAGACGGTCATCGCGCTGCTGGACGCGGTGCTCGCCGAGGCCGCCGACGAGGACCTGGACGAGGTCGTCATCGGCATGCCGCACCGGGGCCGGCTCAACGTCCTGGCCAACATCGTCGGCAAGCCGTACGCCAAGATCTTCAACGAGTTCGAGGGCAACATCGACCCGGGCACCGCGCAGGGCTCGGGCGACGTCAAGTACCACCTCGGTGCGGAGGGCACGTTCCACGCGCCCAGCGGCAAGCAGGTGGCGGTCGCGCTCACCGCGAACCCGTCGCACCTCGAAGCCGTCGACCCGGTGCTCGAGGGCATCGTCCGGGCCAAGCAGGACCTGCTCAACAAGGGCGAGGACGGCTACTCGGTGCTGCCGCTGATGATGCACGGCGACGCCGCGTTCGCCGGGCAGGGCGTGGTGGCCGAGACCCTGAACCTGTCCCAACTGCGCGGCTACCGCACCGGCGGCACGGTGCACGTCGTCGTGAACAACCAGGTCGGCTTCACCACCTCGCCGTCCGCTTCGCGTTCCTCGCTCTACTGCACCGACATCGCGCGGATGATCGCCGCGCCGATCTTCCACGTGAACGGCGACGATCCGGAGGCGTGCGTGCGGGTCGCGAAGCTCGCCGTCGAGTACCGTCGCGAGTTCCGCAAGGACGTCGTCATCGACATGGTCTGCTACCGGCGCCGCGGCCACAACGAGGCGGACAACCCGTCGTTCACCCAGCCGCTGATGTACGACATCATCGACGGCAAGCGCAGCGTGCGAAAGCTTTACACCGAGGCGCTGGTGGGCCGCGGCGACATCACCCTGGAGGACGCCGAGGCAGCGCTGAAGGACTTCCAGGCGCAGCTGGAGAAGGTGTTCGTCGAGACGCGCAACTCCTCCGGCAAGGCCGCACCCGAACGGCAGATCGAGAACGTCTCACCGTCGCAGCGGGTGATCACCGCGGTCGGGCTCGAGGTGATCAAGCGGATCGCCGACTCCTACGCCAACCTGCCGGACGGCTTCACCATCCACCCGCGGCTCAAGGCGCAGATCGACCGGCGCGTGGCGATGGCCAGCAACGGCGGCGTCGACTGGGCCACGGCGGAACTGTTCGCGCTCGGCGCGCTGGTCATGGAGGGGCGCGCGGTCCGGCTGGCCGGACAGGACTCGCGCCGCGGCACCTTCACCCAGCGGCACGTCACGCTGATCGACCGCAACGACGGCGAGGAGTACACGCCGTTGCGCAACCTGTCGCCGGACCAGGCGCCGTTCTGGGCCTACGACTCGCTGCTGTCCGAGTACGCGGCGATGGGCTTCGAATACGGCTACTCGGTGGTGCGCGACGACGCGCTGGTGTGCTGGGAGGCCCAGTTCGGCGACTTCGCCAACGGCGCGCAGACGATCATCGACGAGTTCATCTCCTCCGGCGAGGCCAAGTGGGGCCAGCGCTCCGCCGTCACCCTGTTGCTGCCGCACGGTCAGGAGGGCCAGGGCCCGGACCACTCGTCCGGACGTCCGGAGCGCTTCCTGCAGCTCGCCGCCGAGAACAACATGACGGTGGCGTTGTGCTCGTCGCCCGCCAACTACTTCCACCTGCTGCGCCGCCAGGGCCTGTCCCCGGTGCGGCGGCCGCTGATCGCGTTCACGCCGAAGTCGCTGCTGCGGCTCAAGGCGGCGGTCAGCTCGCTGGAGGAGTTCACCGACGGCTCGTTCCAGCCCGTTCTCGGCGACAGCTCGGCCGACCCGGCCCAGGTGCGCCGCGTGCTGCTGTGCGCGGGCAAGGTCTACTACGACCTGGCCCACGCGCGCGCGGAGCAGGACCGCACCGACGTCGCCATCGTCCGCGTCGAGCAGCTGTACCCGCTGCCCGCGGAGGAGCTGCGCGGCGAGCTGGCGAAGTACCCGAACGCCGAACTCGTCTGGGTGCAGGAAGAGCCGGCCAACCAGGGCGCCTGGCCGTTCATCGCGCTGAACCTGCCCGAGCACCTCGACGGCCGGCCGTTGCTGCGCGCCTCGCGGCGCGCGTCGGCCTCGCCCGCGGTCGGCTCGCTCACCGTGCACGAGGGGCAGCAGCACGAGGTCGTCGCGACCGCGTTCGCGTAAGCGATGGCACCGATCCGCTGGGGCATCCTCGGCGCCGGCGGCATTGCGGCGAAGTTCGGCAGCGACCTGCTCGCCGCGCCGGGCAGCGCCATCGCCGCGGTGGCGGCGCGCGACGGCGGCCGGGCAGCGGCGTTCGCCGGCCGGCTCGGTGTCCCCCGCTCGTACGGCTCGTACCGAGAGCTGGTCGAGGACGAGGACGTCGACGTCGTCTACATCGCGACCACGCATGCGCAGCACCACGAGCAGGCGCTGCTGGCGCTGCGCGCGGGCAAGCCGGTGCTCGTCGAGAAGGCGTTCACGCTCAACGCCCGGCAGGCACGCGAGGTCGTGGCCGAGGCTCGCGAACGCGGCTTGTTCTGCATGGAGGCGATGTGGATGCGGGTGCATCCGCTGATCCGGCAGGTAACCGAGCTGGTTCGCGCCGGCGAGCTGGGTGAGGTCGTCGGGCTGCGGGCGGACCTGTCCAAGACGTTCGACCCGGACCGCGACGTGCGGCTGTTCGACCCCGCGGCCGGCGGCGGCGCGCTGCTCGACCTCGGCGTCTACCCGGTGACCCTGGCCTGGCTGCTGCTCGGCCGCCCGGCCGGCGTGTACGTCGCCGGGTCGCGCGGCCGGACCGGCGTCGACCTGACCGCGGCGCTGCAACTGGGCTACGACGACGGACGGGTCGCGCAGGTGTACTGCAGCGCGATCAGCGAGAGCCCCTACGCCGCGCTGCTGACCGGGACGTCGGGCTGGGTGCGCTTCGAAGGACGCATGCACCACCCGACCGCGCTGACCGTGCACACGGCCGCCGGCGAGCGGATGATCACCGGCGCGCCGGTGCAGGGCAACGGGTTCAACTGGGAGATCGCCGAGGTCGAGTCGTGCCTGCACGCCGGCGCCACCGAGAGCCTGCTCGCCCCGCTCGAGGACACGATCGGCGTGCTGGAGATACTCGACGACGCACGCCGCCGACTCGGCGTGCGTTATGACGCTGACGAGGATTAGGCATGTACTTCACCGACCGCGGCATCGAGGAGCTGACCGAGCGCAGGGGCGCGGAGCGGGTCAGCCTGGAATGGCTGGGTGAGCGGCTGCAGACGTTCGTGGATCTGCACCCGGAGTTCGAGGTGGCCGTCGACCGGTTCGCCACCTGGCTGGCCCGTTCGGACGACGATCTCGACTGATCTTCGTGTCGAAGATCCGCATGAACAGCTGAGCCAGCGGGCCGATGCTGGCGGCGAACAGCACGGTGCCGATGCCGACCGTGCCGCCGAGCAGCCAGCCGACCGCGAGCACGGTCACTTCCAGGCAGGTCCGGGTCAGCCGGATCGAGCGGCCGGTGCGGCGTGCCAGCCCGGTCATCAGGCCGTCGCGCGGACCCGGCCCGAAGTGGGCGCCGATGTACATGCCGGTCGCGACGCCGCACAGCACGATGCCGATAACCATGTCGGCGATGCGCCAGACCATTGCGTGCACGTGCGGCAGCCAGGCGAGCGAGGCGTTCATCGAGACGCCGATCAGGACCACGTTGCTCAGCGTGCCCAGGCCGGGCAACTGCCGCAGCGGGATCCACAGCAGCAGCACGGCCGCTCCGACCAGGATCAAGGTGGTACCGATGGCCAGCCCGATGTGCTTGGACAGGCCCTGGTGGAAGACGTCCCACGGGTCCAGGCCGAGCCCGGAGCGTACCTGCAGCGCGCCGGCCAGACCGTAGATCAGCAGGCCAATATAGAGCTGCACCAGCCGCCGCAGCAGTCCATCTCGGGTCACGTCCGCCAGTCTGCCGGTCCGGTCTATCGAATTCCACCGTCCAATTGCGAGGCAGTGGCCAGGCTGCGACCAGACCATTGTGTGGCACGATGGCTGCATGGCTCCCGTATCGCGCCTCGGCGGCCGCGCCCTGGCCGCCCTGCTGCCGGACCTGCGCGCCCTGCCCGGACCGGTGTACTCGGCACTCAGCGACGCGGTGACCGCGCTCGTGCTGGACGGGCGAGTGGTCACCGAGACCAGGCTGCCGTCCGAGCGTGAGCTCGCCGTCGCACTTCAGGTGAGCCGGGCGACGGTGACCGCGGCCTACGACGCGCTGCGCTCGCGCGGGTACCTCGCCAGTCGCACCGGGTCGGGTAGCTACGTGACCCTGCCGGCCGGCTCGCACCCGCGCCCGTCGCTGGCCCGTTGGGTCAGTTCGGACGCCGCCGACGACATGATCGACCTGTCCTGCGCTGCGCTGCCGGCGCCGCCGGGCGTGCTCGCGCCGGCCATTGCCGCAGCGGCCGACGCGCTCGGCCCGTACACCCGCGCCGACGGGTACGACCCGGCCGGGCTGGCGGTGCTACGTGTGGCGGTCGCGGACCGGTTCACCGGCCGCGGCGTCCCGACGTCCGCGGACCAGGTGCTGATCACCAGTGGCGCGCTGCACAGTCTCGACCTGCTGCTACGCCTTATCGCCGGCCCCGGTGACCGGGTGCTCACCGACCTGCCCGCCTACCCGGGCGCACTGGATGCGATCCGGGCGAACGGCGCGCGGGTGGTGCCGGTTCCGCTCGCCGGCGGCGCGGGCTGGCAGATCGACCAGGTGACCGCGACGCTGCGCCAGACCGCACCCCGACTCGCCTACCTGATCCCCGACTTCCACAACCCGACCGGCGCGCTCATGGACGCCGACGCGCGCCGAGCTGTGTTGCGCACCGCGCGCCAGACCGGCACGACGGTCGTCATCGACGAGTCCTTCGTCGGGCTCGGGTTCGAGCCGGACGAGCGGCCCTGCGCGGCGATAGACCCGTCCGTCATCTGCATCGGCTCGCTGTCCAAGCCGGTGTGGGGTGGGCTGCGAATCGGCTGGATCCGCGCCTCAGCCGAGGTGATCTCGCGGCTGGCCGCGTTGCGCGCGTCGATCGACCTCGGCGGCGCGGTGCTCGACCAGCTCGTCGCCGCGGAACTGTTCGGCCGCCTGGACGAGATCTTCGCGACGCGGTTGGCCGAGCTGCGGCCACAGCGCGACGCGCTCGTCGCCGCGCTCGCGCGTGAGCTGCCGCAGTGGCGCACCAACGTGCCGCGGGGTGGGCTGTCGCTGTGGCTCGAGCTGGACGCGCCGCTGTCGACACCGCTGACGCTGATGGCGCTGCCGGCGGGGGTCGCCATCGTCCCCGGCTCACGCTTCGGCGTCGACGGGACGCTCGAGCGGTTCCTGCGGCTGCCCTACTCGCTGCCGGTCGAGCGGCTGAACGAGGCCGTGCGCCGGCTCGCCGGCGTGTGGGCGCAACTGGATCGCTCCGGCGCACCGCACCGCCAGCTCGTCGTGGCATAGCTCCCGGCGCCCGGCCCGCCGGTGGGCGGAAGTGCCGCATGACCGGCGACCGGCATGCAGCGCCGCGGTGTGCCACCGATCAGGGTGCAGGGCTCTCGTAGCAGGTCCAGCCGCCGTGTCTGTCGGCCGGCGGCGCCGTGCACTGCGACGAGCCGGAAGACGGACCGTCGAGGAAATCGGTGTAGCGGTTCGTCTGACGCGCCCCAGCTGAGGCATCGCGACTCATAATCAGCACGACGAGTGTCACGCACGCCACGGCCGCGAGTACGACAGCCGCCGTCCAGCCGCGCATCCATGCCCGCCATCGCAGTTGCACACCGCCATTGAAGACCTGGAGCGCCTCGTGCGCCAGCGCCTGAGACGGTTCATGACCCGTTTCGAGCTGCGGCAGTCGCGGGCCGCTGCTGGTTCTGTTGCCTCGTTGTTGAGCACGGCCGGCTCGCAGGTCGGATGGGTTGCCGCTGCCGGGTCGCCGACCGCTCGTGGGTGCGCTCCGTGAAAGACGCGGCGACGAGGAGTTGGCGCCCGGAAGAGTTGCGTTGCTGGGTCGCCTCTCGCTCGGGTTGCAGTAGGTCGAAGTGCGCACCGGCGAACGGGACCGGCTCTCGGTCGGTTGCCGCTGCCGGGTCGCCGACCGCTCCTGGTTGCTCTCCGTCGAAGTGCGCACCGACGAGGGGCTCTGTGCGGCTTGGCTTGCGCTGCCGGGTCGCCTTTGGCTGGTGGTTTGCATCCGCTCCGGACGTTCTCCTTCTGTCGGGATCAGTCGATAAAATAAGGCGAAAGTCGGTCCCAAAGGATTGACATGTCAGATCTGTGCTGTAGAATCAGACGCATGGGCGAATCCGATCAGATCCAGATCGACGGGACCACCGTCGACCTGGTCGACCCCGCCCAGTGCACCCCACTACCGACCGCGTCGGACGTGCTGCACCGACCCGACCAGGTCGCCTGCGCGGCGACCGTGCTGACACCCTCGGGTGCGGTGTTCACCGCGATCGAGTCGCTGCTGCCGGGCCGACTGTCGGACACCGGCCTGATCGACGCCCTGCAGGCCTGTGACCGGCTGCGCGCCCTGGTGGATGCCAAGCAAACCGAGCTGCTGGCCGAGCTCGCCCGCCGTGACCCGGACGGTGCGGCGTTCCTGCGCGACGAGGCGGCGCTGGCGTTGCATCTGGCGCCGGCCACCAGCCAGGACCGCCTCGACTGCGCGGCCGAGTTGACGTCGCGCCTGTGGGACACGTTCGACCTGCTGCGTGCCGGGCACCTGTCCGCGGTGCACGCCCGCATCCTGGCCACCGCCACCATCGAGCTGCCCGATCCGGTGGTCGCGAAAGTCCAGGCACAAGTCCTGAAGCGGGCGCCGGGTCAGACACCCGGTGAGTTCCGCGCCGCCGTCCGCCGCGCCATCGCCAGGCACGACGCGAAGACCCAGAGCGAGAAACACCGCCAGGCGGCCGCGCAACGCCACGTGCGCAAACAGCAGGTGGAGGACGGGATGGGGTGGTTGACCCTGTTCGCGCCGGCCGACGGCATCGAAACCGTCTGGACCGCCGTCACCGCTTGGGGCTCGAGAACCAGCCGGGGGCGTGTCAGATGGTCTGTGTGAGGGGTTGAGCTAACCCCGTGCGGGAGGCTCCTGCGGGAGCTGTCGCACAGATCGGAGAACACGATCATGACGATCACGATGATGCCGGGCGGCCGGGCCGCTGCGGTGAACGAGGTGCCGTCGGCGGTGGCCGATCAGCTGGTGTCGGCGACACTGGAGGACATGGCCAAGCGCAGCCGCAAGGACGAGCCGGTGCCACCGGCGCGGGTGGCGGCGCGCAAGCTGGTGGCCGAGATGGCCGGGCAGGGCTGGCTGGACGATCTGATGTCGAAGGTCGGTGACGACGGTGTCGCGTTGACCGGCGACGGCGGGTTCCTGCCGGAGATGATCAAGGCGGTGCTCGAGCGTGGACTCGAGGCCGAGCTCACCGATCACTTGGGCTACGAGCGTGGTGACCCGGCCGGGGCCGGGTCTGGCAACTCCCGTAACGGGTCGACGCCGAAGACGTTGTTGACCGAGGTCGGGCCGGTCGATCTGGACACGCCGCGGGATCGGGTCGGCAGCTTCACGCCCCGGCTGGTACCGAAGGGGACCCGCCGCCTCGGCGGCCTGTCGGACATGATCATCAGCCTCTATGCCGGTGGGATGACGGTGCGCGACATCGGCCACCACCTGCAGCGGGTCTATGGCACCGAGCTGTCCCATGACACGATCTCCAAGATCACCGACGAGGTCCTCGAAGAGGTCAAGGCCTGGCAGACCCGTCCCCTGGACGCGGTCTATCCGGTGATCTTCATCGACGCCCTGGTGGTGAAGGTCCGCGACCAGAACGTAGTGCGCAACAAGGCCTGTCACGTGGTGATCGGCGTCGATACCGACGGCGTGAAGCACGTGCTGGGCTTGTGGGTTCAGCAGCAAGAAGGCGCTCGGTTCTGGAACCAGGTGCTCGGCGAGCTGCGCAACCGCGGAGTGCGCGACGTGCTGATCGCCTGCTGCGACGGCCTGGTCGGGCTGCCAGAGGCGGTCGAGTCGACCTGGCCGCAGACAGTGGTGCAGACCTGCGTGGTCCACCTGATTCGCGCCTCGCTGCGTTACGTGTCCTACAACGACCGCAAGGCCGTCGCTGCGGCGCTCAAGCCGATCTACACCGCGGTCAACGCCGACGCCGCCTTCGACGAGCTCACCACGTTCGCCGACTCCGAACTCGGCAAGAAGTACGGCGCCACCGTCGCAGCGTGGGAACGAGCCTGGGACCGGTTCGTGCCGTTCCTGGCCTTCCCACTGGAGGTTCGCAAGGTCATCTACACCACCAACTCGATCGAGTCGTTGAACTACCAGCTCCGCAAGATCATCAAGAACCGTGGCCAGTTCCCCAATGACGACGCCATCATCAAGCTCATCTGGCTGGCCATCCTCGACATCGAAGACAAGCGCGCCGCTCTGCGAGAGAAGGACAAAGGCAAGCCGGCGAACAAGCGCACCGCCCCGCCCCGCCTGATCGAAGGCGCCACCACCACCGGCTGGCGCGCCGCCATCAACGCCCTCGACCTGGCCTACCCCGGCCGGCTCCCCGCCGGCCTCTAACCCAACGATCTTGACCACTTACACAGAAGACTTGACAGGCTCCCAGCCGGGAAGACCAGCGCACCGCCGACCAACGCCGCGCCGACGCACTGGTGGAGATCTGCGCGGCAGCCCTGGCCATGCCCGGACTACCCGCCCAGCACGGACTCAGGCCGACGGTGAACGTCACCCTCGCCGCCAGCACCCTCACCGGTGCCGACAACCAACCCGGCTACCTGAACGGCGAACCCGTCCCCGCCGACATCGCCCGACGCGTCGCCACCCAACCCGGCGCCAAGCGCTTCTACTGGCCCGTCGACAGCACCGGGCGGCTCCTCGACCAAGCCTGCCCGCACGCGCCCGCAGCATCCACAGTGCCCACCGGGCCGGTGATCGACAGCAGCCTGACCACCGACCAGTACCAGCCCACCGTGACGATCGCCCGACACGTCATCACCCGCGACCAACACTGCATCATGCCCGGCTGCCGACGCCGCGCCCACACCTGCGAACTCGATCACCGGCTCCCATGGCCCGACGGTGCGACCAGCGCCGTCAACCTCGAACCGTTATGCAAACGGCACCATGACCTGAAGCATCACGCCGGCTGGACCCTCACCCGAACCCCCGACGGCAGCTACCACTGGACCAGCGCCACCAGACACCACTACCAGTACCGGCCACCCGAACTACCCGTCCCCGAACCACCACCGGCAGAGACAACCAATACCGGACCCGACCCGAACGACGAAGCGCCACCGTTCTGACGATCGGCCGCACTGAGATCAGAGGTCGGCGCTGCCTTCGCGGTACACCTTGGCGCGGGTGATCAGGCCACCGTCCAGCTGGAAGAAGACGGCGATGTCGAACTCGCGCACCTCGCCGTCGACAGTCAATCGCTCGTGCAACTGCGCGGCAGCGTCCCGATCCGCGCACACCAGCCCGAGCACGTCCAGGTGCGGCGCGAGCTCCCACAGCCCGGCATCGAACAACGACGACAGCTCGCCGCGTCCGGCGAAGTGATCCTGCCCGGTCACCCACACCGCATCGGGGGTGAAGCCCTGCAGAAGCCGGCCGGTGTCCCACGAATTGAACGCGGCGACATGCTCCAGCACCGCGGCACGCACGTCGTCCGTTCCCATCGGCTCAGACCCGAGCTACGCCGTCGGTACGCGCCTGTGCGGCCACGGCGGCAGCGACGGCGGGCGCGACGCGCGAGTCGAACGGCGTCGGCACGATGTAGTCGGGCGTGAGCGCGTCGCCGACGACATCTCCCAGCGCAGCGGCCGCGGCAAGCTTCATATTCTCGGTTATCGCCGTCGCGCCCGCATCGAACGCACCGGCAAAAACCCCCGGGAACGCCAGCACATTGTTGATCTGATTCGGGTAGTCGCTGCGACCGGTCGCCACGACGTCGGCATACCGGTGCGCGACATCCGGGTCGACCTCCGGATTCGGATTGGCCAACGCGAAGATCACCGAGTGCGGTGCCATCGTCGCGACCGCCTCCTCGTCCACGGCGCCGGCGCTGAGCCCGAGGAACACATCCGCACCGGCGAGAGCGTCGGTCAGCGAACCGGAAACACCCGCACGGTTCGTCAGCCGCACCAGCTCCTCCTTGACCGCGGTGAGGCCGTGCCGCCCGGTGTGCAGGATGCCGCGCGAGTCCGCTACCGCGATGTCACCGATCCCCGCTGCGAGCAGGATCTTCGTGCAGGCGACGCCCGCCGCGCCCGCCCCGGACACCACCACCCGCAACTCCCCCAGCGAACGCCCTGTGATCCTGGCCGCGTTGCGGAGCGCAGCGAGCACGACGATCGCGGTGCCGTGTTGATCGTCATGGAACACCGGGATGTCCAGCCGCTCGCGCAACCGTGCCTCGATCTCGAAACACCGCGGCGCCGAGATGTCCTCCAGGTTGATGCCACCGAACGACGGCGCGATCCGCGCCACGGTGTCGACGATCTCGTCCGGGTCGGTCGTGTTCAGCACTATCGGCACCGCGTTCAGCCCGGCGAACTCGCTGAACAGCGCTACCTTGCCCTCCATCACCGGAAGCGCGGCCGCCGCGCCGATGTTGCCCAACCCGAGCACGGCCGTCCCGTCGCTGACGACAGCGACCAACCGCGAACGCCACGTGTACTCGCGCGCCAGCGACACGTCCTCAGCAATCGCCGTGCACACCTCGGCCACGCCGGGCGTGTACGCGAGTGACAGCGACTCGCGATCGGTGAGCGGCAACGTGCTGCGCACCGAGAGCTTGCCGCCCTCGTGCACGCGAAAGACCTCGCTCTGCGGATCGAACCCCACTGCCGTGCGCCCCGTTCGCTGCTCGAATAAGCCGAATCCCACCCAGGTTACGGCGCAGGTTGCATGGACCTCCCGGGGTTCGCCCGGCCCCGTAAGTCTGGCACGAGAGCGCGAAAATGCGTATGGCCGCGTTATGTGACGGACGCAATGGACGGCGCGAGGGCCACCGGCCCGCGCACCCGCGTCGGCGATTCCAGCGGCGCCGCCAGGCCAGGGCGCCACAGCAGCACCCGCACCGCCGATCCCTCGTCCAGCGCGACCACCAGCCAGCGGCTGTCCGGCGAGAAGGCCATGCCGGGGAAGGACTTCGTCCACAACACCAACCCCGGGACCGGGTGTACGGCACCGGAGCGCAGATCCAGCAGCACCATCTCGTTCGGGTTGCCCGGGTGCTCGGTCTCGAACGGCGCCGGCTCGCTGCGCTCACGGATCAGCGCCGCGAACCGCCGGTCCGGGCTGATCGCGGCCGACCACAACTGCAACCCGCCCGGCACCGTGAACGGCAGCAATGTGCGGGCCCGCGTCGCCAGGTCGTAGCTCACCACCGGGCACCGTCCGCAGTTGGCGCCCGCCCAGATCACCAGGCCGGCGCCGGTCGCGACGCTGGACGCCCGTCCGAGCGTGCGCGTCGTCCGGCCGGTGGACGGATCGAACAGCTGCACGACCTGGGTCGACCCGCCGGCGGTGGCGATGTCCGGCGTCTCACCCACGATCAGGTCACCGTACGCAGCGACCGGTGCGAAGCTGTGCGGCAGCCGCACGGTACGGCCGCCGTCCAGTGGGTCGAGGACGGCGGTCGAGCCGTCCCCCGGCCACGCCACCGCCCAGACGTGCGCGCCCCCACCGAGCAGGCCGCCGTACCGGCCGTGAGCCACCGTGCGCGCCACGCCGGAGCTGTCGAGGCGCACCACCGTCGCCGGGTCGCCGAAGCCGGCGCCGCACGTGACGAGCAGCGCGTACGTGTGGCCCGCGGCCGTCGCGACGGCCGTCGCGTAGCTTCCGGCAGGCAGGCCGCGCGGCTGACGGACCGTGCCGGCGTCGACGTCGACCGAGCTGAGCCGGTCACCCACCACGAGCCGCAGCCCCGTTCGTTCCCGTAGCGGGGCTGCCGTCACCAGGGGCAGGAACGCCGTGTTCCCGCACGCTCCGTCCGCCTGCGGCCACGGTGGAAGCGTGGCGGGCGGGCCGGTCGGCACCGCCTCGGACGGCACGGCCTCGGACGGCGATGCCGAACTGGCTGACGGCGCAGCCTCCGGCGCACGGTGCTGGTCGCCGCGCGTCAGGAAGTACCCGGCCACCACTCCCGCGACGGCCAGTGCTGCGAGCACACGAACCAGAGCCGGCCGCCGGCTACGCGGCGGGCCGACCTGTAGGACATCCTCGTCCTCCATCGGTTCATCAAAGCACCGGCGAGCGCCACAGTCAGCGCACCCGGACCGGCCACTTCCCCGGCACCACGCGCAACACCACCCGAGCGAGCACGTCGGCCACGCCGTGGACCGCGCTGTCGCCACCGGCCGCCGCATTGTCCGAGGCGAGCCACCAGCCACCGTCGACCTCGCGCACCGCGCGCTTGAGCACGAACCGCTCGGGCATCGAGCGGAACCGGGCCAGCACGACGTCACCGGCTCGCACCACGCCGCCGTGCCGCACCAGCACGACGTCGCCGTCGTGCAAGGTCGGCACCATCGACGGGCCGCTCACCCGCACGCGCTGCCACGGGATCACGGCGCCTCGCATGCTGCCAATGCTGCCTCCTTCGGCCCGATCGCCCGGTAGTAGGGTCGGTCTCGAGCACCCCGATTGCGAGAAATCAGGAGGTCCACCAAATGCAACTGTTCCGCCGGACGATCACCGCGTACGCCCACTGCGACTTGCCCTGCGGCGTGTACGACCCCGCGCAGGCGCGGATCGAGGCCGAGTCGGTCAAGGCGATCATGGAGAAGTACCAGGGCAACGAGGACCCGGTGTTCCGGACCCGCGCACTGATCATCAAGGAGCAGCGCGCCGAACTGGTCAAGCACCACCTGTGGGTGCTGTGGACCGACTACTTCAAGCCGCCGCACTTCGAGAAGTACCCGCAGCTGCACGACCTGTTCAACCGCGCCACCAAGGCCGCCGGCGCCGCGGGCGGCAAGGGCGCCGTCGATCCGGCGGAGGGCCAGAAGTTGCTGGACCTGATCGCCGAGATCGACAAGATCTTCTGGGAGACCAAGGCCGCCTGAGCGCGGTGCACGCTCCTCCGGCGGAGGCCGGTCCCGAAGCGGGACCGGCCTCCGCCGCACCTGCCGAACTGCCCGACGACGTCCAGCTGTGGCTCGTCCGCCACGGCGAGACCGAGTGGAGTCGCTCCGGCCGGCACACCGGCCGCACCGATCTGCCGCTCACCGCGGCCGGCGAGGACGAGGCGCGCGGTCTGCGCGCAGTACTCGCCGACGTCCGTCCTGCGCTCGTCCTGTGCAGCCCGTTGCTCCGTGCCCGGGATACCGCCCGCCTGGCCGGGTACCAGGACATTGTGATCGACGACGACCTGGCCGAATGGGACTACGGCGACTACGAGGGCCGGACCTCGGCCGAGATCCGCGCGGACCGGCCGGGCTGGACGCTGTGGACCGACGGCGTCCCGAACGGCGAGCGCATCGAGCTGGTCAGCGCCCGTGCCGATCGCGTGATCGCCCGCGCCCGTGCCTCACTCGCCGACGGTCCGGTCGTGCTGGTCGCCCACGGGCACATCAGCCGGGTGATCGGCGCCCGGTGGATCGCACTTGCGCCCCAGGCAGGGGCCAACCTCGCCCTCGGCACCGCAGCGCCGTCGGTACTCGGCTTCCAGTACGACGCCCCCGTCATCGTCCACTGGAACCTGCCCAACCCAGCGACGGCCGAAGGGAATCACCAGTGAACCCCGACTCTCCCCGCCGCGACGGCGAGCTCGTCGAGATCCGGGTGCCGGCGAGCGGCGCCTACGTAGCGACGCTGCGCCTGGCCGCCGCGAGCCTCGCCGCACGCTGCGACCTGACCGTCGACGACATCGAGGACCTGCGCCTGGCCGTCGACGAGGCGTGCTCGCTGCTGCTGCAGTTGGCGCCGCCCGACGACACGCTGCAGGCACTGTTCGTGGTCGCACCCGGTGAGCTGCAGGTGGACGCCAGCGTCGTCGCCGCGAACGGAGCCGACATCGATCGCGGCGGCTTCGCCTGGACGGTCCTCGGCGCCCTGGCGAGCAGCGTGGACGTCGGCCACCTCGACGGGCGCCTGATCATCACGGTCACGAAGAGGCGCGAGGCAGCCCGGCCGTGAGCCCGACGCCTCCGGACAGCACCACCGGGGCCGGCGACACGGACGACGACGGCCCAGACGCGCTGACCCTGTTGGGCGAGCTGGCTCAGCTGCCCGAGGACAGCCCGCGGCGCGCCGAGCTGCGCGAGCAGCTGGTGCATCAGCACATGCCGCTCGTCGTGTACCTCGCCAAACGCTTCGCCGGACGCAGCGAGCCGCTCAACGACCTGATCCAGGTGGGATCCATCGGCCTGCTCAAAGCGATCGACCGCTTCGACCCGGAGCGGAAGCTGGAGTTCTCCACCTACGCCACGCCCACCATCCTCGGCGAGATCAAGCGGCATTTCCGCGACACCGGCTGGCTGATCCACGTCCCGCGCCGCGCCCAGGAGATGCAGACGAGCCTGAACACCGCTCGTGCCGATCTGAGCCAGGAGCTCGGGCGACCGCCCACCGTCGCCGAGATCGCGCAGCGCCTCGACGCCGACGAGGACGCCGTCGTCGAGGCTCTGGATGCGGCACGCGCGTACTCGGGCGTCCCGCTGGAGATCCTCACGCCACCGGGTGAGAGCGCACCGGATCATCCGGCGCTCGGGGTGGTCGACGAGGGATTCGAGCAGGCCGAGCAGCGCGCGCTGTTGCGCGACGTGATCGCCGAACTGCCCGAGACCGAGCGTGAGGTGCTCTTGCTGCGCTTCGTCGCCAACAAGACGCAGACCGAGATCGCCGGGCTGATCGGCGTTTCGCAGATGCAGGTGTCGCGGCTGGTGGCACGCGGTCTGAAGCGGATGCGCAGCCGGCTGGACGAACAGGACGCGCCGCCCGGCTGATCAGGGTTCCGGCTGATCAGACGTCCCTGTCGAGCGCCTCACGTGCCGCGGGCGTGAACAGCAGGTAGATCACGGCCAGCGCGGCAAGCAGGATCGGGCCGCCGTAAGCGACCCGGTCGGCCTGGAACGCCAGGCTGTACGACACCGGAATGGCCAGCAACTGCAGGACGATCACCGGGGTCCGCGCCGCCGGTCGCAGGTGCCACAGCCCGCGCGCCGCCAGGGCGAGCAGCGCGGCGCCGAAGATCGCGAAGCCGGCGTCCAGCAGCGCCCTGGCCACGCTGTCCGGGTGGCCGAGCACCGTCTTGGTCAGCAGGACACCGGCCGCGACGAGCAGCGCGAGGGCTTCGGCGGCCACGATGCACACCGCCGCGCGCACCTGCCCGGGCGTCACCTCGGTGTCCTGATCCACGGCCGTCACCATACCTGCGGGTAACGTGCCCGCCGTGCGCATCCTCGTCGTAGCCAACCCCCGCGCGACCGCCACGACGGCCCGGGCGCGCGATGTGCTGGCACATTCGCTCGGCAGCGTGGCCGAGCTCGAGATCGTCGAGACGGCCAACCGCGGCCACGCCGCGGCGCTGGCCTGCCGGGCGATGCGCAACCACACCGACGCGGTCGTCGCACTCGGCGGCGACGGCACGGTCAACGAGGTGGTCAACGGCCTGCTCACCGACGGGGTCCACGACGCGATCCCCGCGCTCGGCGTCGTGCCGGCCGGTTCGACCAACGTGTTCGCGCGCGCGCTCGGAATGCCCAACGACCCGGTGGAGTCGACCGGCGTCCTGCTGGAGGCGCTACGCACCGGCAGGCGACGTCCGGTGAGCATGGGCCGGGTCGATGACCGCTGGTTCGTCTTCGCAGCCGGCATCGGCCTGGACGGCGCGATCGTCGAGGCGGTCGAAGCGCAGCGCCGCAAGGGGCGCAAGAGCACGCACCTGCTGTACGCGAAGGTCGGCGTTCGCGCCTTCTTCGGCACCGACCGCCGTCATCCCAAGCTGCACGTCGAACTGGCCGACGGCAGCGTGCTCGAGCCGGTGCACTTCGCGATCGTGGCGAACACCGACCCCTGGACGTTCGTCGGCAACCGGCCGCTGCGTCCCACTCCGGACGCCGACTTCGACTCCGGCCTGGCCCTCTACGCCCGGCGCCGGATGAGTACGGCGGGCGTGCTGTTCAGCATGGCCAGGCTGTCCGGCGACACGCCGCGCATCGGTCGCCGCGGCGCCTGGGTCGAGCACGACCTGCCGTCGCTGACCGTGACCGCGGACGATCCGATGCCGGTACAGGTGGACGGCGAGTTCATCGGCGCCCGCGACAAGCTGCAGTTCAGCTCCGAGCCCGGCGCGATCCACGTCGTCATTTGACCGGTTTCTGGTGATTCAGGGCTCGACGCTGGGAATGATTGCTTGTAACGTCGCGAAGGTCCCACTTGCCGTCCCCCGGCAGAGTAGGCCACGCTGGCGAAGTGAACCGGATCCGGCCAAGGGTCCGGGTGACGTCGGTTGCAGTGCCAGCGGAGAGTCTTGAATCGGGCGGGCGCTCGTGAAAGGATTCACAAGCGCGGTACGGGGACCCACCAGGCAACCTCGGCCGCCGCACAGTGAGGAGAGGTAGCAGAAATGGATTGGCGTCACCGCGCGATCTGCCGTGACGAGGACCCTGAGCTGTTCTTCCCGATCGGGAACACCGGGCCCGCGTTGCTCCAGATCGAGCAGGCCAAGTCAGTCTGCCGGCGCTGCCCTGTTATCCAGGAGTGCCTCGCATGGGCACTGGAGAGCGGACAGGACGCGGGCGTCTGGGGCGGTCTGTCCGAGGACGAACGGCGCGCACTGAAGCGCCGGAACGCCCGAGCCCGAGCTCGACTGGCCTGACTCGACCGGCCTGGCCGGGCCATACCGGTCGAATCCGATCTGCCGAGCGCGAGCCGCTCGGCAGAGTCGTTTAACCACCCACCCGCGGGCGCCGACCGAGCGGCATGGTCAGCGTCGCGACGGTCCCGGCGGACGCGCCGGCCTGCGCGCCGGGCTCGAAGGCCACCGTCCCGTTCAGCTCCGCCGACACCAGGGTGCGCACGATCTGCATCCCCAGCCGCTCGGCCGACTCGGCGTCGAAGTCCGCGGGTAGCCCCACCCCGTCGTCGATCACCCGGACCACCAGCTCGCCGCGACGGCGAACGGCGGTCAGGTCCACGCGCCCCGACCGGCCTTGCGGGAAGGCGTGCTCGAGAGCGTTCTGGACCAGCTCGGTCAGCACCAGGACGAGGGCGGTGGCGATCTCGGCCGGGATGTCACCGAAGCTCCCCTGCCGGGCGAGGGTGACGCGTCCGGACGACCCCATCACATCCGAGAGCATCACCAGCAGCCGGTCGACGATCTCGTCGAAGTCGACCTCCTCGTCGATCGACGAGGACAGCGTCTCGTGCACCAGCGCGATCGACGCGACCCGGCGCATCGACTCCTCGAGCGCGACCCGCGCCTCGGGCACGCTGACCCGCCTGGACTGCAGCCGGAGCAGGGCCGCGACCGTCTGCAGGTTGTTCTTGACCCGATGGTGGATCTCGCGGATCGTCGCATCCTTGCTCATGATCTGGCGGTCGCGGCGGCGCAGTTCGGTGACGTCCTGCATCAGCACCAGCGCGCCCAGCATCTCGCCACGCGGCCGCAGCGGGATGGCCCGGAACAAGATCGTCGCGCCGCCGCCTTCCACCTCGATGGCGGCCGGGTGGCCGCCATCGATCGCGGCGGCAACCGCGTCGGCGAGGTCGCTCGCGTCGAACGGGTCGTCGGCGACCGAGCTGGTCAGCGTGTCGATCGGCTCGCTGAGCACGGCGCCGGTGACGCCGAGACGGGTGAACGCGGACAGCGCGTTGGGGCTCGCGTAGATGATCGTGCCGTCCGGCTCCAGGCGCATGACGCCGTCGCCGACGCGTGGGCCCGAGCCCTCCTCGATCCCGGAGTCGGCGGCCGGAAAGGTGCCCTCGGCAACCATCGCCGCCAGGTCTGCGGCGGTCTGCAGGTAGACGAGCTCGAGCTGGCTCGGCGTGCGGACGCTGGCCAGGTTCGCGTCCTTGCCGAGCACCGCGATGACCTCGCCCGCGTGGCGGATCGGGATCGCCTCGCGGCGGATCGGCAGGTCACCGCTCCAGTCCGGTTCGACCTCGCGGAAGATGCGGCCCTCGGTGTACGCGGTGCGTAACGGCACCGACCGCTCGCCGTGCAGCCGGGCGCCGACCTGGTCGTGCTGGTACGCGGTCGGGCCCGTCGTGGGTCGGCACTGCGCGACACACAGGAAGCCGGGGACGCTGCCGGCCTCACCGTCGGCGATCGAGATCGGCACCCAGAGCAGCAGGTCGGCGAAGGCGAGATCGGACAGCAGTTGCCACTCCCCGACCAGCCGCTGCAGATGCGCCACCTGCTCGTCGGACAGCTTCGAGCGCGCCGCGAGCAGTTCGGAGAGCGCCGACACACGTCTACCCTGCCATGCCGCGCAGACGCGCGAACGGCAGGTGCTTGGCACGGATCCGGGTCGGGTCTAAGTTCACGCACTAGACATATCCCGCTTTACCCGCCGTAGTCGTCGGCAATGCTGCGAACTGGAGGCAAAGGGTGACGAACGAATCGGGGCGTCCTGAGGTCCCGCTGGCCAACAAGCTGATCGCCGGCGTTCTGCTCGCGGCCGGGATCGTCGTGCCGCTGCTCGTCTGGACGTACGCCAAGGAGAAGCCGCGCCTGTGGGGCTTCCCGTTCTTCTTCTGGTACCAGCTGCTCTGGGTGCTCATCGCCGGCGCGTGCACGTTCGGTGCCTACCTGCTGATCGAACGTGGCGGCCGCCGATGAGCGCCCTGCTCGCGGGCACCGGGACGGGTGTCAACGGCGTGCAGGTCGCCGTGGTGCTGTTCTTCTTCGTCGTGGTCACGGCCGGCGGCTTCGTGGCCGCGCGCTGGAAGCGTCCGGACTCGATGCACAGCCTGGACGAGTGGGGCCTGGGCGGGCGCCGCTTCGGCACGGTCATCACGTGGTTCCTGCTCGGCGGGGACCTCTACACGGCCTACACGTTCGTGGCCGTGCCCGCCGCGATGTACGCGCTCGGTTCGGTGAGCGGCTTCTTCGCGGTGCCGTACACGATCGTCGTCTATCCGATGATCTTCATCTTCATGCCGCGGCTGTGGTCCGTCTCGCACCGCAACGGGTTCGTCACCCCTGCCGACTTCGTCCGCGGCCGCTACGACAGCCGGCTGCTCTCGCTGGCCGTGGCGGTCACCGGCATCCTCGCCACGATGCCGTACATCGCCTTGCAGTTGGTCGGCATCCAGGCGGTGCTGGACACGATGGGGCTCGGCGGGTCGGGCAGCACGCTGGAGAAGGATCTGCCGCTGATCATCGCGTTCGCGGTGCTGGCCGCGTACACGTACTCCTCAGGACTGCGGGCGCCGGCGCTCATCGCGTTCGTCAAGGACACCCTGATCTACGTGGTGATCATCGTGGCGATCGTCTACGTCGCCTGGAAGATCGGCTTCGGCAACATGTTCGACACCGCGCAGAAGAAGTTCACGACCGCGGACCCGAAGACCGGCAAGCCGCCGGGCGTGTTCATCCCGAACGGCCAGACCTACTGGGCGTACACCACGCTCGCGTTCGGCTCGGCGATGGCCCTGTTCATGTACCCGCACTCGGTGACCGGCGTGCTGGCCGCGAAGAACCGCCGCGTGATCCGGCGCAACGCGGCGCTGCTCCCGCTCTACTCGCTGATGCTCGGCTTCCTTGCGCTGTTGGGCTTCGCCGCGATCTACAAGCACACTTCGATCATCGGTCAGGACGGCAAGCCGAACGCACAGCTGGCCGCGCCGCACTTCTTCGCGCAGGTGTTCCCGGACTGGTTCGCCGGGGTCGCGCTGTCCGCCATCGGCATCGGAGCGCTGGTTCCGGCGGCGATCATGTCCATCGCCGCGGCCAACCTGTTCACCCGCAACATCTACCGCGACTTCATCCGTCCGCACGCGACCCCGCGCGAGGAGGCGCGGGTGTCCAAGCTCGCCTCGCTCGTGGTGAAGTTCGGCGCGCTCGCGTTCGTGCTGTTCCTCGACAAGCAGAACGCGCTGAACTTCCAACTGCTCGGCGGCGTCTGGATCATGCAGACGTTCCTGGGCATCGTCGCGGGCCTCTACACCCGCTGGTTCCACCGCTGGGCGCTGCTGCTCGGCTGGGCCGCCGCGATGGTCTACGGCACGATCGCGGCCTACCGGCAGAGCACGCCGAAGGTCGAGCACTTCGCGTCGTCGCTGGCTCCGTTCCCGTTCACCGACACCAAGGTCTACATCGCGGTCTCGGCGATCGTGATCAACCTGGTGGTGTCGATCGTGCTGACCGCGCTGTTCCGCATGCTGCGCGTGCCGGCCGGGACCGACGCGACCGCGAAGCAGGACTACCACTCCGACGCTGCTTCGCCGGCGGTTGCCGAGGAGGCCGCCGTCACGCTCGCAGCCGCCGAAGGGCACCCCGAGCCGGCCTGAGCCGCGTTTCAGTCGGCGCGGAACTCCCGGCCACCGAACTCGATGGTCATCTCGGTGATGCGGACCCGGATCCGCTCGTGCAGGCTGGCCGGCGCGTGGTCACCGCCGCAGCACCTGGTCACCAGCGCGCGGACGTCCTGCTCCAGGCCGTACTGCTTCAGGCAGGGCGCGCAGCCCTCCAGGTGCTGACGGATCCGGTTGCGCAGCGTGTCGTCGGACTCGTCGTCCAAGTACAGGTAGAGGTCCTTGAGGACGTCGTCACAGTCGATGTTGCCGGGACCGAAGCCGAAGCCGGACATCTCATTCGCCTCCGACGCTCGCGCTGATGAGCCCTCGCTCGCGCGCATAGTCGGCGAGCAGGCTGTGCAGTTGCTTGCGGCCGCGGTGCAGCCGGGACATGACCGTGCCGATGGGCGTGCCCATGATCTCGGCGATCTCCTTGTACGCGAACCCCTCGACGTCGGCGAGGTAGACCGCGAGCCGGAAGTCCTCGGGCAGCGCCTGCAGCGCCTCCTTGACGTCCGAGTCGGGCAGCCCGTCCAAGGCCTCCATCTCGGCCGAGCGCAACCCGGTCGACATGTGCGACTCGGCCCGGGCGAGCTGCCAGTCCTCGACGTTCTCGCTGTTGGACTCCAGCGGCTGACGCTGCTTCTTGCGGTAGATGTTGATGAAGGTGTTGGTCAGGATCCGGTACAGCCACGCCTTGAGGTTGGTGCCCTCGGTGAACTGGTGGAACGCGGCGAATGCCTTGACGAACGTCTCTTGGACGAGGTCCTCGGCGTCGGCCGGGTTCCTCGTCATCCGCATCGCGGCCGCGTAGAGCTGGTCCACGAACGGCAAGGCGTCGCGTTCGAACCGGGCGCGCCGCTGCTCGACCGTCTCCTCAGCCACTGCACTCCCTCGCTCGCCGACCTCGTCCTCGGAGCGTAGCGCGCCTGGCCACAGCGGCACGATCGCGCGCTTGACCCCGGACGCCGCGGTGGCCTCACGGGGCGATCGGGCATCCGGACGTTCCTGCAGCTGACACATCATGCCTGGCGAGCTCCTCGTCGACGGCCGCCGATACGCGCGGCTCGTGGTTACAAACCCGCCGGACGCCGGACGCATTCCGGGTATCCTCGCGCCGGTGGCGTCCGGCACCCCGGCGACGGCCCTGCTGAGCAAGGCAAAGGTCGCCTTCACCCTGCACCCGTACCGGCACGACCCGCGCGCCGAGGCGTACGGCGAGGAGGCGGCCGCCGCGCTCGGGGTGCCCGCCGAACGCCTGTTCAAGACGTTGATCGCCAGCGTCGACGGAACGCTCGTGTGCGGCGTGGTGCCGGTGGCCGGACGGCTGGACGTGAAGGCGCTGGCCGCAGTCGCCGGTGGCAAACGCTGCGAGCTCGCCGATCCGGCGGCGGCCGCACGCGCAACCGGCTACGTGGTCGGCGGGATCTCCCCGCTCGGGCAGAAATCGCCGATCGCCGTCGTCATCGACTCCTCGGCAGCGCAGTACCCGACCGTGTTCGTGTCCGCAGGCAGGCGCGGGCTGCAGGTCGAACTGGCGCCCGCGGACCTGGTCCGGCTCACCGGGGGGCGGCTGGCTCCGATCGCGGCGCGCTGACCGGGCCCGGCTGACGGTCCGCCCGCCCGGCTACCCGGGTTTGCCGGCCGCGGTCAGGCAATGTCGCGCGGACGAAGTCGAGTACCGCGGCCGCCGTGGTGACGGTGTCGCGCTTGAGCGAGTGGTCGGCACCGGCGATGACCACGACGTCACGGCCGGCACCGGGCGGAGGCATTCCGAACGGGTCGCGGTCGCCCTGGACGACGCGGGTGGGGACACCGGTGGCCTCGAGCTCGCCCAGGCGCGAGTTCTCGGGCTTGCCAGGCGGGTGGAGCGGGAAGGCGAGTGCGACCACCGCGACCGCGCCGCTCGCTCTCGCGGTCCGGCAGGCCACCCGGGCGCCGTTCGAGCGGCCGCCCAGGACGAGCGGCAGGGCGGCCAGCCCGCGCCGGCGGCCCAGCGCGGTGATCGCCTCCAGCCATGCCGCGTCCTGCGGCCCGGGTTTCGGCGGGGTACGCCGCCCGGCGACCCGGTACGGCTGGGTGAGCAGCGCGACGGCGATGCCCTCGGCGGTGCACACGTCGCGGATCGCGAGCAGGTCGGCGGTCTGCACTCCCCCACCGGCGCCATGGGTCAGGACGAGCAGCGCGCTCGCGCCGCGTGGGCGCTCCAGGTCGGCCCAGGCGGTCCCGGCCGCCGTTGCGAGGTCGATGCGCATCTCAGAACAGCGTCTGCGCTTCGGGCACGGGCTCGGCACGCTCGATCAGGGCCGGCCCGTTGTTGTCGACCTTGTTCACGGCCCGGGACACCGGTCGCAGCTCCAGGTGCTCACCGGCCGCCTCGTCCCACGGCTGCAGCAGGTCGTGCGGGTCGGCAACCTCGGGGTCCAGCCACCGCGCCCATCCGCTGCGGGGCAGCACGAGCGGCATGCGGTCGTGCACCTCGGCGAGCGCGCCGGCCGACGGCGTGGTGATGATCGTGCAGGTGGTCAGCGTCGGGCCGGCGCCGCGCCAGAACTCGTAGAGCCCGGCGAAGGCGATCAGGTGCCCGTCCTCGGGCGTCATGAACAGCGGCTGCTTGATCGGCTCGTCCGGGCCGTCCACGGTCTGCCACTCGTACCAGCCGTCGGCCGGCACCAGGCAGCGCCGTTTCGCGTATGCGGTGCGGAACGCGGGCTTGTCGGCCACGCTCTCGACCCGGGCGTTGAACATCCGGCCACCGATCGTGCGGTCCTTCGCCCAGGACGGCACCAGCCCCCAGGACAGCACGCGCAACTGGCGGGTGGGTGCCTTCGCCGGGTTCCCGTCGGCGTCGCGCAGCGGCCGGTTGACGATCGCCCGCACCGGCTTGGTCGGCGCCACGTTCCAGTCCGGCTCGACGTCCTCGGCGTCGGTGGCGTCGACCGCGTCGAACTCGGCCACGATGTCGCCGTCCGAGCGCACCGAGACGTACCTGCCGCACATGCCGATCAGTCTGCCGCAGGTCAGGACGCGCGGAGCAGGACCCGGTTCGCCGACGGCGAACGACGCAGCGGAATTGAGCGAAGGCGACTCAAGTTCCATGGAGTGAACCGGTCGAGACGGCCGGTCACCGTGACCGCTGGAGGAACAGATGAGCACCTTGTCCCTGTGGACGCAACGCAACCCTTGGACCGAGCGCAACCCGTTCGCCGAGTTCGACGCCCTGGTCCGCACCTCGCTCGCCCCGCTCGAACGCCCGCGCGCGTTCGTGCCGGCCAGCGAACTGACCCGCGACGGCGACGACGCCGTCGTCAAGCTCGAGCTCCCCGGCCTGGACGTCACCAACGACGTCAGCGTCGAGCTGGACCGCGGCCGGCTGGTCGTGCACGGTGAGCGCCGCCAGGAGAAGACCGAAACGCAGTCGGGCACCACCTTGCGAGAGCTGCGATACGGCTCGTTCCGGCGCAGCTTCGCGCTGCCCGCCCACGTCACCGCCGACGCGATCAGCGCCAGCTACGACGCCGGCGTGCTGAGCGTCCGGATCCGCGGCGCCTACAGCGGCGCGACGGCCGAGCGCATCCAGATCGCGAACGGCGGGGCTACCGAGCCGGAGCTGGCAGAATCTGCTGAGTGACTGATTGGCCGGCGCCGCGAGCGGACCGAGCGGTGCATGCCACCGTCGAGGTTCCCGGTTCGAAGTCCCTGACCAACCGGTTGCTCGTGCTCGCGGCGCTGGCCGACGCCCCCAGCCGCATCACCGCACCGCTGCGCGCCCGCGACACCGACCTGATGGCCGGTGCGCTGCGGGCGCTCGGCGTCTCGGTCGAAGACTCCGGCGCCGACTGGGTCGTCGCGCCGCAGCGCCTTCACGGCGCGACGGTCGACACCGGCCTCGCCGGCACGGTGATGCGCTTCGTCCCGCCGGTCGCCGCGTTGGCGCACGGTGACACCGTCTTCGACGGGGACGAGTACGCGCGCAGCCGGCCGATGCACGCGCTGCTCGATGCGCTGCGGCTGGCCGGCGTCGTGGTCGACGACGGCGGCACCGGCCGCCTGCCGTTCACGGTGCGCGGCACCGGATCGGTGCCCGGCGGGGTCGTCGAACTGGACGCGTCCGCGTCGTCGCAGTTCGTCTCGGCACTGTTGCTTGCGGGCGCGCGGTTCGACAAGGGCGTCGAGCTGCGCCACGTCGGCAAGCCGGTGCCGTCGCAGCCGCACATCGAGATGACCGTCGCGGTGCTGCGCCGGGCCGGCGTCGAGGTCGATGACGCGGTGCACAACCGCTGGCTGGTCGCGCCCGGCACGATCTGCGCAGTCGACAGCGTGGTCGAACCCGACCTGTCGAACGCCGCACCGTTCCTCGCCGCGGCGCTGGTCACCGCCGGCGAGGTGCGCATTCCGCGCTGGCCGGCCGCGACGACCCAGGCGGGCGACGCGTTGCGCGGGCTGGTCGCGCTGATGGGTGCCGAGGTCTGGCTCACGTCCGAGGCCCTCACCGTCCGCGGCACCGGCCGGATCGGACCGCTGGTCGCCGACCTGCACGACGTCGGCGAGCTCACCCCGGTGCTCGCCGCGCTGTGCGCGCTGTCCGACGGCGAGTCGCGCCTGTCCGGCATCGCGCACCTGCGTGGACACGAGACCGACCGGCTCGCCGCGCTGGCCACCGAACTCACTCGGCTCGGCGGCGACGTCACCCAGACCGACGACGGGCTGACGATCCGGCCCGCCGCGCTGCACGGCGGCCGTTGGCAGTCCTACGCCGACCACCGGATGGCGACCGCCGGTGCGCTGCTCGGGCTGGCCGTCGACGGCGTCCTCGTCGACGACATCGCGTGCACCGGCAAGACGCTTCCCGACTTCGCCGGCCGGTGGCTGCGGATGCTGGACGCCTGAGCTTCATGGCCCGTAACCGCGACGTCAGCCGGTTCGACGAGGACGACGTGCGCGTGCGGGCCAACCCGCGCGGGACGCGCCCGCGTTCGAAGCAGCGTCCCGCGCACGAGAACGCCGCAGACGGCATGGTGGTGACCGTCGACCGCGGCCGGTACACCGTGCTCGTGGACGACATCGAGGTGACCGCGATGCGGGCCCGCGAACTCGGCCGCAAGGGGATCGCCGTGGGCGATCGGGTGAGCGTGGTGGGCGACCTGACCGGCGCCACCGACACCCTGGCCCGCATCGTGCGGCTCGCCGAACGCAGCACCGTGCTGCGGCGCACGGCCGACGACAACGACCCGTTCGAGCGCGTGATCGTCGCGAACGCCGACCAGCTGGTGATCGTCGCCGCGCTCGCCGACCCCGAGCCCAGCTACGGGCTGATCGACCGATGCATCGTCGCCGCGCTCACCGCCGGGATGGAACCGGTGCTCTGCCTGACCAAGGCCGACCTGGCGCCGCCCGACGACACGCTGGCTCGCTACGAGACGCTGTCCGTCCCGGCGATCGTCATCCGTCGCGGTGGCCCCCTCGACGAGCTGCATGCGCGGTTGCGTGATCAGATGTCCGTGCTCGTCGGCCATTCCGGCGTCGGCAAGTCGACGTTGATCAACGCGCTGATCCCGGAGGCCGCCCGGGCGACGGGCATCGTGAGCGCGATCGGCAAGGGCCGGCACACGTCATCGTCGGCCATCGCACTGCGCCTTCCGGACGGCGGCTGGGCGATCGACACCCCGGGCGTGCGCTCGTTCGGGCTCGCGCACGTCACGGCGGACGACCTGCTCTGGGCCTTTCCCGACCTGGAGGACGGTGCGAACTCCTGCCCGCCGGGGTGCGAGCACCTGAGCGCCGACGCCGGCTGCAGACTCGATGGCTGGGTCGCTGCCGGGCAGGCCACGGCCGAGCGATTGGCCGCGTTTCGCAGGCTGCTCGTCAGTCGCTCCGCCGATTAGCCTGTCCGGGTGACGCTGACGCTGACCGGCCTGCACCGGTACCCGGTGAAGTCCTTCCGCGGCGAAGCGCTGCAGTCGGCGCTGGTCGAACCGTGGGGGCTGCGCGGTGACCGTCGCTGGATGGTCGTCGATGAGGACGGCATGGTCGTCACCGCCCGCGACGTGCCGCGCATGCTGCTGGTCGTGCCCGAACTCGTCGACGGCGGGCTGCGGCTGAACCACCCGGACCTCGACCCGATCGAGGTCGCGGTTCCGGACGGCTCGACGCTGGCCGACGTGCAGGTGTGGTCGAGCAGTCTGCAGGCCGCCCCGGCGGGGGCCGCCGCCGACGCCTGGGTGAGCAAGGTTCTCGGCGCGCCCGCACGGCTGGTCTACCTGGACGACCCGACACGGCGCGCCGTCAACCCGCGCTTCGGCAGATCGGACGATCGGGTCTCGTTCGCCGACGGCTACCCGCTGCTGCTCGCGAGCGAGGACTCGCTGGCCGCGCTGAACGAACTGATCGCCGGCGGGCGCCACCCGCAGGAGGGGCCGCTGCCGATGCGGCGGTTCCGGCCCAGCCTGGTCGTGCGTGGCGCGCCCGCCTGGGACGAGGACCACTGGCGCCGCCTGCGGATCGGCGACGCGGTGTTCCGCGTCGTCAAGGGCTGTGACCGGTGCATCATGACGATCACCGATCCGGACACCGCCGAACGCGGCAAGGAGCCGCTCGCCACGCTCGCGAGGCACCGCAGGTGGGACGGCTCGTCCTGGTTCGCGATGAACCTGATCCCGGACACCCCCGGCGGGTCGATCAGCGTGGGCGACTCGGTCGAGGTGCTCGAGCGCGAGGAGTCCGACGGCCCGCCCCGCTGAAGTCAGACCTCGCGCTGGCGGGCGAGCCAGGCGCCGAACAGCTCAAGGGCGCGCGCGATGTCGGCGCCGTCGCCGGCGAAGCACATCCGGATGAAGCTGCCGCCGTCGACCGGATCGAAGTCGACACCGGGCGCGACCGCGACGCCGCACTCGTCCAGCACACGCCTGCCCCAGGCCAGCGAGTCGTCCGTCCACCGCGACACATCGGCGTAGATGTAGAACGCCCCGTCGGCGGGGGCCAGCCGGTCCAGGCCGATCGCCGGCAGCGCCTGCAGCATCAGTTCGCGGTTCGCGGCGTAGCGGGCCACGTTCGCGTCGAGCTCCTCGTAGCCGTCGAACGCGGCGACGGCGGCGAGTTGCGACAGCGCCGGCGGGCAGATCGCGAAGTTGCCGGCCAGCCGGTCGACGGCGTCGCGCAACTCCTCGGGCACGAGCAGCCAGCCGATCCGCCAGCCGGTCATGCAGAAGTACTTGCTGAACGAGTTGACGACGAGCGGGCTGCGGCTGCTGCGCCACGCCGTGTCGGCCCGTTCGCCGAAGGTGATGCCGTGATAGATCTCGTCGCTGACCAGCCTGGTGCCGTGCCGCTCGCACCATGCGGCGAGGGCGGCCAGTTCGTCCGGCGCGATCATCGTCCCGGTCGGGTTCGCCGGGCTGGCCACGACCAGTCCGGCGGGCGGCTCGGGCAGCGCCTCCAGCTGCGCGAGCGTCGGCTGGAACCGGGTCGGCGCGCCGCACGGCAGCTCCATCACGCGAACGCCCAGCGCGGCAAGCATGTTTCGGTAGGCCGGGTAGCCGGGGCGCGCCATGACCACGGTGTCGCCGGCTTCGAACGCGGCGAGGAACGCGTACAGGAAGCCGCCGGACGAGCCGGTCGTTACCGCGACCGCGGCCGGGTCGACCGCGACGCCGTACGTCCGCTCGTAGTGCGCCGCGATCGCCGCGCGCAGCGGCGGGATGCCGAGGGAGTTCGTGTAGCCGATCTTGTCGCGGTCGAGCGCCTCGTGAGCGGCTTTACGCACCGTGCTCGGAGCCTGGGTCGACGGCTGGCCGGCCGACAGGTCGATCACCGGCAGCCCCGCCGCCCGGCGCGCGACCACCGCGTCGATCACCCGCATCACGTGGAACGGCGCTATGTCGCTGCGCGCAGACGCGCCGGCCCGCCCGCGCCGCGGCATCGTCGTCAGCACGCCGTCGCGCAGGTACGCGCGCAGCACCTTCGCGGTCTCCCGTTCGTCCGGAGATGTCGGCGGCAGCACGGCTCGACGGTAACCTGCCAGCCGTGCCTGCCTCGACGGACCATGCCGCTGACCTCGCGATCGCGCTCGAACTGGCCGATCTCGCCGACGCGATCA
Source organism: Jatrophihabitans cynanchi (assembly GCF_027247405.1). Classification (NCBI taxonomy): domain Bacteria; kingdom Bacillati; phylum Actinomycetota; class Actinomycetes; order Jatrophihabitantales; family Jatrophihabitantaceae; genus Jatrophihabitans; species Jatrophihabitans cynanchi. The sequence goes on along the minus strand of NZ_CP097463.1, from coordinate 3,922,615 downwards.
CCACCGCCCGCTTCGGGGCGTCCGACCTGGTGGTCGAGGCCAAGCCGGACCTGACGCCGGTCAGCGACGCCGATCGCGCCGTCGAGCAGGCCGTGCGGGCACACCTTGCCACCGCGCTGCCGGGCGACGCCGTGCTCGGCGAGGAGTTCGGTGGCGAGGAGGCGCGCACCGGACGGCAGTGGGTGCTCGACCCGATCGACGGCACCAAGAACTTCGTGCGCAACGTACCGGTCTGGGCGACCCTGATCGCCCTGCTCGATGACGGCGTGCCGGTCGTCGGCGTCGCGTCGGCGCCCGCACTCGGACGCCGCTGGTGGGCGCACCGCGGGGGCGGCGCCTGGCTGCGTGCCCTCGGCGGCGATCCGCGGCGCCTCGCCGTCTCCGCGGTCGGCGACCTCGCCGACGCCAGCCTGTCCTACTCCTCGCTCGCCGGCTGGGCCGCCCGAGGCCGGCGCGAGCAGTTCCTCGCACTGACCGACCGGGTGTGGCGCACCCGCGCCTACGGCGACTTCTGGTCGTACCTGCTCGTCGCCGAGGGGGCCGTCGACCTGGCCGCCGAACCCGAACTGTCGCTGTGGGACATGGGGGCGCTCTACCCGATCGTCACCGAGGCGGGCGGGCGGTTCACCGGTCTGGACGGCGTCGACGGCGTGCACCAGGGCAACGCGGCCGCGTCCAACGGCCTGCTGCACGGGCAGTTCCTGGCCGCGCTCGGCGGCGCGCCCGGCTGACCGCTCACGGCAGCAGCAGGCAGCTGTCGCCGAACTCGTGCCACAGGTAACGCTCGCGCAGCGCCGCCTCGTACGCGGCGGCGACCAGCGGCGTGCCGGCCACCGCCTGCAACAGCTGCAGGTGCGAGGCGCCCGGCGCGTGCCAGCCGGTGATCAGGCCACCCACGACCCGGGCCGGGCGGTTCGGGCCCAGGACGAGCTCGGTCCAGCCCGCGGCCGGGCGTACCCGGCCGCTGCGGTCGGCTGCCGACTCCAGCGCGCGGGTCACCGTCGTGCCGACCGCGACGACCCGGCCGCCAGCGGCGCGCGTCGAGTTCACCAGGCGTGCCGTGGCGGCCGGGACGGTGAAGCGTTCGGGCATCGGCGGCTCGCCGGCCTCCTGCGAGGAGACGCCGGTGTGCAGCGTGATCGGCGCCAGCGCGATCCCCGCGGCGACCAGCCCGGCAACCAGTTCCGCGGTGAACGGTCGGCCGGCACTCGGCATCTCGGCGCTGCCGGGATCGCGCGCGAACACGGTCTGGTAGTTCGCGAGCGGCACGTCCCCATCCAGGTAGCCGTAGCGGATCGGCCGGCCGTGCCTGGCGAGGTAGTGCTCGACACCGCCCTCGACCCCGACCTCGGCGAGCCACAGCCGGGTCACGCCCGGCGCCGGGGCCGCCGGCTCGAGCACGGTCAGCGTGACGCCGTCCGGTAGTCGCACCCGCTCACCTGCCGCGATGTCGGGTAGCGGTCCGGTCGCGTCCGCCGCCGGCCGCAGTTCGACAATCCACCGTCCGTCGTCCAACGCCGTCGCGAAGTGCACCGTGAGCGCCCGGCCGTCCGCTCGGCGGCCGTCGAGCGCCGCCGCCAGGGTTGCCGACGTGTTCACGACGAGCAGGTCGCCCGGGTGCAGGAACGCCTCCAGTTCGGCGAAGACGGCGTGCTCGATGCCGGACGGGCGGGCGACCAGCAGGCGGCTCCGGTCGCGATCTGCCCGCGGATGCGCCGCCGCCAGCTCCGGCGGCAGCTCGAACTGAAGCGCCGTCACCGCGCCACCTCGGCGGCGAGCAGGTCCACCGCGCGGTACCGACCGCTCGCCGGCCGCTCGTCGAACAGCCGCAGGACGGCCGGGACGACGGTGCTCGCCGCCGGCCGGTCGCTGATGTCCTCGCCAGGAAAGGCGCGCTGGTGCATCGCGGTGCGCATGTCACCCGGGTCGAACGCGAAGACCCGCAGTTCGGGTTCTTCGGCGGCCAGGATCGCCGACACGTGGTCCAGAGCGGCCTTGCTGGGGCCGTAGCCGCCCCAGCCCGGGTACGGCTCGACCGCGGCGTCCGAGCTGATGTTCACGACGGTCCCGCCCGCGGCCCGCAGTGCAGGCAGCAGCAGTTGGGTGAGCGCCAGCGGTGCGACGACGTTGGTCTCGTACACCGTGCGCAGCGCGTCGAGCGGGTACCGCGCCAGCTCGGGCAGCGGGCTGGGCCCGAGTTCGCTGGCGTTGTTCACGAGCAGGTCGAGCGGGCCGAACACCTCGGCCGCGGCCGCCAGCGCCTCGCGATGCCCCGGATCGGTCACGTCGCCGACGATCGCGACCACGGTGGGCAGCGTCCGGGCGGCCTCGCGCAGCCGGGTCTCGTCCCTGGCGTCGACCACCAGGTTCCAGCCGCGCTCGGCGAATGCTGTTGTGAGGGCCAGGCCCAGGCCCTGGGACGCGCCGGTGATCAGTGCAGTGGACATCGGTTCTCCTAGACGGTTCCGGTTCGAACCGCCATCGTTATAGTTGAAGTCAACTTCAAGTCAAGGAGAATCTGATGGCGATTTCTACGACGGATCTGCTGACCGTCAGTGAGGTCGCCGCGCGCAGCGGGTTCGCCGCGTCTGCCCTGCGCTTCTACGAACGCGAAGGCTTGATCTCGGCGAGCCGCACCAGCGGCGGACAACGGCGCTATGCGCGTAGCGTGCTTCGCCGGCTCGCGTTCATCCGCGCAGCACGCAACGTCGGCCTCAGCCTGGACGAGGTGGCCGGCGCGCTCGCCGCCCTGCCCGCCGGGCGCACGCCGACGAGGGCCGACTGGACCAGGCTGTCCCGTTCGTGGCGCCGCCGGCTGGACGACCAGATCACGGCGCTGGAGAAGCTACGCGACGGACTGGACTCGTGCATCGGCTGCGGCTGCCTGTCGCTCAAACGGTGCGCCATCTCCAACCCCGCCGACATCGCCGCGACCGCGGGGGCGGGAGCCGCGTACCTGCCGCGCGCACTGCGGCCGACCTGACGCGATCGGTCGGCTCAGCGCACGTGCGAGGGCACGAACGGCGGCTTGACGACGCGCACCGCCGCGCTACGCCCGCGCACGTCGACCGACAGTTCATCGCCCTCAGCGACGGTGGGGGCGAGCAGCGCCAGCCCGATGCCCTTCTTCAGCGTCGGCGAGAACGTCCCCGAGGTCACCTCACCGATCGCCGAACCCGACGCGTCGAGAACAGTCATGTGTGAGCGTGGGATTCCGCGGTCGAGCGCCTCGATCCCCCACAGCACGCGCGCCGGCCCCGCCGCCTTCTCCGCGAGCAGGGCGTCGCGCCCCCAGAACGCGTCCTTCTTCCAGCCCACCGCCCAGCCTGCCCGCGCCTGCAGCGGCGAGATGGACAGCGACAGGTCCTGACCGTGCAGCGGGTACCCCATCTCGGTGCGCAGCGTGTCGCGGGCGCCGAGCCCGGCCGGCATGCCGCCGAGCGAACGCACCACCTGCACGAGCGCGTCCCACAGCCGCACGCTTGCGTCCCAGGACGGGATCAGCTCGTACCCGTGCTCGCCGGTGTAGCCGGTACGGCAGATGCGCACCGGCGTGCCGTCGAACGTCGCGTCGGCGTACGCCATGTAGTCCTGATCGCTCGGCAGTCCGAGTGCGGCGAGCACCTCGGACGAGCGCGGTCCCTGCACGGCCAGCACGCCGAAGTCGCGGTGCTGGCCGGGCACCTCGATCCCGGCCGGCGCCGCCGCGGCCAGCCGGCGCACCACCTCGGCGGTGTTCGCCGCGTTCGGCACCAGGAACACCTCGTCGTCGCTGACCAGGTACGCGATGAGGTCGTCGACGACGCCGCCGGACTCGTCACAGCAGAGCGTGTACTGCGCCTTGCCCGGTTCGATCCGCCCCAGGTCGTTGGACAGGCAGGCGTTCACGAACCGCGCCGCACCGGAACCGCGCACCGTGGCCTTGCCCAGGTGCGAGACGTCGAAGACGCCGACCGCGTCGCGCACCGCGGCGTGCTCCTTCAGCACTCCCCCACCGCTGGCCGGGTACTCGATCGGCATCTCCCAGCCACCGAAATCGGCGAGCTTGGCGCCCAGCTCGACGTGCCGCTCGTACAGCGGTGACCGCAGCAACTCGCTCATGCACGTCACCCTATTGCGCCGGCACGGACCGGACCGACCCGGTGCGCGGCACCCGCCCTAGGATCGCGGTCATGGTGTCCGTATCGCTGCACGATCCGAGCACGCTGCCCGACGCGGACGCGGTCGTGGTCGGTGTCGTACCGGGGAACAACGGGCCGCGACTCGCGCGCGGCGCGAAACCGGTCGAGGCGGTGCTGGGGCGAACCCTGCTTGCCGCGCTGCGCACGCTGGGCGCGACCGGCCAGCCCGAGGAGGTGCTGAAGGTGCCGACGCTCGGGCTGGCGCCGTTCCCGCTCGTGGTGGCCACCGGGCTGGGCGCCGACGCCCGCTCGGCCGAGAGCCTGCGGCGCGCGGTCGGCGCCGCGGTGCGCGGGCTCGGCCACCACGCGCACGTGCACCTCGCACTGGACGGACCGCCGGGAGCGCTGTCCGAAGGCGCCCAGCTCGGGGCGTACGCCTTCGACCGCTACAAGTCCTCAGCCGAACGGCCGGCGCTGCGCAGGATCACCCTCGGCGCGACCGATGACCCGTCGGCGAAGGCGGAACTCAAGCGCGCGCGTGCGGTGGTCGAGGCGATCACCCGGGTCCGCGACCTGGTGAACACCCCGCCGAACGACCTGTACCCGGAGACGTTCGCGCAGCACGCGGCGGACTTCGCGCGCGCCGCCAAGCTCCAGGTCGAGGTGCTCGACGAGCGCGCGCTCAAGCGGGAGCGGTTCGGCGCCGTCCTCGCAGTGGGCGGCGGTTCCGCGCGCCCGCCACGGCTGGTGCGGATCGGATACCGGCCGGCACGTGCCAAGGCGCGGGTCGCACTGGTCGGCAAGGGCATCACCTTCGACTCCGGCGGGTTGAACCTCAAGACCGCCAACATGAACTGGATGAAGTCCGACATGGGCGGCGCCGCCGCGGTGGTCGCGAGTGTCTGCGCGATCGCCGCGCTGCGGTTGCCGGTCGAGGTGACGGCCACGGTGCCGATGGCCGAGAACATGCCGTCGGGTTCGGCCTACCGGCCGTCGGACGTGATCACGATGCGCAACGGCCGTACCGTCGAGGTGGCCGACACGGACGCGGAGGGCCGCCTCGTGCTGGCCGACGCGATCGCCCGGGCGCTCGAGGACGAACCGGACTACCTGATCGAGGCCTCGACCCTGACCGGCGCGCAACTGGTCTCGCTCGGCACGCGGGTGATCGGCGCGATGGGCGCCGAGCGCTGGCGCGACCAGGTCGCGGCGGCGGGCAACGCCGTCGGCGAGGCGGTGTGGCCGATGCCGCTGCCGGAGGAGTTGCGCGCGGGCCTGGACTCGCAGGTCGCCGATCTGCAGAACCTGCCGGGCGATCGGTGGGGCGGCATGCTGGTGGCCGGGCACTTCCTCGCCGACTTCATGCCCGACCGGCTGCCCTGGGTGCACCTGGACATCGCCGGGCCGGCCTGGAACCTGGGCGCCCCGCACGGCTACACCCCCAAGGGTGGGACGGGCGCGGCCGTGCGCACCATCATCGCCGCGGTGGAGCGCCTCGCGGCGGCCTGATCCGGGCTTGCCCGCCGTGATCCGCTTCGCCCGCTAGTGCCAAGATGGAGGCGGCGTCCTCCCCCGCGCGGGGCACCTCAGACGAAGCAGGAGCAGCAGTGGCCGACAACCAGTTCGACCTCGTCATCCTCGGCGGCGGCAGCGGCGGTTACGCCGCGGCCCTGCGCGCTGCCGAACTCGGCAAGTCCGTCGTGCTCATCGAGAAGGACAAGGTCGGCGGCACCTGCCTGCACCGCGGGTGCATCCCCACCAAGGCGCTGCTGCACGCCGGCGAGATCGCCGACCAGGCACGGGAGAGCGAGACGTTCGGCGTCAACGCGACCTTCAACGGCATCGACATGAGCGGCGTCCACAAGTACAAGGACGGCGTCGTCTCGAAGAACCACAAGGGCCTGACCGGCCTGATCAAGAGTCGTGGCATCCAGATCGTCGAGGGTGAGGGCAGGCTGACCGGGGCGAAGACGGTCACCGTCGGGTCGGACACCTACACCGGCACCAACGTGGTGCTCGCCACCGGTTCCTACTCGCGCACGCTGCCCGGCCTGGACATCGACGGGCAGCGGGTGATCACCAGCGAGCACGCCCTCGTGCTCGACCGCGTGCCGCAGACCGCGATCGTGCTCGGCGGCGGCGTGATCGGTGTCGAGTTCGCCAGCGCCTGGACGTCCTTCGGCACCCAGGTCACGATCGTCGAGGCGCTGCCACACCTGCTGCCACTGGAGGACGAGGCGTCGTCCAAGCTGCTCGAGCGCGCCTTCCGACGCCGCAAGATCAACTTCAAACTGGGCGCCCGGTTCGAGAAGGTGGAGCACACCGACAGTGGGGTGCGCGTCACGCTCGAGGGCGGCGAGAGCCTCGAGGCCGAGGTGCTGCTCGTCGCCGTCGGGCGCGGGCCGGTCTCGCAGAACCTCGGCTACGAGGAGCAGGGCATCGCCATCGAGCGCGGCTTCGTCGTCACCGACGAGCTGTGCCGCACGTCGGTCGAGGGCGTGTACGCGGTCGGCGACCTGATCACCCAGGGCAACGGACCGCACCTTCAGCTCGCGCACGTCGGCTTCGCCGAGGGCATTCTCGTGGCCGAGCACCTCGCCGGCCAGCCGGTCGTGCCGATCGACTACGCCGGCGTCCCCCGGATCACCTACTCCGCCCCCGAGGTCGCGTCCGTCGGCCTGAGCGAGGCGCAGGCAGCCGAGAAGTACGGGGCCGACAACATCAAGACCGTGACCTACGACCTGTCCGGCAACGGCCGCAGCGCGATCCTGAACGCCAAGGGCGCGGTCAAGCTGGTCGCGCAGGACTCCGGGCCGGTGCTGGGCGTGCACATCGTGGGCGAGCGCGTCGGTGAGCTCATCGCCGAGGCGCAGCTGATCTACAACTGGGAGGCGCTGCCCAGCGAGGTCGCGCAGCTGATCCACCCGCACCCCACCCAGTCCGAGGCGATCGGCGAGGCACACCTGCTGCTCGCCGGCAAGCCGCTGCACGTGCACGACTGACGCGACGTTCTTCTTCTCGCCCCGACCTAAGGAGCCCCAAGGACCATGCCGGTATCCGTGACCATGCCGCGCCTCGGTGAGAGCGTCACCGAGGGCACCGTGACCCGTTGGCTCAAGCAGGAGGGCGAGCACGTCGACGCCGACGAGCCGCTGCTCGAGGTCTCGACCGACAAGGTCGACACCGAAGTGCCGTCGCCGGCCTCCGGGACGGTGCTCTCGATCAAGGTCCAGGAGGACGAGACCGTCGACATCGGCGTCGAACTCGCGGTGATCGGCGACGCGCAGGAGGCCGCGCAGCCGGCCGCGCAGGAGGCGGGGGCCACGCACGCCGAACCCGAGCAGCCGGCCGAGCAGGCCGCACCCGAACCGCAGCCCGAACCCGAACCACAGGCACAGGAGCAGCCACCGGCGGCACCGCCGGCCGAGCCCGTGCAGGCCGAGCAGCCACAGCCGCCGGCCGCTGCGGCGGCTCCCGCTCCCGCCCCTGCGCCGGCTCCTGCCCCGGCTCCTGCCCCGGCTCCTGTCCCGGCACCAGCTCCGGCCGCCGCCCCGCAGCCGGCGGCCCAGCCCGCCGCATCGTCCGACGACGACGAGGACGACGTCGCTGGCACCTACGTGACCCCGCTGGTCCGCAAGCTGGCCAGCGAGCACGGCGTGGAGCTGTCGAGCATCTCCGGCACCGGGATCGGCGGACGGATCCGCAAGTCCGACGTGCTCGCGGCTGCCCAGGCGGCCCAGGCTGCCCAGGCCGCGCAAGCCGAGGCAGCTCAGGCACCGGCACCCGCCGCGGCCAGGGCAACGGGCGCCGCAGCACCGGCGGCTGCCGCGGCGAACCTGCGCGGCCGCACCGAGCCGATGTCCCGCATGCGCCAGGTGATCGCCGCGCGCATGGTCGAGTCGCTGCAGACGTCCGCCCAGCTCACGACCGTCGTCGAGGTCGACGTCACCAAGATCGCCCGGTTGCGCGCGGCGGCCAAGGCAGACTTCGAGTCGCGCGAGGGCGTGAAGCTGAGTTTCCTGCCGTTCTTCGCGGTCGCGGCGATCGAGGCGCTCAAGGCGCACCCGGTGGTGAACGCCTCCGTCGACATGGCGGCCAAGACGATCACGTACCACGAGGCCGCGCACCTGGGCATCGCCGTCGACTCCGAGCGTGGCCTGGCGGTGCCGGTGATCCACGACGCGGGGGACCTCAACCTCGCCGGCATCGCGCGCAAGATCGCCGATCTCGCCGAGCGCACGCGCGCCAACAGGGTGAGCCCGGACGAGCTCGGTGGCGGGACCTTCACCATCACGAACACCGGGAGCCGTGGCGCACTGTTCGACACCCCGATCATCAACCAGCCCCAGGTGGCGATCCTGGGCACCGGTGCGGTGGTCAAGCGCGCGACTGTCGTGAGCGACCCCGAGTTCGGCGAGACCATCGCGGTGCGTTCGATGGTGTACCTGGCGCTGTCCTACGATCACCGGATCGTCGACGGTGCGGACGCCGCGCGGTTCCTGGCGACGATGAAGGAGCGACTGGAGACCGGCGCGTTCGAGCACTCGCTCGGCCTGTCCGGCGGCGTCTGAGCACCGTCACCGGGTGATACCGGCCAGCAGGTAGCGGCCGTCGACCGCCTGTAGCACCACCCGCAGCGCGGTCGGGCCGCTGCCGGGCGCCCGCGCCCTCGCCGAGCCTGCGCACTTGAGCACTGATGGGCTCAACGTCGTCTTGAGGCTGAGTACCACCCGTCCGGTTCCGCGCGCGGTGATCCGTACCCCGGTGTAATCGGTGCGTACGCCGTACAGCCCGCAACCGCGCGGCACCAGCCGGGTAAGCGTCGCGACGTCCTGGTCACGCAGCGGCCCCGGCCGGTAGACCTGGGCCAGCAGGCCGGGTTGACGCCGCGCGAACGCCTGCGCACGCACCACGTCCAGGGTGGCCAGCACCTGCGCGGCGCCAGCCACGTCGAGTGGGACGGGCGCCATCGTGTGCGGAGCCGGCGCGGTGCGGTGCCGTGGTCCGCCCGGCGGCGGGCCGGCGGGCAGCGGGGCGGACCGCGCTGCCATCGGGCTCTTGGCCGGCGCGTGGCCGGGCAGCCAGAGTGCGAGCGCCAGGGCCACGACCGCGCCTGCCGCGGCAACGGCCGCGACCCCGGCCAGCGCCGCCCTGGGTAGGTGGCCGCGGCGCTCTCGCCGGCCAGCGTCCGCACGCGGCGCGGCGGGCTGGCGCGCGCGGGCAACCAGCCGGGTGAACGCCGGGTCGGCGGCCGCTTGGTCCGCACGGGCGTCGGCACGGGCGTCGGCACTCGGGCACGCATGCCTGGGTCCGCGCCCGGCGTTCAGGTCGACGGCGACCGGCTCGGCGGCGTGCCGCAGGTCGAGGGCGAACTCCGCCGCGGTCGGCCGGCGCACCGGATCGGGCTCGAGCGCGGCGGCCAGCACCGCGACCATCGGCGCCGGCGCGGGCGCTGCGGACAGGCGCGCGTGCACGGCGGCCAGGTCACCGCGAGCAGCCTCCTGCAGCGCCCTGTCGGCCGCGCCCGACCGCCAGGGCGGCTCGCCGGTCAGCGCGTGCAGCGCGACCGCGGCCAGCATGAACACGTCCGACGCGGGTTGCGGCTGGCCGCCTGCCGCCACGACCGGATCGAGGTACGCCGGAGTGCTGCGCGCGGGGCGCGCGTCGCCGGCCAGCCGCGCGACGCCCAGATCGGCGAGCAGCGGCAGCCCGACCGCGGTGAACACGATGTTCGCCGCGCTGACGTCGCCGTGCACGACATCGGCGTTGTGCGCGTAGGCGAGCGCGGCCCCGACCGGCGCCACCGCGGTGACCACCTCGCCCGGCGCGAGCCGGCCGCGTCGCTCCAGCAGGTCGGCGAGCGACCCGGCGGCGGCCAGTTCGAGCACGAGAGCGAGCCGACCGGCGAACGGCACCGCCTCGTGCAGCCGGACCAGGTGGGGATGGTCGAGGCCGGCCAGCATCGCCGCCTCGGTCCGCGCCGCCGCGAGTTGCTCGGGCCCGACCGCCGGCAGCAGCTTGATCGCGACCGCGCTGCCTCCGGCGGCGGGGTGGGCGCGCCACACCTGCCCGGACCCGCCCGAGCCGATCGGCACGTCCAGGACGTAGCCCGGCACCTGCACCGACCCGCCCGTCATAGCCACCCAGGCTAGGACGATCCGGACCGGACTCCCGGGTTGTCCACAGGGCGCGGCTCAGTACGGTGATCGCATGCCTGCCGACGCTCCGACCATCCTCGCCAACTCCGGCGGCGTGGTGCCGGGTCACCGCGTCCGGTGGGAGTTCGGACCGCTCAGCGAGTACGCGATCGAGCTGTCCGGCGTGCACGGGCGAGCACCGCGGGTCTGCCTGCTGGCCACCGCCGTCGGCGACGACCCGTTCATCGTCGCGTCGTTCTACGCCGCGGCGCAGGCACGGGGTGTCGCGGCGAGCCACCTCGCGCTGTTCCCGATGCCGAACGTCGGGGACGTGCCGGAGCACCTGCTCGAGCAGGACGTGATCTTCGTCTGGGGCGGAAGCGTCGCCGGGCTACTGGCGATGTGGCAGTTGCACGATCTCGGCCCGGCGCTGCGGACCGCGTGGCAGGCCGGCGTCGTGCTCACCGGTTCGTCGGCCGGCTCACTGTGCTGGCACGTCGGCGGAACCACCGACTCGTTCGGCCCGGACCTGCGCGCGGTCACCAACGGGCTGGGGCTGGTCCCGTTCGGCAACGGCGTCCACTACGACAGCGAGCAGCAGCGCCGCCCGCTGTTCCACTCACTCGTCGCGGACGGGACGCTGCCGGCCGGCTACGCGACCGACGACGGTGTCGGCCTGCTGTATCGCGGCACCGAGTTCGTCGAGGCGGTCGGCGAACAGGACGGCAAGGGTGCCTACCTGGTCGAGCGTGGAGCCGGCGGCACCGCCGTCGAGACGAGGATCGACCCGCGCCGGCTCTGAGCCGCCGCTACTGCGCTCCGGTCGCGAGCCGGGACGGCCACCAGATCCGTCTGCCGATGTCGTGGCTGAGGGCGGGCACGAGCACCGAACGCACCAGGATCGTGTCCAGCAGCACGCCGAACGCGACCGCGAATCCCAGTTCGGCCAGGAACACCAGCGGCAGCACACCGAGCACCACGAACGTCGCGGCCAGCACCACGCCCGCCGAGGTGATCACCCCGCCGGTGACCGCCAGCCCGCGCTGGATCCCCATCCGGGTGCCGTACCGGAGCGTCTCCTCGCGTACCCGGGTCATCAAGAAGATGTTGTAGTCGATCCCGAGCGCCACCAGGAACACGAACGCGAACAGCGGGAACGCCGGATCGGCGTTCGCGAAGTGGAACACGTGGTTGAACACGAACGCGCTCACGCCCAGCGTCGCGGAGAAGGACAGCACGACGGTGAGGATCAGCAGCACCGGGGCGAGCACGGCGCGCAGCACGACCGCGAGCACGAGCAGGATCACCACGAGGACGATCGGGATGATCAGGTTGCGGTCATGCCTCGACGCCTGCTGGGTGTCGTAGTTGATGGCGGTCTGACCGCCGACCTGCGCGTTCGCCCCCGCGATGCCGTGAACGGCCTCGCGGAGCGCGATCACGGTGTCCCGCGCCGCCGACGTGTCGTAGCGGCTGGTGAGGTTGGCATCGATCAGGATCCGGCCGCCCACCGCGGACACCTGCGCAACGGGCGGCGCACACCGGTCGGTCTGCGCGCCCGCGGGAATGCCGGCGCCCTTGGTCAGCGCCGCGACCTTGGCCCAGTCCGTCGCGATGCACACGCCACCTGCGGACGGGTCCACACCAGGCACCTTGGCGGCCGCGGCCATCACCGCGTCGGCCCGGTCGGCCGCGGCGACGATCTGCGCCGGCGCCCCTGCGCCGCTGTCGAACGCCGCGTCGAACAGCGCCTGACCGTGCACCGCGTCCGGCTTGTTGGTGAAGCTCTGGGTGACGGTCAGGCCGCCGGTCTTGAGGCCGGCGACGCCGCTGGCGCAGATCAGCAGGAACACGCCGGTCGCCACCCAGCCGCGGCGCGGGTGCCGGCTGAGCGCGGCCGCGAACCGGCCCCACGCGCCGTGCGTGGCGATATCGCTCTGGTTGTCGACGTGCGGGACTCGCGGCCAGAACACCCAGCGGCCGAAGAGCACCAGGAAGGCGGGCAGGAACGTGAGCATGACGGCCACCGTGCACGCGATGCCGATCGCACACACCGGCCCGAGGCTCTTGTCCGAGTTCAGCTCGCCGAGCGTCAGGCACAGCAGGCCGATGATGACGGTTGCCGCCGACGCCCCGATCGCCGGAGCCGCCCCGCGCCAGGCACGCACCATCGCCTCGACGCGGCTGGCATGGGTGTGCAACTCCTCGCGATATCGGCTGATCAGCAGCAGCGCGTAGTCCGTCCCCGCCCCGATCACCAGCACCGACAGGATGCCCTGGCTCTGCCCGTTGAGCGTGATGACGTCGTGCTTGGCCAGCGGGTAGATGATCAACGCGGCCGCGCCGAGCGCGAGCACGGCGCTGAACAGCGGGAAGAACCAGAGCACCGGGCTGCGGTAGACGACCAGCAAGATGACGATCACCACCGCGCCGGCGGCGACCAGCAGCGCGCCGTCGATCCCGTTGAAGGAGTCGATGAACGCGACCAGCAAGCCGCCCGGGCCGGCCGGCAACACCTGCAAGCCGTCCGGCACGTTCGCCTGCGCGATGTCGGTCACCTCGTTCTCGACATCGGCCAGCTTCTTGCCGTCGACCTCCTTGCCGTTCTGCTTGGCGATCAGCGGTGCCGACACGTAGGCGGCGGGCCGCTTGCTCGAGTAGACGACCGGGCCGGCCTGGTCGGCCGCGACGCCGTCGACCGCGAGGATCTTCGTCCGGTCGGCCGCGATGCGCGCCTTGTCGGCGGCGGTGAGGCCACCTCGACGTTCGTAGACGATGAAGCCCGGGATGGTCTGCACCGGGTTGAACTCGCCGACCGCGTCGGCCACCTTGGTCGATTCGGCCGAGCCGGGCAGGTACGCCGAGTTGTCGTTCTTCTGGACGTCGCCGAGCTTGCCCTGGTACGGGCCGCCGGCGGCACCGAGCAGGAACCACAGGACGCCGAGCGCGGCGACCAGCCAGGCGCCCCGCGGAACGCTTCGCCGCCGCGGCGGGTCGGCCTGTCGGGTGACTGCGGCGCCGGTCATCACGTCCTCCTGGGCTCGGGCAGAGCGGACCGGTCGAGGGTAGTGCTGACCGCTGACACCGGACACCTCGCGCGTAATCTTGCTCGCGTGAGCGAGGTTGAGGTCATTCGGGCCGGGACGGTGCCGTACGAGCAGGCCTGGGAGCGCCAGCGCGCCCTGCACGCGGAGGTCGTCGGCGGCACCAGGCCGGACACGGTCCTGCTCCTGGAGCACCCGCCCGTCTACACCGCAGGCAAACGCACCGAGCCGCACGAGCGGCCCTTCGGCAGCGCGGGCGCGCCGGTGATCGACGTCGACCGCGGCGGCAAGATCACCTGGCACGGGCCCGGCCAGCTCGTCGGGTACCCGATCGTCCGGCTGCCCGACCCGATCGACGTGGTCGCGTACGTGCGCCGGATGGAGGCGATGCTGATCGCCGTCTGCGCCGAGTTCGACGTCGCCGCCGGGCGCGTCGAGGGGCGCAGCGGTGTGTGGCTCGCCGCCGACGCGAACCGCCCGGCGCGCAAGATCGCCGCGATCGGCATCCGCGTGGCCCAGGGTGTGACGCTGCACGGCTTCGCCCTCAACTGCGACCCGGACCTGAGCTGGTTCGACCGCATCGTCCCCTGCGGCATCGCCGATGCGGGTGTCACCTCGCTGGCGAACGAGCTCGGCCGGGACGTCACGGTCGAGCAGGTCCTGCCGGTGGTCGAACGGCACCTGCCGAGCCTGTTCGACGTCGTCCTGGCGGCCTGACCGCCGGGTGGGCAGGCACTCCACGTCGGCCGGCGACCGGCCGCGGTCGCTCCGGCTGCCCACGCTGCTGCTGGTCTGGCTGGCCGGGCTCGCCGCCGGGCTGTTCGCACTGCTCGGTGCCGCCGCGCGCTTCACGACCTGCTCGTCGCGCGCCACCTCGTTGGCCTGCCGGAGCACCGGCACGTCCCTCGGCGTGGTGCTCGTGGTGTGCGTCATCGCGATCGTCACCGCCGCGACCGTGCTCAGCTACGGGCGCGCCCGGCGTGGCGTCCTGACGATCGGGCTGGTGGCAGTCCTCGTGCTGGTGGGCCTGTTCTTCGCCTCGCGCGCGTTGCTCGCCACCGTCTGAGCCGGATCCGGCCGTCGGCGTAGGCTCGACGGGTGACCGCAGTTCGTCCTGAAACCGCACCCGAAGGCCGTCGCCTGCTCCGCATCGAGGCACGCAACACCGCCGTCCCGATCGAGCGCAAACCCGAGTGGATCAAGACGCGGGCGAGGATGGGGCCGGAGTACACGCAGCTGCAGGCACTGGTCAGGCGCGAGGGCCTGCACACGGTGTGCCAGGAGGCCGGCTGCCCCAACATCTACGAGTGCTGGGAGGACCGCGAGGCGACCTTCCTCATCGGGGGGAACCAGTGCACCCGGCGGTGCGACTTCTGCCAGATCGACACCGGCAAGCCGGGCCCGCTCGATCGCGACGAGCCACGCCGGGTGGCCGAATCGGTGCAGGCGATGCAACTGCGCTACGCGACGGTGACCGGGGTGACCCGTGACGACCTGCCGGACGGTGGCGCGTGGCTCTACGCCGAGACGGTGCGGCAGATCCACCGGGTGAACCCGGGGACCGGCGTGGAACTGCTCGCGCCTGACTTCGACGCCGTACCGGAGCTGCTGCAGCAGGTGTTCGACAGCCGGCCGGAGGTGTTCGCGCACAACGTCGAGACGGTGCCCCGGATCTTCAAGTCGATCCGTCCGGGTTTCCGTTACGACCGGTCGCTGGGCGTGCTGCGCGCCGCGCGCGACGACGCTCTGGTCACCAAGTCGAACCTCATCCTGGGCATGGGCGAGGAGCGCGCCGAGATCAGCCAGGCGTTGCAGGACCTGCACGACTCGGGCTGCGAGCTGATCACCATCACCCAGTACCTGCGGCCCTCGCCGAAGCACCATCCGGTCACCCGCTGGGTCAAGCCGGAGGAGTTCGTCGAGCTGCGCGAGGAGGCTCTCGAGATCGGCTTCGCCGGGGTGATGAGCGGCCCGCTCGTACGCTCGTCCTACCGCGCGGGCCGGCTGTACCAGGAAGCGATCGCGGCCCGCCGGGGCTAGTGCACGGGGCTAGGCCCAATACCGTTCAGTTAAGCTTACACCGGTGTAGTTTGGTTGCATGCCTCGTGCGGGATGGAAGAAGCCGACGTCGGATCGCCGACTGTCGGATCTGGTGTCGGTGGGTGTGCTGACGCGGGTGTTCCCGCCGGATCTGGTCGATGAGGTGATCGAGCGGGTCGGGCGCACGCAGCAGCGGTCCCGGTTGTTGCCGGCTCGGGTGATGGCCTACTTCGCGGTGGGGATGGCGCTGTACGCCGACGGGTCGTACGAGGACGTGCTGGCGCAGCTGACCGATGGGCTGGCATGGTCGGATCGCTGGCGTTCGGAGTTCGTGCTTCCGGGAAAGTCGGCGATCTTCCAGGCTCGGGCCCGGCTGGGTGCCGAGCCGGTGCGGGCATTGTTCGAGCGGGTCGCTGCGCCCTTGGGCGGCCCGGACACGCCGGGGGTATGGCTGGCCGGGCGGCGGATGGTCGCGATCGACGGCACCTGCCTGGACGTTGCCGATGTACCGGTCAACGATGAGTTCTTCGGCCGGCCCGGGGTGAACAAGGGCGAGAAGTCCGCGTTCCCGCAGGCCCGGGTGGTGGCGCTGGCCGAGTGCGGCACGCACGCGATACTGGCCGCGCGGGTAGGTGCATACCGGGACTCGGAAGCGACGCTGACCGAGAAACTGCTGCCGGCGTTCGGGCCGGGGATGGTGGTGCTGGCCGACCGTGGGTTCTTCTCCTACGCGCTGTGGCGCAAGGCGACCGACACGAACGCCGATCTGCTGTGGCGCGTCCGCACGGACAGGTTCGGGCCGAACCCGACACACGTGCGTGATCTTGCCGACGGGTCCTGGCTGGGCCAGTTGCGCAGGTCCACCGACCGCCATGGTGAGCCGATGCCGGTACGGGTCATCGACTACACCCTCGACGACGGCCGCGAGAACACCACCACCTACCGGTTGCTCACCACCTTGACCGATCCCGACGAGGCGCCCGGCGAGCAGCTC
This sequence comes from Jatrophihabitans cynanchi, assembly GCF_027247405.1. Taxonomy (NCBI): domain Bacteria; kingdom Bacillati; phylum Actinomycetota; class Actinomycetes; order Jatrophihabitantales; family Jatrophihabitantaceae; genus Jatrophihabitans; species Jatrophihabitans cynanchi. Next base: position 3,906,279 of record NZ_CP097463.1, on the reverse strand, counting down.
GCGCTGGCCTACGCCGAGCGCTGGGAGATCGAGTCGACCTTCGACGAACTCAAGACGCACCAGCGCGGGCCCCGCATCGTGCTTCGGTCCAAATCGCCGGACCTGGTGCTCCAGGAGATCTGGGGATACCTGTGCTGCCACTACGCGATCCGGGCGCTGATGGCCGACACCGCCACCACCGGCGGTCGAGACCCAGACCGGGTCTCCTTCGTCGCCGCCCTACGCGTCAGCCGCCGCTCCCTCGCCCAGGGCGGCGCCTTTTCCCCCTCGACGCCGTGACGGCCTGTGGCGCGAGGCGATCCGCCAACTCCTGAACAGGCTCAACCCCGGGCGCCGACGGCGATCCAACCCGCGCGTGATCAAGCGCAAGTACACCAAGTGGCACGTCAAACGCGCCCACCACGCGAGCTGGCCGCAACCGGCCGCACCACCAACCGTCATCCTCCTACCCACTAACTGAACGGTATTTGGGCTAGGCCGTGTCCCGTGAATCTTGTTGCACGGGGTGGCGGAGCCAGATTTTGATGCTGGCGATGTCGACGGTTCCCTTGTAGACGAACTCGCGTTTGTCGTATCGGGTGGCGACGGCACGGTATCCACGCAGCAGGTTGATGGCTCGCTCTACGGTGTTGCGGTCGCGGTACTTCTGCTTGTCGAATGCAGGCGGACGACCGCCGGCCGAGCCTCTCGCGATCCGCGCGTTCACCTGGTTGACCGGTTCGGGGATGGTGGCCTTGATGCCCCGGCCCCGTAGGTAGGTGCGGATCTTCACGCTGGAGTACGCCTTGTCGGCCAGGACCCGGTCCGGACGGGTGCGCGGTCGGCCACTGCCGCGGCGGGTGATGCGGATCTCGGCCATCAGCGCGGTGAACGCGATCGAGTCGTGGCGCTGCCCGGCGCTGGTGACCCGACCGACCGGCCGACACCGGGCATCAGCAGCCAGGTGGATCTTCGTCGTCACCCCGCCGCGGCTACGCCCCAGGCCCTCTCGATCCGGCGTCACCAGCGGGCGTGCGCGATCGGCGGTGGCCGATTTCTTGTAGTTCGACCGAGCCCCCCGTGTCCTTGCCCGGCCGCAGCGAAACCTCCAACACGGCCGGGGCCAGCACCTCGGGCGCGATGTCTTTCGGTGGCGCGTGCCGGGCACCGGCCGAGTGATGGTGCGCGCGGATCACCGTGCCGTCGGTGCCCAGCACCCACTCACCGGCCGCATCGACATCACTGTCGCAGTCCGCACGCAACCCGGTCAGCACCATCGACCAGGTGCCGTCACCGGACCAACGCCGGTGCCGGTTGTAGACGGTCTTCCAGTTGCCGTAACAGGCGGGAAGATCACGCCACGGCGACCCGGTCCGGGTCCGCCACATCACGCCGTCGATCACGGTGCGGTGATCGACCCATTGACCACCACGGCTGCGGATCTGGCCGGGCAGCAGCGGTTCCAGCCGCGACCACTCCTCATCGGTCAAGTCATGCCGATCATGCATGAACCATGCTTAACGCACCCGGTCCCAACTATTCGCGGGACACGCCCTAGTGCACTAGTGCCACGTCGTGCCGTACTGCACGGCAGAGGACCACACCGGCTGGTAGCGCAACCCGTCCTGCACGGTGGCTTCGGCGTACTGCATGCCGTGCCCGGCGTAGATCGCGACGTGGAAGGCGCTGCCACCGCTGAGGTAGAACACCAGATCGCCCGGGCGGGCGTTCGCGCGTGAGATGTGACGCACGCTGCGCCGCTGCTGCTCCGCGGTGCGCGGCAACTTCGACACGCGCGCCTCGCGGTAGACGTACTGCGTGTAGCCCGAGCAGTCGAAGCCGCGCGGCGTCGAACCGCCCTCGACGTACGGGACGCGGGCGCGATAGTACTTGCGCGCCGCGGTGATGATCCGGGTTCCGGTGGCGGCCGGGTGGCGCACCTGTGCTGTGGCCACGGACACCCAGCGGTCGGTGGTCTTGGACCTCACCCGGATGAGCACGGTGTGGGCGCTGCGCGACACGTGCAGTACCGAGCGGAAGCTGTGCCTGCCGCTGACGTGCAGTGCGCGGTTGACGTTCCGGTTGAACCGGGTCGTCACGCGCTTGGCGGCGTACTTGCCGTCCAGGTAGACGGCCATCCGGACCGACGACGAGCGTCGCGCCGGGTCATACGCCCAGCCGGTGATCGTGATCGTCGTCCCGTATTGCGTCGCCGACGCCAACGCCCCGCGTGGCGCAGCCGCAGCGGAGGCGCTGGACGCGAACACCAGCATGCTGGCGAGAGTGGCGAGGGCGGCACCTAGGGCGAGAGCTGCTCGCTTGCTCACAAAGAGGATTCCGTCCTGGTCGGATGTGTGCCCGTGCGGGCATCCCGGACGAGTATTCATACCGGGGCAGCAAAGGCCAAATCAGCGTCCCTGCAATCGGCCGCCGCAGCGCCCGCATGAGCTGTCGGTCCGGGCAGAATAGGATTGGCGCCATGCCGAAGAGCGCCAGAGCACCGAAACCCACCCGCGCGGACAAGAAGGCCGCGCGGGCGGCGAAGCGGCAGTCCCGGCGCGACACGTGGCGCAACCTGATCCAGGCCTTCAAGCTCACCCGGCAGAGCGACGCCCGGCTGATTCCGTACCTGATCCTGTTCGGCGTCCTCGGTGCGGCCGTGCTGTACGTCGTGACGATGCTGATCACCGGCTCGCTGTACCTGCCGATCCCGGTCGCGGTCCTCGGCGGGCTGTTGGCGGCGATGTTCGTCTTCAGCCGCCGCGCTCAGAAGAGCATGTTCAGCCAGGCGGAGGGCCAGCCCGGCGCCGCCGGCTGGATGCTGCAGCAGCAACTCAAGGGCGACTGGCGGATCAGCCAGGCGGTGGCGGGCACGACCCAGCTGGACGCGGTCCACCGGCTCATCGGCCGCCCCGGCGTGGTCCTGGTGGGCGAGGGCGCGCCGCACCGGGTGCGCGGCCTGATCGCGCAGGAGAAGAAGAAGGTCGCACGCATCGCCGGCGACACGCCGATCTACGACGTCGTGGTGGGGACCAACGAGAGCGACGTCCGGCTGGGCAAGCTGACCCGGTACCTGGTCAAGCTGCCGGCGAACCTGTCCAAGGAGCAGGTGAAGGCGTTGGAGAAGCGGCTGTCGGCTCTGAACGCCGGCCGTGCGCCACTCCCCCAGGGCCCGATGCCGCCGGGCGCGAAGATGCGCAACATGCAGCGCACGGTGCGACGCCGCTCCTGATGAGCACCCCCACCAGCGCGGACAACCGGAACGTCCCGCAGCGCTACCGCGGCGAGCGGTTGGGGCTGCCGGAGTCCGGTCCGGGCTCGCTGAGCACCACTGGCATCCGGCTCGGCGCATTCATCGTCGACGCGCTGGCCTCCTCGCTGGTCGCTGCGCTGTTCGTGCAAGCCGGTGGCGGTGCCGGCGTGGCCGGGCACCTGCCCGGCTCGTGGAGCCTGATCCCGCTGGCGCTGGACTACGTGGCCGGCGTGCTGTTCGCCGGCCGCACGCTGGGCATGTACCTGTTCGGGCTGCGCGTGATCCGGGTCGATCGCGACGTCCCGGTCAACCCGATGCAGATCGTGATCCGCACGGCGCTGCTGTTCCTGTTGATCCCGGCGCTGGTCTGGGACCGGGACGGGCGTGGGCTGCACGACCGGCTGAGCACCACGGCCGTCATCCGGGACGGGCGATGACCCGCGAAACATCGCCGAAACATCCGGGAAAACGCCCGGCAACCCTCACTACGTAGCTTTCACAGTGCTTCGGCAGCAACCACCCGGCACGAGAAGAGGATGCATGTTCACCAGCCCGGACGAGGTCACCAGGTACATCGCGGAAGAGGGCATCGAGTTCGTCGACGTCCGGTTCACCGACCTGCCCGGTCAGCAGCAGCACTTCAACGTGCCGGCCGCGACGCTGCCGGCCGACTTCTTCACCGAGGGCGTGATGTTCGACGGCTCCTCGATCCGGGGCTTCGCCGCGATCCACAAGTCGGACATGAAGCTGATCCCCGACCCGGCCACCGCGTTCCTCGACCCGTTCCGCGCGGCCAAGACGCTGAACCTGAGCTTCTCGATCGTCGAGCCGCGCACCGGGGAGCCGTACGGACGCGACCCGCGCCAGGTCGCCGCGAAGGCCGAGGAGTACCTGCGCTCGACCGGCATCGCCGACACCGCCTACTTCGGGCCCGAGGCGGAGTTCTACGTCTTCGACGACGTCCGCTTCCAGACTGCACAGAACCAGGGCTTCTACCACATCGACTCGATCGAGGGCGCTTGGAACACCGGCCGGGTCGAGGAGGGCGGAAACCGCGGCTACAAGACGCGCTACAAGGGTGGGTACTTCCCGGTGCCGCCGGTGGACCACTACGCCGACCTGCGCGATGCGATGAGCCGCGCTCTGATCGCGTCGGGGCTCGAACTCGAGCGGGCGCACCACGAGGTGGGCACGGCCGGGCAGGCCGAGATCAACTACAAGTTCAACACGTTGACGCACGCGGGCGATGACGTGCAGAAATTCAAGTACATCGTCAAGAACGTCGCGTGGGAGCACGGCAAGACCGCCACGTTCATGCCCAAGCCGCTGTTCGGCGACAACGGGTCCGGCATGCACTGTCACCAGTCGCTGTGGAAGGACGGTTCGCCGCTGTTCTACGACGAGCTGGGCTACGCCGGCCTGTCCGACACGGCGCGCTACTACATCGGCGGTCTGCTGCACCACGCGCCGTCGCTGCTGGCGTTCACGAACCCGACGGTGAACAGCTACCACCGTCTCGTGCCGGGCTACGAGGCGCCGGTCAACCTGGTGTACAGCTCCGGCAACCGCTCGGCGTGCATCCGGGTGCCGATCACCGGATCGAACCCGAAGGCCAAGCGCATCGAGTTCCGCATCCCCGACCCGTCGGCGAACCCGTACCTCGCGTTCGCGGCGATGCTGATGGCCGGGGTCGACGGCATCCGCAACAAGATCGAGCCCGCTGCGCCGATCGACAAGGATCTGTACGAGCTGCCGCCGGACGAGGCCGCCGCGATCGAGCAGGTGCCCGGCTCGCTGCCCGAGGTGCTCACCGCCCTGGAGCAGGACAACGAGTACCTGCAGGAGGGTGGCGTGTTCACCGAGGACATCATCGGTGCCTGGATCGACTTCAAGCGCGCCAACGAGATCGACCCGATCCGGCTGCGCCCACACCCGCACGAGTTCGAGCTCTACTACGACTGCTGAGGATGTTGACGCTAGAGGCCCCGAATTCCGGGGCCTCTAGCGCTTTATTGGCCGCCTTCAGCGTCGCCGGTACGCAGTGGGTACGCAGGAGAGTCGCTCCTCGCTGCGTAGACGGCCGCGACAGCCGCGCGCGACGACTCGTCCCTGTCCGGCCACAGGTGCCCGTAGGTGTCCAGGGTGGTCTTGGCCGAGGCGTGCCGCACTCGGGCCTGGACGGTTTTGACATCGAGTCCGGAGGCGATCAGCAGGCTGGCGAAGTAATGCCGCAGATCGTGGAATCGGAAGCCGGCAGGCAGGCCCTCGATCTCGACGCGCGCCTCACGCATGGCCCGCTCGATTGCCCATGGTCCTGCTGGACGGCCCAGTTCGTTAGTCACGATCGTCAGACCCTCTCCCGCTGCTACAGCGGCGGACAACTCCAGTGCCAGTTCGTTGGGGATCGGGATTGGCGTCCTACTGGCGTCGGACTTCAGCGGCTCGGCCGGCCACTGGATCACTGGCGAGACGATGCCGCGCATGAAGTCGATGTCCTCGGGCCGCAGCGCGGCCGCTTCGGCCAGCCGCAGGCCAGCGTGCGCGCCGAGCAGGATGGCCGGCCGGATCCCGTCCGGTACGGCGTAGTACAGCGCCCACACCTGCGCCGTCGTCGCGACGTAGGGACGCGGCTTCCCGGTGCCCGGTGACGTGCGCCGTGAGCACGGGTTACGCGGCATAATCCCGTCATGCACGGCATCGCTGAACAGCTGTGAGAGCCGGGAGTGCAACGCGTAGACGTAGGAGTCCGAGCGGCCCGCGACCTTGAGTGTTTTCGTCCAGTGCTTCACGTCGGACGGCTTCACCGCGGACAGCGGCACCCTGCCGAACGTGGCCTTGATGACCTTGATGTGTACCTCGGCCTGCCGAATGGTCGAGGCCCGGCGGCTGTACCCGGCGAGCCAGGTATCGGCCCACTCCCCCACCGTCATCCTGGCCGACCTCGGCGTGACGTGGTCGCCGCGGATCAGGGACGCGGTGACGGCATCGAGCCAGCGCTGTGCGTCGACCTTGCGCTCGAATGCCTGACTGCGCTCGGTTCCCGTGTCGTCGACGTACCGGGCGCGCCAGCGCAGCCCGCGGCCCGCGCGAGCGGACGGGCTGCCGTCGCGCTTGCGCCACAAATCCTCGACAGCAGCTCGTCGGCGGCGGGGCCGAAGACCGCCATGCTCCTGATCAACCGTGTCCATGGCCAAGTCCTAACACTGAGGTATGTCTCTTGTCCCGTACCTAGCGCTCGCCGTGCAAGCCGTGCGCGCGCGCTGCAGGCCTCCTTCGCCGCCGAACCGGTGCAGGTTCGGCCTCATCTTGCATCATCCGCCGACGCCTCGATCGCGCGCAGGATTTCGCGGAGCCGCTCGGCGGCTTCGTCGACGTCGGTCAGAACGTCGCCGCCCGGAGTGGTGATCGCCTCGTCGTAGAGCGACGGCACGCTTAGGCCCCCGCGCCGCGAGCGCGTCCAGGTCAAACGATCAGCACCTTCTCCGTCGCCTCCTGCACGTTCAGCACCGACCGGATCTGACCGCGGGTTTTTGGGCTCTATGTTGTGGCATTGGTGTTCTGGCATTGGTCGAGCATGAACGCAATGCCTGCGCCCGGCTCGAATCCGCCGCGAACCCGCGCCTCGAACAGGATCCGGAACAGCTGGACCGGTCGGCGGCGCCGACGATCGTGTCGTGTGCCGTGTAGAGCCGGCAACTGAAGTCGTACGCGCCGAGCTTTCTGCTCGCGCAGCAAGAACGCGACGATGAACTCGATGTTCGTTCCTGGCGCGTGATGCCCGGTGTCGACGCACACCTTGGCCGCTCGCCCAGGCGCAGGGCAGTGCGCGTACGACGTGCCGCAGCAGGTTGTCCCGCGCTCCGTTGAATTTCGGTGGCGGTCGGCATGATCGTCAGGCGGCGATCACGGGTTCATCATGACGCAGGGCACCGACAGTTTGCGCGGCGACGTGCGCGTCGAGTGCGGCGCGTAGTGCGGGCAGGTGCAGGTGGCCGTTGACGCGGCGGAACTGCTTGCTCGCCTCGTTCATCCCGGCGGCGCACCAGCGCAGCGCCATGGTGCCGTTCTGCCAGTTCTTCACGTTCATCGAGTGGTTGCGGGCGATCGAGATCATCGACTCGATGCTGTTGGTCGAACGCAGCGTGCGAGCCAGCGTCGGCGACACGCCCAGCCGCAGCACGGTCAACGTCTCGGCCAGGCCCTCGCGCAGCGACGCCGCAGCGCCGGGGTGGGTTCGCTCCAGCTCCTTCGCCAGCGCCTCGAGCTGCGCCTCGGCGACGATCGCGGACTCGGCGTGGTAGGCCGCGCGCATCCGCTTGGTCACCGTCGAGGCGAGGTGATCGGACAGCTTGTCGGCCACGTTCCTCAACTTGTGCAGTTGGCATCTCTGGATCACCGGGTGGTCGAAGACTCGGATGACTGCGGCGCGCAGGGCCTTGCCGCCGTCGATGCCCACCAGGATCGGGCGGGTGGTGTCCAGGCCGCGATCGCGCAGTCCGGTCAGCAGATCGGTGACCACGCTGGTGTTCTCCGTGGAGCCCTCGGCCAGTCCGAGTGGATGCTTGACGCCGTCGATGCCGATCCCGAGCGCGACCACGCACAAGTGCTCGCCGACGTGCACGCCGTCGATCATCAACGCGACGAGGTCCAGGCCGGACAGGTCCGCGGACAACAGCTCGCCCAGCGCGGTCTCGGTCGCGGCGACGAACCGGCGGCTGACCGCGGACTTGCTCGTCGAACGAGCAGAGCGTTCGACCCGCTGCCCGACCGGTTCCAGCCCGACCGGGTAACGACGCGACGACAAGCCGCCGAGCATCCGTTCCATCGCCATCCGGCCCAGCACCTCGGTGGAGGAGAACAGCTCATACGCCGGCACCGGCAGCTCCCCGCTCCCGTCGCTCGCGCGCACTCTCGGCCGCTCGATCGGCACCCGCCGCCCGCCCAAGGTGACCGAGCCGGCCTCGGTGCCGTGGCGCACCGCGGTGCGCGCCGGGTCGTGCTTGCCCTTCGGCCCGCACACCGCACTCACGTCCTCGGCCATCATCGTCGCCATCACCTGCAGGCCAGCACCAACCGCAAGCGCGAGCAGCCCATCCTGCACGTTCTCGGCGATCTCGGCCATCGCCACACTCACCGTCTCCGGCAACGCGAGCCGCAGCTCGGCGCTCGTCATCGGCGTCTTCTTCTGGTAGTTCTTGGTCACGGCGGTCCCCTTCTTGTCGAACTTCTTGGCGGAAGCCCGACACCTACCACGCGGCAGGCATCGAGCGGGGGACCGCCACCTCAACTTCTACGAGACCCGGGACAACCTCTGCCGCAGTCTGGCACTTCCATCGTGTCGGACGCCGTCAGGAACAGCTTCTACTCCAGGGCCAGCCACTGGTCCTCGGCGGCGTCGACATCGACGAATTCACGAGCCGCGCCGCGATCGAACAGGTGATGACCTTGTTGCTCTGGCAGTTCTGCCGGCGAGTTCGGCCGGTGCGACGGCCTGGGGGCGCGGCTGGGTGCTCCTGCGATGTCGACGCTGGAGGCAACTGGCCCGCACTGCAACGAGCCCGCTGCCATCAGCGACGTCGCCAAAGCGCACGGCACGGTGATGTCGATAACTGACAATCGGCCGGTGGCCGCCTGGGTAGATTCCCGCCGACATCACCGGGCAACACCATGGGCACTCGGCGAGGCGCAGACCTGGCCGCTTGGCGAAGCAAACCATTCCAGGTAGGTCAGGCCCACGCCGGACCGAGTGTAGCGGTCGATGCGATTCGAACCGGGAAGGTCTGGGTTCGCGGATACGTCGAACGGCCGTAAGCGCGGATAAGCGTTCTGCGGCGCCATACCGTCGTTCGACGTTCCGAGCGGTGGTACGTGAGATCGACTTCCCGCACGATCCTGTGCGTTGCCCGTTGGCGCGTATGAACATCAGCCGGTGAGTTTAGTCGTTGAAGGCTTCGGTCAGGCTCCACCAGGTCGACGGGGCGCCGGGGAGCTTGCTGAGATCGAGATTGTTGAGGATCTTCTGGGTGTCGGACTGGGTGTAGCCGTGGGCGTGGATCGTTATGGCGACGTTCCCGACACTGCGTTGGGCGCTGGTGTCATCAGATGTGCCGTCAAGCCGGCCCGCTTCGGCACCGACCGTACCGGCGGCGACATTGATCGTGACGGTGTTGCTTCCCGAAGTGAGCCCCACGACGGTGCCCGCAGCGCCAGGCTGTGCTTCGACGGAGGTCACGGTCAGCCCCGCTGGGAGCCATCCGACGCGGAACGGGATCCGGGGCAGGGGGGCTGGTGCCGCCACGACGTTCAATTCCTGGGCGCGGCTCACGAGAGTCGCGGCAGGCAGGTTTACGCCCTCGTTCATTCCTTGTATGAAGAGCCATGTGCCGTTTGGCGCTTGCCAGGCAAGGGTGGCCTTCGACGGTCCGTACTTCATGCTTGCGCCGGAAACGCCCGCGGCAACGGCGCCGTAATAGCCCGTTGTTCCTGCTACCTGGACTCGCTGTGCTGAGTGGATCTGGGTGGCTGGGTCAAAGGGCGCAGACGCAGGCAGGGCAATCACGTTCACCGCGTTCTTGCCGCCCACCATGATGATTTGAGCTTTGCCAATTGGGCCGAAGCTGTAATCGGTGCTAGTCCTCCCGCCGAGGGTGATCAAGTTGTTGAGCGCGATCTTCGCACTCGATGGGCGAGATGTCGCACCGCCTCGGGCAGGCGGGTGCAGCACGTGTGATGCGGCGGCAGTCGACGCTGCAGGCGGCGGACCGGCACTTGGTGAATCGGAGCTACCAATGCCGATGGCGACGAACGTTCCGACGCCGATGGCAGCGACCCCGATCGCCGCAGCCGACGCGGCGCGCCACCTGCGGTGCCGACCGGCGGCAGCGAAGATGTGCGCAGAAAGGGCCAGGTCGCCCGGCTGGATAGCGTGGGAGCTCACGTGGCCGTCGACCGCGGCAGCAATCAGATCGTCAACGCGCGCTGCCGAATGCTGTAGCGCATCGCGCAGTTCGGCTTCGGTGTACATCGGTACCTCCTGCGTACTCTGTCAGCGAATCGGGTTCAGTGCTTCGAGCGTGGATTCGACGCGCAGAGTCTTAAGCGCTCGATGAAGGTGCGCCCGGACCGTCGCGGGACGGCAGCCGAGCACCACGCCGATCTGTTCATCAGAGAGATCTTCGAAATAGCGTAGGGCGATCGCACTTCGCTGCTGGACGGGAAGCCGTGCCACCTCCCGCAGGAGCGCTTCTCGGCGATCCACCGCCCCGGCCGGGTCGGGAATTGCGCGATCGAGTTCCAGTGCAGGACGGCTCTCCACGCGTCCCCATTTGCGGTGCCAGGAAATGATCTCGTTGCTCAGCATCCGCCGCACGTACGCATGCGGGTGGTCGAGACGGCCAATCTTGGCCCATCGTTGGCCGGCCTTCATCAGCACTTCTTGGACCACATCCTGGGCGAGTTCACGATCGTCCGTAACGACGATCGCCAGACGCAGCAAGCCAGTTCGCGACTGCGCTACATAGGTCTCGAAGTCCAAGCCCACACCTCGATTCGGATCCGGTGTCTCTCCATCTAACGCGCCCGGACGCGCGAAATGTTTACATCCCGAGATGCACGATCGGCGGCGAGCCAGGCCCTGCCCGTACCCGCCGACACCCACGAGGCGCGCAGCCGGATGGACTGTTGGTGGGGACCGGCGGCGTGGGTCGCGCGGCGCCGGTCCCCACCGCTCAGCTGTTACACCGACATTGGGGTAGCGAGATCAGGGGCAACTGCCTGCGCCTGCGCACAGGACCATCGAATTGATAGGGGTAAAGTTGTAGTTGGTGAAGTAGCCCGCCTTGATGTAGTTGAGATTCCCATATCCAGGGGTGTAGAACGGAGGATTCGGTGTCGTGCAATTCGTACCGTTGTAGCCTGTGCACAGGTAAACGCGAGCGCCACCGGTTTGGTTATTGACAATATAGTGGTTCCCCGTGACATTGCTGAAGTTGTCGTATCCGTAGTAGTAGTAATTGGTATGCGGATGCGTAGGGCCCAGGATATCCGTGTTGTCGGTATATAGGCAGGCATAGCCCGATGGGCAGCCGGTGTCGACATCAGTAGTCACCATCGTCGATGCAGCGCCCGTCGCATCGACAGGAACTTCAACGACCGCCTCGGAGTCTGGGCCGTGAGCGATCGTAATAACCTTCCGGAAACTCACCGGGTCGGGCTGGCTTGTTGACGCGCTGGGTGTTGCCGAGGCCGGCACGGTCGCTATGAGCAGACCGGCCGCAAGGACGCCCAGCGCAAGAACCGCGCCGGGTAAAGCGGAGAACTTCTTCATGCTAAACCTTTCGATCTATGCGGCGCGTTGGCGCCAATGTTTGGCCATCTATCGTCATGAGGCGAGAATGCACATTCGGTGGAGCCCTGCCACCGCGTGCAGATGGTCTGAAGCGCATGCAATGCGGGCGTGTCAGATGGTCTGTGTGAGGGGTTGAGCTAACCCCGTGCGGGAGGCTCCTGCGGGAGCTGTCGCACAGATCGGAGAACACGATCATGACGATCACGATGATGCCGGGCGGCCGGGCCGCTGCGGTGAACGAGGTGCCGTCGGCGGTGGCCGATCAGCTGGTGTCGGCGACACTGGAGGACATGGCCAAGCGCAGCCGCAAGGACGAGCCGGTGCCACCGGCGCGGGTGGCGGCGCGCAAGCTGGTGGCCGAGATGGCCGGGCAGGGCTGGCTGGACGATCTGATGTCGAAGGTCGGTGACGACGGTGTCGCGTTGACCGGCGACGGCGGGTTCCTGCCGGAGATGATCAAGGCGGTGCTCGAGCGTGGACTCGAGGCCGAGCTCACCGATCACTTGGGCTACGAGCGTGGTGACCCGGCCGGGGCCGGGTCTGGCAACTCCCGTAACGGGTCGACGCCGAAGACGTTGTTGACCGAGGTCGGGCCGGTCGATCTGGACACGCCGCGGGATCGGGTCGGCAGCTTCACGCCCCGGCTGGTACCGAAGGGGACCCGCCGCCTCGGCGGCCTGTCGGACATGATCATCAGCCTCTATGCCGGTGGGATGACGGTGCGCGACATCGGCCACCACCTGCAGCGGGTCTATGGCACCGAGCTGTCCCATGACACGATCTCCAAGATCACCGACGAGGTCCTCGAAGAGGTCAAGGCCTGGCAGACCCGTCCCCTGGACGCGGTCTATCCGGTGATCTTCATCGACGCCCTGGTGGTGAAGGTCCGCGACCAGAACGTAGTGCGCAACAAGGCCTGTCACGTGGTGATCGGCGTCGATACCGACGGCGTGAAGCACGTGCTGGGCTTGTGGGTTCAGCAGCAAGAAGGCGCTCGGTTCTGGAACCAGGTGCTCGGCGAGCTGCGCAACCGCGGAGTGCGCGACGTGCTGATCGCCTGCTGCGACGGCCTGGTCGGGCTGCCAGAGGCGGTCGAGTCGACCTGGCCGCAGACAGTGGTGCAGACCTGCGTGGTCCACCTGATTCGCGCCTCGCTGCGTTACGTGTCCTACAACGACCGCAAGGCCGTCGCTGCGGCGCTCAAGCCGATCTACACCGCGGTCAACGCCGACGCCGCCTTCGACGAGCTCACCACGTTCGCCGACTCCGAACTCGGCAAGAAGTACGGCGCCACCGTCGCAGCGTGGGAACGAGCCTGGGACCGGTTCGTGCCGTTCCTGGCCTTCCCACTGGAGGTTCGCAAGGTCATCTACACCACCAACTCGATCGAGTCGTTGAACTACCAGCTCCGCAAGATCATCAAGAACCGTGGCCAGTTCCCCAATGACGACGCCATCATCAAGCTCATCTGGCTGGCCATCCTCGACATCGAAGACAAGCGCGCCGCTCTGCGAGAGAAGGACAAAGGCAAGCCGGCGAACAAGCGCACCGCCCCGCCCCGCCTGATCGAAGGCGCCACCACCACCGGCTGGCGCGCCGCCATCAACGCCCTCGACCTGGCCTACCCCGGCCGGCTCCCCGCCGGCCTCTAACCCAACGATCTTGACCACTTACACAGAAGACTTGACAGGCTCTGCAATGCTGCATAGAACCACGCCGCGCTTCGTATAAAGAGCGTGCCTCGGGACCTTCGTCCATGACCGCATCCCCCTCTGGTGACGACGCCGATGCGTACACGACAGGCACGACAGGCTGGCCGCGCGTAACGGAGACAACCCGCTCCAGATGGGGCTGCTCTGCAACCGTCAGGATGGAGGTAACACACGGTTTACTCCGAGAAAGATCAATTGGTCAACCAGCGCCTCAACCGGTGGCGCGAGCCGGCGATCGTTCGATCCCATCCGGAGCAACCCAGGCGAGCTCGCCCGGGCATACTCCTCGAACCTCGTCGTCTCAGGCGTGCATCCTCGCCGCAGCCAATCGACGCTGCACGCGCGTCTCGAGCTGATGCAACCCTCGGGCGTGGTTGCGCAGCCGAGCGCGCAGCGAGGTCAGGCTCGAAGGCGGCTCGATCGGCGTTCCCGGCGTTGACTCGGTCATCGTCGCCGACCTCCTGCCTGTCGTCGCGAGTCGATCTCTGCGTCGAGTGACGCCCGCTCGCCTCGCGTCAGGAATCCCTCGCGCACCGCGGCCTCGGATGCTTGTCGCAGCAACTGCGCGTCGGTGCCGTAGGCAAGACATTCCCGGATCGAGTCGGCCGGGCGCACCACCGGCAGCCCGTCATAGATGATGATCGACGCCGGGTCCAGGGTGCGCCGCCATACGCGATACTGATCGCCGCCTCGGCGACGTGGGGCGTAGTTGCTCGGCACGGTCAGGTGGATCAGTGGCGGGTTCACATCGCACAGATCGACCAGATCGAGTGCCGACTCGTGCGAGATGACTCCGCGCCCCCGTGTCCAGGCAACGGCCTCCGCGTACGCGGAGTGCGCGCCGCCGGCGAGGATCGGGACCCGGTAAACGCCCTGCGCGGTACGTTCCAGGCGGCCAGCTGCGGCCAGTTTGCGCAGCACGACCGGATCGATACCCGCGGTGACGGCATCGCGCGTGGTCACGTAGCCATGGTTGTCGACCGCAACCTCGAGTACGTCGTCATACGCCGTCATGTGCATTACCGTACAAGAACAGCACGGTATCGCACATATTTGGCTAATTGCCATGGCGGCGGGTCGCGTCTACGTCAGGCGGCGTGGGGTCCGTCGTCGCTTTGGTGGTGCAGCCAGTCGAGGATGTCGTGGCGCCAGTAGCGCACGCCGCGGCCGACTCGGAAGCTTCGTGGTCCGGTGCCGAGGTGGCGCCAGTAGCGCAGGGTCGCGACGGGTGCGCGCAGCAGTTCGGCGGCTTCGGTGATGGTGAGCAGTTGGTCGTTCTGTCCGCGCGGGTCGTGGGGACGCTCGTCGTGCGATTGCGGGTTCATCGGTTCCTCCTCGTGGTGGGTGGTTCATCAGCGGTGGGGCTATCACTAGGGACAGGTGCAAAATCGGGCCGATTGGCGCCACCCGGCGCCCCACTGTTAGCGGATCGTGATCATCGAGTGTCATCGAGTGCGCGCCGTCGTCGACGTTGACGCGTCGGGGTAGTGGTCGATCGCTGTATGCGGGTCACGTGCCTCCAGCACGCTTGGATGCGGCAGCTGCGAATTCTCCGATCGTGAAATCGTTACCTGTTGGTGCTGGGGTGCTGTTGCTACTGACAAGGGTTTGGCGTCGGGGAAAGGACGTGGGTCGCTGCGGTGGCTGGTTGTCGTCGCTGGTCAGGTGGGGCGCGCGATCGGTGCAATCGGTACGCCGATTGCTGCACGGCGCGGCCGACGGCAGTGTCAGCGGCTGCGTGTGAGGGTCAGCGGCCGATGCTGGGCCCGTGGTGCGGCGCTGGGCTCTGGTACCGGTCCTGGTTGGCGGTGTAGCGGATCCGCTCGCGGGCGGCTGCTTCGGATTCGGCGGCGGCGCGGGCCGCGCGGATGAGTTGCGCGGCTTCGCGTTCGCTGTCGCGGTCGGTCTTCCAGCTCTGGTGTTCGGTGGTGAGGAACTCCGGTGGCCGGCTGTGGATCGCGGGCTCGGCGGTGAGCTGGGCGATGCGCGCCCGAGCGGTAGCCAGGTGGGAGCGGTCGTGATTGATGTCGTGGTCGAGTTGCTCGATCCGCTCGCCCGGGTTCTCGGTGTGGGCCAGCCGTCCGTACCGGCCGAGCTGCGCGGCGTGCGCGCGGCGGGTGTCGTGGAGCTGGCGCCAGGCGTGCTCGCGCTCGCGAATGGTCGCCTCGACGGCGGCGAGCAGCTGCCCGTCGTCGGGGTGGGCCTGTTCGGCTTGTTCGTGGGCGTACCGCTCGAAGGCGGCGTGCAGGCTGGCCGGGTTGTCGTAGCGGTTGGCGTAGTAGGCGATCTGGCGGGTGCTGGTGGGCATGTCGGGCAGGATCGGTTGCCAGCTCAGGGACCAGCGGGCCAGCTGCTCGGTGGCCCGGTTCACCGCGACCAGCCGCAGTCCAAGGCGGCCGGGACCGGCCAAGACGATCCGCGCCTGGCTGCGGGCCGCATCGCGTTGGGCGTCCCATTGGGCCTGAAGGCGTCCGCGCAGGTGATCGGCCTGGGCCGCGATGGCGGCCGCGGCGTGCGCTGCGCGGGCGGCCGCGTCGGCGGCGGCGTGTTTGGCCTCCTCGTACTGCGCCGCGAGTGGTGCGAGTTGGCTGCTGTGGTCGCGGCGCAGTACCACGATCTCGCTCAGCTGGTCGCGGATCGGCACGGCCCGGTCGAGCCGTTCACGGCAGCGGGCCTCGGTGTCCCATTCCTTCCGTAGCTCGACCAGCACTTGTTCGACAGGGCGGCCGGTCGCGTACCGGCTCGCTTGCTGCGCGGCGAGCTGTGCGGCGTGGGCCGGACCGAGGTCGGCGCGGTCGCGGCCGAAGGCCGCGAGCCACTGCTCCCGCGCGTCCTGGGTGCTGTCGGCGACGAGGTGGGCGGTGTTGGTGTGCCGGCCGCGGGTCATCGCGACGTAGGCCGACGCGGCGCTGGTGTGCTCACCGAGCAGCAGGTGCGCGCTGTCGATGGTCTCGCCCTGCGCGCCGTGCACCGTGCTGGCGTAGGCGAGCTCGACATGCTCACGCACATAAGACGCAGGCAGCGTCCGGTCGCCGTGCTGTCCGGTAACGGTGACCTGCCCGTCCGCTGCGAGCTGGGTGAGGGTCCAGGTGTCGCGGTTCGCGACACCCAGCTCGGTGTTGTTGCGGCGGGTCGCGATGAGGTCCCCGACCCCGATCCGCTCCCCCGCCCGAGTCGTAACCGTGCGCCGGTCGTCGACGAGCCCGAGGGCGATCAGGCGTTCACGGATCGCCGCATTCAGCCCGGTGACCTGTTCGCGGGTGTCGGCCACGACAGCTGCCGGCGACCCGGCATCGAGGGCTTGGACGGCGGTGTCGGCGAGCGCAGCGACGCGATCCGGGTCGCCGGCATGGACCCGGATCTGATCGCGGGCCAGCAGTGCGTCGAACACCGCGCCCGGGTCCTCGCCGGTGCGCATCGCCAGACTCAGCTGCGCGTACTGCTCGTCCGGAACGCTCACCCGGGCGCCGTCCGGACCGGTGCAGGTGAACCGGTGCACCGTGTCCAGCGTGAGGCAGCCGGCGGGGTCGCTCCAGCGGGCCGCGAGATCGAGCACACCACCGCGTCCGACTGCCGGCAGTTGGTGCCGGTCACCCAGGAAGGTGAGCCGCGCCTGGTGCTCGTCGGCGATGATCAGCAGCGCGCGGGCGGTGTCCTGATCGAGCATGCCGGCCTCGTCCACCAGCAGCAGATCGCCCGCACGCAGCCTCGCGTCCAGGCGCGGGCCAGCGTGGGCGAGACCGGTGTGCGGGTCAATCTCGCCGACGGCGAGGCGGGTCCAGTTACCGTGCTCGTCCCACCGGAAACCATGCTGATAGGCCAGCCACGCCGCCGACGACGCCCGCGAGCCGACCTGCCGGGCGGCGACGTTGGCGGCTTTCAACGTCGGGGTCACCACCATCAGCCGGGCGCCCTGCGCGTCGATGGCGGTGCGGGCGGCGGCCAGGGTGGTGGTCTTCCCGGCTCCGGCGGCGCCCTCCACGACCACCAGCCGGCGGTCACCGCTGAGCGCGGCGACGACCTCACGCTGTGCCCCGTCAAGGCCCTCGAAACCGTCCTCAAGAGCGTCTTCGCGGCCCTCCCGCACAGTGGTCTGCGTGGTGTTGGCGCGTGCGGCAAGGCGAGCGGTGAGGTCGGCTTCGACCTCGAGCACCTGCCGGGAGCTGAGTGCCCGGATGTGCTCGGGAACCTCAAGGCGGTCGAGCAGCGGCACGCACTCGGCCAGCGCCCGGGCGGTCAGATCCTCGGCCAACTCGCTGCGCACGCCGGGTTCGGTGACGATGTTGCGGCGCGCGAGCAGCTGCTCGACCTCGCCGCGGATGTCGGCGGCGTTCCATCCCGAGCGGCGCGCCGCGAGCCGTGCCAACACCTCGCTGACTGCGCGGTCGCGGTCCAGCTCACCGACCGCAGCCGCATCCACACGCCCCCTCACGTGGCTGTCCCGATACCCGAGCGCACGCAGTTCCTCGACCCACCGCCCCGTCAACTCGGCCCCGTCGCGCGGCACGATCTTGTCCGGACGGTCCTCTGCCCAGGCCCGCGTATCCCAGCCGCGGCGCAGCGCGGGGCCGGGTTCGTGTCCGGGGTGTGCGGCGCGCCAGTCGGCTTCGTAGCGCTCGATGTTGCGGCCGATCTGTGCCGCCCGGGCACTGAACGGACCGACGAATTCGGCCAGCTCGGTGACCTCGCCCGAGTCGGGATTGACGGTCAGACCGTTGCGGGCGAGCGCCTGGCGAAATTGCGGATCGGTCATGACCGCGGCGTGCCCGATACCGTTGATCGCATCCAACGAGTCACGCACCCCGACCGTGTGCAGACCGCGCCAGCGTCCCGCGGCGAACACCCGGGCGTTGATCTGCAGATGCAGATGCCGATGCGGATCCCCGGCCCGGGACGTGTGGTGCCGCACCGTCACCGCCTCCAGCTGCTGCACCGGCACCTGCACCTGCGCGCCCCGTGGACCCACCCGGGTGGTCGCGTGCTGCGCCAACCACGCGATAATCTGCGTCGCGGCGCGCTCTTGCGCCGCGTCATAGGCCTCCGAGATATCGGGATGTAATTCTGCGGCCAGGGACCAGGACTTGGGTCCGTTCACGACGACCTCGACGAACCGAACCGCCTTCTCGTCATGGCGCAGCCGGCCCTTCGGTACGCCAGTGTCCGGATCCACCCCGGCCACCCAGCTCTCGTATGCCGCACCGGTCAACGGCTCCAACCGGCGCACCCCGGTATCTGGGGAGACCGCAAAACGCTCCGCGATCCCGGCGCCCTCGGTCAGGTAGTAGTCGTCCGCGCGGCCCCGACCGGCCTCCACATAGTTGCGTGCAGCAGCCGGTGAACCCCGGTACGTCTTCATCCCGCCGTGCATTAACCAACACCATTCAATAACAACCAACAATGCATTTCATGTCACCCCGGAAGGGGTGACCTTCCTACCATTATTGGTAGCATGCGTGCCGTTCTTGCGAAAGGCTTGATAATAGTGAATACGCGTTGGAAATGCCGAATAGGTGAACGGAATGCGCCATGCAGGTCCGGGTGAAGGTTTGGGATGGCGGGAGGGCAGGGGTCATGCGCGTTCGCTGCCGGTCCAGCCGGTGACGGTCGCGTTCGGGCAGACCCGCCGGGTCGGGTGGGACGCCACGATCAGCGTCGACGGCGCGCATTACTCGGTGCCGCACCAGCATGTCGATGAGTGGGTCTGGGTCCGGTGGGCCGGCGATGAACTCGTGGTCACCATCAACGAGCCGGCCGGAGCTCGCGAGATCGCCCGGCACTCGCGCGGGCGGCCGAGCGTCATCGACGCGCGCTACCCGCCCGATCACCCCGGGCGCCGGGCGGTGCCCGGTGACCGGACACCGCGGGCCGCGAACCCGGCCGAGGAAGCGTTTCTGGCCATCGGCGACGGGGCATGGTTGATCGAGGCCGCCGCCACCGGCGCGAGCAGGGTCCGGTCGAAGATGGCCGAGGCCGTCACCTTCGCCAAGCTGCACGGGTCCGCCGCAGTTGATCAGGCGCTGGGCACCGCTGCGCTGGCCGGCCGCTTCGCCGACCGCGATCTCGCCTCGATCCTGGCCCACCAGCAACCTGGGCCCACCGGCCCCACCACGCGGGCGAGCGAGACACACGGCCTGCAACCCGGCACCGCCGGCTGAAGCGGAAGAACCTGACCGAGCACGCTGAGGTGCCGTCCACGCATCCTGGGGTGCGCGGCGAGGAACGGTTCGACATCGCCGACTCGACCAACGCCCAGTCCTGCTTGCCGCGCTGGATGGTCAGGAACACCGCGAAGTCCCGCACCGCGGACAGAGCCGATTCGGTGGACCCGTCCGCTCGGGGAAGAGTGACCGCATGATCGGCGTCAGCTCTCCCGCGGTCGCGACGCGAACGTGTCGACGGCGGCGCGCATCAGGCGGCGCGCACGCCGACCGGCCGAAGGATCGGCAAGCAGTTGGATCTCCTGGTTGACGGACATCGCGATCCCGTTGAGCACCGTGGCCAGATCACGCGCAGCAACCTTCGACAGGTCCGGGCGGGCGGCGCGCGCCTCAGCTGCGAGGAAGGACAGCCAGCGCGTCACCGTCGCGATCGCGTCGTCGAACGCCGTCCCGGATCGAGCTCAGGTCGGCCGACCCGCAGGACCGCCTGCTGGCGGTCGTTGGCAGGGATCCGCGGTCTGCGCGCACTTAGCGGCGAATGCACGCCACGACTATTGCGCGCGCGGATCCGGTGCTGCTCGAATGGCGCGGTCCAAGCTGGCCGCAGTTCGGGGGACGGTCACGATGAGCGCTCCGACAGGGTGGTACGCGGATCCGGCCGATCCGCGGGTACAGCGGTTCTGGACCGGGTCGGCGTGGACGGCCCAGCAGGTCTGGAACGGCACGCAGTGGGTGGACCCGGCTGCGCTTCGCGCCTCGAACGAGCCATCGGGTCCGCCCGGTCCGAGCGCCGGTCCGCGACGTCCGCGCCGGCTCTGGTGGGCCCTGGGCGCCCTGGTCACCGCCGGTGTCGTGGTGGTGGTGATCGCCGTCGCGGCGGGTGGTGGCGGTTCCGGCGGCACGGCGAGCCGGCAGACGTTCTGCTCCGACCTCGGCGGCGCGTTGTCCGGCCTGTACGCGGGCAACATCCTCAAGGTGGTCCAGGGCGGGAGCAGCGATCCGTACACCGCCGAGGAGACCGCAAGCATGCGAGCGGCCGTCTCCTCGGCGAACACGCTGGCGAAGGAGGCACCCGATCCGCCCAGGAGCTACCTGCGGGGCTTGGCGCGAGGCCTGGACGCGAATCTGGCCGGCCGGGAGGATCTGAACGCGGCCGACGATGTCGACGTGCAACTCGGACAGATCAACGCCTGGCACGCCGTCCACTGCGGCTGAGCCGTTCGGCAGCGTGCCTGACCGCGACGCTGAAGCGCCCATCGTTGATGCGCACGAGCGGTCCACTGGTGGGAGCGGCAAATGCCGTCGCCGGAGCCGACGCGGTGCGCGCTGGCGCGGTCGTCTGAAGGAGGCAGCCATGGGCGGATTGCTCGTCGGCTACGCCAGAGTGTCGACCAAGGAACAGGACCTCACCGCGCAACGTGATGGCCTGGCCCAGTTGGGTGTGGAACCGTCGCGCACCTATGTCGACCACGGCTTGACCGGCACCAACCGGGAACGGCCCGGCTTGCGCGAGGCCCTGGCCGCGTGCCGGGCCGGCGACACGCTCGTCTTCACCAAGCTCGACCGGCTTGCCCGGTCGATGCCCGACGCGCGGGCGATCGCTGAAGACCTCACCCGCCGCAAGGTGAAGCTCAGCCTGGGCGGTTCGGTCTACGACCCAACTGACCCCGTGGGCCGACTGTTGTTCAACGCGCTGGCGATGGTCGCCGAGTTCGAGTCTGACTTGATCAGGATGCGCACGAGGGAGGCTATGAAGGTCGCGAGGGCCAAAGGCCACCTGCGCGGCACGCAGCCCAAGCCCAGCCCGAGACAGGAAGCGCACTTGGTGAACTGATCGGGTCGGGTGAGTAGACGACCGGCGAGGTCGGGGACCTGTTCGGTGTCGCCCGCTCTACTGTCTACCGCGCGCTACAACGCAGTAACCGCCGTGTCTCGCTCAGCACGCCCGCGACGTCAGCGTCACGCACATCAACACGGACTCAGACGAAGACGCAGCCTGCCAACTCCGCCGCGATCGCCCGTGTGTTGCTGGTCAACGTCGTCGCGCCGGCCCGCGCCGACATCTTGTCCGCCCTTGCCTTCGCCGATGAACACGCGTCGTTCGCCGATCCTCAGATCAGCCGGTCGCAAGCCCAAGACCTCGCAGCGGTGCAGCGCGCCCAGCACCATCGCCAACACCATCGCCCGATCCCGGTGCGTGCGCGACAACTCGACTCAAGCCGGTCCCATGACGGTGGCTAGCGACACCAGATCGCGGTGATCTCATTCGCCCGTTGTGATCCGAGCCGCCTTGCCTGCAGGGCATGCAATTCAGCCGAGTTACGCGCGGAGGGAGAGCCCGATCCTCCCTCATACGCCTCGATCATCGCCTCCAGGGCTGAGGTCGCACTCGCCTCGCATTGCATGACGGCAGCTTGGGCAGCGCGGCTGCCCAGCGTGGAGGGGTCAATTCCCTGGACGTCGAAGCATTCGGCGTCGTTCGCGGGACCGTGGACATTGAATCGCCGTGCAAGCTCGCAGCCTTCCGCTAGCGGCACCGACGATGGGACGCCACTTTTTTGCGCCGGGGACAGCACTGCTCGCTCCTTAGCCGATCACGGCATGTGTTCGCACCGGCGTCCTGGGCTGCTTTGGAGACTTGATCCGGTCCTACCGTGACCGCACTCGTTCTACGAGTGCAGATCCGTGTACCAGACTGTTGACTTCACAGCAATCAAATGATCTACTTCTCACCCAGTTCCTATCTCGGGCATACCTGTTGCATACATAACCTCAATGAGCTATGGGGTGTTACATGAAGCGTCTATACGCGTCAGCAGGCGGCGACAGGCTCCGCAGACGGACGGGCATCGGTCTCATCGTTGCATCGGTTATAGCTGCGGTTGCAGTGTTATCTACGACGTCCGCGCTTTCCGGCTCAGTCGATGGAGCACAGCAGCCGACCGTCGAGTCTATTGGCACAACGACGCCGCCGAGTCCCGCGCCCTCGGGACCGCCAAGCGGGCTCACACCCGAACAGGCCGCCGCCGCCGAGCAGATCGCACTGAACTCGCCACTGGTTACGAGGGTCGCTGGTAGCGCGTCCGTAGCGGTCGACTCGACGCAGACCGGGCCCATGACCGGCGTAGATGGGCCAAAGGACTTTGTGGGCGCGGGCGTGATAGTTGATCTCTCCCACAGTGTTGTGTTCCCGGCGGGCGTCCCAGTTCTTAAGTTCGTTCCAGAAGGCGGCACGCAACTGCCTATTGACGAAGCCACCGAACTCAGCAGCGACACGGGACAAGAAGTGAGTTCGATAGGCGTCCTCGTCAATCTAACGACCGGCGACGTCATCGCGTTACTCCCAGGAGCCGGCGTGCCGGCGAACAGTTAGCCGAAGGGCCTCACTATGCGTACGTCCTCGACGCGTCGGACAATCTCACTGCTCGCCGTTGTGGCGGTAACCGGCGCACTCGCGATGACCGCCGCCGCGCCGTCGAACGCGGCGACCGCCCGTGCCGGTAATAATCTATACGTCAGCTTCGCCGGAGGCGACGTCATCGGTTCATACGACCACACCGATACCTCTGATCCAAACAAGCGGACGAACGTCGACTGGACGACAACGATGTTCTTCAAGAGCAATGCCACCATCAACAAGGTGAAAGGTGTCCTGGGTAGCACGTATCCAGACACCGGAAGCACGATGCGTATGTACCTCAATGATGGATCCGGCTACGCATGGGATTCCGATGGGGGTCGAAAGACGCCAAACGGATGCAACACCATCGACAAACACATCCGTCTTTACGCAGACGGCGACGATCGGTTATATAACCCGACCGATGGCTACTACGTAGTTGGAACTACCCACTACGACTACTACGAATCTTCGGGATGCGGCACCTATTACGGGTACAGCGAGAGCGTATCGAACGATATCCGTACCTTTTTCGTGGGCAAGGGATACTCCTGTGCGGCCAACGCCGTCGGCATCGGAAACTCAGAGCCTATACGGTACGACGATGGCGGGAGCCATATCTGGCAGAACGACGGGAACCTGCATCGCTGCGTCATCCCGTGACTCTCGGGCGCGCAAGGCGCGTGCTGGCTTCTGCCGCCGCGGGTCTCATGACACTGGTCCTCATACCCCCGGCAGCGGCCGAACCGCAGTCGAATCACGCCATCCTTACGCCAGGTCAGTGGTCCCTAGCGAGGCTCGGCTACCAGGACATCAAGATTACGAGCTCGACGCCACAGCAGGCAGTGGCAATCACCCTGCCGCGGGGGGCTGAGCAAGGCCCGACGCGCTGGTGGCAGATCTTCCTCCACGCACGGGTTTCGTTCCTTCCGCACGCCCGAGGGATTTCATACCTCACCGCCAAAGTGAATGGAGCTGCTTCTGCCTCGGTCATGTTCGATCTGGACCAAGGGCCAAACGGCGGCATGGCATGGAATACGGTTGACATTAATGGACAAGTGGATCATGAGTCCGCGACGCATGCGGTCGACTTTACATTTAGCAACTATGTGCAAGTAGCCGGAATCCGGCCCGGGCCAAGCACTATATCGTTCGACTTAGAATCACTGTCGCAATCAATTTCGTCCAGTTTAGACAGCGTCGAGATCTTCTCGGCAGGCAGCGGCCTCATATGGAACTCAGACGGCCCCGACGACCTTAGCCTGGAAGTTGCGCCTCCGCTCAGTCCGCCCAGCGTCGGACAGTTGGTGAGAATTCGGTACACTGTGAAGAACGCAGACACGAAGCCCGCAACGAATATCAAGCTATCGATCGAAATCGTGGATTCCGGGCTATCGCTTGCGGGCCCTCCCCTGATCCCGGTCGCCGCAGTGATTGGCTCGCGATCCGGCGAATTCGAAATCCGCACGACAGCTAAGGGAACTCAGCGAATGCTCGTTAAGCTGCTGACCGACGGACACCGGACACGCGACGGTAAACTCGTGCGCTTTGATGTCGCCGCTGCCCGTAGCTGGGCGACAGAATACATCCTATTGGCGACACTAGCTGTCGCATTTGTCGTTGGATGTTTATTGGTCACTGGAGTACGGCGTAATAGGTGCCACCAATCCAGTCCATAAGAAGACGTTAGGAGCATGATCATGCGACGGTCATTGATTGGGTTTCTGGTTACTGCTGCTCTCGCGGTGACACTTGCGCCCGCAGTTCGCGCATTTCCCGCCGTCGCACTGTCGAGTCAGGAATTGTCGACACGGGCCCTGACGGGGTCCTACTGCGCACAAGAGCTGATACCCAACGACAAGGCGGCGCGAACGATAGCCCAGTGCTTCGCGACGCAAGGGGAAGCGCTTGCAACTGCGACTGGAAACACAAACTATTTGTCGATGTCGGACGACAAGGTCAGGGAGGAATTTGCGGCCACCATCGCTGCGAATGGGCGGCTGTCAGCAGACTCGCAATACCTTCTGGGTGCAGACTATTGGGATACGCACTACGGCGGAAACTACTACTACTGGTACGCAACTCAAGGATGCTCGTCCACCTATGCCTTTTACGTGCCAACCATGCCTCCTGGCTGGAACGACAAAGTATCATCGGCTCTAAGTTCCAGTGGCTGCAACCACTTCTACCACTACATTGATTCAAACTACAACAATGGCCTATACGGCGCCGGAAAGTATATCGACTGCGGCTACGGAGCTGGCGACTGCTATACGATGTATCTGCCCGACGGTTCTTCGATGAGCGATCGCACCTCGTCGGAGATACTCAAGGCCTGAGCGAAAGGCTGTGCGAGTGGCGCGAGCGCCGAGTAGAAATCGATATCGTCTTGCCCTGCGCGGCCCAGTGGGCTGGGCTCATATCGTTTACTCGCTGCTGCTCACTGTAGTGGTGTTTTGCGCAGCTCTGGAATGTCTCCTGATATTCACGCCGCTGTGGGAACTGCCCGATACTTATTGCCAAACCGCAGTGAACCCACCAGCTGGTGATGGGTGTTCGGTCGTTACGACGCGACGCTGGCACTGGATCATCGTCGTCGCGATACTGGCGATCGCCCTACTTGGGCTTGCGCTCGTCGTTCGACGAAAGAGACACGAGGTTCGCCGCAGACAAGCAGCTGCCAGCGCGATTGCCGCTGGAATCTGCCTGCTGTCCGTTGCACTTGCAAGCATCGCTGCTGCCTACCTGCTGATTGGAAAGAACTCGGAGATGTGCGGTTCGACACTCAGCCGAGTGGATCCGCAGGGTCTCTACAGCCCAGACCGGCCGAAGATCTGTGCAGCCAGCTACGCAGCGTCGCGACACGCGGCACTGGTGTACGGCTTGCTTGCCGTCGTTTCCTTTGCCGGTAGTGCGGTCGTTGGGCTTCAATGCGAGCAAACCGAATCGCTCAAGCAGTAGCCGAGCGTTGCCGCCGCATGCCGCGCCCCGCGGGTGTCTACGACACTGTCGCTGACCTCCGTGACACGGCCAGCCCCGCCGCGGCCGTCGAAGGCGGCGCGAGCGCGCGGCCGAACTCGCGCGTACGGCCGTGGCATCCACCGCGCTCGGACACGCCGGGCTTGCCGCCGACCGCCTCCCGGCCGGATTCAGCGACTAGGTCCCGGCCCGGCAGACCGACGCGATGCTCGCGGAAGCCGAACGCTTTGCGACATCCCCGACCCTGCGCTGCTCGCGGTGCTCGCGAGCGCTCGGCCTTGGAAACAACGCGTCCGCAAGGCTGACTCACCCCCACCCTGGTCGGCCCGGCGATGGATGCCGCGCTGTTGGGTCACGTGAGAGCCGGTTCGCGTATGAAACCCAGTGTTTCTGGGGATTTTGATTGTTCGTAGTGCGTGTTCTAGGCACTAATTCGTGCCCGTAGGCTCGGCTGGTGGCGTGGGTTCGGCGGGTGCCGACGGCCTCGGGAGCGACCGCGGTGCAGATCGCCGAGTCAGTCGGCGGATCGTGCGTCATGTCGGGTCGGCCCGCGACGAGGCCGAGCTGGGGCTGCTGATCGAGCAGGCGCACCGACTGCTCGAAGATGACGGTCAGGGCGTTCTGGATCTCGGACTCACCCCTGCGGTCAGCCGGGCCACGCTGGTCGGCCAGCCAGCCTCTGCCGCGCTGTTCGCGCCGGACTCGCCGCCGGTGCACCGGGTGGCGCGGGCGCGGGTCGTCAGGACCAATTCGCAGGTGTTGTTCGACGCGCTCGCCGGCGTCTACTCCAGTCTCGGGTTCGACGCGCTCGGCGATCCGGTGTTCCGCGACCTGGTGATCGCCCGCGTGGTGGAGCCGACCAGCCTGTCCGACGTCGATCGGGTGCTGGCCGAGATGGGCCGGGTCTCGGTGAGCCTGTCCACTCGCAAGCGCACCCTGCGACGGTGCGTCGACGGGCAGTATCGCGACCAGCTCGCGGCCTTGTGCTTCACCCACGCGGCCACGCACGGCGACATCAGCCTTGTGTTATATGACGTGACGACGCTGTACTTCGAGGCCGACAACGAGGACGAGCTGCGTAAGGTCGGCTTCTCCAAGGAACGCCGTGTCGACACGCAGATCGTGGTCGGGCTGCTGGTCGACCGAGCCGGTTTCCCTTTGGAGATCGGGTGTTTCGAAGGGAACAAGGCCGAGCAGCTGACCATCGTGCCGATCATAAGACAGTTCCAGGCGCGGGCGGATTCAAGTGGTCGTCGCAACACGGGTCAGTTCGCTAGCGATAGTAGTTCTTCGTTGAAGACTTCGGCGGGGGTCTTCCAGCCGAGTGTCTTGCGGGGTCGGCGGTTGAGCGCGGCGGCGACCTCGGCGAGATCGTCAGCGGTGTGCGCTGTCAGGTTGGTGCCTTTCGGAAGTACTGGCGCAGCAGGCCGTTGTTCTCGTTCGCGCCGCGCTGCCACGGACTGTGTGGGTCGCAGAAGTGGATCTCGATGCCGGCGGCGATCTTCAGCTGTGCGTGTTGATACATCTCCGAGCCCTGGTCCCAGGTCAGCGTGCGGCGCAGTTCGCGAGGCAGCGTGGCGATGGTGGCGGCTAGCGCGTCGCGCACGGTTTCGGCGCCCCGCCCGCTCCAGCCCCGCTCGCCTTGGGCGAGTCCGGGCAGCCGCGGCAGGTGCACCAGCATGGTGAACCTGGTCTTGCGTTCGACCAGCGTGCCGATCGCCGAGCTCGCTGAGCCGATGATCAGAACGCCTTCCCAGTTGCCGGGCACGGCGCGGTCTTCGACTTCGGCCGGCCGTTCACTGATCATGATCTCGGGCGGGATGGCCCGTTTGCCGCGCACCCCGGGTCGCCGCTGGGGCTTACGGACCGCCCGCCCGGTGCGCAGGCACGCGGTCAACTCGCGGCGTAACGCGCCGCGGCCCTGCACATACAACGCCTGGTAGATCGCCTCGTGGGAAACCCGCATAGAGCTATCGTCGGGGAAGTCGAGCTCCAGCCGACGAGCGATCTGTTCCGGGCTCCAGTGCTCGCGGCAGCTCAGCTTGGCCTGCACGTGCTCACGCAACCGGTCGTTGGTGGCCAGCTTGCTTAGCTTCGGCCGGCGCGCGCGCCGCTCGGCATGCCACTGCGCCGTTGAGGCTCGGTAGTCAAACCGGTTGCCCCGGGTGGCCGCGTTGCGCTGCAACTCCCGCGAGATCGTCGAGGGACTCCGGCCGACCTGCCGTGCGATCTCACGCACTCCCAGCTTCTGCGCGAACAGCATCGCGATCTCTTCTCGCTCGGCGAACGACAGATACCGACCAGACGGCTCGGCAAGATCGATCGGACACATGCCGCCAGCCTCGGTGAACCACTTCCAGCCCGTCGGTTCCGACACGCCCACTCCAGCCGCGGCCGCCGAATTCTGCCAACCCTCGGCAATCAGCTTCCAGAACCGCCGCCGCACGTCCTGCCGAACCGTCGGCGGACCCAGCGACCCCAGCTTCGACCGGCGTGCTCGACTCGATCTCATCCGTCACAACACCAATCAACTCGGGTGTTGCGACGACTCCTTGAATCCGGGGCGGCATCAGATCGAGCACATGGTGGTGGTCGCCGATGCCGGGATGCTGTCCGCGAAGAACCTCACCGCCCTGGATGAGGCCGGTTACAAGTTCATCGTCGACTCCCGACAGACGAAGGCGCCGATCGACCTGGAGTCTCACCTCCGCTGGCACGGCGAACTGTTCACCGACGGTCAGGTGATCGACACCATCACCCCGAAGATCGGCCGCAACGACGACAACGACGTGCTCAAGCGGGCCGAACCGGTATGGAACCCGACCGAGCATTCAGGCTCGTGGCGGGCGATCTGGGCCTACTCCACCAAGCGATCCGTCCGGGACAACAAGACCCTCACCGCGCAAGAGAACCGTGCCCGCGCCGTGGTCGAGGGCGAGAAGACGGCCCGCAAGCCCCGGTTCGTCAAGACAGCAAACGACGACCTCGCCCTCGATGAACGTGCGCTCGCGCGCGCCCGCCGCCTGGCTGGGCTCAAGGGCTACGTCACCAACATCGAACCCGACGTCATGCCCGCCGGCGAGGTGATCGCCAGCTACCACGACCTGTGGCGCGTCGAGCAGTCGTTCCGGATGGTCCGACCTAGCCGCCCGGCCGCTGTTCGCCCGCACCCGCGACGCCATCGAGGCGCACCTGACCATCGTGTTCACCGCGCTCGCGGTCTCCCGGACCGTGCAGAACCGCACCGGCCTATCGCTACGACGCGTGCTGCTTACCCTCAAGCCACTGCGATCAGCCGACATCGAGATCAACGGCGTCACCCAAACCTTCGCGCCCGAGATCAGACCCGAACTGGCCAAGACCCTCACCGAGCTGACGACACCCGATTCAAGGCACTAAGCCGATTGACCCAACTCGGGTGGCCGCCAACGCGGGCCGGCTGCGCGCCCGCCAGATCGCCACCCGCCGCCCCGACCTCGCCGCGACGTTGCCGCCCGACCAACCCAGGCCGCAGTCGAGATCACGGACGCGTTCTACACCGCATCCACGTACGCCGTGTTCACCGGCGACCTGAACGCGGCGCTCGACCTCGCCCGTCAAGCACACGAACAGGATCCAGTAGGTCAGCGCTCCTACATCGCCAAGCCGCGTACTCGTCCCCCTTGGAAATCCCCCGAAACCGTGGAGGCATGCACTATGAGGAGTAGTCATGCCAGAGAAGCGCAGGAAGTTCGATGCGGAGTTCCGCGAGGGCGCGGTGCGGCTGGTGCACGAGACCGGCAAGCCGATCGCGCAGATCGCTCGTGACCTGGGGGTCAACGAGGGCACGCTGGGCAACTGGGTCGCTCGTGACCGCGTAGCACGTGAGGGCCGAGACGGCCTGTCCCGTGATGATCTTGATGAGTTGAAGCGGCTGCGTGCGGAGAACGCCGAGCTGCGGATGGAGCGCGATGTCCTCAAGCGCTCCGTGGTCCTGTGGGTGAAGGAGGCGACGAAGTGAGCGTGGCACGCTTCATCGCCGACCAGAGGACGAACTACCGCGTTCCCGTCGCGGTCTGCTGCGCGATTTTCGGGCTGTCCGTCTCGTGGTTCTACAAGTGGGTCAAGGCCCCGGTCACCGCGCAGCTCACGCGGCGGCGTGAGCTCGATGCTGCCGTCGCTGAGCAGTTCGAGAACTCGGGACGGACCTACGGCTCGCCGCGGATCCATCGGGACCTGGTCGAGGCCGGCTGGCAGGTCGGCGAGAACACCGTCGCCGAGTCGATGCGCCGGCAGGGCCTGTTCGGCCGCAAACCCAAGCGGCGCAAGGGCCTGACCAGGCAGGACAAGGCAGCGCCGAAGTTCGCTGACCTGCTGCGGCGGGACTTCTCCGCGCCGGCACCGAACGTGAAGTGGTGCGGGGATATGACCGAGATCCCGACCGGCGAGGGCAAGCTGTTCATGGCCACGGTGATCGACCTGTACTCGCGTCGACTGCTGGCCTGCCCGATGTCCGAGCACCCGGACCGGTGGCTGGCGATGGACGCGATCAAGATCGCCGCCGCCACCCGGGGCGGCCGCGAGAACATCGAGAGCGTCATCTTCCACACCGATTATGCCGAGGTCTGCGTTATGCCGAGGATCGGCGGGATCCCCTTTGCTGGCAGGGCTGCGTGACTGATTCCTCGGGCTAACGTTTGGGCCTGTTCGGTGGCAGCGTCCGCCGTGTCCATTCGCGATGCGGAGGAGGAGACGGCCATGGACATGACGGTCACGGGGATCGGGTCGGTTGTTGTCGCGGAGCTGCGCGCGGCCGGCTATATGGAGTCAACGATCGGCAACTACGAGAAGTCGATCAGGGCGTTGACGCAACTCGCCGACGGGCGGGGCGGCAAGTACACACCGGCGCTGGGTGCGGAGTTCGCGGCGATGACGATCAGCCCGCGGACGGGCAGGTTCAGCGTGCAGCGCCGGTTCGACTACGGACGGCTGGTCCGCGTGTTCAACTCCTACGTCACCACGGGCCGGGTCGAGTTGGCTTGCTGCACCCGTGGCGGGGGCGGGCCCCGTCCTGTCTCGCGGGAGTTCGTCCGGCTTGTTGGCGCGTGGGAGGCCGACATGGCTGACCGGGCTCTCGCGTCCGCGACCCGGGATGCCTACGGCCGGGTCGCTCGCGATTACCTGGTGTTCCTGGAGGCAGGCGGGATCCGCCGTCTCCGTGACGCCGACGGGGCGAGCGTGCTGAGCTACCTGAACTCGTTGACGGCTACGTGGAAGACGTCGTCGCTGTTCTGGGTCGTGTCGAACTTCCGCCCGTTCTTGAAGTTCACCGGCCGCAGCGACCTGGTCGACGCGCTCGGGTTGGCTGGCCTCAAGCGCTCTCACCGGATCGTGCCGGCGCTGCCGGACGAGGCGCAGCGCCTGATCGTGCAGGCATGCGCAACGCCGGCTATACCGGCACGGGATGCTGCCATCACGCTGCTTGCGGTCACGACGGGGCTGCGCGCATGCGACATCATCAGTCTGCTTCGTGACGACATCGACTGGCGGGCACGGACCGCGAGCCTCGTGCAGCAGAAGACCCACAACCCGCTGACAGTGCCGCTGACCGATCTGGTAGTCGACCGGCTTGCCGAGTACGTCCTTGACCAGCGGCCAGACTCGCCGGACGAGCATCTGTTCGTGCGTTCGGTGGCCCCGCACACGCGGCTGGCCGACCACGCCACGGTCCACCGGGTGATCACCACGGTGTTCCGTCGGGCCGGCGTCGCGGACGTGCTGGGCAGCACGCGTCTGTTGCGGCACAACGCCGCGACACGGCTGCTGAGGGCGTCGGTGCCGTTGCCGACCATCGCGGCCGTGCTCGGCCACGCGCGGCCGAAATCGACTGACCTGTATCTGAGCGTCGATGTCGTGCGCCTGCTCGACTGCGTCCTCGACGTCCCCGCCGGCGCGCGGCCATGAGCACGAAGGCGCTGGCCGCGAACGGCCATGACTTCACCAGCGCGTTCGCACCGCACCTTGCCGCCTACCTCGCGTTCAAGGAGCAGATGGGGTTCTACGGCGCCTCCAGGGTCTGGTACCTGAGGCAGTTCGACGCCTACTGCACCTCTCACGACCGGACGGTGTTCGACCGCGACACGGTCGAGGGATGGGTCAGCGAGCGTCTGGCCCGCACGGGCCCCTACCGGTCCTGGATGTCCTACATCCGCGATGTCGGCCGCTGGCTGCAGGCCCACGGGCAGTGTGACGCCTACGTCTTGTCGGACCGGTGGAAGGCTCAACGCCTGCCCACGCACCCCTACTTGCTCGGCGAGGCGGAGATCGAGGCGTTCTTCGCTACTGCGGCGGCGGTGCGGGCGGCGTCGCCGTGGCGGTGGCAGTCGGTCGCGTTCTTCACGTTGATGCACTGTTGCGGGCTGCGGACCGGGGAGACCCGGCGGCTACGCCCCGAGCACGTGCACCTGCGCGACAGGACCCTCGACGTGGTCGACTCCAAGGGCAACCGGTCGCGAAGGCTCCCGCTCACTGCCGACGTCACGAGGGTTCTGGCCAAGTGCGACCGCATCACGCGTGCGCATTTCGGACCGTCACGGGCCACCTTCTTCATCTCGAGGACCGGCAACGAGGTCACAGGCGCGACCATCGATGAGATCTTCCGGCGTATCTGGCACCAGGCCGCTCTTTCACGGCCGAGCGGCGGGGTGCAGCCCACGCCCTACGCCTTCCGGCATCACTTCGCCTACGCCAACGTCGATCGCTGGATGGCGCAGGGCAAGGACGTCATGGCGATGCTTCCCTACCTGGCCCGCTACATGGGCCACGCCAGCATCGAGTCGACGTTCTACTACATCCACACCTCGCCGGAGTTCCTGCACGCCTACGACGGACTCACCACCGCAGGCCAGTCGCTGCTGCCGGAGGTCGGATTCGATGACCAAGCATGACCGAGCGACCCGCGAACCGGACTTCTACCGCTACGCCCGCGACTACCTGCACGTCTACCTGCCGACGATGGCGCACCGCTCGGCGAACACGGTCGAGGCCTACCGGATCAGCCTGGAATGCCTCCTGCGCTACCTCGCCGAACAGCACCACGTCGCCCGCGCACACGTCAGCTTCGACCATCTCGACCGGCAGCACTTGAAAGGATGGCTCGCCTGGATGGGCGGGCAGCAGCACTACGCGCCACGGACGATCGGCCTGCGGCTCACCGCCGTCAAAGCGTTCCTGGCCTACTGCGCGGCCGAAGACCTCACCCTCGTCACGGTCAGCCAGCAAGCCAAGACGCTGCGCGCACCCACCGCGGCGAGGGAACCGATCGAGTACCTCACCGAACCCGAGACGAGCGCGGTGCTCGCCGCATTCACCGGCCGCACCCCGAAATCGCGGCGGAACCGGATGCTGCTGATCCTGCTCTACGACACCGCCGCCCGCGTCGGTGAGCTCACCGCCATGACGCTGGCCGACCTGCACCTGCACCGGCCCGGCCATGTGGTCCTCACCGGCAAAGGTGACAAGACCCGCGTCGTCCCGCTCACCGCGAAGACGATCGAACACCTGGACGTCTACCTCGCCGAGTTCCACCCCGGCATCGCCCGAACCGAAACGACCCGCCCGGTGTTCTACAGCTTGCACAACGGGGCACCGACCGCGCTGTCGACCGACACCGTCGCCGCAGTGCTCAAACGCGCCGCCACAACCGCACGCCGAAGATGTCCCTCGATTCCCGAAGACATCCACTGCCACATGCTGCGCAAGACCAAAGCGATGGACCTCTACCAGCAGGGCATCGCGCTGCCGATCATCATGCGACTCCTCGGCCACGAGAACATGTCGACCACCTCGGCGTTCTACGCCTTCGCCACCGTCGACATGATGCGCAAAGCCGTCGATGCCGCCACCCCAGCCGTCACGACACCCCAGGCGCGCCGACTCACGAAGGAGCGACTGCAGGCCCTCTACAGCCTCCGCTAACCGCCGGATCGTTAAGCCGAGGAATCAGTCACGCAGCCCTGCCAGCAAAGGGGATCCCGCCGACCTTCGGCATAACGCAGACCTCGGCATAATCGCTGCTAAGCCGAATTCGGCTTAGCGCCGACCGAGGATCGACCTACACCGCGGGCGAATTCACCAAGCTGTGCAAGGACAAACTCGGGATCCGGCAGTCGATGGGCCGGGTCGGTTCGTGCTTCGACAACGCCGCCGCCGAGTCGTTCTTCTCCACCCTGGAACACGAGGTCCTGTCCCGGCACACCTTCGAGACGAAGGCCCAGGCCCGCGCCGTCGTGCTCGCCTGGTGCCACAAGTTCTACAACACCCGACGACGGCACAGCAGCGCCGCGTTGCTAGCCCCAGCCGAGTTCGAGAAGATCACCGCTGACCAACCGGCAGCGGCATAACGAAGTCCTTCACGATTTCGGGGGAAACCCACCCTCGCACTCAGCGGCCGATTCGAGGAAGCCTGCAGGCCGACCTGCTGTGGCAGGAATGGCGGGCGGCCGGATCACCGATCGTCTCCTGGATATCCCGCGTAGTGTCCGCCGCTCTCGCCCATGGACTACTCGGGGACGGTCACTACGAACGCTGGCGCGACCGAGCACGCACGATCGCGGGCCCCGAGCCAACGCCTACGCCCGGTACCGCAAACCGTTCGAAGCGATCGTCGCCCGGATCGCCGTCCACACCAACCAAGTCGGTCAAGCCGCCGCGCAGATCGCCGCCGCCTTCGAGACCTTCGACACCGCGGGACGAGACATTCGCCCGCGCCCCCGGTGCCGAACTCGCCGTTGTCAGCCATACCCCCGACGCTGCCGAACGGCTCTCCGCCGCCATGCCTGCCGCGGCCGAAAACGACTGGGCCGCCGCCTGCCTCCTCCGCGCGAGCGGCCGCCTGAATCGAGACCTCGACACACTCGCCGCCGCGGCCGAAGCCTGGCATCGCATTGACGCCCGCTTCGAACAGGCCGCCACACTCGCCCTCATCCCCCGACCTTGAGCACGAAGCACACGCCATGCTCGACGCAGTAGGTTCCCAGCTGCCGGGCAGTCCATCCGCAGGCCGGCCGTGACCACTCAGGTCCGTTTGCTCCACTGCGCGATTCCCGAAGGGAACGGTCACCGGGATCACGACAGAGCCGCCCCGACACCCGACGACGTGCTCCCGCGCAGCGGGCGCAGAGAATCCCGCAAGACCCGCCCGATTTCGCTGGCGCGCACCGGAACGTTGAGCGAGACACTACGCGTTACGCGTAACCGGTGCTCGCAGTCGATCTTGGCCGGTACGCAACGGGTACGCAGGAGAACCGCGAACTGCCATACGCGCCCACCTCGGACCAACGTTGGAGGCCTCAGAAACTGGGGCCTCCAACGCTTGCCGATCTCTGCCAATCACCGCCGGGAAGTTCGAGCTCTACTACGACTGCTGAGCAGGCTGACGCTGGAGGCCGCGAATGCCGGGCCTCCAGCGCTTTACCGGTCACCTGGTGAGCATCCGGTCGGCCTGCGGCGCTACGCAGACATTCCGCTTCGTGCCAACTCACTTTCGAGCGGGCTGACCCTGGCGCGGACTGATCGGCGTGCTCAGTGGCCGTGGTGGCTCCTGGTCAGGTCCGGCCGGGGGTGCTGGGCGCCTGGATCGCTGTCAGCGCGGATCGTCAGCTCGGTCGTCGACGTGGTGAGCGGCTTTCTTGGCCGGTCGGGTTCTCGGGCGTGATGTCTGCTCCGATTCGTGCGTCTTCACCCAGTCCGCCCAGTCGCCGAGGGTGTCGTTGAGCCGGGCGGCCGCTTCTGCGGCGATGCGCAGCGACCGGGCTTGGGGGCTGTCGCCGTACTCGCCGCGGTCTTTGGCGGCCGCGAGGTCGCGGTAGGTCGCGGCGAGTCGGTGGTAGTAGCTGGCTTCGCGGTCGAGGTGCGCGGCGAGTTGTCCGGGGGTCATGAGCCAGAAGAACACCGAGCGCAACAGCGGCTCCAGGCGCAAGGTGTGATCGACGGTGGTCTCGGTGAGCCAGCGGCGGACCTCGGCGAGCCCGGCGTCGGTGACGCGGTAGGCGGTGCGGCGGCGCGGCCCTTCGTCATCGACGGCGATGAGCCCGTCGTCGCGCAGCTTGCGTAGTTCGCCGTAGATCTGCGGGTGCCCGGCGGGCCAGACGGATCCGAGCACATCGTCGAAGCGCCGGCTCAGGTCCCATCCGCTGGCCGGGTGTTCGGCGAGCAGCCCGAGCAACGCGTGACGCAGCGACACCGTCGCACCTCCGCCCGGTCGACTCTCGATGGCTGACATGTTCATCTTGACAGGTCAGATCCATTCCTGCACGCTGACATGTGTCAATCAACATGTCGCAATCAACGTTTGGAGTGGTCATGACCCGGCCCCACCTGGGCAACGTATTCATCACTGGCGCTGCCGCCGGCGTCGGCGCGGCGACAACCCGCCTGCTGGTCGCCGCCGGCTACACGGTGTATGCCGGCGTGCACAAGGACGTCGGGACGCTCGAGCAGCTTGCCGATGTCCGGCTGGTGCCGATCGACGTCAGCGACCCGCACAGTGTCGCCGCGGCGACCGAGCAGGTCAGCGCGCACGTCGGGGCCGCCGGCCTGTCCGCTGTGATCAATAACGCCGGGCTGATCGTGCAGGGTCCGCTCGAACTGATCCCGCCGGAGCAGCTGCGGCGCCAGTTCGAGGTGAACACCTTCGGTCCGGCCTACGTGGCGCAGGCATTCTTGCCGCTCTTGCGGGCAGGGTCAGGCCGGTTGATCAACATCAGCGCTCCGACGGCCCGGGTCGCGGTGCCGTTCATGGCGCCGATCGGTGCGAGCAAGGCGGCGGTGGCGTCGCTGTCAGACGCGCTGCGCCTCGAGCTCGCCGCGTGGAGCATCCCGGTGGTTGTCGTCGAACCCGGCGGGACGCAGACCGAGATCTTCGCCAAGGCTGAGACGGACATGCGCACCTGGCTGGCCGCCGCCGACCCGGACCGGGCCGCGCTCTACCGCAACCAACTCGCGGCGTTCGGCGCCGCCGCCGCCAAGCAGAAGCTCGGCCAGGTCGAGCCGGTCGCGAAGGTCATCGTCAAGGCCGTCGGTGCCCGCCGACCGAAACGCCACTACGCCGCGGGCAAGGGGGTCGCATTGTTCGGCGTGCTCGCCCACCTGCCGGCCGGACTGCGGGAGCGCCTGCTCACCACCGTGTTCGGGCTGCGCCGCACGACTCCCGCCAGCGCCCGATGAGCGGCAGCCCGGCTCGGACGATCGTGGTCGTCGGCGCGACCTCGGGCCTTGGGCACCAGGCGGCCCGCCGGCTTGCCGCCGAGGGCCACCGTCTCGTCCTCATCGGCCGCAACCCGAGCCGCACCGAGCACCTGCGCGGCGAACTCCCCTCCGCGACCGTCATCACCGCCGACGTGGCTACTGCGACCGGCGTGTCCCGCGCGTCGCCGCGATCACGGCCAGCGCCGACCACCTCGACACGCTGATCAACAACGCCGGGCTGATGCTGCCCGACCGGCAGCTCAGCGACGAGGGCGTCGAACTCAATCGCGCCGTGCACCACCTCGCGCCCCACCGGCTCACCCGCGAACTGCTGCCGCTGCTGCGACGAGGCGACGGGCGGGTCGTGCACGTCAACTCAGAAGGCCACCGGGCGGCGCTGTTCGGCACGGCACCGGTCGAGATCGACTTCACCGACCTGAACTGCGAACGCGGCTACGACCCCTTCCTGACCTACAGCCGCAGCAAGCTCGCCAACCTGCTCGACAGCTACGAGTTTCAGCGCCGGCATCCTGAACTTACCGTCGTCGCCGTGCACCCCGGCATGGTCCGCACCGACCTTGGCCGCCACTTCCCGCGGATCCGCGTCGCCGCCATGCACGCCATCTCCCTCTCCGCACGCAAGGGTGCAGAACCGCTCGTCCACCTCGCGACCGCCGCCGGCATCAACGGCGGCGCTTACTACAACCGGTTCAGCCCCGTCAGATCCTCCGACGCCTCCTACGACACGGCGACCGCCGCCCGGCTCTGGCGGGAGACCGAACGATCCGCAGCTCGGCTCTGACGGCGGGTCACATTCGATCAGAGCACGGATCACGCCACCGGGTCGTCCTGATCTACCGCTCCGACATGCGATTGCGGGGTCCTGGGCCCGCGATCGCAGGACGGTCGTTCACTCTCGACGTTCATCGAGCGGCCACTACCGCTAAACGTCGGCGTCCGCCCGGCGACGTCCACGACTGATTGCGTGTGCAGCGTCCTCACCATCCACTGAACAAGGGGAGTCTGCATGACAAGCACGCATCGCCGCCGGGCCAAGCTGGCGATCACGGCGACCATCGCGGCTGCAGCCGTCGCGATCCCGGCGCTCGCCTACGCAGGCAGCAACGCGAGTGACCGTACCGGCGAGTTGCGCAAGCAGGTGATCGGCGGCAAGGCCCGCAACGTGATCCTGCTGATCGGCGACGGCATGGGCGACAGTGAGATCACCATCGCCCGCAACTACCAGGTCGGCGCGAACGGCCGCCTGGCGATGGACACGCTGCCGATGACCGGCGAGTACACCACCTACGCGGTCCAGAAGGACAACCCGCGCTTGCCCGACTACGTCACCGACTCCGCCGCCTCCGGCACCGGGTGGGCCACCGGGCACAAGACGTACAACGGCGCCATCTCCGTGTTGCCCAACGGCAAACCGGTCACCACGATCCTGGAACTGGCCAAGCGCGCCGGCTACCGCACCGGCGACGTCACGACCGCCGAGTTGCAGGACGCCACACCGGCCGTGCTCGCCTCGCACGTCGTGAGCCGCGACTGCAAGGGCCCGCAGTCGATGGCAGCGTGCGCGGTCAACGCCAAGCAGAACGGCGGCGCCGGATCCATCGCCGAGCAGATGGTCGCGCTCGCCCCGGACGTCATGCTCGGCGGCGGCAAGCAGTACTTCGACCAGACCGTCCAGGCCGGCCGGTACCGCGGGTTGAGCGTCCTGCAGCAGGCCCAGGTGAACGACTACCAGATCGCGACCGACGCCGCGGGGCTGGCGAAGATCAGGTCGATCAGGCCGGGCAAGCCGCTTCTCGGCACGTTCGCGAAGAACAACATGGACCTGGAGTGGGCCGGCCCCAAGCCCACCAGCACCGGGACCGCCAGTAGCCGGTGCACCGTGAACACCGCGCGCGCCGCATCGCAGCCGCACCTGTCGGACATGGCGAGCAAGGCGATCTCGCTGCTCGACAAGGCCTCGGCCGGTTCGCGCAAGGGCTTCTTCCTGCAGATCGAGGGCGCCTCGATCGACAAGCAGGACCACGCGGCGA
This sequence comes from Jatrophihabitans cynanchi, assembly GCF_027247405.1. Lineage (NCBI taxonomy): Bacteria > Bacillati > Actinomycetota > Actinomycetes > Jatrophihabitantales > Jatrophihabitantaceae > Jatrophihabitans > Jatrophihabitans cynanchi. Next base: position 3,867,174 of record NZ_CP097463.1, on the reverse strand, counting down.
ACCCGTGCGGCCAGATCGGTGAGACGGTCGAGTTCGACAAGGCCGTGCGCGCGGCGCTGAACTACCAGCGCTCACACCCGGACACGCTCGTCGTCGTCACCGCCGATCACGGCCACACCAGCCAGATCGTCGAGACCGGTAGCACCACGAAGGGCTACACGGCAACGCTGCGCACCCAAGACGGTGCGGACATGACCGTCAGCTACGCGACCGCCGACATCACCGGCTCGCAGCAGCACACCGGCACCGAAGTCCGCATCGCGGCGAAGGGACCGCAGGCGGCCAACGTGCTCGGCGTGACCAATCAGACCGACCTGTTCGCCACCATGGGCCGGGCACTGCGACTGACCTGATCCACTCCGCGCGACGGGCACCCCGCCCGGACTCCGCTCCGGGCGGGGTGTGCTGCACAATCGGCGGATGCGCGTGCTCGCCCTCCCGGACAAGTTCCGGGGCACCGCAACCGCCACCGAGGTCGCCGATGCCGTCGTCGCGGCGGCTGCCGACCTGGGATGGGACAGCGACCGCGCCCCCATCGCCGACGGCGGCGAGGGCCTGCTGGACTGCTTCGGCGGCGCCAACCGGGACACCGAGGTCACCGGCCCGTCCGGCGCGCCGGTGACGGCACAGTGGCTGCTCGACGGCGCCCGCGCGGTGATCGAGATGGCGCTCGCGTCCGGCCAGCCCGTGGCCGGGGACGACCACGACCCGACGACGGCAACCACCACCGGCACCGGCGAGTTGATCGCGGCCGCGATCCGGGCGGGTGCCACCGACGTCATCGTCGGCGCGGGCGGGTCGGTCACCACGGACGGCGGGCTCGGTGCGCTGGACGTGTTGCGCAAGTACGCCCCGCTCGACGGCACGCGCGGCTACACGGTTCGCGTCGCCACCGACGTCACCACCCGGTTCCGCGACGCCGCCGAGGTGTTCGCGCCGCAGAAGGGCGCCGATCCCGGCCAGGTCGCCGCGCTCACCGAACGTTTGGACGAGTTGGCCGCGCGGTACCGCGACGAGTTCGGGATCGACGTCGGCGCGATCGCGGGATCCGGAGCGGCCGGCGGGCTTGCCGGCGGCCTCGCGGCACTCGGGGCGTCGGTCGTACCCGGTTTCGACCTGGTCGCCAACCACCTCGACCTGGCGGCGAAGATCGCGGCCGCCGACCTGGTCGTCACCGGCGAGGGCAAGCTCGACCCGACCAGCCTGTCCGGCAAGGCGGTAGGCGGCGTCGTCGCGCTGTGCCGCAAGGTGGGCCGCCCGGTCGCCGTCGTTGCCGGGCAGGTGGCCCGCGGGACGAGCGTCGGCGGGGCGGACGTCGTGGACCTGACCGCCCGCTTCGGCCAGCGTGCACAGCGCGACACCGCCGCCTGCGTCCGCGAGGCGGTCGCCGACCTGCTGGCCCGCGTACGCGGCACCGGCGGTAACTGAGGACGCGCCGTGCTGTGCCGCAAATGCGACGGTACCGGGTGCGATGATTGCGGCATGGTCGCAGTGCAGCCGTCCACGGACACTGCCGCCGCACAGAACCGCCGCGGTTTCACCGGCCTCCTCCCCCACCGGATGCTCCGCTGGCGGCGGCCGGTGTGGTGGCAGGAGTTGGCGATCATCGCCATCGGCTACTGGCTCTACACGATCGGCCGCAACGCGGTGCCGGAACAGGCGGAGATCGCCCTCCGGCACGGGCATTCCGTGCAGCACCTGCAGGACGTCCTGCACCTGAACTTCGAGCTGTCGTTCAACCACTTCGTCGCGGCCACCGAGTGGCTCGCGCAGGTGATGGACTACTACTACGCGACGCTGCACTTCATCGTGACGATCGCGGTGATGGTGTGGCTGTTCCGCAAGCGCTCGCACGTCTACCGCGGCGCGCGCTCGGTGCTGGTCGCGTCCACGCTGCTCGGTCTGCTCGGCTTCTACCTGTACCCGCTGGCACCGCCGCGGCTGCTGCCCAACTTCGACTACGTCGACACGCTCGCCAAGTTCCACACCTGGGGTTCGCTGGCCGATCCGTCGGTCGCCCAGCACTCCAACCAGTACGCCGCGATGCCGAGCCTGCACATCGCGTGGGCGATGTGGTGCGGCATCGCGATCTGGGCCTGCGCCTGGCGGCGCTGGGTGCGCGTCCTCGGCCTGCTGTACCCGGTAGGAACGCTCCTGGTCATCGTCGGCACCGCGAACCACTTCGTGATCGACGCGGTCGGCGGCGCGCTCGTGCTCGGCGTCGGCTTCGCCATCCAATGGCTGCTGTCGGGGCACGGCGCGTTCACGCCGCCGCTGGACGCGCCGGACTTCTCGCTGACCGAGGACGCTCGCGAGCACGCGACCGGGCCCACCACCCCGAGCACGCCGCAGCCCTGATCCCGGCATCGATCACTCGTCACCATGGCTGCTGCGCTCATCACTCTCTGCGGGTTGCTGCTCTGCCTCGGCGCGACCATCGTCCGGCGTTCCGCGGTTCCCGCCTGCGGCCTGCTGTTGTTCAGCATCGCGTGGCTGTCGGCCGACCACCGGCTCGAGGGCAGCGTGCTGTTCGTGCTCAGCCAGGACCGTGGCATCACCGTCGCCGACCTGCTGTCGGTGCTCGGCGTCGCGGTGGCATCGGTCGTCCTGATCCGTCTCGCCTGGCACACGTCGCGGCCGGCCGACCGGCTGTGGAACGTGCTCACCGTGGCCGGCGGGTGCTGGGCGTTCGCCGCGCTCGGCACGCTGCTCGTCGCGCTCTGATCGGGCTTGCTCTGATCGGGCTTGCTCTGGTCCGCGACGCCGCTCAGCGCTGCGGTCCGTAGAACACCTGCTCCACGACGGCCCGGGCCCGCCGCGCCGCGCGCCGGTAGTCGTCGACCACCTGCCCCGGGTCGAACCCGGCAGGGTAACCGGCCGCAGCGCCGACGCCGGCCAGCGCGCCGCCCAGGTGCGCCAGCTGGTCCTCTGGCTTGTCGCGGACCAGCACGATCGCGTTGCGCAGCCGGGTCGCCGCGCGCCAGGCGTCCAGCAGCGCTCGGGCCTGCTCGGCGGCGAGCAAACCGGCTCCGGCGGCTGCGCCGAGCGCGTCGACCGTGCGCACGGTCCGCAGCGCGGGCAGCTCGCCCGCATGCTGCAACTGCAGCAGCTGGACCGTCCACTCCACGTCCGCCAGGCCGCCGCGCCCCAGCTTCAGATGCGTGTTCGGGTCGGCGCCGCGGGGCAGCCGCTCGCTGTCGATGCGGCCCTTCACCCGCCGGATCTCGGTCAGCTCCCGCGCGGTCAGGCCGCCGGCCGGGTAGCGGATCGGGTCGATGAGCGCGGTGAAGCGCTCCCTCAGCGCGATGTCGCCGGCGAAGGGCCGGGCGCGCAGCAGGGCCTGGGCCTCCCACGGTTCGGACCAGCGCGCGTAGTACTGCTCGTACGAGGCCAGCGAGCGCACCAGCGGACCGTTGCGTCCCTCCGGGCGCAGGTCGGCATCGACCACCATCGGCGGGTCGCTGGACGACGGCGAGGCGAGCAGCGACCGCAGCCGGCCGGCGAGCTCGTGCGCCACGCGGGCACCGTCACCGGTCGCCGGCTCCTCGACGTCTTCGTAGACGAACATGACGTCGGCGTCCGACCCGTAGCCGGCCTCCCCGCCACCGAGGCGTCCCATCGCGATCACCGCGAACCGGACGGGCAGCCGGTCGAGCCCGAGCTCGGCCGCGACCGCGCGGGTGGCGATCTGCAGCGCCGCCTCCAGTGTGGAGTCGGTGATCACGCTGACCGCCGAGCACACCTGCGTCACGTCGAGCATGCCGAGCAGGTCGGCGAACGCGGTGCGCAGCAGCTCCTGACGGCGCACCCCGCGGACCACCGCCACGGATGCCGAGGCGTCGTCCTGACGCGCGGCCGATTCGCTCATCTCGAGGGCCACGTCGGCGGGGCTGCGCGGGCGCAACTCCTCGTCATCCGCGAGCAGGGTGAGCGCCTCGGGAGCGCGGGTCAGCAGCCGCGCGACGTACCGGCTGGTGCCGAGCAGGTGCGCGAGCCGGGTAGCGACCGCCCCTTCGTCGCGTAGCAGGCGCAGGTACCAGTGCGTGCTGCCGAGTTCCTCGGAGATCCGCCGGTACGCGAGCAGGCCGCCGTCCGGGTCCGGCGCGTCGGCGAACTCGGACAGCATCACCGGCAGCAGGGTGCGCTGCAGGACGGCTCGCCGCGAGAGGCCGGCGGTAAGCGCCTCGATGTGCCTCAGCGCGCCGGACGGATCGCCGAAGCCGAGCGCGGCGAGCCGGCGGCCGGCCTCCAGCGGCGTCAGCCGCAGCGCTTCGGACGGCACCCGCGCGACCGCTTCGAGCAACGGCCGGTAGAACAGCTTTTCGTGCAGCCGGCGCACCTCGCGTGCGTGCAGCGCCCACTCGGCCTCCCACACCGCGGTGGCATCACCGCGGGCGTCGGCACGGTAGCCCAGCGCGAGGGCGAGCCAGGCGCGGTCGGCCGCGTGCTCCGGGATCAGGTGGGTGCGGCGCAGCTTGCGCAGCTGCAACCGGTGCTCGGTGGCGCGCAGGAAGGTGTAGGCGTCGATCAGGCTGTGCGCGTCGTCGCGGCCGATGTAACCGCCGTCGCGCAACGCATCGAGGGCGCCGAGCGTGTCGCCCACTCGCAGCGACTCGTCGCCGCGGCCGTGCACGAGTTGCAGCAACTGCACCGCGAACTCGACGTCCCGCAGCCCGCCGGGGCCGAGCTTGATCTCGCGCGGTGCGATGGACGGCGGCAGGTGCTCCACCACCCTGGTGCGCATGGCGCGCACGTCCGCGACGAAATCCTCGCGCTCCGCGGCGCTCCACACGAACGGCGCGATCGTGGCCACGTACCGCTCGCCCAGGTCGCGGTCACCTGCCACCGCGCGCGCCTTCAGCAGCGCCTGGAACTCCCAGGTGCTCGCCCACCGCCGGTAGTAGTTCTCGTGGCTGGCCAGCGTGCGCACCAACGGGCCGTCCTTGCCCTCCGGACGCAGCGCGGCGTCGACCTCCCAGGCGACCGCGTGGCAGATCCGCATGGTCTCGCGCGCCAGGTGGGCCGCGGTGATCAGCGCACGATCCGGGTCGGCCGCGGTGCCCTCGTCCGCGCCCGGCTCGGCCACGAACACGACGTCGACGTCCGAGACGTAGTTCAGCTCGCGGCCGCCTGCCTTGCCCATCGCGATGATCGCCAGCCGGCACGGTTCGGCGCTCGCGGGCAGCCCGGTCGACGCGATGTCGAGCGCGGCCTGAAGCGTGTGCCCGGCCAGGTCGGCGAGCGCCGCGGTGACCTGGCGCAGATCGAGGTCACCCGCCAGATCCCGGCCGGCGATAGCGACGAGCTCGCGCCGGTAGGCGGCGCGCAACACGTCGACCGCGGCCGGACCCGTCGCTGCGGTCGTCAGCCGGCCGGGGACACCGGCGGCGTCGTAGTCACCCGTCAGCGCCTGCCAGTCCCCGGGGTGCCCGATCAGATGTTCGGCCAGCGCAGCGGACGCACCGAGCAGGTTCAGCAGCCGGGCGCGCAACGAGCCGCTTCGCCCCAACGCGTCCCGCAGCTGCTCCCCCCGCGGGTCCCCCACCATCGCGGCCACCGCCCGCAGGGCAGCGTCCGGATCTGCCGTGCGGCCCAGCGCGGCGACGACGGCGGCAGCGTCCTCGCCCGTCGGCGCGTTGCTCGCCGCGTCCCACCAGCACAGCGGTGCGGCGATCAGCAGGTCCGCGGCCGCCGCTGGATCGGTGAACGAGAGCCGGGCCAGGCGCAGCCCGACGCGGCGCCCGCCAGCCGCTTCACTCATCGTCGGGCGGACGGACGCCCGGCATCGGCAGCACGCCGGGCCGGCTGGCCGCAGCCGCCTCGGCGGCCAGGGCCGCGCGGATCGCCGCCGGGTCGGTGACCGGTGCCGCGGTCGAGGTGCGTACCCCCCGCGGCGGCGCGACCTGCTCCGGCGCGCGCACCACCTCCGCGAACGCGGCGGCGAACGGCCGCCACACCTCGAGGACGTCGTCATGAACGGCGGCGGCGCGCTGCACGATCCGCTCGAGGTCGTAGCCGGTCAGCTCGGCGGCGTCCGCGGCCGCCCAGGCGCGGACGACGTCCGGCGTCGTCTCGATGTGGAACTGGATGCCCCAGGCGAGGCGCCCGAGCCGGAACGCCTGGTTCTCGCAGGTCGGTGAGCCGGCGAGCTGAACGGCGCCCGGCGGCAGCCTGGTGATCGCGTCGTAGTGCCACTGGATGACGTCCGGCGTGATCGGCATCGGGCCGAACAGCGGGTCGGTCGCGGCCGCCGACCGTTTGGCGATGAGCTGCGCGCCCAGCTCGGGGCCGTCCGGATTGCGGGCGACCTGGCCGCCGTGCGCGACGGCGAGCAGTTGCGCACCGAGGCAGATCCCGAGCGCCGGCACCTCCCGCGAGACGGCCTCGCGCAGCAACCCGCGCACGGCCGGCAGGTACGGCGCCCGCTGGTCGTCACCCGCACCCATCGGCCCGCCGAGCACCAGCACACCGGCATGACCGGTCAGGTGGGCCGGTAGCGCGCCACCGGCCGACAGGTCCTGAATGTCCGGGTCCAGACCGGCGTCGGCGAGCCAGTCGGCGAGCCGCCCGGGCGGATCGGACGCGGCGAGTTGCAGGATCAGCAACCGCTCGCCGCTCATGCGCCCCAGCCTATCGATCCGGCAACGGTCGGTTCGCGCGGTCACGATCGCGGGCGCACGCTCCCTTAGAGTGAGCGTCATGTCGATCACGACACTTCAGCTGGGCGCCTTCTGCCACAACATCAGCAAGGTGTACCGGGTCGATCGCGAGCGTGTGCAGGCGCTCGAGCGCGTCGAGAAGGAGTTCCCGCGCGGCAGCCTGACCGTGATCGCCGGACCGTCCGGATCGGGCAAGTCGTCCCTGCTTCGGATCCTGGCCTGCGTCGACCGTCCGGACACCGGCTCTCTGGAGATCGCCGGGCAGTCGGTCGCGAACTCCGGCGCCCGTGAGCGCCGCCGGCTGCGCCGCTACTCGATCGCCTACATCTTCGCCGACCCGATCGAGAACCTCGTCGAATACCTCACCGCCGCGGACCAGTTGCGGCTGAACGCGCGGCTGCGCGGGCAGCGGGTGAGCGATGCCGACGTCGCCGAGATGCTCGGCCGGCTCGGCCTGGGCCACCGCCTGGACCACACCCCGCACCGGCTCTCCGGCGGCGAGCAGCAGCGCACGGCGATCGCGTGTGCCATGGTCGCGCGGCCGCCGTTCGTCGTGGCGGACGAGCCGACCGCAGAACTGGATTCGGTCGCGGTCGAGCAGGTGCTGGACGGCTTCGGGGTGCTCTGCGACACCGGTGCCGCGATCGCGATCGCGTCGCACGACCCGCGGGTGATCGCCCGCGCCGATCACCTGCTCCGGCTGGACCACGGGAGGATCGTCGAGTCATGGTGAGTGCCGAGCCGAGTCCGGTCGTGCGCGCGAGCGCGCTGCACAAGTCGTTCCGGCGCGACGCCGAGACGGTGCACGCGCTGCGTGGCGTGGACGTCGAGGTCACGCCCGGCGAGATCCTCGGCATCTCCGGCGCGTCCGGGTCCGGCAAGTCCACACTGCTCGCGGTGCTCTGCGGCTGGGAAACCCCCGAAGCGGGCGACCTCATGCACGTGGGCGGCGCGGCCATTGACCTGCCGTGGTCCGAACTCGCGCTGGTTCCGCAGACGCTCGGGCTGCTCGAGGACCTCACCATCAAGGAGAACGTGCTGTTGCCGGCGCGACTGATCAAGCGCACCGAGGAGTACACCGAGCGCGGCGCGGAGCTGATGACGCGCCTTGGAATCGACCACCTGGCCCAACGGTTCCCGGACCAGGTGTCGTTGGGAGAACGCCAGCGCACGTCGATCGCCCGGGCACTGCTGCTACGGCCGCGACTGCTGCTGGTCGACGAGCCCACCGCTCATCAAGACCACGGTTGGGCCGAGGTCGTGCTCGCCTCGTTCCGCGGATACGCCGATGACGGCGGCGCCTGCATCATGGTCAGCCACCACCGGCACGCGCTCGATCACGCGGACCGGCTGCTGGCGATGACCGACGGCGTGCTCGGCGTCCCGGCATGATGAGCACGCACGAGCGTCCGCAGGCGCGTGGCGGCGTCCTGAGCACCAGCCCGTGGACGCGTGCGCCGCTGCTGCTGCTGAGGCGACCGAGCGTGTTCCTCGCGATCGTCGGCGCCGCTGTGGTGCTCGCGATCGCCGCGGCATCCGGCGTGCTGTTCCTGTCCACCCTCGGCACTGCCAGCCTGCAGGCACAGGCCGCGGCCGACTGCCCGGAGTCCAGCCTGCCGTCCGCGACCGCGAGCATCCCGGGCAGCCAACTTGCCGGGGTCCGGGCGGGCGGTACCGCCCGGTTCCGGTCCCAGGGCCTGCCCACGCCCTACACCGCCGAGGTGGGCTCGTCGCGGATCCAGGACAGCTCGGTCCACCTGCTGAACCGCAAGGGCGCGCTCGAGCACGTCAGGACCTTGACGCCCGTCGCGGGTGCGGGCGCCGGAGCCTGGTTCCCCGACGTGTTCGCCAACAAGATCGGCGCGCGGCCCGGAGAGCTGGTGCCGACCGTCAGCGGAGCGAAGATCCGGGTCGCCGGCATCTACCAGGACCTCGCACCCAGCCCGTTCAAGCTCGCCAACCTGCCGCGCTTCTTCTGCACCTGGAAGGCGCAGATCGTGCCGACAGCCGCGTCGGACCAGGCGATCGCGGCGACACCGATCAACTACCGGCAGGCGCCGATGCTGCTGGCCGACGAAGCGACCGTGGCGTCGGCGAGCGACGGCCCGGTGCTGCTGTCGTGGTACGCGCCCCTGTCCACGACCGTGACTCCGCTCAGCGGCTATGACAAGGCGCAAGCCGAGGCACAGCAGGCCGCCGGCCTCATCGGGGCGCAGTACGGGGCCGTTGTCGACGCCGGCAGCAAGTTGCCGATCAAGACCGAGATCGCGCACCACGCGCGCAACGGCGTCAGCGGCTCGGTGCTGCCCATCGACATCGCCGGCATCGTGGTCGCGCTGATGCTGATCGGCGGCGCGGGCGTGTTCTGGGCGACGCACCGCTCCCGCGAGGTGCGGCTGCTGGTGGCGCACGGGGTCGGCCCAGTGGCGCTCGGTTTCAAGGCGGTGCTCGAGACGCTGCTGCCCGCCCTGATCGGCACCACCGGCGGCTACTTCGCGGCACTGGGACTGGTTCGTGCCGTGGGCCCCGCGGCCGTGTTCGAGCCAGGCACCCCGCTGCTCGGATTCCTCGTCGCGGTCGGGGTGCTGGTCGGCGGGCTGGCCCTGATCGGCGTCATCGGCGGCCTGTCCGGCCGCGAGAGGGCGATCGGTTCGGCGCGCAGTTGGCCGCGGTTCGTGCCATGGGAACTGGGCCTGCTCGCGGTCGCCGCCTGGATGGGCATCCTGATCCGCTCGGGTTCGGGCGTCACCGTCGACCACACGATCGTGCGGGTCAGCCCCCTCGCGTTCGTGTTCCCGATCCTGGGCTCCACCGCGGTGCTGCTGTTGGCGGGCCGGCTCATCGCCTGGCTCTTGCCCAAGATCGGCCGCATCGCCCACCGCCGCGGCGTCGCCGGCTACTTCGCGCTGCGCCGGCTGGCCGGCTCGCGCGCCGTCGTGGTCGGCCTGATCGTCGGCACCGCGCTCCCGTGTTGCCTGCTCACCTACGGCAGCACGGTCACCAACGGGGTCAGCCACGAGGTCGACGCCAAGTACCGCACCAACCTCGGGGCCGAGCACGTGCTGTCCGTCTACGGCGTCCACGACAGCAACCCCGCCACCGGCGGACGCGGCACGCTGGTGGCCGTGTTCCAGGCCGAGCCACGCCTGCCCGGAAATCACGAGGCGTATGTGCTGGGCATCGACCCCAAGACGTTCGCCGACTTCGCGTTCCTCGACTCCGGCCAGCGCGCGGCAGTGGCCAAGCTGCACGGGGTGCCGGCCGGCGCCGACGTGCCCGCGATCCTGGTGAACGCCCCGGCCGGCACGGACGCGAGCAATGTGTCGATCCGCCGCACCACGATCCCGCTCGACGTCGTGGCGCGCTCGGCGGTGTTCCCGGGGCTGCGCAACGGCTCGCGGCCGATGATCGTCGTCCCGACCAGCGCCCTGGTGTCCGTCGACCCGGACGCCGACCGGCTCAACCAGTGGTGGACGTCGGACAAGGAGTTGGGCTCGGCGTACGCGCTGATGCAGCAGGAGGGCTTCAGCGTGCTGACCGAGCTCACCTCGGACGTGGTCATCGGGACCACCGGGCTGCTTCCGGTGACCTGGATCTTCGGTTACCTGCGTGCGCTCGCGGTGCTGATCGGGGTTGTCGCGATCGCCGGACTCATCTTCGCCCTCGCCGCCCGAACCCGCCGGCGCACCGTCTCGTACGTGCTGAGTCGCCGGATGGGCATGTCGAAGCTGACCCATGTGCGCTCGCTCGTGCTCGAGCTGGTGCTGGTGGTCGGCTTCGGCTGGCTGGCCGGTTCGGGCGTGGGCGCCGCCGCGTTCGGGGTGATCTATCGGGCTCTGGACGTGTACCCGGCGCTTCCCCCGCCGATGTCGTTCGTGCTGCCCGCCGCCACCCTCGCTCTGACGGCGCTGGTCACCGCCGCGGTGGTGCTGGCCGCGTCGTTGGCGACGCACGCGCTGGCCGAGCGCGCCAAGCCCGCCGAGATCCTCCGCCTGGAATAACCCGAATCAGAGGGTCGGCAGGTAGCGGCGCAGCTCGAACGGGCTGACCTCGGCGCGGTACTCGGTCCACTCCTCGCGCTTGTTGCGCAGGAAGAAGTCGAAGACGTGCTCGCCCAGCGCCTCGGCGACCAGCTCGGAGGAGTCCATCGCCCGCAGCGCGTCGGCGAGGTTGTGCGGCAACTCGTCGTAGCCGAGCGCGCGGCGTTCGGTGTCCGACAGCGCCCACACGTCGTCCTCGGCCCCGGGCGGTAGCTCGTAACCCGCCTCGATGCCCTTCATCCCCGCCGCGAGCAGCAGCGCGAAGGCGAGGTACGGGTTGCAGGCCGAGTCGAGCGAACGCAGCTCGACCCGGGTCGAGTTCGCCTTGCCCGGCTTGTACATGGGCACTCGCACCAGCGCCGAGCGGTTGGCGTGGCCCCAGCACACGTAGGTCGGCGCTTCGACCAGCTGCCCCGGGCCGCCGAAGCCCCAGAGCCGCTTGTACGAGTTGACCCACTGGTTGGTGACGGCGGTGATCTCGCGGGCATGGGTGAGCAGGCCGGCGATGAACGACCTGGCGGTCTTGGACAGGTACAGCTCGTCGGAGGCGTCGTGGAAGGCGTTGCGGTCGCCCTCGAACAGCGACAGGTGGGTGTGCATACCGCTGCCGGGCTGAAGCCGGAACGGCTTGGGCATGAAGGTGGCGTGCGCACCGTGCGCGATCGCCACCTCCTTGATCACATGCCGGAAGGTCATGATGTTGTCCGCCATCGACAGCGCGTCGGCGTAGCGCAGGTCGATCTCCTGCTGGCCGGGGGCGACCTCGTGGTGGCTGAACTCCACCGAGATCCCCAACCCCTCCAGCGCGCTGACTGCTGCGCGGCGGAAGTCGTGGGCGGTGTCGTGCGCGGTCATGTCGAAGTAGCCGCCGTTGTCGATCGGCAGCGGCTCCGAGCCGTCGCTGGGCCGGTTCTTCAGCAGGAAGAACTCGATCTCCGGGTGCGTGTAGAAGGTGAAGCCCAGTTCGGCCGCCTTGGACAGTTGGCGCCGCAGCACGTACCGCGGGTCGGCCCACGACGGCGAGCCGTCGGGCATCTGGATGTCGCAGAACATCCGCGCCGAGTCGGCCGGCGAACCGTCCGGTTCGGGCAGGATCTGGAACGTGGCCGGGTCGGGACGGGCGATCATGTCGCTCTCGCTGGCGCGGGCGAAGCCCTCGATCGCCGAGCCGTCGAAGCCGATGCCCTCCTCGAACGCGCCGTCCAGCTCGGCCGGTGCCACGGCCACCGACTTCAGCGTTCCGAGCACGTCGGTGAACCAGAGCCGGACGAACCGGATCTGGCGCTCCTCGAGGGCGCGCAGCACGAACTCCTGTTGACGGTCCACGACGCTCCAGTCTGCTCTCGTCCGGTTACCGGCAGGTTACAGACCGGACCGCGCTGCCGGTGAACTCAGTGCAGCGCGCTGCCGGTGAGCTCAGTGCAGCGCGCTGCCGGTGAGCTCAGTGCAGCGCGCTGCCCTTGAGCCAGCTGCTCCACGGCACGCTCCAGTCGCCGCCCTGCCACAGCTTGATGGCCGGCCCGCCGGAGTTCACCACCTTGACCAGGTCGCCGACGCGGGAGGTGTTGTAGTACCACTTCGCGTTGCTGTAGTTGAGGTTCAGGCAGCCGTGCGAGACGTTCTGGTGCCCCTGATACCCCACCGTGCTGTCCAGTTCGTGCAGGTAGATCCCGTCGGTGCTGATCTTGGTCGCGAACGGCACCTTCTCCGGCGCGTAGCCGTACGGTGAGTTCGCCGGCAGCCCGTAGCTGTCCGACGACATGGTGGCCGGGTTCTCGTGGCCGATCACGGTGTACGTGCCCGGCATCGTCCAGAGCGAGATCTTGCCGTTCTTGCCGTCGACCCAGCCGCCCTGGCCCATCGACGTGTCCATCGTGCGCACCAGCTTGTTGCTGAAGTACACGTGCACCTTGTGCGTCTTGGCGTTGGCGATCGCGATCTGCTTGGCGCCGATCTTGAACGACACCTTCTGGTCGGCCTGCCCGTACAGCCCGGGCCCGACCTCGACGCCGTAGACCTTCGCGTTGACGGTGACCGTGGTGCCGGGCGGGTAGTACTTCTCCGGCCGCCAGTGCGCGGTGTGGTCGTCCAGCCACGTCCACGCGCCGTCGACGTGCGGGGTGGTGGTGACCTGCAGCGCCCGCTCGGCCGCGGCGCGGTTCGGGATCGGCTCGTCGAAGTTGACGACAGCGATCATGCCCACGCCGTACGTCGCCCCGTTCTCGAGGCTGGAGCCGTAGATGGTGTTCAGGTAGGGCATCGTCATGTTGCCCGGAGTGAGGGTGGTGAACGAGGCCCGCTTGACCGTCTTGGTGCCGCTGGCGTTCACCGCGGTGGCCGACAGCGAGTAGCTCTTGCTGTAGCCGAGGACCTCGGTGTTCTTCCAGCTGCTGCCGTCGGGGGCGATCACGCCGCTCACCCGCTTGCCTTCGGCGTTGCGCAGGGTGACCGCGGTGAGGGTGCCGCCGGTGGCGGTGACGGTGACCGGCGTGACCGGGTTGACTGCCTTGCCCAGGGACGCGGTGGTGATGACGGCCAGCGGCGCACCGTCCTGCCGCGAGCTGGACGAGCCGGCGGTGCCGGGATCGGCCGGGGCACTCGTGCCCGGCGCCGTGGTGTGCTGCGCGGCGCTGGAGTTCTCGGCGGCGGTGGCACCGCCGGTGGTGCACGAGGAGAGCGCGGTCAGCGCGGCGAGCAGTCCGGCAGCGGCCAGCAGGCCGGCCCGGCGCGGACGCCGCACCACGCGCGCCTTGATCGTCGAGGTCCCGAACGGCCCGGCCACTCCCACGCGAACTCCTGCTGCTAGCTCCGCCCGTGCGGCTGGTACTCCGCCCGGTCTGTCCAAGTATCACCGACCGAGGCCGCCCGCCGGGCGAATAACACGTCACGATCGACTCACAACAATGACGCGGTACCGTCCCGAAACGTTGCCGATCCGCCGCACGACCCGGATCCGCGGGCTCAGTGTGCCCTAAGCCACCGACAGCGCCTGAGGGGTTCGCAGCGTGATCACAGCGATGCGCCACACTGATCAGGTGCCCTCTCTACGGCTCGCTCTGGCGCAGGTCAACTACACCGTCGGCGACCTCGCCGGTAACGCCGCGATGGTGCTCGAACGGACCAAGGCGGCGGCCGCCGCAGGAGCGCACCTGATCGCCTTCCCGGAGATGACGCTCACCGGCTATCCGCCCGAGGACCTGGTGCTGCGGGCGTCCTTCCGGCGCGCCTCGCAGCAGGCGCTGCGGACGCTGGCGGCCGACCTGCAGGCGGCCGGCCTGGGCGAGACCGCGGTCCTGGTCGGCTACCTCGACGACGACGGCGCCGCGCGCAACGCGCTCGCATTCGTGCACCGCGGCACGGTCGTGGCCCGGTACTTCAAGCACCACCTGCCGAACTACGGCGTCTTCGACGAGCGTCGCTACTTCACCTCGGGCTCGACGTTCGTCGTGGTCCGGCACCTGGGCGTGGACATCGCGCTCACGATCTGCGAGGACGTCTGGCAGGACGGCGGCCCGTTCGCGGTGGCCGGCGCGGCGGGCGTGGGGCTGGTCGTCAACATCAACGGCTCGCCGTACGAGCGCGACAAGGACGACAGCCGGCTGCCGCTGCTGCAGCGGCGCGCGGCAGAGGCCGGTGCGCCGGTGCTGTACGTGAACACCGTCGGCGCGCAGGACGAGCTGGTGTTCGACGGTGATTCGATGCTCGTCCGGCCGAACGGCGAGGTGGCGCTGCGCGCGCCGCAGTACGTCGAGGACGTGTACTACGCCGACATCGACCTGGCCGCGGCACCGGCCGACCCGCCGCTGTCCGTCGGCGCGGCGATGACCGTGCAGCGGTTCGCCACCCAGGCCCCGTCGGCCTTGCCCACCGCTCGCGACGCGGTGACGCCGATCGCCGCGCAGGTGGCGCCGCGGACCCCGGACTGCGCCGAGGTCTGGGGCGCCCTCGTCACCGGGCTGCGTGATTACGTCCGCAAGAACGGCTTCCGCTCGGTGACGCTCGGGCTCTCCGGCGGAATCGACTCCGCCGTCGTCGCGGCCATCGCCGCCGACGCGATAGGCGGCGAGAACGTGCACGGTGTCTCGCTGCCCAGTTCGTACTCCTCCGAGCACTCCAAGACGGACGCTGCCGACCTGGCCGAACGCCTCGGCGCGAGCTATCGCGTCGTGCCGATCGCCCCGATGGTCGACGCGTTCGTGTCGGCATTGGCCTTGAGCGGGCTCGCCGAGGAGAACGTGCAGGCCCGCGTGCGCGGGACCACGCTGATGGCGATCTCCAACGCCGAGGGGCACCTGGTTCTGGCGACAGGGAACAAGAGTGAGCTGGCGGTCGGCTACTCGACGATCTACGGCGACGCGGTCGGCGGATTCGCGCCGATCAAGGACGTGCCCAAGACCCTCGTGTGGGAACTGGCTCGCTGGCGCAACGAGCACGCGTCAGACACCGGCCGGCGACCGCCGATCCCGGAGAACTCGATCGGCAAGCCACCGTCGGCCGAACTGCGGCCCGGACAGCTGGACACCGACTCGCTGCCGGACTACGCGATCCTCGACGCGGTGCTCGAACGCTACGTGGACGGCGATCAGGGCGTCGCCGAGATCGTCGCCGCAGGGTTCGACGCGGAGCTCGTCGTCCGGGTCGCCGCGCTCGTCGACCGCGCCGAATGGAAGCGGCGGCAGTACCCGCCGGGGCCGAAGATCAGCTTCAAGTCCTTCGGCAAGGACCGGCGGCTGCCCATCACCAACCGCTGGCGGGACGAGCAGACCGGCGGTCAGTGACCATCATCTCGTGACTCGGGGCAGACAAACGTCGCGGATGAGCGCACGATTGGCCTTGTCCACCTGACGTGCCCGGGGACCGGAGAGCCGGCCCCGAGGAGAGAAGTGAGGCACCACATGACCCAGCCCAGCCTGTACGGCGGCGTGTCCACCCGGCGGATCACCATCCGCGACCTGCAAGCGGCCAAGGAGCGCGGCGAACGCTGGCCGATGCTCACGGCGTACGACTACTCGACCGCGCGCGTGTTCGACGAGGCCGGCATCCCGGTGCTGCTCGTCGGCGACTCGGCCGCGAACGTCGTCTACGGCTACGACACGACCGTGCCGGTGACCGTCGAGGAGCTGCTACCGCTCGTGCGGGGCGTGGTACGCGGCACCAAGCGCGCGCTCGTCGTCGCCGACCTTCCGTTCGGCAGCTACCAGAGCTCTGCGGCGCAGGCGCTGGACAGCGCGGCGCGGTTCATGAAGGACGGCGGCGCGCAGGCGGTCAAGCTCGAGGGCGGCCAGCGAGTGGTCCCGCAGGTCGAGGCGCTCGTCGCCGCCGGCATTCCGGTGATGGCGCACATCGGGCTCACCCCGCAGTCGGTGAACGCGTTCGGCGGCTACCGGGTTCAGGGCCGCGGCGATGAGGCCTCGCACCGGCTGTTGCAGGACGCGAAGGCGCTGCAGCACGCCGGCGCGTTCGCGGTCGTCATGGAGGTCGTGCCGTCGGACGTCGCCGCGCAGGTGACCAAGGCGCTGCACATCCCCACCATCGGTATCGGTGCCGGCCCGTCGTGCGACGCGCAGGTGCTCGTCTGGCAGGACATGGCCGGGCTGCGCGGTGCGGGCAAGCCGGCCAAGTTCGTCAAGGAGTTCGCCGACGTCGCCGGCGTGCTGCGCGATGCCGCGACCCGGTACGGCGACGAGGTCCGCGCAGGCAGCTACCCCGCCGCGGAACACGAATACCAGTAGGGCTCAGGCCCGCTCGAACCGGACGCGGTGCTTGACGACGTCGGCCTCGACGAGTCGTGCGGAGACGCGTTCGCCGACGGGCAGGTGCTGACCGTCGCACGGCGCTCGCACCGCCGGTTCGTCGATGACGATCGTGCCGGAGTGTTCGTTCGCGTCGATCACGGTAGCCGCGAAGACCGTGCCGACGCGTCCGCGCAGTAGCCAGGCCTCGGTCGCATCGACGACCGCTCGATCGATCTCGTGCGCCCGCCGGTCGGCCTCGGCCATCTCCTCGGGCAGTTGCGGCAACCGGTCCCGCACCCAGGTCGGGACCGGTTCGCCGGCGTGCAGCGCCAGGCAGATCTCGCTGCCGTAGCGATCGACCAGGCGGCGCAGCGGTGCCGTGACATGGGCGTACGGCGCGCCGATGCCCGCGTGCAGCGGTTGCTCGGGAGGCCTCGTGTCAACGGTGGTGTAGCCCGCACCGCGCAGCAACGCGACCGCGTGCTCGATGAAGGCGACCTGTCTGCCACTGGACCGGTCCACGGCGGCGAGCACGTCGCCCGGCTGCGCCCCGTGGGGCCACTGCACGCCGAGCGCACGCGCGGCCCTTCGCAGCGCGTCGACCGCACCGGGTGCAGGCGGCGGCACGGTGCGCAGGATGCCGTAGCCGCCGTCGAGCATGATCCGCGCGGCGCACATGCCGGTGAGCAACGAGATCTCTGCGTTGTACGACTCGACCGGCAACGGAACGCGCAACCTCAGCGTCCAGCCAGTCATACCGTCGCGGGCCACGACCTGTTCGGGCAGATCCAAGTTGATCGCGTGCCGCCGCCGCGCGAGCGCCAGACGCAGTTCGCCGACCTCGGCAAGCAGCGACACCGCGTCAGGTGCGGTGCGGTCGGCCAGCGCCGCCTGCAGTCCGTCGTAGTCGAGCTGCGCGGTGCTGCGTACGCGCGCGCGGCGTACCTGTACCTCGGACACCTCGCCGGCGTGATCGAGCGTGAACTGCCACAGCACCGCGGGGCGTACCTGGCCGGGCAACAGGCTGGCTGCGCCTTCACTGAGCACCGGCGGATGCAGCGGGACGCGTGCGTCGGGGAAGTAGAGCGTCTCCCCGCGGCGGTGGGTGGCCTCGTCGAGCGCGGAGTCGGGTGACACGAACGACGCCACATCGGCGATCGCGTAGCTGACGAGGTAGCCGTCGCCGTTGCGGGCGATGTGCACGGCCTGGTCCAGATCGCGGCTGCCGGCGGGGTCGACGGTGACGAACGCGATGTCGGTGGCGTCGGCATCGGGAAGGTCGAGGTGCGTCGCGGCACGTTCGGCTTCGGCACTCACCTCGGGCGCGAAATCGCCGGCGACCTGAAGCTCGCTGCGAAGTGCAGCGAAGTCGACAGGTGCGCCGGCGACTCGATGCGAACCCACGAAGCTGGTTGCGCTGTGTCGAATGGTTCAGCGTGCGCGCTTGGCGGGAGCCCGCTTCGCGGCAGCTTTCTTGGCCGGAGCCTTCTTGGCTGCGGTCTTCTTCGCGGCAGCGCGCTTGGCCGGAGCCTTCTTCGCCGCGGTCTTCTTGGCCGCGGTCTTCTTGGCAGCAGCCTTCTTGGCCGGAGCCTTCTTCGCCGCGGTCTTCTTGGCTGCGGTCTTCTTGGCTGCGGTCTTCTTCGCGGCAGCGCGCTTGGCCGGAGCCTTCTTGGCCGCGGTCTTCTTCGCGGCAGCCTTCTTGGCCGGAGCCTTCTTCGCCGCGGTCTTCTTCGCAGCAGCGCGCTTGGCCGGAGCCTTCTTGGCCGCCGCCTTCCTGGCCGGCGCCTTCTTCGCCGCGGCCTTCTTGGCCGGAGCCTTCTTGGCCGCGGTCTTCTTCGCGGCCTTTCTCGGTGCGGTCATGCGTTGCCTCCTAGGCAGCCATCAACGAATCTGTATTCGTTGCGATCAAGTGGACGATGCCGTACCTACCAGCGTCAACGCAACACGCCGATGCGTTGTACGCGCGCAGTTGCGAGTGCATCGTGCAGTTGCCGAGCTAGTCGCCGTCCTCCCACGCGGAATCCTCGGCGTCATAAGCCTTTTCTCGCTCGTGGATCGTCTCGAGAGCGTGCGCGGCTTGTTCTTCGGTCGGGAACGGTCCGATGCGATTCGCGCTGTCGGTGTCTTCCAACTTCTCGACGCGACGGTGCTTCATGCAGAACCAGAACTCGCCCGCGAGTTCACGACTGGTCATGCGACCATCGTGTCGCAGTCCGCAGTTGAGCACCATCTGAGCTGCACCCTCGCTCTCGTTTGAGCGGTGCGGTGAACGGGGTAGAGGATGCCGTGCATCTGTTCTCCGCGACACCGTCATGGCTGCATAAGTGACCACCGCATCGGTACGACATCTGTCGTTGACACCGCTCACCGACGTCGGTCTGTGGGCACGCACCAACGGCCTGCAGATCATCCTGATCGTGCTCGGCGCGATCCTGTTGACCCGCTTCGCGAACTGGTCGGGCGCACGGATCACGAGCCACATCGACGAGCTCAACAGCGGCGAGGACGTACTAGTCCGCTCCGAAGCGGCGAAGCATCGGCATGCGCTCGCTCAGGTCATCACCTGGGTCAGCCTGGTCGTCATCTACTGCCTCGCCGCGGTGCTCGTCGTGCAGCGGTTCGGAATCCCGCTCTCCGGCATCGTCGCGCCGGCGACCGTGGCGGGCGTTGCACTCGGCTTCGGCGCGCAACGCATCGTGCAGGACATCCTGGCGGGCTTCTTCCTGATCTCCGAGCGGCAGTACGGCTTCGGTGACGTCATCCGCATCAACGTGCTCGGTGTCGGCACCCCGGTGACCGGCACCGTCGAGGAGGTCACGCTGCGCATCACGCAGATCCGCTCGCTCGACGGGGAGGTCATCATCACCTCGAACGGCCAGATCGTGCAGGTGACGAACCTGTCACGCGACTGGGCACGCGCGGTGGTCGACGTCCCGTTGCCTGCCACCGTCGGCGTGGACCGCGCGAACGAGGTACTCAAGCGGGTCGGTGAGCAGGCCTACCGCGACGAGCGGTTGCGTCCGCTGCTGCTGGACGCACCGTCGGTCATGGGCGTCGAGTCGATCGACGTCGACAGCTTCAACGTGCGGGTGATCGCGCGCACGCTGCCCGGTCGGCAGTTCGAGGTAGGTCGCGCACTGCGCGCGCGCATCACCAACGCCTTCGCCGCGACCGGCCTGAACGTGTCGACGACCGTCGACTCGGCCCCACCGACGAGTGACGACCGCGAGGAGCGCGACTGATGGCAGCGACACCCGGTCCATCGCGCACCCGCGGGCTGTGGCAACGCACGCGCGCGTTCGTGTTGCGTGCCCGGACCCTGCGGCGCTCGACGGTGATTCTCTGCGCGCTGTTCGTCGGGGTGCTCGTCCTCTACTTCGCGGTTCGTCCCGCGCCGGCACCCGAGACCGGCACCGGTGGTCAGTACCAGCCGAACCGGCCGGCTCCCACATCGACGCCCACGCACGTGCCGAGCAAGCAGCCGACGCGCCACCCCACGTCGGCTGCGCCCAGCAGGCCGACCGCACCGCCTGCGCCGTCGAGCACGACCTCTGGGTCCCCGGCGTCCTCGGGCCCGGCGACCGCGACGAACACCTCGGTGCCGCCGACGCCGTCGCCCACCGAAGCGTCATCACCCGCCCCGACGGGCACTCCCTGACAGCGCGAGGCGACGGACGAGTCAACCTGTAAGCCGGGTCCTGTCCGGCGCTCGCGCGCCGAGGCGACCATCCATCTCGGCCTACCGTTGCCGGCAGGCTCCAGCGGTCTACCCGCAGGCTCGGGCGGGCCGCCCTCGAACGCCTGCGCAGCCCGACCGGTTTCCCGGCCGGGCCTTTTGACCTTGCTCCGGGTGGGGTTTACCTAGCCGGCACGATCACTCGCACCGCTGGTGGTCTCTTACACCGCCGTTTCACCCTTACCAGCGGGCGGACCCGCTGGCGGTCTGTTTTCTGTGGCACTGTCCCGCGGGTCACCCCGGGTTGCCGTTAGCAACCACCCTGCCCTGTGGAGCCCGGACTTTCCTCGGCGGAGTTCTGGTGAGAACCCCGACGCGGTCGCCCGGTCGACTCGTCCGTCGCGACGCACATGCTACGCGACGTGAGGGTCCGGCCGGCCCGGGTAGCCTGCCCAGGTGCACGGCGCCCCCGCAGAAGTCGTTGCCGTCGCACTACTCGCATTCAGTCTCGCGGTGGCGGTGTTTCGGCCTCGTGGGGTCAGCGAGGCCGTCGTCGCAGTACCGGCTGCCGGACTGGTCGTCCTGCTCGGAATCGTTCCGGCAGACGCGGCCGGACGCACGCTGCGCGAACTGGCACCGACGGTGGGCTTCCTCGCCGGGGTGCTCGTCTTCGGGCATCTGTGCGACGAGGCGGGCGTGTTCGCCTATCTCGGCGCGAGCGCCGCCCGCGCCGCCCGCACGCGACCACGACGCCTGCTGGTGCTGGTCGTGGTGCTCGCCGCCGCCGTGACGGCAGTGCTCACGCTGGATGCGACAGTCGTGCTGTTGACGCCGGTCGTGCTGGCGGTGACGCGACGATCAGCAGTCGCGGTTCGCCCCTATGCATATGCGTGCGTACGACTGGCCAACAGCGGCTCACTACTGCTGCCGGTCTCCAACCTCACCAACCTGCTCGCGTTCTCCACCACCGATCTGTCCTTCGGGCGCTTCGCCGCCCTGATGCTGCTGCCGTGGCTGCTCGCTTGCTCCGGCGAATGGCTGGGGGTGCGCACGTACTTCCGGCGCGACCTGCCCAATGCCGGCGAGGCACCGGAACTCGCGCAGCCGGCGGCGCCGCGCTACGCGCTGGCCGTGCTCGTCGTCACCGTGTGCGGGTTCGTGCTGCTGTCCTCGCTCGACGTTCCGGTCGCGTGGGCGGCCGGCGCCGGATGCCTCCTGCTGCTCGCACCACGGTTCGCCCGGCGCGACATCTCGCCGCGACGTCTGCTGGACGAGGCCAGTCTCGGCTTCTGCGCGTTCGTGCTCGCGCTCGCGGTCGTGGTCGACGCCGTCGCGCGGCACGGCCTCGGGTCGGCGCTGGCACAACTGGTCCCGTCGGGCAGTTCCCTCGCCGCACTGCTCGGCATCGCGTTCCTGGCCGCGCTGCTGGCGAACGTCGTGAACAACCTGCCGGCCACGCTCGTGCTGCTGCCGCTGGTTGCGGCAAACCCGGCGGCGGTACTCGCGATGCTGGTCGGCGTGAACGTCGGGCCGAACGCGACCTTCGGCGGCTCACTCGCGACACTGCTGTGGCGGCGGATGCTGCCTGCGGAGGAACGGCCGCGGGTGCGCGAGTTCCACGCCTTCGGGCTGCTTAGCGTGCCGCTGATCGTCGCCGTCGCGACAGCCGGGCTCTGGCTCGGCGTGCGCCTCGTGGGCGTGTGAGGCAGCGGAGCGACTCAGTGCCGGTGGGTTCGCCTTTGCTGCCCCCGACGGCACCCGCCACCCCTGCCGGCCCGGACCTCGACGACGAGCCGCCGCCGTTCTGACGACCGCCGCACCGGCTCACAGGCCGGATTCGGCCGTGCGCACCAGGATCCGGCGGCACTCCTCGCACCGCACCACGGCATCCGGTGCGGCGGAGCGCACCGCGGTCAGTTCGCTACCGGACAATTCGATGTGGCAACCCTCGCAACGTCGGTGCCGCAACATCGCGGCGCCGACACCGCCGCCGTGCTCGCGGGCCCGCTCGTAGAGAGCCAGCAGATCGGCCGGGATCTCCGCGACGATCGAGTCACGCTCGGCGCGGCGCAACGCGACAGCCGCGTCGATCTCCTCGAACGCGGCGTCCCGCGCCGCTTCGAGCTCGGCCAGCTCGGCCGCGAGCGCCGCACGTTTCGCGCCGATCTCGGCGACGGAGCTGTCCGCATCCTCGCGCACCTCCATGATCTCGAGCAGCTCGTCCTCGAGCGTCGCCTGCCGCCGCTTCAGGCTGACCAGCTCGTGCTGCAAGCCCTCCAGCTCCTTGGCCGGCAGCCCACCGGACTGCAGGCGTTGCTCATCGCGTGCCTGCCGGGACCGGACGGTGTCGACCTCGTTCTCCAGCCGCCGCTGATCCTCGGCGATGTCGGCCAGTCGCGTCTCAGCGTCGATGGCGTCGTTATGCAGGTCGACACCGTGCTTGCCGCGTTCGGCGATCGCGGCGAGTTCGGGCAGGTTGGTGCGCCGGTGCGCGAGCTGGGCGAGGACGGTGTCAGCGGCCTGCAGATCGAGCAGGCGGAGCTGGACGGCGTGGTCTGCGTTCACGTGCGCTTCGGACTCGTTTCGGGTGACGGGGTGTGCAGCGTCCACGGATCGGTGACGCGACGGGAGACTCGCACCTCCACCGTAGTGCCGAACTGGCTGCGCAGACGATCCGCCACCTCATCCAGCCACGGCGCCTCGCTCGCCCAGTGCGCCACGTCCACCAGCGCCATCGCGCCGGCGCCGCGCTCGGTCACCGCTTCGACGGCGGCATGGTGCTTCAGGTCGGCGGTCAGGTAGACGTCCGCGCCCGCCCGGCGCGCCCGCTCGGCCAGCGACCCGCCGGACCCGCCACAGACGGCGACAGTGCGCACCTGCCGATCGGGATCCCCGGCCGCGCGGACACCCCACGTGGTGCCGGGCAGTTGCGCCGCCGCTCGCGCGGTGAACCCGCGCAACGTCATCGGCTCGGCGAGTTCGCCGATCCGGCCCGTCCCGCGGCCACTCGGCAACGGCACACCCGCGAGCAGGTCGAAGGCCGGCTCCTCGTACGGATGCGCTGCCCGCAGGGCGGCCAGCACGGCGGCGCGCCGGGACGGCGGCACCACCATCTCGACCCGCGTTTCGGCGACCTGCTCGACCCGACCGACCTTTCCGATCGCCGGCGTCGCACCGGTCAGCGGACGGAACGTCCCGGTGCCCTCCGTGGTCCACGCGCACCGGTCGTAGTCACCGAGCGCCCCCGCGCCGGCGCCGGCCAGCGCGTCGATCAGCCGCTGCGCATCGACCCGCGGGACGAACACCACGAGCTTGTCGAGCGGCTCGCCGGGCAACGCCTGCAGCGGCCGCAACCCGGTCAGGCCGAGCCGACCGGCCAAGGCGTCCGAGACGCCGGGCTCGGCGACATCGGCGTTGGTGTGGGCCACGAACAACGCGGCCGCGCCGGTGACCAGGCGATGCACGAGAGCGCCCTTCGGATCGTCCGCCGGCACACCGTGCACGCCGGACAACAGCAACGGGTGATGCGTGAAGAGCAGTTGCGAGCGGGTCGCGAGCGTCTCGGCAACGGTGGCCGGCACCGCGTCGACGGCGAGCACCATCCGCTCGACCGGCTCCACCGGATCTCCGCACACCAGGCCCACCGCGTCCCACGACTCGGCCCAAACCGGGTCGAACCAGCCGTCCAGCACGGTGATGATGTCGGCTAACGTCGGCACGTCGCGAACCTACCGCGCATACTGGACGTCAACGGCAGGAGGCCACGACATGCTGATGTTCGACGGAGTGTTCGGCCTAGCCCTGCTCGGCCTCTGGATCTTCTGCATCATCGACGTCATCACCACCCCCGAGGACCGCTGCCGCAACCTGCCCAAGGTCGTGTGGGTGCTGATCGTCCTGCTGCTCACCTTCGTCGGTTCGATCGTCTGGCTGTTCGCCGGCCGCCCGTGGGACGCCGCGGCCGCCGGATCGAAGCGCGCGCCCGCCGCGCGCCGCCCGGCCGACCGCCGCCCGGTCGCGACCAACCCGGACGACGACGAGGAGTTCCTCGCCGGCCTGCGCGCCCGCGCCGAGGAACAGCGCCGCCGGGCCCGCCGGGCCGAGCCGCACGAGGACGAGCCGCCGGCCGGACCGGTCAGCTGAGCTGCGCCGCCGTGCTGATGCCCTGAGTAGTCGAGCAGGTGCGACCGTCGGCCACGTCCTGCGGCTTGAGATACAGCGTCGACGCCGTGACGTTCTGCGCGTCGGCCGTGCTGAGGTCCGTGCTCGTCGGCGCGGCCCCGTTCACCTGGAAGCGCACCACCTTGGTGAACTGGCAGTCCTGCGCGACCGACTCGATGCTGAACGCGACCGGCGACGGCTTGACCTCGAGCCCGACCTCCTTCAACCCGCCCGCGCCGGTCGAACCCTCGACCAGCTTGATCGTCTTGCCGCCCTGCACCTCGCTGTCGGCGTTCTGCTTGTGGGTGTGGCCGCTGTTCGTCTGACGCACCCGTCCGTCCAGCACCTTGGCGATCTCGTCGGCCGCGACCGGTTCGTGCGTGGCGAAGATGTCGAACCGGTCGTCCTCGGACACCTTCTGCAGCGCGTGGTCCATCGCGCCCCGCTCCAGCGGGTCGGTGAGCTTGTCGTCGTCCGCGCCGTAGACACCGGCCGCGCCGTACACCCTCGGGTCGGGGATGGCTGCGATGTGCAGCCCGAACGCCTGAAGTTGCTGGGCGGTGACGGCGAACCCGCCGGAGGCGTCCGTGGTCTTGCCACCGAGCACCGTGACCCCCGGGATCTTCGCCATGATCTGAGCCGTCGTCGGCGAGTCGTGGTTGCCTGCCAGCCAGATCATCGGCGCCACCTTGGTCAGCGACGTGATCTGCGCGACGTACCCGGGTGACAACTCCGCCGCCGTCCC
The DNA here is from genome assembly GCF_027247405.1 of Jatrophihabitans cynanchi. Classification (NCBI taxonomy): domain Bacteria; kingdom Bacillati; phylum Actinomycetota; class Actinomycetes; order Jatrophihabitantales; family Jatrophihabitantaceae; genus Jatrophihabitans; species Jatrophihabitans cynanchi. The sequence goes on along the minus strand of NZ_CP097463.1, from coordinate 3,842,158 downwards.
GAACTGCGACTCGTCGCCGGTGTTGATGATCAGCGAGACGTCGAAGTTCTGCGCGTACTGCTGCACCAGCGGATAGGTACCGGCCAGGTGCATGTCGGAGATGTACATGATGTTGAACGAGGTCGGCGGCGTGGACTTCTGCTCGATGCGCTGCTGCAACTGCGCCTGGATGCTGGCGATGCCGCTGACGACGTCGAACGCGGTCGCGCGCTGCTGGTAGTACGCGCGCAACTGGCCCGGGAACAGCTGCAGCGCCCCGAGCGTGCCTGTCAGCCGCGACTGTTTCGTCCAGTCCGGGTTGTAGCTCGCGGCGCCGTACGCGGCTACCACGACGAGGACCGCGAACGACGCTGCCAGTTGGCGTCCGCGCAGCCGCAGTTCGCGTTCACGCCGCGGCAGGCCACGCAGTTGCCGCACCGCCAGGTTCACTGCCGCGGACACCAGCAGGCCGAGCAACACCCCGAGCAGCGCCTCACCCGCCAACCAGGCCACGATCTTCGGCACCTGCGCGGAGAAGTCCTCGCGCAGCGAGTCGACGTAGGCCTGCGGGTCCGCGGTGGCGGCCGACGCCATCTTCACCACGTCCACGTTCTGCGGGCTCAGGTGGATCCCGATCGGCAACCCGTCGACGTTGCCGAAGATCCAGCTGCCGAAGGTGGTGTCGGCGGTGATGCCGGACCGGGTGAACAGGGTCGCCGCGACCTTGAACCGGACGCCGCCGGCGATCGCGTGGTACGGGAACAGGTGCAGCATGGCCGACGCCCCCGCCAACGGCAGCGCGATCCGCAGCGCCCAGCGCAGCACGAACTCACCCACCCGGCGCAATCGCCGCCTTGTCAGCTCCTGCACGTCACGACCCCAGCGCCGCGTCGGCGCGCGTCAGTACGGCCTGGGCCGAGTCGCGGGCGCGCTTGGCTGCGTCGCGGTCCTGCCGCGCCGACGCGGCGGCGTGCCGGGAGTCGGCCAGCGCCTTGCGCGCGTCGGCGAGTTCCTGCTCGATGTGTTCGACGTGACGGCACGCCCGCTCGAACGCCTCGGCGGCGGAGCCGAGGGCGGCCTCGGCGCGCACCAGCGCCCGCTCGGCGACCGCCGCCCTCTCTCGGGCGGCGTCCGCGGCCTGCTGCTGAGCGCTGGGGCGCGCGGGCAGCTCGCGTGGCGGCGTCCGAACCGCGCGCAACGCCGGCCGGGCCCGTCCGTTGGACCCGGCGCCGCCGTCGGCATCCGGCACCGCCACCGCGCCCTCCACGTCGACCGCGTCGAACCCTGCGGCGTCCAACCGGCGCAGCAGCCGTCCCGAGCGCACCGCCTCCGCGGCAGCCTCGTCGATCACGGCGGCGTCGAGCGTTGCGGCGACCTCGCGGATGGCCGGATCGCCCACCTGATGCCCGGCGGCGACCGACAGCCGCACCGCGGTGACGGTCAGTTCACTGATCGCCGACCGGCGCCGTTCCACCAGCCGGCGTAGCTGCGGCCCGCCGAAGTTGAGCTGGGCCGCACGCAACTCCTCGCCCAGCTGCAGCAGTTCGTCCAGCTGGTCCGGGGCCTGCCGCACCAGCGTGTTCACCAGCCACGCGCTGGTCGAAGGGCGGCGCAGCAGCTTCACCCGGGCCGCGAGCGCCGAGTCACCGGCTGCTTTGGCCGCGCGCACCTCGTCGTCGCGGCTGTGCGTGAACTCGCCGGGGTGCACCCCGTACAGCCGGTCGGCGATCTCTGCCAGGCCCATGCCCCCATACTGCCCGGTCTGCCGTTTCCACACCGGCCGGTGTCAGCTCGGTCCGCTCTCCGGTCGGCCGTTGCGTGCGCGGACCAGCCCGGTTTCGTACGCGGTGATGACGGCCTGCGTGCGATCGCGCAGCCCCAGTTTGGCAAGCAGGCGGCTCACGTGGGTCTTGACGGTCTGTTCGGTGACGACGAGGCGTTCGGCGATCTCGAGGTTCGTCAGGCCTTCGGCGAGCAGGCGCAGGACCTCGGTCTCGCGAGCGGTCAGTGCTGCGAGCAGCACGGTAGCGGGACTGTCGGCGACGGGGCGTTGGTGCGCGAACTCGGTGATGAGGCGGCGGGTGACGGCCGGCGCGAGCAGCGCCTGACCGGCGGCGATCACCCGGACGGCGTCGAAGAGCCGTTCGGCGGTGGCGTCCTTGAGCAGGAAGCCGCTGGCACCGGCGCGCAGTGCGTCGTACACGTATTCGTCCAGGTCGAAGGTGGTGAGGATGAGCACGCGCGGGCCGTCGCCGGCGGCAGTGAGTTGCCGGGTGGCCTCGATGCCGTCCATGCCGGGCATTCGCACGTCCATCAGCACGACGTCCGGGTTCAGTTCACGGCAGGTGCGCACGGCGTCGGCGCCGTCGGCGGCGGTGCCGACGACGCGGAAGTCCGGCTGGGTGTCGAGCAGCTCGGCGAACCCGGCGCGGACCACCTGGTGGTCGTCGGCGACGACGACGCGAATGGGTGAGAGCGCGGTCGTGGTCATGCGCCGGCCCCGGCCCCGGCGGGCAGCACAGCGGTGATGAGGAAGCCCCCGCCGGGGGCCGGGCCGGTCTGCAGCCGGCCGTCGACCGCGATGGCGCGCTCGCGCATGCCGAGCAGGCCGTGTCCGGCCGGGTCCGAGTCGGTGCGCGGCGCAAGGGGTGGGCCGGGGCCGTTGTCGCGGACGCGCAGCTGCAGCGTGTCGCCGGTGAAGTGCAACTCCACGTCGACGGCCGCTCCGGGGGCGTGGCGGCGCGCATTGGTGAGGGCTTCCTGGACGATGCGGTAGGCGGCGAGTTCGACACCGGGATCCAGCGGCGCGGGAGCTCCGTGCAGGATCAGGCGGGTGGCCGCGCCGGCGATGTCCCGGGCTTCGTCGACCAGCTCGGCAAGCTGCGCCAGACCAGGTAGCGGCGCCCGCGCGGCGGGCTCGCCGGTGTCGTCACGAAGCACGCCCAGTAACCGGCGCATCTCAAAGAGCCCGGCGCGCGCGGTGTCGCCGATCGCGGCCAGCCTGCGTGCGCCGGCAGGTGTCAGGCCCGCAGTGGTGAGCCGCGCGGTCTCGGCTTGCACCGCGATCATGGAGATGTGGTGCGCGACCACATCGTGCAACTCGCGGGCGATGCGCGCCCGCTCGCCGCGAGCGGTGTGTTCGAGCAGGGTGTCGGCGACGACCCGCCGGGCGGCGTCATGCGCGATCGCTTCGCTGCGCGCCCGGTAGGCGCGGCCGGACCACGCGGCTGCCGGCGCCAGGGCAGCGAGCAGGACGGTCAGGATCCCGGCCTCGGAGGCGCTCGGGCGGGAGCCGGCCAGGGCGAGCGCCAGGAACGGGACGGCGAGCGCCGGCGCGAGCAGGCCCGCCGCGTGGCGCCATTCGCCGCTGCGTCCGAGCCGGAACAGGACCCCGAGTTGCATGATCGCGCCGGCGACGGTGAGGGCGTGGAACGCCGCCAGCGACGTCACGCTGACCGCGCTGACCGCGATCGCGGACCCGGTCACGCCCAGGACGGCCGGTGGCAGCGTGCCGGCCAGGGCGAGCACGCCGAGCACGATGGTCGCCTGTGCGTCCAGACCGGTGACCAGCGCACGCCCGGTCGCCTCACTCGCCGCGGCCAGCGCGAGCACGAGGACCGTGACGGCCGGGGCCGACCGGGCGGCGGCGAGCCGGCGTCCGGTCTCCACCCAGCCACCGACCCGCGACCTCATGTGGTGCACGCTGATCATTGTCGCCGCCCACCCGCCAGCTCGTCGTCCCTCCTACGAGGGACGTTGAAGATGGCTCCTGAGAGTGACGACCTGCCGGGTGCGGCTGCCTAGCGTCGACGCCATGGACGCAAGCATCGAGGTCGCCGGACTGCGCAAGCGGTTCGGCGCGACCGTAGCGCTGGACGGGTTGTCATTCACCGTCACCGCTGGGCAGGTCACCGGATTCGTCGGCCCGAACGGCGCGGGCAAGTCAACCACCATGCGGGTGATCGTGGGCCTGGACGCGGCCGACGAGGGCAGCGCGACGATCGGGGGGCGCCCGTACGCAAGCCTGCGCCACCCGCTCAGCCATCTCGGGACGCTGCTGGACGCCGCCGCGCTGCAGCCGAGTCGCAGCGGCCGCAACCACCTGCTGTGGCTGGCCCACTCGCAAGGCCTCGGCGCCAAGCGGGTCGATGACGTGATCGAGCAAGCGGGCTTGCAGAGCGCGGCCCGGCGTAAGGCCGGCGGGTACTCCCTCGGAATGCGGCAGCGGCTGGGCCTCGCGGCCGCACTGCTCGGCGACCCCGCGGTACTGATGCTCGACGAGCCGTTCAACGGCCTGGACCCGGAGGGCATCGTCTGGATGCGCGGCTTCCTGCGCGCGCTGGCGGCCGAGGGGCGCGCGGTGCTGGTATCCAGCCACCTGATGAGCGAACTGCAGGACACCGCCACTCACCTGGTGGTGATCGGCCGGGGGCAGCTGGTCGCCGATGCCGGCGTGGCGGAGTTGATCGCCGCCGCATCGGGGGGGCGAGTCACGCTGCGCACGGCGGCGCGCTCAGACGCGATGAGAGTGCTCGCGCACTCCGGCGCCACCGTGACGATGAGCGACCGCGACGCGCTGACCGTAGCCGGCCTCGGCACGGGGGAGGTCGTGGCGATGCTGAACGAGGCGGCTATCCCGTTCACCGAGATCTCCGCCCATCGGGCCACGCTGGAGGAGGCGTACATGGAGCTGACTCGCGATCAGGTCGAGTTCCGAGCCACGGCGGCAGAGGAGCCGAGCCGGTGAGCGCCGCCACGATGCCCGGCTACCGCTCGCCCACGCCGGCCGGCCGCGACGGGTTCGCCCAGCTGCTGCACGCGGAGTGGACCAAGCTACGCACCGTCCGCGGCTGGCTGATCGGCCTGGTCGTGGCGGCCCTGCTGATCGTGTCGCTAGGCGTGTTCAGCTCGCTCGGTAACAGCTCCGTCTGCCGCCCGGGCCCGGGACAGTCCACGCCGGTGTGCGGCAGCGCCCCCGCGCCGTTGACCGGCCCGGGCGGTGAGCCGGTGAACGACGAGTTCTACTTCGTGAACCGACCGCTGACCGCTGACGGCAGCATCACCGTTCGGGCGGACTCGCTCACCGGCCTCATCGCCTCCAGCGACGCCGCACCGGACCGGCCGTTCGCCGACGCCAAGCCCGGTGTGCAACCGTGGTCGAAGGCCGGGCTGATCATCAGAGCGAGCACGGCCCCCGGCTCGGCGTACGCGGCGATCATGATCACCGGTGCGCACGGGGTGCGGTTCCAGTACGACTACACGCACGACGCAGCGGGAACACCCGGCACTCCCTCCGCGGCCTCGCCGCGCTGGCTGCGACTGGCCCGCCACGGCGACACGGTGACCGGCTACGACTCGCTCGACGGCACGCGCTGGAGCAAGGTCGGCAGCGCCCGCCTCACCGGGCTGCCCTCGACCGTCCCGGCCGGGCTGTTCGCCGCCTCGCCGGACCATGTGCGAATCAGCAACCCGATCGGCGGCGGGGAGAGCGCGCACGGCGACCCCACCCAGGCGAGCGCCCGCTTCGATCGGCTCAGCCTGCAGGGCGGCTGGCCCAGCGCGGCGTGGACGGGCACCGAGCTCGGCGGCAACAATCAAGGCCCGGCAATCCACCGTGGCAGCTTCAGCGGGTCCGGTGACGCGATCGGAGTGACCGGCTCCGGCGACATCGGGCCGGTCGTGCCCGGGACCGGCCCCGGGCTGGACCCGGACCGCGTGCTCATCGGCACCTTCGCCGGGCTGATCGCGCTGATCGTGGTGGCCGGCCTGTTCGTCACCTCCGAGTACCGGCGTGGTCTCATCCACACGACGCTGACCGCGAGCCCGCGCCGGCACCGCGTCTTGGCCGCCAAGGCCGTCGTCATCGGCGCCGCCGCGTTCGTCACCGGGTTGGTCGCCGCGGCGATCACCGTGCCGCTCGCCCGGAACCTGCTGCACAGCAACGGCAACTTCCTCTACCCGCTCAGCACGGCCGCGTGGCTACGGATCGTTCTGGGCACAGGCGCGCTGCTGGCCCTGGCCGCCGTCGCCGCGCTCGCCATGGGTGTCATCGTGCGTCGCGGCGCCGGCGCGGTCACTGCCGTCATCGTGGCCATCGTGCTGCCCTACGTCCTGGCCGTCGCCTCGCTGCTACCGGTCGGCGCCGGCCAGTGGCTGCTGCGGCTCACCCCGGCCGCGTCGTTCGCCGTCCAGCAAACCCTGATCCAGTACCCGCAGGTGGCCGGTGACTACACCCCGAGCAACGGCTACTACCCGCTGCCGGCGTGGGCCGGGCTCGCGGTGCTGGCCGGCTACACCGCGCTCGCGCTGGGCGCGGCAGCGGTCCTGCTGCGCCGGCGGGACGCATGAGAACCGGTCGGGCCACGCGGATCGACTTCAGCCACGCACTGCACGCCGAATGGACCAAGCTGCGCACCACCCCGGCCGCGGCCTGGCTCGCGCTGGCCGCGATCATCCTGACCGCCGGGCTCAGCGCCGCGTCCGCCGCAGCGGCCGAGTACCGCACCGGCGGCCAGCAGGACCTCGCCAGGACCGGCCTCACCGGGATCGACCTCGGCCAGGCCATGATCGCCATCCTCGCCGTGTCGGCCATCAGTGCCGAGTACGGCACCGGCATGATCGCGGCTACGCTCACCGCGATACCCCGGCGCGTCAGCATGCTCGCCGCCAAGGCCGCCGTCGTGGTCGCCGTTGCCCTTGCCGCCGGCACCGCTGCCGTCCTCTGCTCGCTGCTCGCCGCCCGGCTCCTGCTGCCCGGCAACGGCTTCACCGCCGCGCACGGCTATGCGCTCGTGTCGCTCGGCGACGGCCCGACCCTGCGCGCCGCCGGCGGCTCGGTGCTCTACCTCGTCCTGATCGCGCTGCTCAGCCTCGGGATCGCGACGGCCGTGCGCGACTCGGCTGTCGCAGTCGGCATCGTGCTCGCGCTGCTCTACCTGTTCCCCATCATCGCCGCCGCCGTGGGCAACCCGACCTGGCGGCGGCACCTGACGCAGATCGGTCCGATGGACGCCGGACTGGCCATCCAGCACACCCGCGACGTCAGCGACCTCCCGATCGGACCGTGGGCCGGGCTCGGCGTCCTGGCGGCCTGGGCCGGCGCGGCCCTGCTCGCCGCCACCGCCGCCCTGCGGCTGCGCGACGCCTGAACCGATGGGACGCGATCGTTTACTCGTGGCTGCGCTGACCCTCAGGTGCTGGCCGCCGTGAGCGAGCGGCAATGGCCGAGGCGCAAGCAGGGGTGGGCCTTACCCACCCACCTACGAACCGGCACCTGGTAGTCGCTGGCTGGCCCGTCCGGCTGTAGCCGTGTTCCCGGTCTCGTCGAGTTCCTGCCGCAGCGGCGGTCGCCGCTGCGGCGATCCGCGGCGCGAGGCTAGGCGGGCACGAGGTCGATTTGATCGACCTCGCCGCGGACGGTTTCCAACGCGCGATGACACGCGATGACCTGCTTTCTTGGCGGCAGGCGCGCGCGATCGACCCACGGGTCTTGGATTACCAGCAACGGGGCACCTTCGCCAAGATCGGAGTCAAGAGCCTCCGTTGGATCAAACTATCCAAGCGTGACCAGCAAGACTGCCCAACAGCGCCAGCAGATGCTCGAACGCACTCAACGCACCTTCGCCGAACTGGTCGCGGTGCACCGCGACCCAACCGCTCAGGTCGGGGCTGTCCACCGTGTCCCGTCAGATCCGGGCAGGACGACGACGTCGACGGACTCGCGGGCACATACATCCAGCAGGTGCGGATCGGAGGTAGCAAGCACGTCGCTCCTGGCCCGGGCGATCTCTGCCGCGACACAGTCGGCCATGCTCACTGCGCATCGCAGGCGGTGGTAGTGCCGGGCCCTCAATCGTCCGCTCGCGGCGCCCGTCCTAGCGTCTACAGCGACAGCATCGATCAATCCCAACTCGGCCAGGTCGAGCACGGCTACTTCCTCGTCGACACCGGTGAGCCTGACAAGGTGGTCGAGGACTTCTCCTAGCCCGACCGCGGTGAGCAGCGCATCACCGGCCTCCAGTAGTGGGCGGACCTCGGCCGCAGTTGGCTCGTCACGCAGGAACGCGAGAACCGCATACGCGTCCAAGACGGTCAACGCACGCGGGCCCGTCGACGCTCCTCTTGGCGCATTGCGTCGGAAGACGGCCCACGCCCGCGGTACTTGCCTTGGAGTTCCGCGACAGGAGCCGCCGCTGCGGGACGTAGCACGACTCGGTCGCCGAGGTCGACCACGATCACGTGCCGGGTGTTCCACCGCGCACGCGTATCGGCAGGGATGGAGACCTGGCCGTTACGAGAGATCGTCATGACACGGTCAGCGGTCATGGCCTTGATTGTATGCCACATGTGAATCGTTGTATGTCGACCCTGAGCTGTCACACATCCGGCCGGAATCCGGGGGCTGTAGGCGGTGGGCCTTACTTTCCCTCATGCGAACCGGGTGTTGGCCGCCGGCCCGGTCCTCGGCTGGTAGGACGGATCCGAATCTGTCGGTGGGTGCTGGGACGATCGCGATCATGGCGGTCAAGCCGATCGAGCAGCACATACCGACGCGACGAGGATCTGCTCGGCAGCAGTCTGCTGTTGCGTGGTTCGCCATTGACCCTCGACCAGATCGAGCACGACGCGGCGCGAACAGCGCGGGCGTTCACCTTCGCCGGGACGCCCTGCCGCGGCATCAGCGCCGAGCTGGCAGCAGACGGCGACGACGTCGACCACCTGCTCCGAGAGGGACGGGTCCGGACCAGGTCGTTCGTCGCCTGCATCAGCGTGTCGGACACGCTCGCAGGCGGTTTCCTCGTGTTGCCGACCTTCTCGGCGCCACACCAGACGATCGTGGCCGAACGTGCTCCCGAAGCCAGCCTCGAACGATTGCTGGAATTGGCGCTGCGGGACGTGGTGCAGAACCCCTACCATCGGGCGTGGAAGGAGGAACGATGAGTGCAGTCGACATCGTGTGCGACGTCCAGCAGATCGATGACACCGGCTATGTCTGGACGTTTCTCGACGACGCCCGCGATCCCGCGGTCATCGTCCCCGGCGAGATCGTCGTCGCCGGCGCCGACGAGGAGCCCGCGTACGCGCTGGTGATCGACATTGTCGGCGAAGACCCCGACCGTATCGTCCACCTCGACATCCTGCCCGGAGATCCGGCGCAGTATCACGCCGCCGCCGAACGCAGCCGCCTCACCAACGCCACCTGACACCAGAGCCCGCTCGAAGACTGCTGACTGTGAATGTTGCTGACCCGTGTCACACATCCGGCCGAAATCGGCTCATCGGATTCTGGCGGGGTGGGCTGTCACTGTACGACGATGGATCCGAGGACGCGCCAGTTGGGTTTGCCGGCGTAGAGCAGGGCTCGGATTCGGTAGTTGTGGAACTTGCGGAACTGGATGTCGATGATCTGATGATGCGCCACGTCGCAGACCGTGGTCGCGTAGCTGGTGCGGGCATGGGCCAGGCGCACGAAGCTGGTCTCGTCCAACCCGATCGCGGTCGTGCAGGACTTCGCCGCGATCCGGTGATCGCCGAGCACCCAGGTCCGTGTCGGGCACGCCGGAGCCCGGGCAGCGCATCCGATGCTTACGCCACCCCAACCGCATCGGCGTGCCATAGACCGGCAGATCGACGTAACGGACCAACGGCCGCTCCTTGACCCGCGCCGGGCCACCGCAGGCCGGGCAGCGCGGGTCGACGACGACCTGCTCGATGACTAGCTCGACCTCGGGACCACGACGGGCATAGCGCAGGACCCGAACATCCTTCAGCCCGACCAAGGCCTGGACGATCTCGCTAGGCTCGGACACGACGAAGGTGCTTCGAACTTGTTGGCTCACACCTCAAGCTGAAGCGCCTTCGTCCCACTTCCAACCCAACGACACTCAGCGACCCCGCTGAGATCCGAAGAGCCCCGAAATCCGGATTTGTAGGTGGTGGGCGCTACTGGGATCGAACCAGTGACCGCTCGGGTGTAAGCCGAGTGCTCTCCCGCTGAGCTAAGCGCCCTGTCACCCGCGGTCCGCGGGCTCGGATCAGGGTACCGGCCCGCGGCGGCCGGGCGCGCCGTACCGTTGAGTCGTGCTGAGGACGTTGCGCGAGCCGCGTTACGCGGCGTTGTCGGTGCTCATGCTGATCGTGGCGGCGATCTGCGTCCTCGCCGGGACGTGGCAGATCTCCCGGCTGTCCGGCAAGGTCACCGAGAACGACGCGCTGCGCAACAACGCCCACGCGGCCACGACTGCGGTGGGCGACGTACTGCCGCTCGTCGGCAAGGGCACGCCGTCGGCGGACTCGATCCAGTACCGCACGGTCACCGCGACCGGGACATACCAGCCCGCCGGGCAGGCGCTGGTCCGCCAGCGCACCGTCGACGGAGACACCGGCTATCTCGTGCTCACCCCGCTGCGCACCTCGCAGGGCACGTTGCTCGTCGTCCGCGGCTTCATCTCCGGCACCGCGGCCCGGAGCGGCAGCCTGCCCACCGTCCCCGCAGCGCCGACCGGCCAGGTCAGCGTGACCGCCCGCGTGCAACCCGCCGAGACGCGAAACGACCGCGCCACGCAGTTGGGCGGAAAGCAGTTGGAGGCGATCAACCCGCGGTTGCAGGCCGTCCGGCTCGGCACGCCCGTGTACGCCGGCTACGTCGAGCTGCACGCCGGACAACCCGGCACCGCCGGCCTCACCGCCATCCCCGCCCCCGACCTGTCCAACCCGGCAGGTGGCGCGATCGAACCGCAGCACGTGGCCTACATCATCCAGTGGTACCTGTTCGCGCTGCTCGCCCTCGCTGCCCCGTTCGTGGTCGCCCGCGCGGAAACCCGCAGCCACCGCGACGACGACCGAGAGGTCGACGACGTCGTGATACCCGACCAGCAGACGCCCGAGCAGGCACGCGCGGCCCGGCTCGCCGACCGTTACGGCCGGGTGGTGCGGTGAACGCCGACACCTGGGACGAGCGGTACGCGGCGAGCGAGCTGGTCTGGGGAGCCGCGCCCAACCGCTGGGTGGAGCAGGAGTGCGCCGCGCTGGACCCCGGCACCGTCCTGGACCTGGCCTGCGGCGAGGGCCGCAACGCACTGTGGCTGGCCGAACTCGGCTGGCGGGTCAGCGCGGTCGACTTCTCCGCGGTCGGCCTGCAGAAAGGCGGCGCGGCCGAACTGCGCACCGCCGTCGGGCACCCGATCGAGTGGATCTGCGCGGACGTGACGCGCTACCGGCATCGGCAGCCCGTCGACCTCGTCCTGATCAGCTACCTGCAGGTGATCGCGGCAGAACGCCGGGCCGTCGTGCGAACCGCCGCCCAGAGCCTGACCGCGGGCGGCGTCCTGCTCGTGGTGGCCCATCACTCGCTGAACCTGACCGCGGGAACCGGCGGCCCGCAGGACGCGACCGTGCTGTACAGCGCCGAGGACCTCGTCGAGGACCTGGACGGCACGGGGCTCGGGATCGACAAGGCCGAGCAGGTGCTGCGCCCGGTCGACGGCGCGCCGCGCCCCGCGATCGACACGCTGCTGCGCGCCCATCGCCCCGCCTAGCGAGGGCTGCAGCGCCTAGAGAGCGGCGATGGCGTCCCGCCAGGTCTGCGCGTCACGTCCCTCACCGGGGCCGTTCAGCTCGGCGAACCGCACGACCCCGGTCCTGTCGACCAGGAACGTGCCGCGGTTGGCGAAGCCCGCGTCCTCGTTGAACACGCCGTACAGCTGGGCGACGGCACCGTGCGGCCAGAAGTCCGCCAGCAGCGGGAACTGGTACCCCTCGCGCTCGCTGAAGATCTTGTGCGAGTAGACCGAGTCGACGCTGACGCTCACCACCTGCACCGCGTCGTTCTGGAAGGTGTGCAGGTCATCGCGCACCGAGCACAGCTCGCCGGTGCAGATGCCGGTGAACGCGAGCGGGTAGAAGATGATCAGTACCGCCTGCTTGCCGCGGTACGCCGACAGGGTGAACTCCTCGTTGTTCTGGTCCCGCAGCGTGAAGTCCGGGGCCTGCTCCCCGGCCGCGACCGTCATCGCTTGCTCCCCCGCGCCTTGCGCCCGACCAGCCGTGCGGCGGACCAGTGCGGCCCGGCCGTCGTGATGGAAGTCTGCGACAGGCCGGCGATCGCCGCGGCCTCGGTGACGTCGGAGGGCTCGACGTAGTCGTCGCGACCACGCTTGGGCGTCAGCAGCCAGATGAACCCGTCGTCGGCCAGCGGCGCGATCGCGTCCACCAGCAGGTCGGCCAGGTCGCCGTCACCGTCGCGGTACCAGAGCAGCACCACGTCCACGACCTCGTCGGAGTCCTCGCCGACGATCTCCTCGCCCGTGAGTTGCTCGATCGCAGTGCGCAGCTCCTGGTCGATGTCCTCGTCGCTGCCGAACTCCATCACGATCATCTGGGGCTTGATCCCCATCCGCTCGGCGGTGCCCGGCCCACTCACGGCCGCTGGACCCCCGGCGGGGTTGCTGCTCACGGTGCCACCCTCCTACGTCGACTGCGCTGCGCTACCAAGCGGTAACCCACCTGCTGACCTTAGTGGCCCGCAGTAGAGCACACTGGAGGGGTGACACGCGACAGGTTCAGCATCATCACTGACGGTCTGCCCAGCCAGCTTCCGGACATCGATCCGGACGAGACGCGCGAATGGCTCGAGTCCTTCGACGCCGCCATCGACACCGACGGCCGGCAACGCGCCAGGTTCCTGATGCTCAAGTTGCTCGAGCGCGCGCGAGAGCGCCAGGTGGGCGTCCCCGCGCTGCGCAGCACCGACTACATCAACACCATCCCGCCCGAGCGCGAGCCGTGGTTCCCGGGCGATGAGGACATCGAGCGCCGCATCCGCGCGTACATCCGCTGGAACGCGGCGATCATGGTCTCCCGGGCGAACAAGCTGGTCGGCGTCGGCGGCCACATCGCCACCTACGCCAGCGCAGCCTCGCTCTACGAGGTCGGCTACAACCACTTCTTCCGCGGCAAGGACCTCGCCACCGGCACCGGCGACCAGGTCTACTTCCAGGGGCACGCCTCCCCCGGCATCTACGCGCGCGCGTTCCTCGAGGGCCGGCTCACCGAGCGGCATCTGGACGGGTTCCGCCAGGAGAAGTCGCACGCCCCGTACGGCCTGTCCTCCTACCCGCACCCGCGGCTGATGCCCGAGTTCTGGGAGTTCCCCACCGTCTCGATGGGCATCGGCCCGATCAGCGCCGTGTACCAGGCGCGGTTCAACCGCTACCTGCACGCGCGCGGGCTGGCCGACACGTCGAACTCGCACGTATGGGCCTTCCTCGGCGACGGCGAGATGGACGAGATCGAGTCGCTCGGCGCGATCGGCGTGGCGGCCCGCGAAGAGCTGGACAACCTGACCTTCGTCATCAACTGCAACCTGCAGCGGCTGGACGGTCCGGTCCGCGGCAACGGAAAGATCATCCAGGAGCTGGAGTCCTACTTCCGCGGCGCCGGCTGGAACGTGATCAAGGTGATCTGGGGACGGGACTGGGATCCGCTGCTGGCCAAGGACGGCGACGGCGTGCTGGTGAACCAGATGAACACCACGCCGGACGGGCAGTACCAGACATACACCGTCGAGACCGGCGCCTACATCCGCGAGCACTTCTTCGGCGGCGACCCGCGGCTGCGCCGGATGGTCGAGGACCTCAGCGACGACGACCTGCGCAAGCTGTCCCGCGGCGGCCACGACTACCGCAAGGTGTACGCGGCGTTCGAGGCGGCACGCAACCACGTCGGGCAGCCGACCGTGATCCTGGCCAAGACGATCAAGGGCTGGACCCTGGAGTCGTTCGAGGGACGCAACGCCACGCACCAGATGAAGAAGCTGACCAAGGCCGATCTGAAGGCCTTCCGCGACCGGCTGTACCTGCCCATCTCGGACGAGGCGCTCGAGGCCGACCTGCCGCCGTACTACCACCCGGGCGAGAAGTCCGACGAGATCCAGTACATGAAGGAGCGCCGCGCGGCGCTCGGTGGTGCGTCGCCGAAGCGGATCGTGCGGTCCAAGCCGCTCACGCTGCCTGGCGAGTCCGCCTACGCCGAGCTGCGCGCGGGCTCGGGCAAGCAGCAGATCGCGACCACGATGGCCACGGTGCGGCTGTTCAAGGACCTGATCAAGGACAAGGAGATCGGCTCGCGCTTCGTGCCGATCATCCCGGACGAGGCGCGCACGTTCGGCCTGGACGCGATCTTCCCGACGGCCAAGATCTATTCGGTGCACGGCCAGCAGTACGACGCGGTCGACCGCGATCTGCTGCTGTCGTACAAGGAGTCCAAGACCGGCCAGATCCTGCACGAGGGGATCAGCGAGGCCGGCGCGCTCGCCTCGTTCACCGCCGCTGCCACGTCCTACTCGACGCACGGCACGCCGATGATCCCGTTCTACATCTTCTACTCGATGTTCGGGTTCCAGCGCACGGGCGACCAGTTCTGGGCGCTGTCGGACCAGCTCGGCCGGGGCTTCGTGCTCGGCGCCACGGCCGGTCGCACCACGCTGACCGGTGAGGGGCTGCAGCACGCCGACGGCCATTCGCTGCTGCTGGCCTCGACGAACCCGGCGTGCGTCGCCTACGACCCGGCCTACGCCTTCGAGGTGTCCTACATCGTGCAGGACGCGCTCAAGCGGATGTACGGCATCGGCTCCTACGACACCGCCGAGGTGAGCGAGCACGACGTCTTCTACTACCTGACGATCTACAACGAGCCGATCAACCAGCCGGCGCAGCCCGACGACCTGGACGTCGAGGGACTGCTGAAGGGGATCTACCGGTATGCGCCCGCCAACGACAATCCGAACAACCGCCCGCGGGCGCAGGTGCTCGCGTCCGGTGTGGCGATGCCGTGGGCGCTGGACGCGCAGCGCGAGCTGGCCGACGAGTGGGGCGTCGACGCCGACGTCTGGTCGGTGACGTCCTGGAACGAGCTGCGTCGCGAGGCGATCGAGTGCGAGCGCGCCAACCTGCTCGCCCCGGCGGAGGAGCCGCGCACGCCGTACGTGAGCGCCAAGCTGGCCGACGCGGAGGGCCCGTTCCTCGCGGTGTCGGACTACATGCGGGCCGTCCCGGACCAGATCTCGCGCTGGGTGCCAGGTGAGTACAACTCGCTGGGCACCGACGGGTTCGGCTTCGCGGACACCCGGGGGGCTGCCCGGCGCTTCTTCCACGTCGACGCCCAGTCGATCGTGGTCGGCGTGCTGGAGCAGCTCGCCAAGCGCGGCGAGGTCAAGGCCGAGGCGCCGCAGGAGGCGTTCGACCGCTACCGGCTGCTCGACGTGAACGCGGCGGGCACCGGCACGATCGGCGGCGACAGCTGATCTGGCTTGGCCCGGTAGCAGGGCGCCGGCCGGCGTGTCGCCCTGCTACCGGGCCAAGCGCACGACGAGCACCGCGCCCGAGCCGCTGAGGGTCACCAGCCCGTCCGCCCGCACGCTGTCGCCGGCGCGCAACGCCACGCCGTCGTCCGCCGGCCCGCTGTTGCAGCCGAACGCGCCGCGTGCCACGAACAGGTGCGCTCGCGGCGCGCTCACCCGGGCGGCGCCGTGCACGAGGTCGAGGGACGTTCCGGCACCGGCCAGCCAGGTCGTCTGCACGAACCGCAACGGCGTGTCCCCGCCGTTCGTCTCCCGGTGCCGCAACCCGTCGGACGCGTCCTGCCGCAGCAGTTCGCCCTGCGACACCAGCCGCTCGTCCGTATCGCTCTCGTGCCGCAGTACCCCGTCCAGCACGAACGAGACGATCTCGACGCCGCGGTGCGCGTGCCAGTCGAAACCGGCGCCCGGTTCGACCAGGTGCTCGTCGACGCCGAGCACCGACCCGAACGAGAGGTTGTCCGGGTCGTAGTGCGAGCCGGCCGAGAAGCAGTGCCACGAGCGCACGCCGGGCAGGTCGGTGCGGTACCGCTCCCCCGCGCGCAACACGGTGAGCCCGCCGAACCGCTGCATCGACCCATCGTGCCAGGCGGACGACGGGTCGCGGACCGGATCCAGGTCAGCGTGCGGGGACGCTCCGGCCGGCGGTCCAGGCCAGCAGGTCGGCAATCGCCCAGCTGTTCACCACCTGCGAGACGTCGACCCCGCACCGGGCGGCACGCTCGCAGCCGTTGCGCTGCCAGTCGAGCTGGCCGGGCGCGTGAGCGTCGGTGTCGATCGAGAACAGGCAGCCGGCCTCCACGGCCAGCCGCAGCAGCCGCTTCGGCGGGTCGAGCCGCTCCGGCCGCGAGTTGATCTCGACCGCGACCCCGAACTGCGCGCAGGCGGCGAAGACGAGCTCGGCGTCGAACTCGGACTCCGGCCGCTTACCGCGTCCCCCGGTCACCAGCCGCCCGGTGCAGTGGCCCAGCACGTCGGTGTGCGGGTTCGAGATCGCCGCAACCATCCGCGGCGTCATCTCCCGCGCCGGCATCCGCAGCTTGGAATGCACGCTGGCGACCACCAGGTCGAGCCGGCCGAGCAGCGACGGCTTCTGGTCCAGCGTGCCGTCCTCGTTGATGTCCACCTCGATGCCGGTGAGGATCCGGAACGGCTCGGCCGCGCCGGCGGCGGCCTCGGCAGCGAACGTCGCGTTGAGCTCGGCCACGACGTCCAACTGCTGCTCGAGCCGCTCGGCGGTCAGCCCGTGGGCGACCGTCAGCCGCGGCGAGTGGTCGGTGAGGACGAGGTACTCGTGACCGAGACCGCGAGCGGTGCGCGCCATCTCCTCGATCGGCGAGCCGCCGTCGGACCAGTCCGAGTGCGCGTGGCAGTCACCGCGCAGCGCGGCCCGGATCGCCGCCGTCGACTCGTCCAGCGGGGTGTCCTCGGTGGCCAGCAGCCGGCGCAGATAGACCGGCTCCTCGCCGGCCGACGACTCGGTCACGCAGCGGGCGGTGACGTCGCCGACGCCGGCCAGCTCGGTGAGCGTGCCCGCCGCGGTGCGCTGGGCGAGTTCGGCCGCCGGCAGCGCCGCGATCGTGCCGGCCGCGCGCCGGAACGCCTTCACCCGGTAGCTGGGTTCGAGCGCGCGCTCGAGCAGGAAGGCGATCTGCTTCAGGTCGGCGACGGGATCGCGGGGATCGGCCACGGTCATCACCGTAGCGATGCGCCTGCGTGGGAGGCTGCTCCGGTGAGATCCGGTCTGCGCGAGGACACGATCCGCCGCATCGAGCAGGCGACCGGCCGGCTCGCCACGCAGAGCGTGGCCCGAATGGACGACGAGCTCGTCTGGTTCCGCGAGCTGCCCGCCGACCAGCGGTCCTGGGTGACGCTCGTGGTGCAGGCCGGGCTGCAGTCCTACGTCGACTGGCTGCGGTCTCCTGACGACGTGCTGCGGCTGACCGGCGAGGTGTTCGCGGCCGCCCCGCAGGCGATGGCGCGCTCGGTCACCCTGCAGCAGACCGTCGAGCTGGTCCGCGAGTCGATCCTCGTCGCCGAGGAGCAACTGCCGCTGCTCGCCGGCCCGGACGAGGCCGAGATCGTCAGCGAGGAGCTGCTGCGGTTCAGCCGCGAGATCGCGTTCGCCTCGGCCCGGGTGTACGCGACGGCCGCCGAGTCACGCGGCTCGTGGGACGACCGGCTCGAGGCCCTGGTGATCGACAGCCTGGTGCGCGGCACCGACATCGGCGATCCGCTGCCGAGCCAGCTGGCCGCCCTGGGCTGGCGGGCCTCCGGGCCGATCACCGCGATCGCCGGCACGCAGCCCGACGGCGGCCGGTCCTCGCGCGATGCCCTGGACGAGGTGCACGAGCTGACCCGCCGGTTGGGCCTGGACGCGCTCGCCGGCGTACACGGCAACCGGCTGGTGATCGTCTTCGCCGGCGCCGCCGACCCCGCGGCGGCCGCCGCGCAACTGGTGCCGCTGTTCGGCGAGGGCCCGATCGTGATCAGCCCGGAGGCGAGCGAGGTGACCGCGGCCAGCACCGTGACCCGGGCCGCGCTGAGCGGGCTGCGTGCCGTCGTGGCGTGGCCGGCGGCACCGCGGCCGGTGGCGGCCGACGCGCTGCTGCCGGAGCGGACGCTGGCCGGCGACGAGCTGGCGCGCGAGGCGCTGCTGGAGGCCGTGTACCGCCCGCTGGTGGCCGCCGGCGAGGTCCTGGTCCGGACGGTGAGCACGTTCCTGGAGTCGGGGGGTGCCCTCGAGGCGACCGCGCGAGCGCTGTTCGTGCACGCCAACACCGTGCGCTACCGGCTGCGCCGGGTCACCGACGTGTGCGGCGAGAGCCCGACCGATCCGCGCGGTGCGTTCACGCTGCGCCTGGCGCTCACGCTGGGCCGGCTGGACGAGACCGGCTGAGGCGTTCCGTTTGGGACGACCCCACAATGGTTACCGGCCAGTCGCGCACAGTTCCCCTTCAGATTTGGAGCTATCCTACAAACCGGCGCGGTCAAACGCTGTCCGTGTCGCCGTCGCGGTGCCGACCCGCCGCACGAGATGGTGGATGCCGTGATCGCCGTTTTCGCACCGGGCCAGGGTGCGCAGAGTCCCGGGATGCTGGCGCCGTGGCTGGAGCTGCCGGGAGTCCCGGAGCAGGTCGCCGAGCTGTCCGAGGCCGCCGGACTGGACCTGCTGCGGCTCGGCACGACCGCCACCGCCGAGGAGATCAAGGACACCGCGGTCACCCAGCCGCTGATCGTCGCGCTGGGCGTGATCGTGGCCGAACGGCTGGGGCTGGAGTCCGACGCCGAACGCGTGGTCGCGGGCCACAGTGTGGGCGAGCTGACCGCGGCCGCCGTGTCCGGCGCGCTCACCGGCGCCGAGGCGGTCGGCCTCGCGGCCCGCCGCGGCAGCGAGATGGCCGCGGCGTGTGCGCTCACCCCGACCGGGATGTCCGCGCTGCTGGGAGGTGACCCGGACGAGGTGGCCGCGGGCATCGAGGCAGCCGGTCTCGTCCCCGCCAACCGCAACGGCGCCGGCCAGATCGTCGCCGCCGGCGCCCTGGACAAGCTGGCCCAGCTTGCGGCGGCGCCACCGGCCGGTGCCCGCGTCCGCCCGCTCGCCGTTGCCGGGGCGTTCCACACGCACTACATGGCACCGGCCGAGACGGCGCTCGCCGAGTTCGCCGCCACGCTGCGCATCGCCGACCCGCGGCCGATCCTGCTGTCCAACGCCGACGGCGCCGCGGTGGTCACCGGCGCCGAACTGATCGCCCGGCTGGTGCGCCAGGTGACCCTGCCGGTGCGCTGGGACCTGTGCCTGCGCACCTGCCGCGACCTGGGCGTCGGTGCCGCCATCGAGCTGGCCCCCGCCGGCACCCTCACCGGCATCGCCAAGCGCGAACTCACCGGGGTCGAACTGCTCGCGATCAAGTCCCCCGACGACCTGGACCGCGCCCGCCAGCTGATCGAGAACCACGGGCAGTACGCGCAGGGCGAGCACGTCCCGGACTTTCGCATCGTGGTCACGCCGGCCAAGGGCGTGTTCACCCGCGCCGACGGTCTGGACGAGGGCCGCGACGTCGCGCGCGGCGCCACGCTCGGCACCATCGCCACCAACCGCGAGCAGCACGAGATCCTCGCGCCGCAGGCGGGCGTGCTGACCGAGTGGCTGCGTGCCAGCGGCGACATCGTGCCGGCCGGGCTACCCGTCGCCCGCATCCACAGCGGGGCGGACCTCTGATGGCCACGACGCTCAGGGGAACCACGACACTCAAGGGCACCAGCGGCCCGTCCGGCTCCCGGATCCTCGGGCTGGGCCACTACCGGCCGGCCAACGTCGTCACCAACCACGACCTGATCGCCCGCGGTGTCGACACCGACGACGAGTGGATCAAGTCCCGCGTCGGCATCGCCGAGCGGCGCTGGGCCGACCCGGGCGAGACCGTCATCGACATGGCCGAGGCCGCGGCGAGCAAGGCGCTGGCCACCAGCGGCGTGGCCACCGGCGAGGTCGACCTCGTGCTCGTCGCCACCTGCACGATGCCCGAGCCGATCCCGGCCGCGGCACCGCAGCTGGCCAGCCGGCTCGGCATCGTCGCGCCCGGCGCGTACGACCTGAGTTCGGGCTGCTCCGGCTTCGAGTACGGGCTGGCGGCAGCCGACGCCGCGATCCGCGCCGGCCAGGCCCGCAACGTGCTGCTCGTCGCCTCCGAGCGGTTCTCCGGGTGGCTGGACATGAACGACCGCAGCACCTGCGTGATCCTCGCCGACGGCGCCGGCGCCGCCGTGATCGGCGGCTCGGAGCAGCGCGGGATCGGCCCGATCGTGTGGGGCAGCGACGGCGCCCAGTTCGACTCGGTCGCCATCGACGCCGAGAGCCGGTTCTTCCGCCAGGAGGGGCAGGCCGTCTACCGCTGGGCGACCGGGTCCATGGCGCCGATCGCGATCGAGGCGTGCCACCGCGCCGGCATCGAGCCGCGCGAGCTCGCCGCGTTCGTCCCGCACCAGGCGAACCTGCGCATCATCGACGCCATCGCGCGGCGGCTGGACATCCCGGACACGATCGTGGCCAAGGACATCGTGACGTCCGGCAACACCTCCGCCGCGACGATCCCGCTGGCGCTCTCGCGCATGGTCGAGCGCGGTGAGATCCCGTCCGGCGCCCCGATCCTGCTGCTCGGCTTCGGCTCCGGCCTGGCGTACGCAGCCCAGGTCGTCCTCGCTCCGTAGGCTTGCTAGCGCGCCGTCCGCTGTGGCCGGCGCGCCCCCATCGCAGTACCCCACCAGAAAGGGAAATCACGTGGCCAGTGCCGACGAGATCCGAACCGGACTCGCCTCCATCCTGCAGGAGGTCGCCGACGTCTCGCCCGAGGACGTGTCCGACGAGAAGAGCTTCACCGATGACCTGGACGTCGACTCGCTGTCCATGGTCGAGGTCGCGATGGCCGCCGAGGAGCAGTTCGGCGTGAAGATCCCGGACGACGAGCTGCCCAAGCTCAAGACCGTCGGCGACGCGGTCAAGTACATCGAAAGCCACTGAGGGCGACCCACACGCGATGAGCTCCCCCGCAAGCGGGCGGTATCCCCGGCGCGAGCTGGGTAGGCACTCGCTGCGCCGTCAGGCGCTTGGCGCGACGACCCCCCGCGCCAGCGGGGGGAAGGAGATCCAATGAGTGCTCGCCATGAAGCAGTTGTCGTCACCGGGTTGGGTGCCACCACGCCGATCGGGGGCGATGTTGCGACGTTCTGGGCCGGCCTGCTCGCAGGCCGGTCCGGCGTCGTGGCACTGACCGGCGATCGCTACGCCGACCTGTCCGTGCGCATCGGCGCGCCGATGGCCGTCGACCCGGCCGAGGTGCTGCCGCGGGTGCAGGCACGCCGGCTGGACCGCAGCGAGCAGGCCGCGATGGTCGCCGCACGCCAGGCCTGGGCCGACGCCGGATTCGAGGGCAAGGCCGCCGAGGCGGGGCTGGACCCGACCCGGGTCGCGGTCGTGATCGGCACCGGCATCGGCGGGGTGACGTCGCTGCTCGCCCAGTACGACATCCTGCTCGACAGGGGCCCGGACCGGGTGTCGCCGTTGCTGATCCCGATGAACATGCCGAACGGCCCGGCCGCCTACGTCGGTCTGGACGTCGGCGCGCAGGCCGGCGTGCACACGACGGTCTCGGCGTGTGCGTCCGGGTCCGAGGCGATCGCGCACGGCCTCGACCTGATCCACCTGGACCGCGCCGACGTCGTCGTCGTCGGCGGCACCGAGGCGTGCATCCACCCGCTGAACATCGCCGGCTTCGCGAAGATGCAGGCGATGTCCCGCCGCAACGACGAACCGCAGCGTGCGTCCCGCCCCTGGGACAAGGCGCGTGACGGGTTCGTGCTGGGCGAGGGCGCCGGCGTGCTGGTGATCGAGCGCGCCTCCTCGGCCGCGGCACGCGGACGCACGCCGTACGCGGTGCTCGCCGGCGCCGGCATCACGTCGGACGCGAAGGACATCGTGGCTCCGGACAAGGCCGGGCAGGTGCGTGCCCTGCGCGCGACGGTGGAGCGGTCCGGGCTGTCCTACGACGAGGTGGTGCACGTCAACGCGCACGCCACGTCCACACCGGTCGGCGACATGGGCGAGGCGTCCGCGCTCGCCGAACTGTTCGGCGAGGACACCGTGGTCACCAGCACCAAGTCGATGACCGGTCACCTGCTCGGCGCGGCCGGCGCGATCGAGGCGATCGCCACCGTGCTCGCGGTGCGTGAGGACCTCGTCCCGCCGACGATCAACCTGGACGACCCCGACGACGAACTGCGCGTCGACGTCCCGCGCGAGCCCCGCAAGGTGACCGTGACGGCGGCGATCAACGACTCGTTCGGGTTCGGCGGCCACAACGCGTCACTGCTGTTCTGCAAGGCCTGAGGAACTGCAGGCCGTGACCGCGCTCGCCGAGTCGCCGGCCGCAGTCGATCCGCGCGACCCCGAACTGCGCCTGGGCGCCCTGTTCGACGCCGGGACGCTCGAGTTGCTGCGCCCGCGCGATGACAGCGGTGCGAGCGCGGGGCGCGGCCTGATCAACGGCGCGCCGGCCATCGCGTTCTGCACCGACGCGACGGTCATGGGCGGCGCGATGGGTGCCGAGGGCTGCGCGCAC
Source organism: Jatrophihabitans cynanchi (assembly GCF_027247405.1). Classification (NCBI taxonomy): domain Bacteria; kingdom Bacillati; phylum Actinomycetota; class Actinomycetes; order Jatrophihabitantales; family Jatrophihabitantaceae; genus Jatrophihabitans; species Jatrophihabitans cynanchi. The sequence goes on along the minus strand of NZ_CP097463.1, from coordinate 3,819,706 downwards.
ATCGTGGACGCGATCGACCTGGCGGTGCGCGAGCGGGTGCCGGTGCTCGGGCTCTGGCACTCCGGTGGCGCACGGCTCGCCGAGGGCGTGCTCGCCCTGAACGCGGTCGGCCTGGTGTTCCAGGCGATGATCCGCGCGTCCGGCCGGGTGCCGCAGCTCTCGGTCGTGCTCGGCGCTGCCGCCGGTGGCGCGGCGTACGGTCCGGCGCTCACCGACCTGGTGATCATGTCGCAGAGCGGCCGGGTTTTCGTGACCGGACCCGACGTGGTGCGCTCGGTGACCGGCGAGAACGTCGACATGGAATCACTCGGCGGCGCCGACACGCACGGCAGGCGCAGCGGCGTGGTGCACATCGTCACCGACACCGAGGCGGAGGCGATCGCCGCGGCCCGCGAGGCGAGCACGCTGTTCGCGCAACAGGGCGGCTTCGACCTCTCGCAGGTCGGCCCGGACACCGACCTACGGGCCATGCTGCCCGACAACCCGAAGCGGGCCTACGACGTGCACCCGCTGGTCGGTGCCGTCCTCGACGACGCGTCGTTCCTCGAGCTGCACGCGAAATGGGCGCCCAACATCGTCACCGGCCTCGGCCGGCTGACCGGCCGGACGGTCGGGGTGATCGCGAACAACCCGCTGCGCCTGGGCGGTTGCCTGGACTCGCCATCGGCGGAGAAGGCGGCGCGGTTCGTGCGCATGTGCGACGCGTTCGGCATCCCGCTGCTCGTGCTGGTCGACGTCCCCGGCTACCTGCCCGGCGTGGGCCAGGAGTGGGACGGCATCGTGCGACGCGGCGCCAAGCTGCTGCACGCGTTCGGCGAGGCGGTCGTCCCACGCGTCACGCTGGTGACCCGCAAGACGTACGGCGGCGCCTACATCGCGATGAACTCGCGATCACTCGGCGCGAGCCGGGTGTTCGCGTGGCCCGGCGCGGAGGTCGCCGTGATGGGCGCCTCGGCGGCGGTAGGAATCTTGCACCGCAAGAAGCTGGCGGCGGCGCAGCCCGGCGAGCGCGAGGCGTTGCACGCGCAACTGGCCGAGGAGCACGAGCGGATCGCGGGCGGTGTCGGGCGGGCGATGGAACTCGGCGTCGTGGACGAACTGCTCGACCCGTCGCGGACCCGGGCCGCGCTCGCCGAGGCACTCGCCGCGGCTCCCACCGGGCGCGGCGCGCACGGCAACATCCCGCTCTGAGCGCGTCCCGGCCCGGCCACGGTCCCGTGATCGTTCCCGGACCCGTCACATCGGGGTGTGGTCGCGGCGGGATTGTCCGCCCGGGATAGCGTGGAACCATGGCGACGACAGCGCAGCTGTTGATAGACGGCTTCACCCGGATCAGCGACAGCGTGCATCGCGCGGTCGACGGACTGGACGCCGAGCAACTCGCGTTCCGCGTCGACCGCGAGGCGAACTCGATCGGCTGGCTGGTCTGGCACCTGAGCCGCGTGCAGGACGATCACGTCGCCGAGGTCGCAGGCACCGAGCAGGTCTGGCTCGGGCAGGGCTGGTCGGACCGGTTCGGCCTGCCGTTCGACGTGCACACCGTCGGCTACGGGCAGTCGTCCGAGGAGGTGGGCCAGGTGCGCGTCGAGTCCGCCGACCTGCTGACCGGCTACTTCGACGCGGCGCACCGGCAGACGATCGACTACGTGCGACAACTGAGCGACTCGGACCTGGACCGCTTCGTGGACACCGCGTGGGATCCGCCGGTCACGCTGGCAGTGCGGCTGGTCAGCGTCATCAGCGACGATCTGCAGCACGTCGGGCAGGCCGCCTTCGTCCGCGGCATCGTCACCCGCCGGTAGCGGCCCTACACCACCTGGTGCAGCAGGGTCACCGGGGCGCCGTCACCACCGAAGCGGTACGGCTCAAGTTCGGCGTCCCAAGCCGAACCGAGTAGCTCCTCCAGCCCGTGCCGGTAGTCGTCGGCGTTCTTGGCGCGCGAGAGCAGGCCGCGCAGCCGCTCCTCACCGACCACGACGTCGCCGTTCGCCGAGATCATCGAGCGGTGAAAGCCCCGGCCGGGAACGTAGGCGAGCCGCTCGCCGTCGCTGGCCCAGGTCGCGTCCTCGGTCACCTCGAAGACCAGCATCGGCCAGGCGCGCAGCGATGCGGCCAGCCGCGCGCCGGTGCCGATCGCACCGGTCCAGGCCGCCTCGGCGCGCAGGTGCTGCGGGGCGGCCGGCTGTCCGGTCCACTCCAGCCGCGCGGGCCGGCCGAGCACGCCGGCCAGCGCCCACTCCACGTGCGGCGCGATCGCCGACGGGACACAGTGCAGGTAGACCACGCCGCGGGTCGCGGGCATGGCCCGGCCAGGCACCCCAGTGCGGGCATTCGACATCACACACCTCCGACTCGACGGCGACGCCTTCCCCAGCGGTCCGTCCCAGGTCACGAGATGCGTACGCGGTCATTGTGACCCATGTGGCCGCTGTTGCGCCAGTTCTTCGACTCAGACTCCCGCGGAGCGGTCGGTGACCGCGAGGTTGTCGAAGCTGAAGCTGACCGGCGCGTTCGTCACCGTCGACGCCAACCCGGCCTGGATACCGATCGAACCAGCACCCTGCAACGACGGCTCGGAATCAGTACCCGAGATCACCGGCGCCACCGGCTCCACCGAACCCACCGGCCACACCGACCCGGACACCGCCGTCACACCCGCACCGGACACATCAAAACGCACCCGCAACAGCTGACCCGGCGAGTACGTCAAACCCTTCACCAGCACCTCCCCCAACGTCCGCTCCGCACCGGCAACCACCCGCGACCACGCCAGATGCACCACCCCACCGGACAGCAACCGCAGCTTCAACCGGTAATCCGAGGACCCCGAACGACGAGCCATCAACACCACCGTGTCACCGCTACCGGTCGCCACCTTGTCCACGCCCACATCGACCAACAGATCCACATCCGCAGCCGACACCGACCCCAACAACACAGTCGGACCCGACCCCGCCGACGGCACCCGGATCTGCCCCACCCCGGCCCCCACCGAGAACAGACTCGAGGACCCGACCCGCGACCACACGCCACCCACATCAGCCGTGCCCCACCCACCGGACACCGACCGCCCGAACCCATCCGCCGCAACCGCCGAACCAGCCGGCGCCGAAACGGTCACCGCGTGCGTCACCGCGCCCGTCGCGCCACCGCCGTCGGTCACCGTCAAGGTCACCTGGTTCGTGCCGCCAGCAGCATAGGAATGCGTCGGCGCCACCCCCGACCCCGTCGCACCATCACCGAAATCCCAGGCATACGAGGAGATCGAGCCGTCCGGATCAGCTGAACCCGACCCGTCGAACGAGCACCCGAGTTGATCACACGAGGACGTGAACGCGGCAACCGGCGGCTGATTGGCCGGCGCCGATACGGTCACCGCGTGCGTGACCGCGCCCGTCGCGCCGCCGCCGTCGGTCACCGTCAAGGTCACCTGGTTCGAGCCGCCAGCAGCGTAGGCGTGCGTGGGCGCCGCCCCCGAGCCGGTCGCACCATCACCGAAGTCCCAGGCATACGAGGAGATCGAGCCGTCCGGATCAGCTGAACCCGATCCGTCGAACGTGCACGCCAACCCCGTGCAGGACGAGACGAAGGCGGCGGTCGGCGGCTCGTTCGCCGGCGGCTGACCCGGACCCGACGTGTCGGTGACCGCGAGGTTGTCGAAGCTGAAGCTGACCGGCGCGTTCGTCACCGTCGACGCCAACCCGGCCTGGATACCGATCGAACCAGCACCCTGCAACGACGGCTCGGAATCAGTACCCGAGATCACCGGCGCCACCGGCTCCACCGAACCCACCGGCCACACCGACCCGGACACCGCCGTCACACCCGCACCGGACACATCAAAACGCACCCGCAACAGCTGACCCGGCGAGTACGTCAAACCCTTCACCAGCACCTCCCCCAACGTCCGCTCCGCACCGGCAACCACCCGCGACCACGCCAGATGCACCACCCCACCGGACAGCAACCGCAGCTTCAACCGGTAATCCGAGGACCCCGAACGACGAGCCATCAACACCACCGTGTCACCGCTACCGGTCGCCACCTTGTCCACGCCCACATCGACCAACAGATCCACATCCGCAGCCGACACCGACCCCAACAACACAGTCGGACCCGACCCCGCCGACGGCACCCGGATCTGCCCCACCCCGGCCCCCACCGAGAACAGACTCGAGGACCCGACCCGCGACCACACGCCACCCACATCAGCCGTGCCCCACCCACCGGACACCGACCGCCCGAACCCATCCGCCGCAACCGCCGAACCAGCCGGCGCCGAAACGGTCACCGCGTGCGTCACCGCGCCCGTCGCGCCACCGCCGTCGGTCACCGTCAAGGTCACCTGGTTCGTGCCGCCAGCAGCATAGGAATGCGTCGGCGCCACCCCCGACCCCGTCGCACCATCACCGAAATCCCAGGCATACGAGGAGATCGAGCCGTCCGGATCAGCTGAACCCGACCCGTCGAACGAGCACCCGAGTTGATCACACGAGGACGTGAACGCGGCAACCGGCGGCTGATTGCCGGACGGCGGCGCCCAGATGTCCACGATCGGTGCGGCGCTCGCGGCCGCTCCCAGCGGCGCGAGCCCGTACGCGTCCTCGAGGGTGCGCAGCAGGTTGTAGTGGTTGATCGTCTCGACGTAACTGCCGGGCACGACGCCCTGGCCGGTGATGATCGTCGGGATCTGGTTCGGCGACGTCCCCTCGTCCTCGTCGAAGGTCAGCACGAACACGCTGTTGTGTGTCTGCGCCCATGTGATGTACCCGCCGAGGTTGTTCTGCAGCCATTGATCGCCCTGCGCCACCGTCCCGTCGTGCATGTCGTTGTCCAGGTTCGGGATGACGAACGAGACCTCGGGCAGCAACGAGTAGTCGGTCGGAAAGGCAGTGAACGGCTGGTTGGTCGACGCAGCCAGGTTGCTGAAGTTCACCCACGGCGCGTGCTTGCGCGCGTACTTGCCCGAGCCACAGCCGGTGTAGCCGACGCTCGGCAGCGACTCGGAGTAACCCGCGAAGCCGAATCCGGCCGCGATAAGTTGCGAGCCGAGGTCGCCGGCGGTGTAGGTGTGCGGGCAACTGTCGTCGGTGAGGCCCTGCGTCGAGCCGGAGAACAGCGCGAGGTAGTTCGGCTGGCTGGGATGCGTCTCGGCGAACGACTGGGTGAAGTCGGCTCCCGCGGCGGCGAGTGAGTTGATGAACGGGGCGTTCGGGCTGCCGAGAACGGTGCCGAAGCCGCGGTTCTCCTCGACCACGATCACCACGTGGTCCGGACGCGGGACCGCCGCGGTGGCCGCTGCGGCCGGCGCGGCGGTGAGCGCTTGCACGCTGACGCCCGCCGAGGCCGCGAACGAGACACTCACCAGCAGCCTGAGCAGCCGAGAACCGCGCATAGCTGACACCCCCCACCGTGCCGACCTGTGAGGGTCCGACGGTAGGCCGACCATGACCGGCCGGACCAGTTCGGTCACACGAGCGCAGCGAAAACCGGGACCAACTACGACGAAGCGTCGTCCGTTCCGATCAGAACACGACAACGCTGCGCAACACGTCGCCGCGCGACATCGCGGCGAACGCCGCCTCGACGTCGCCCAGGCCGATCGTCTCGCTGACGAAGCGCTCCAGCGGCAGCCGGCCCTGCAGGTGCAGGTCGACCAGGAGCGGGAAGTCGCGCGAGGGCAGGCAGTCGCCGTACCAGGAGGACTTGAGCGCGCCGCCGCGGGCGAACAAGTCCAGCAGCGGCAGCTCCAACTGCAGCTCCGGCGTGGGGACGCCGACGAGCACAACCGTGCCGGCGAGGTCACGAGCGTAGAACGCGGTCCGGTACGTCTCTGGACGGCCGACCGCGTCGATCACGACGTCGGCACCGTGGCCACCGGTCAGCGCGCGGATCGCCTCGATCGGGTCGGCGTCACGGGAGTTCACGGTGTCGGTCGCGCCGAGTTCACGCGCGGTGGCGAGCTTTCGTTCGTCCACGTCGACAGCGATGATCCGCGAGGCGCCCGCCAGTCGCGCACCGGCTACGGCAGCGCCGCCCACGCCGCCGCAGCCGATCACCGCGACCGAGTCGCCCCGGCCGACCGCGCCGGTGTTGATGGCGGCCCCGAGCCCGGCCATCACGCCGCAGCCCAGCAGCCCGGCGACCTCGGGACGCACCGACGGGTCGACCTTGGTGCACTGGCCCGCGTGCACGAGGGTCAGTTCCGCGAACGCGCCGATGCCGAGTGCGGGCGACAGCGGCGTGCCGTCCGCGAGCGTCATCGGCCGGCTCGCGTTGAACGTGTTGAAGCAGTACCAAGGGCGGCCGCGCCGGCAGGCCCGGCAGTTGCCGCAGACCGCGCGCCAGTTCAGGATCACGAAGTCACCGGGGGCGACGGCACTGACGCCGTCGCCCACGGACTCGACGACACCGGAGGCCTCATGGCCGAGCAGGAACGGGAAGTCGTCGGAGATGCCGCCCTCGCGGTAGTGCAGATCGGTGTGGCAGACGCCGCAGGCCTGCACGCGCACCAGCGCCTCGCCGGGCCCGGGGTCGGGCACCAGCACCGTCTCCAGCCGAACCGGCTCGCCCTTGGCGATGCTGACGACCCCGCGAACCTCGTGTGCCATCGCCCGATCATGCCTTCTGCGCGGCACGACCGACAACGCTCAGGACTCGGTGACCAGCCGGACGCCGAAGCCGACGAGGATGGCCGCGGTGAGCGCGTCGAGCCGGCGGCGCACCCGCGGCGTGCTCATCCACGCCGTGACCTTGGCGGCCACGCCGAGCAGGACGACCCAGTACAGCGCGGTGAGCACCACGAAGATGGCCCCGAACAGCAGTGACGTGGCCCCGACCGGGTAGCCGCGCGGCACGAACCCGGGCAGGAAGGTCACGAAGAAGACGCCGACCTTCGGGTTCAGCAGGTTGGTCAGCAGCCCGGCCAGGTAGCCGGTGCCGAGCACTCCACCGCGGCCGTGCGCCTGCTCGGTGCGCCCGCGCGTGCGCCACGCCTGCACGCCGAGCCACACCAGATAGGCGGCGCCCACGACGCGCAGCACCTCGTAGCCCACCTCGCTGGCGCGCAGCAACGCGGCCAACCCGAGGGCCGCCGCCGCGACCCAGACGGCGAGGCCGCACAGGTTGCCGAGCGCGGTGACCAGTCCTTGCCGGCGTCCGCCGCGCATGATGCCGCGTACCACGACGAGGGTGTCCGGCCCGGGGAGCAGCACGATCAGGACGGCGGCCAGCGTGAAGGCGGCGACGGCGACGAGCACGCGTCGATATTACGTCGCCGCGCGCGCCGCCGGGGCGATCCGGCGCTCCGGATCGCTCGACAGGCGGACGCAGCACTGCCCCTCGCACGGGGCGAGCACGGCCTTGACGGCGTCGGCCTGCAGCCCCTCGAGCACGCCGGACAGGAACGCGTGGTTCAGCCCGCACACCAACTCCGGCGCCGCCTGCGCGAACGGGTGGAACGGGCAGTTGCGCAAGATCACCTGCTGCCCCTCACGGGCGGGCGAGAATCCGTGCCGCTCGAGCAGCGCCGCGGCCAGGCCCAGCGCCCGCTCGGCGCCCATCCGGCCGGGACGTACCCTGTCGCGCTCGTCACGGCCCATCCGGGTGCCGCAGTCCCGCGCCACCCGCAGCACGCTCTGCTCGGCCCGCTCGTCCGGCTGCTCGTCGAGCACCGCGGCGAGCAGGATCTCGGCGAGCGTGCCGTGCTCACGCGCCGGCACGCACACCTGCACGTCCTGCCCGGACGGCTCGTAGAGCCGCGGTGCCCGGCCGACGCGGCCGGATCCGGTGCCGATGCGCGAGGTGACCAGCCCGACGGCGACGAGCTTGTCCAGGTGAAAGGCGGCGAGCTTGCGGCTGATGCCCACCGCGGCGGCGGCGGACTCCCGGCTGACCGGCGCGCCCGCGTCCCGGACGAAGGTGAACAAGGCAGCGCGCACCGGATCGTCGAGCGCCGCGATCGCGGCGACGGACCGGACATCCACGCTGCCAGCATAAGACCTACGACCGCTAGTGAAACAGTGTCGAAGCAAACCCTTGACGGGCGCATGGCAATTACGGAAAGATTGGTTATCTAAATAGGCACGCGATGGCCAAGGAGGCGACGATGACGAGCCAGCCCGTACTGACCGACCGGGAGGCCGCCGCGACGAACGTGCGGCCGCTGCACGTCCCCGCCCCCGCCAGCCAGGTCGACCTGGCGGCCGCCGAGCACGCCGCCGCCGACCTGCTGCACGCGCTCGGGATCAGCACCGACACCGAGAGCCTGCGCGGCACGCCCGGCCGGATGGCCCGCGCGTACGCCGAACTGTTCACCCCGCCCGCGTTCGACCTGACCACCTTCGACAACGACGAGGGCTACGACGAGCTGGTGTTGGCTCGGGACATCCCGCTTCGCTCGGTCTGCGAACACCACCTGCTGCCGTTCGTCGGGGTCGCCCACGTCGGGTACCTGCCGGGCGCCCGCATCGTCGGGTTGTCCAAGCTGGCCCGCGTGGTCACCCACTTCGCCTCCCGGCCGCAGGTGCAGGAACGGCTCACCAAGCAGATCGCGGCCCTGCTCCAGGCAGAGCTCGCACCCAAGGGCGTCGGCGTCGTGATCGAGGCCGAGCACACCTGCATGACACTGCGCGGCGTGCGCGCTGCCGGATCGTCCACGGTGACCTCGACCCTGCTCGGCACCCTGCGCGATGATGCACGTAGCCGCCAGGAGTTCTTCGCATTGACCGAGCACCGAGTGTGAACGCGGAAGGGACAGGCAGATGAGCGCACCGCAGAACATCGTCGTCGTCGGCGGAGGGCTGGCGGGCGGCAAGGCCGTCGAGGCACTGCGCGCCGCCGGGTTCACCGGCTCGCTGACGCTGGTGGGCGACGAGGCGCACCTGCCCTATGAGCGGCCGCCGCTGTCCAAGAGCTATCTGGCGGGCAAGAGCGCGTTCGAGGACGCCGTGGTCCACCCGCGCGAGTGGTACGACGAGCAGCACGTCGACCTGCGCCTGCACTGCCACGCGACCTCGCTCGACCTCGCTGCCCACGAGGTGACGCTCGGCGACGGAGCCAGGCTGCCGTACGACAAGCTGCTGCTCGCGACCGGCGCGCTCCCGCGGCGCCTGGACCTGCCGGGCGCCGCCGCCGCGAACGTGCACTACCTGCGCACCCGCGAGGACTCCGACGCGATCCGCTCGATCTTCGGCCCGGGCCGGCGGATCGCGATCGTCGGTGGCGGCTGGATCGGGCTCGAGGTGGCCGCGGCCACGCGCGATGCCGGAACGGAGGTCACCCTGGTCGAGATGGCGGACCTGCCGCTGCTCGGCGTGCTCGGGCCCGAGGTGGCGCAGGTGTTCGCGGACCTGCATCGCGACCACGGTGTCGACCTGCGCCTCGGCGCCACCTTGGAGGAGATCACGGTCGACGACAACGGCACGGCGACCGGCGTGCGGCTCGGCGACGGCGACACGGTTCCGGCGGTCGCGGTCGTGGTCGGCGTCGGCATCCTGCCGAACGTGGCCCTCGCCGGTGCCGCGGGCCTGACGCTGAACAACGGCGTCGAGGTCGACGCCGCCCTGCGCAGCAGCGACCCGGACGTCTACGCCGTCGGCGACATCGCGAACCACGACCACCCCGTCCTGGGCACCCGGGTGCGTGTCGAGCACTGGTCCACCGCTCTCAACCAGCCGGCCACCGCCGCGCGGGCGATGCTCGGCGAGGACGTGCAGTACACCAACCTGCCGTACTTCTTCAGCGACCAGTACGACCTGGGCATGGAGTACGTCGGTTACGCGCCGCGCGGCTCGTACGCGCAGGTCGTCGTGCGCGGCGACCTCGGCTCCCGCGAGTTCGTCGCGTTCTGGCTCGACGGCGAGAACCGGATCAAGGCGGCGATGAACGTCAACGTGTGGGACGTGCCGGACGCGGTGAAGCCGCTGATCGCCGAGGGCCGGGCGGTCGACCCGGCGCGCCTGTCGGATCCCGCGGTGGCCTTCGCCGACCTGTAGAAAGTAGGCGTGAGCAGGAGATCGCGGCTGCGCGAGGCGCTGAACGTCTCCGCGCTGAACCTCGTCCTGCCGAGGAACGACACCGGGCCCGGGCGGATCCTCGCGCGCCGGCTGCTGATCGCACTGTCGGTGCTGCTGATCTCGACCGTCACGGTGTTCCTGCAGCGCGGCGGCTATCACGACGTCCGCGGCAGGTCGCTCGGGGTCATCGACTCGCTCTACTACGCGACGGTGTCGCTCTCGACGACCGGCTACGGCGACATCACCCCGATCTCCACGTCCGCACGCGTGGTGAACGTCGTGGTGATCACCCCGCTGCGGCTGCTGTTCCTGATCGTGCTGGTCGGCACGACCATCGAGGTGCTGACCGCGACCGTCAGCCACCGCGCTCGCGCTCGCCGTTGGAGGGCTGCCGTGAAGGACCACGCAGTGATCGTGGGATACGGGACGAAGGGGCGCGCCGCCGCGACCGCGCTCGTCGACGCCGGCTGCACGATCGAGCAGATCGCGGTCATCGACCTCGACCCGGCCGGCGTCGCACAGGCCGCCGACGACGGGGCGACCGCGATCTGCGGCGACGCCACGCGCACCGCGGTGCTGCACCAGGTCGCGGCCGAACGGGCCGCGCGGGTCATCATCGCGACCGACCGGGACGACACCAGCGTGCTGGTCGCACTCACCGTCCGCCAGCTCACCGCGTCGGCGACGGTGGTCGCCGCGGTCCGGCACTCGGAGAACGCCGCGCTGCTTCGTTCGGCAGGCGTGGACGCGGTCGTGGTGTCCGCCGAGGCCGCCGGCCGGCTGCTCGGGATGTCGGCCAACTCGCCGGCGACCGCGGACCTGATCACCGATCTGCTCGACTCGGCCACCGGCCTCGAGTTGATCGAACGCGATGCCGGGCCGGCCGACACCGGCCGTGTGCTCGCGCCGGCCGACGAGACGCTGCTCGGGGTGGTGCGCGGTGGCAGGCTGGGGACGCAGGGCGAGAGCGAGGCGATCACCGTGCAGCCGGGTGACCGGCTGGTGATCGTGCGGCACGTGCTCGAGTGAGGCGGTCAGTCGGCCAGCGCGCTGAGCACCTCGCCGAGCGCGCCGTCGACACGCACCGTCGCCAAGTCGTCGCCACGCGTCGCGCCCTGGTTCACGATCGCGATCGGCGTCGCGCGCCGGGCGGCGTGCCGGACGAAGCGGAACCCGGACAGCACGGTCAGTGACGATCCGAGCACGAGCAGGGCGGCGGCTTCCTCGACGGCCTGGAAACAGCGGTCCACGCGCGGCCGCGGAACGTTCTCACCGAAGAACACGACGTCCGGCTTGAGCGGTCCGCCGCCGCACGCGGCGCAGTCGAGCATCACGAACCCGGCGAGCTGGTCGTCGGCGAGCTCGGCGTCACCGTCCGGGTTGACCGCGGCGACCTCGGCGTCGAACTCCGGATTGGCCGCGCGCAGCCGCGCGTCGAGCTCGGCGCGCGGCGCGCGGTCGTGGCACGCCAGGCACACGGTGCGGTCCAGGCCACCGTGCAGCTCCACGACGTCCCGCGCTCCGGCCCGCTGGTGCAGTCCGTCCACGTTCTGGGTGATGATCGCCTCGACCCGTCCGCTGCGCTGCAGCGCGGCGACGGCACGGTGCCCGCGGTTCGGTTCGGCGCCGCTGATCTGCCGCCAACCGAGGTAGCTGCGCGCCCAGTAGCGGTGCCGCGCCGCCGCGTCGCCGACGAACGCCTGGTAGGTCATCGGGGCGTGCCGCCGCAGCGCGCCGCTCGGGCCGCGGTAGTCCGGGATGCCCGACTCGGTCGACAGCCCCGCGCCGCTGAGCACCACCACGCGCCCCCGTTGCACGAGCTCCCGCAGCGGGGTCAGCGTCTCGGTCGCAACACTCACCCGTCCATGGTGCCCGGCGCCGGCCGGTGGGTGGCGACGTAGTCGGCGAACCGGGCGTCGACGTCGGCGCCGGTCAACCCGAAGTCGGCAAGGGTGTACCGATGCGCCGGCGCGCGTGCCCCGGCCCGGGACGCGGCGTCCTCGGCGGTAACGGCCGCACGGACCTGCTCGTCGAACGGCAGGCCGAACGCCGCGTACACGCCCGCGACCGTGCCGACCGGGTCACCCACCAGGTCCTCGTACTGCACGTCGACGAACCGGTCCGGGTCGTGCCGGGCGCGGCTCGCTGCGAACAGCGCTGCGCCCCGGGCCAGCAGGTCCAGCTGGTCCGCTCCGAGCGTGCCGCCGACGAACCGGGTCGAGTGCCCGCGGGTGGCCAGCGCGGACAGGCTGCAGCTGGACGCAACCGCCACGCGCGGGTCGCGATGAGTCTGCACGATCAGCGCGTCCGGGTACACCGCGAGCAAGGCGTCCAGCGCGAACAGGTGGCTCGGGTTCTTCAGCACCCAGCGCTTCCCGGCGTCGTTCAGGCCGATCAGCTGCAGGTTTCGCCGGTGCCGCGCGTAGGCTGGCGTCCAGTTCTGCCGGGCCAGCCAGGCGGAGTAGCCGGGCACGTGCGCGAGCGATTCGTACGAGATCGACATCGCCGACTGGCGCAGCAGTTGCCAGCACTCCTCCACCGTGTCCGCGGCGATGTAGTGCACGCCGGCGAACTCCGGGTTGGCGGCGTGGAACTGCTCGAACCCGTGCTGGATGTGCTGGAAGATCGGGTTGTCCGGCCAGCTATCGCGCGGCGGCCGCGGCTGGGGCACCTCGCACAGCCACTGCTCCAGGCCCTGCGCGGCAGGGTCGGCGCACAGCAGCCGGTGCAGTGCGGTCGTGCCGGTGCGTGGCAGCCCGGTGACGAAGATCGGCCGCTCGATCGGGACGTCGGCCGACGCCGGATACTGCGTCCACGCCGCCTCGCTCAGCAGCCGCGCGACCAGCGCGCCACGCAACTCCGCGCGCTTGATCTTGCAGCCGAGCGGGGTGAGCTCCTCGTCCTCGGCGTACGAGTCGAGCAGGGTGGTCAGGCCGGTGCGGTAGCTCACGTCGCCGAAGTCGGACAGCCCGGTCAGCTGCGCCGCCGACGCCTGCAGATCCGCAATGGTTCCAACGGAAATTCTTTCGGTCATTCGGGGCCCCCGCGGAAAGGTCGGAGCGTTCTGTGCGACAAGCCTTTCGTGGGGTCTAGTGGTGATACTCGCCGCAGTTGACGTCGAGGCAGTGCCCGGTGATGCCGCGGGCGAGGTCGGAGGCCATGAACACCACCGCATCGGCAATCTCGTCCGGAACGGGCAACCGGCGCAGGTCGATCGTCGCGGCGATCTCGTCGTGGACGACCTGCGCGTCGACCCCGCGCTTGCCGGCGAGGTAGCCGAAGTAGTTCTGCAGCGTCTCGGCCCAGATCCAGCCCGGCGCGACCGAGTTCACCCGGACCCCGCGCGGCCCGAACTCGCTTGCCAGGCACTGCGCCAGCGCCAGCAGCGCGGCCTTGGTCATCTTGTACGCGCCGTAGGGCTGGCTGGAGTGACGCAGCACCGAGGAGTTGATCATGACGATGTTGCCGCGCGACGCGGCCAGGGTGGGCAGGAACAGCCGCGACAGGCGCAACGCCGCGAACACGTTCGTCTCGAACCCGGCGCGCGCGGCGTTGAAGTCGACCGTCTGCAGCGGCCCGAGCGGCGGCACCGCGAACGCGTTGCTGACCAGCGCGTCGACCTGTCCGTACTCCCCGACCGCCGCGTCGAGCAGGTGCTGCGCCGCGGCGTCGTCGTTGATGTCGGTGGGCACCACGAGTGCGCGGCGGCCGAGCGCGCGGACACCGGCGGCCACCTCTTGCAGCCGGGGCTCGGTGCGGGAGGCGAGGACGAGGTCGGCACCGGCCCGCGCGCACTGCTCGGCGATCGCGCGGCCCAGCCCGGGACCGACACCGGAGATCACGACGATCCGGCTCGCGAGCACGCTCCCCGACACGTGGGCTAACCCAGCATCCGGTCAGCGACGGAGGCCTGGCGGGCGGCGATGCGCTCGCGCCACTCGCCCGGCGAGATCCGTCCGTGCGGGTGGTGCGGCAGCACGCTCGCCAGTTCGTCGAACGCGACCTCCTGCACGATCGGCCCGTCGGCGGCGGTGAACTCGCGCGACGTGCGCTGCCACCGGAGCTGCAGGTAGCCACGCGGATGGCCGGTGCACTCGAGCCAGTTGGCCAGTCCCGGGTCACGCTCGCTGACGACGAAGCGGATCATCGCGTCCGGGTCGTGCCGCGCCTGCTGCGCGGTCAGCGAGGTCTGGTGGTTGGCGAAGTCCATCGACAGGTACCACATCGAGCCGAGTTGGAAGCCCTGGTACGGGGCGTCGGACACCGGCACCGTGATCACCAGCGCGCGGTCGTCGGCCAGTTCGTAGTGACCGACCGACGAGTACTGGGTGGCCAGTCCGCCCGGCGTCAGCCGCGGCTCGGTCATCGTGTTGGCCGGCAGCTTCAGGTAGAACCACTCGGGGAAGGCCAGGAAGGTCTTCAGCTGCGCCACCAGTGTCTTCGCGGCTGCGGCGAACCGCTTGTCGTACAGCCCTTCCGGCGGAGTCGCCGGCGCGCGCCCGATGCGGTCGGTGCGTTGGATCCGGATCGACCCGGCGCGGCTCGTCCAGTCGCTGAACACCTCGCGCACCAGCAGCATCGCCGCGCCCGGCCCCAGCACGAAGTAGTTGGCGCCTGCATCCGCACCGGCCGGCCCGAAGCGCAGCTGGAAGGTCCCGTCGGCCGCAATCTCGAGCTCGCGGTCGTCGAACGCCGACAGGCTCTGCGGCACCTCGGCCGGCGTGTAGTCGCCGTTGAGCACCTGAAAGCTCAGGTCCGCCGTCGTCCCGCGCCGCCCGGTCACCACGTACTCGGCGTCGTCGCGGATCCGCGCGCTGAAGTACAGCGTGTCCGGGTTGTCGAGACCGACCTTGGTGTACGGCGTGGCGGACCGGACGAAGTGCGGGAACTCGTGATCGCGCGACCACGCCGAGGCGATCGCCTGGCGCACCATCCCGGCCAGGTAGTCGTAGCCCTCGCGCAGATCCTGCTCGGTGCGCACGTGCGGTGCCGACTCGATCAGCTTCTCCGCCTCGACGATCGCGTCCGCGAGAACCCCGGTGAGCATGGCCCTCAAACTAGAACTTGTTCTAACGGCCGTCAATCCAGCTGGCCGCACCGGCCGCACAACGGCGGCTTTAGAACCCGCCGTAGATGCCGATGTCTCGACAAGGCAGACTTGTCGAAATAGTCGAATCAGGTGAAGTAGCGCCGAGAATCATGCTCTCGGCGCAAGGGGGGCAGCATGACGGCGACCTATGAGTTGACCGATCTCGACAAGCTCGAGGCCGAGGCGGTGCACATCTTCCGCGAGGTGGCGGCGACGATCGAGCGCCCCGGCCTGCTGTTCTCCGGCGGCAAGGACTCGGTCGTGATGCTGCACGTCGCGGCCAAGGCGTTCTGGCCGGCTCCGGTGCCGTTTCCGGTGATGCACGTGGACACCGGGCACAACTTCGACGAGGTGATCGCGTTCCGCGACCGGGTGGCCGACCAGCTCGGCGTGCGGCTGGTCGTGGCCAGCGTGCAGGACGACATCGACGCCGGCCGCGTGGTCGAGGACACCGGGCCGCGGGCGTCGCGGAACCGGCTGCAGACCGTCACGCTGCTGCGCGGCATCCGGGAGAACCAGTTCGGCGCCGTGTTCGGCGGGGCGCGCCGCGACGAGGAGAAGGCCCGCGCGAAGGAGCGGGTGTTCTCCTTCCGCGACGAGTTCGGCGCCTGGGACCCGCGCAACCAGCGTCCGGAGCTGTGGAGCCTGTACAACGGGCGGCACCGCAGGGGCGAGAACATCCGGGTGTTCCCGCTGTCGAACTGGACCGAGCTGGACATCTGGAACTACATCCTGCGCGAGAACATCGCACTGCCGCCGCTGTACTACGCGCACAAGCGCCCGGTGATCGAGCGGGACGGGATGCTGCTGGCCGACACCAGGTTCCTGCAGCGCATCGAGGGGGAAGCGCCGTTCGAGGCGATGGTGCGGTTCCGCACCATCGGCGACGCGACCTGCACCGGCTGCGTGGAGTCGACCGCCGCGACGGCCGCCGAGGTGGTGACCGAGGTCGCCGCGGCGCGCATCACCGAGCGCGGCGCCACGCGTGCCGACGACCGGATCAGCGAGGCCGGGATGGAAGACCGCAAGAAGGAGGGGTACTTCTAGATGGCCTCGCAACTGCTGCGCATCGCCACCGCCGGCAGCGTGGACGACGGCAAGTCGACCCTGATCGGCAGGCTGCTGTACGACTCGAAGGCGATCTTCGAGGACCAGCTCAGCTCGGTCGAGCGCACCAGCCACGCCCGCGGCCAGGACGCTCCGGACCTGGCGCTGCTCACCGACGGGCTGCGCGCCGAGCGGGAGCAGGGCATCACGATCGACGTCGCCTACCGCTACTTCGCCACGCCCAAGCGCAAGTTCATCATCGCCGACACCCCCGGGCACATCCAGTACACGCGCAACATGGTCACCGGCGCCTCGACCGCCGACGTCGCGCTGATCCTGATCGACGCGCGCAACGGGGTGCTGGAGCAGTCCCGCCGGCACGCCTTCCTCGCGTCCCTTCTCGGCATCCCGCACCTCGTCCTCTGCATCAACAAGATGGACCTGGTCGGCTACAGCCAGGAGCGCTTCGAGGAGATCCGCGCCGACTTCCGCGCGTTCGCCACCAAGCTCGCGGTTTCCGACCTCACCTTCATCCCGGTGTCGGCCCTGGTCGGTGACAACGTGGTGACCCGCAGCGAGAACATGCCGTGGTACGAGGGCACCGGCCTGCTGCGGCACCTGGAGGACCTGCACGTCGCGAGCGACCGCAACCTGATCGACGCGCGATTCCCGGTGCAGTACGTGATCCGGCCGCACCAGTCCAGCCACGCGACACTGCATGACTTCCGCGGCTACGCGGGCACCGTCGCCGGCGGCACGTTCAAGGCCGGTGACGAGGTCGCGGTGCTGCCGTCCGGGTTCCACAGCCGGGTCGCCAAGGTCTGGGGCCCCGGCGGGACGACCGTGACCGAGGCCTTCGCCGGCCAGGCGGTGACGATCGAACTCACCGACGACATCGACATCACCCGTGGCGACCTGATCGCCAGGCCGGCGAACCGTCCGCACGTCGGGCAGGACATCGACGCGATGGTCTGCTGGTTCACCTCGGCGAGCGCGCTCACCGAGGGCGCCACGTACACGATCATGCACACCACCCGCAGCACCCGGGCGAGCGTCAAGCAGCTTGACTACCGGCTGGACGTCAACACGCTGCACCGGGACGAGGACGCCGAGCAGCTGAGCCTCAACGAGATCGGGCGCGTCCGGCTGCGCACCCAGCAGCCGCTGCTGTTCGACTCGTACCGGCGCAATCGCGACACCGGCAGCTTCATCCTGATCGACGAGGCGACCAACAACACCGTCGCTGCTGGAATGATCACCGGGCCGAGCCAGAGCGAGGCGAACGTGGTCTGGCACGGCGGCGCGGTCACCCGCGAGCAGCGCCCGACCAAGGGCCTGACCGTCTGGATCACCGGCCTGTCCGGCTCCGGCAAGTCCAGTGTCGCGGTCGAACTCGAGCGGCGGCTGGTCGCGTCCGGGCGGCCGGCCTACCTGCTCGACGGTGACAACCTGCGGCACGGGCTCAACAGCGACCTCGGCTTCAGCGCAGCGGATCGCGCCGAGAACGTGCGCCGCGTCGCCGCCGTCGCGCAACTGCTCGCCGACGCCGGTGTCGTCGCGCTGGTCTCACTCGTCTCGCCGTACCGCGCCGACCGCGACGCCGCGCGCGCCGCGCACGAGCAGGCCGGGCTGCCGTTCCTCGAGGTGTTCATGGACACCCCGCTGGAGGTGTGCGAGCAGCGCGACCCGAAGGGCATGTACGCCAAGGCTCGAGCCGGGGAGATCACCGGCTTCACCGGCATCGACGACCCGTACGAGGCGCCGCAGAGCCCCGACCTGCTGCTGCGCCCCGCCGACGGTGACACGGCCGCGCTCGCCGGCATCGTCCTGGACCGCGTCGAACGCCTCGGGCAGTGACCAGCGACGCGCGGCTGGCGGCTACGCTGGCCGAGCAGGCCGGGCAGTTGCTGCTCAGGCTGCAGGCCGACAGCGGGCTGACCGGTAAGGAACTCGGCAAGCGCGGCGACAGCGAGTCGAACGCGCTGCTGCTACGCGAACTCGCGGCGCAGCGACCGGACGACGCCGTCCTGTCCGAGGAGTCTGCGGACTCCCCCGCCCGGCTCTCGCACGACCGGGTCTGGATCATCGACCCGCTCGACGGCACCCGCGAGTACGGCCTGACCGGCAGGACCGACTGGGCGGTGCACGTCGCGCTCTGGCAGCGCGGCTCCGGTGGGTCCGGCGAGATCACCGATGCGGCCGTCGCGCAGCCCGCGCTCGAGGCCGTCTACGCGAGCGACGACGTCCACGCCGGGCCCGCCGCGGAACGCGCGGTGATCCTGGTCAGCGACAGCCGGCCGCCGCAGTTCGCACCGGCCGTCGCGTCCGCGGTCGGTGCCGAACTGCGGCCGATGGGTTCGGCCGGCGCCAAGGCGATGGCCGTCGTGCGCGGCGAGGCGGCCGCCTACCTGCACGCGGGGGGCCAGTGGGAATGGGACTCGGCCGCCCCCGTCGGCGTCGCGGCGGCGGCCGGGCTGCACGCGAGCCGCGTCGACGGCTCACCGCTGGTCTACAACAGCGCGCATCCGTACCTGCCCGATCTGCTCATCTGCAGGCGTGAGCTCGCCGCACCGCTGCTGGCCGCGATTGCCGCGGCGCATTCCGATTCGTACGGTGGGAACCGGTAGCCCGACTGCCGCCAGGAGGCACGAGATGACCGACCCCGAGGACACCGTTTCCACCCGGCCCGCCGACCTGGCCGAGGCCGAGGCCGATCTGGTCGACGACTTCGACCGCCCCGCTCCGTTCGAGGCCGAGGACGGCGACGTCCTGGAGCAGAAGCAGGAGCTGCCGGACGACGAGGATGAGGACAGGTACGACCTGGACTAGAGGTCGAGACTTGGTCGCTCGGTCCCGGAGGGCGGCGGCCCGGCGCGCGGCGACGCGACGACAATCAGCCGACGACAATCAGCCGACGACAATCAGGCGACGACAATCAGGCGACGACCCGTAGCCAGCTGCTGCCGTCGGGGCGGCGCCGCACCTCGACCCGCTCGGCGATGCGGTCCTTCAGCTCGGCGACGTGGCTGACGATGCCGACGACCCGGCCGCGGTCACGCAACTCGTCGATCACCGACATCACCTCCTCCAGGGTGTCGGCGTCGAGCGTGCCGAACCCCTCGTCGATGAACAGCGTGTCCAGGTCGATGCCGCCGGCCTCGGCACGCACCACGTCGGCCAGCCCGAGCGCCAGCGCGAGCGAGGCGTAGAACGTCTCGCCGCCGGACAGTGAACGCGTGCTGCGCCGCTCCCCGGTGTGCCGGTCGAGCACGCACAGGGTGAGGCCGGTGCGCTCGCCCTTGGACGTGCCCTCGTCGACGCGGACCAGCTCGTACCGCCCGCTGGACATGCTGCCCAGCCGCTGGTTGGCCGCCTGCACCACGCGCTCGAACCAGTGCCGCAGCACGTAGGTGGTGAGCGCTACCCGGCGCTGCCCGGTCATGCCCTTGGTGAGCTTGGCCAGGTACAGCACCGGCGCCGCCTGCTCATCTCGCGCGAGCAGTTCGTCCTGCGCCTGCTCGACGTCGCGCAGCGCGGAGCTGAACCGCTCGCACGCGTGCCGCGCCACCTCGGCACGATCGGCTGCGGCCGCGGCCGCCGACCGGGCGGCCTCGAGCGCCCGGCCACCGGCCTGGGCACGTGCCGCGACCTCGGCCGGGTCGGCGCCGCCGAGATCGCCGCATTCGGCAAGTCGCGCCTGAAGCCGCTCCTGCTCGGCCGTCCACCGCGCGACGTGCTCGGCCAGCTCTTCGGCCTGCGTGGTGGTCCGGACCGCGGCGGCTGCCGCCTCCAGGGTGGCGAACCCGCCGGCGGCCGACTCGTGCTCCGCGCGCGTGCGGGCCGCCCGCGCGGTGGCCAGCGCGGCGGCGAGCGTGTCAGCGGCCGCCGCGAGCGCCGCGCCGCGCCGGCCGAGTTCGACCAGCTCGCGCTGCTTGTCGGCGACGCTGGCCGAACTCCCGGCGGCGGCGGCCAAGGTCTCGGTCTGCTCGGCCAGCCGGCTCTGCGCGGCCTGCAGGCGGCTCGCCGCGGCGCTGTGCCGGGCCACGGCCGCGCTGAGCTCCTCGGCGCAGCGGGACTGTTCGGCCTCGAGCGCGGCGAGAGCTTCGGCGCCCGGCTGGACCTCGGCGTCGGCGCACTCGGCGTCGGCCAGCGCCGCCTGCGCGGCCGCGAGCTGGTCGGCGAGCTCCGCCGCGGTCTCGGTGCCGGCCAGCGCGGCGACCGCGGCCTGGTCGCGTTCGAGCCGGGCGAGCGTCGCGGCGCAGCTCTCCCGCTGCTTCCCGGCCCGCTCGGCCACCGCGGCGGCTACCGCGACGTCCTCGGCTCGGACCGGCTGCGAGGTCCCCGTGGCAGCGGCCGGGTGCTCACGGGACCCGCACACCGCACACGGCTCACCGGCGACCAGCCCGGCGGCGAGCTCGGCGGCAATCCCCGCCGCGCGCGCCTCCAGCAGCCGCACGTGCTCGGCCAGTCCGGTCCGGTAGGCGGCGAGTGCGCGGTCGTCGGCCCGCCGGGCACGCTCGATCCGCGGCGCCAGCTCGGCCAGCTGCCGCGTCGCGTCCAGGCGCGCCTGCAACTCGGCGCACGACGCCCGCAGCGAGCCGGCCCGGTCCGAACGCGCGCGCGCTGCGGCGAGCTGTCGTGACGCGCCGGCTACCCGAGTGGGCAGCTCGGCCACCCGGGCCTGCCTCGACTCCAGCTCGTGCCCGGTCCGCTCGAACGCGGCCAGCTCGGCGGCCACCGCCGCCTGGGCTGCCTCCGCGTCGGCCTCGCGGGCGACGAGGTGCTGCAGCTCGGCCGCCTCCCGCGCGGCCTCGGCGGCCAGCTGTGCGTACGCCGCGCCGCCGGCGCCGGCGAGAACCTCGCCGGACACGTGCGGGTCGACCTCGAGGACGGCGGCGCGCGCCCGCGCGGCGTCGGCGTCTGCGTCGGCGAGCGCCTCGAGCAGCGCGCGCACCGGTTCGGCGCGCCGGGCCGCCGCGAGGGCCTGGACGCGGCGTTCGTGCTCGGCCCTGCCGCGCCGGTGCTCGGCCAGCGCGGCCCGTGCGGCAACCAACCGGTCGGCCCGCTCGGCCAGCGCGATCGACTCGGCGTGCTCGCGCCGGGCGGCGTCGAGTGCCGCGTCCCGCTCGACGCGCTGCCCCGCGCTGTACTCCTGCTCGGCCTGCAGCGCGGCGGCGATCCGGCTCAGCCGCGTGCGTAACTCGGCGTCGGGCAGGACGATCAGTGCCTCGCGCTCGACGGCGTCCAGCCCGGCCGCCTCGGCCGCTGCCGCCGCGCACGCCCGCACCCGCAGCCGGGACGCGTCCAGGTCCTTGACCGCGACCGCCCGCCGCCGGTCCAGCTCATCGGTGATCTGGTCGTAGAGGTGCGTGCCGAACAGCTTGGTCAGCACCGTGCGCCGCTCGTCGTCGTCGGCGCGCAGGAAGCGCGCGAACTCCCCTTGCGGCAGCAGCACCACCTGGGTGAACTGGTCGCGCGTCAGGCGCAGTTCGTCGGCGAGCAGGTCGGCGACCTCGGCCTTGTTGCTCGAACGGCTCACCCAGCGCCCCGCCTCGCGGCGCTCCAGGTGGACCGTGGCCGCCTGCCTGGTCAATCCGGTGCCGCGGTGCTTGGGCCGCGCGTACTCCGGCGTCCGGGTGACCCGGTGCCGGCTGCCGCGCATCGAGAACTCCAGCTGCACCCGCGGCTCGACGCCGGCCGCCGCGAAGTCCGAGTGCAGCCGGCCGTCGCCGCCCCGCTCCCCCGGCCCGTACAGCGCGAACGTGATCGCGTCCAGCACGCTGGTCTTGCCGGCGCCGGTCGGGCCGTCGAGGAGGAACAGTCCGGACGCACCGAGCTGGTCGAAGTCGACGACCTGCTCGTCGGCGAACGGCCCGAACGCCCGCAGCCGAAGCTCGTGCAGCCTCATGCTGAGGCCTCCAGGGCGCGCACGGCCTCGACGGTGCGGCGCAGTTCGTCCTGCTGGGCGCGGTCCGGACGGGTGGCGTCGACCCACTCCATGAAGTGCGCGCACACCTCGACCGGATCGCTCGCCTCGGACAGCCGTTGCAGGTCGGTGGCCGTGTCCACCTGCATGCCCTCGGGCGCGAAGTCGAGCACCAGGGTGTGGGGCCAGCGCTCGCGCAGCCGTTCCATCGGCGCCAGCGGACGCTGCGGGTCGGTGAGCACCGCCTTGACCCAGGCGCCGGCGAGGGACGGGTCGGGGTCGGCGAGCAGATCGGCCAGCCGGCCGCGCACCTCGCGCAGCGGCCGCGGCACCGGAGTCGCGAGCAGTTCGGTCGTCACGGCGCCGGCGGCGTCGATGTCCACCAGCGTGACCGACTTGACGTGCTGCCGCTCGCCGAAGGAGAAGGCGAGCGGCGAACCGGAGTAGCGGACCCGGTCGGCCACCTGCTGCGGGCCGTGCAGGTGCCCCAGCGCGGTGTAGCTGAGGCCGGCGAAGACCGCGGCCGGTGCGTCGGCGAGGCCGCCGACCCGGATGTCGCGTTCGGAGCCGGACTCGGTGCCCCCGGTGACGAACGCGTGCGCCACCGCCACCACCCGCGAGATCTCGCGCGCGCGAGCGTCGGCGCGGATCCGGTCGACCGCCGCGGCCAGCACGGCGGCGTGCGTGCGCTCGGTGCCGAGGTCGTCCATCACCGCGTCCGGCAGCAGGTACGGGATGCCGTAGACCGCGAGCTCGCCGGCGTCGTCGCGCAGTACCAGCGGATCGGTGAGCCCGCTCAGGTCGGTGCGCAGGTGGATGCCCGCCGCCCGGTTGAGCGCGCGCCCGAATCCGAGCCGGATCGCCGAGTCGTGATTGCCGCTGGTCAGCAGGACAGGGACACCGGATGCCGCGAACCCGGCCAGCGCGTCGTCGAGCAATCGCACCGCGTCGGTCGGTGGCACGGCCCGGTCGTACACGTCGCCGGCCACCAGCACCGCGGCCACCTGCTCGCGCACCGCCACGTCCTGCAGCCAGGACAGGAAGCCGCGTTGATGCTCGATCAGCGGCGCGCCGTGCAGGGTACGGCCCAGGTGCCAGTCCGAGGTGTGCAACAACCGCATCGGTGCCCGTTCCCTTCCTGGTCGGTCCCGTCCTTTGCGAGTATGCGGCCGGCTCTGACAGTTTCCGGGCAGGGCAGGCCGGCAGGTGGGCGAAGGTGAGCCAATCGGCGCGAACCGCGCCGATCCACCGCCGGGTAGGCAACATTCCGGCATCGTTCGTGCCGGACGCCCTTGCCCGCTCCCGGGACCTGTCCTACGGTCATGCAACACCTTGACGATCTGTTGCATTCACCACCGAGAAGCCATTCACCACCGGGAAGCACAGGGCGGTGCGCATGCCAGGACTGGCCGTACGCGCGGTGAGCGTGCGTTTCGGGGGCCTGCAGGCGCTCGAGGACGTGTCCTTCGACGTGCTGCCCGGCTCCGTCGTCGGGGTGATCGGCCCGAACGGCGCCGGCAAGACCACCCTGTTCAACGTCATCAGCGGCTTCGTCGCCCCGACCGCCGGCTCGCTGGAGTGGGACGACCAGCCCTTCCACCCCCGTCCGGACCGCCTGGTCGACGCCGGCCTGGCCCGCACCCTGCAGGCCGTCGGGCTGTTCCCGCGGCTCACCGCGCTGGAGAACGTGATGGTCGGCGGCGCGCGTTCGCGTCGGGCCGGGTTCGCCGGCGCGCTGTTCGGCCTGCCGGGCAGCGACCGGGACGAACGGCGGCTGCGGGCGGACGCCCTCGACTGGCTCGGCCGCCTCGAGGTCGCCGAGTTCGCCGACCGGCTGCCCCCGACCCTGCCCTACCCGGTGCAGAAGCGGATCGCGCTGGCCCGTGCCCTGGTCAGCCGCCCCCGGCTGCTGCTGCTGGACGAACCGGCCGGCGGGCTCGGCGCCGAGGACCTCGAGCCGCTCGCCAGGCTGATCCGTTCGCTGCCGGGTTCGGACACGCCCTGCTCGGTGCTGCTCGTCGAGCACCACATGGACCTGGTCATGGACGTGTGCGACCGCGTCGTCGTACTCGATTTCGGCAAGCGGATCGCGACCGGGACCCCGGCCGAGGTCCAGGCCGACCCGGCGGTCGCCACCGCCTACCTCGGCGCCGACGTGCCACCCGCGGGCGAGGACGTCACGCTCAGCAGGGCCGACCAATGACCGCCGCCCTGCTCGAGGCGGAGAACCTCAGCGCCGGGTACGGACGGGTCCCGGTGCTGCACCAACTCGATCTCGCGCTGGAGCCGGGCACGATCACAGCGGTGCTCGGCGCGAACGGCGCAGGCAAGACGACGTTGCTGCGCACCCTGTCCGGACTGATGCGGCCCACCGGCGGCACGGTGCGCTACCGCGACCAGGACCTGGCCCGGGTGCCCGTCGAACGCCTGGTCACGATGGGGATCGCGCACGTGCCGGAGGGTCGCGGCGTGATCGCCGAACTGACCGTGGAGGAGAACCTGCGCCTCGGCGGACTCTGGCGTCGTGGTGCGGACGCCGCGCGGGAGACGTCCTCGGCGATCGCCGAGGTGCTCGAGCTGTTCGAGCCGCTGCGCGAGCGGCGCCGCTACCACGGCCACCAACTCTCCGGCGGCGAGCGGCAGATGCTCGCGCTGGGCCGCGCTCTCGTCGCCCGGCCGGCGCTGCTGCTGCTGGACGAGCCGTCGCTCGGCCTCGCGCCGCTGGTGACCGCGCGCATCATGGCGCTGCTACGCGCCCTGCGCGACAGCACCGGGCTCACCGTGCTGCTGGTCGAGCAGAACGTGCACAGCGCGCTCGCGATCGCCGACGAGGCGCTGGTGCTCGCGCTCGGCCGGGTCGTGGCACGCGGACCGGCCGCGGAGCTGAAGGCCGACGAGTCCCTCCGGCACAGCTATCTGGGGTTCTGACGATGAGCAGATTCGTGTTCCTGACCTTCAACGGGTTGTCCTTCGGCGCGGTCTACGCCGCGGTCGCCCTCGCACTCGTGCTGATCTGGCGAACGACGCGGGTGCTCAACTTCGCGCAGGGCGCGATGGCGATGGCGACGGCCTACGTCGCGATCTCCGTGTCCCAGGCGACCGGCTCGTACTGGCTCGGCTTCGCCGCGGCGCTGGCGGCCGGGATCGTCCTCGGCGCGATCGTGCAGCTCAGCGCGTTCCGCACGGCCGAGTCGATGCCGCCGCTGAACACGATCGTCGTCGGCGTGGGCCTGCTGATCGTGATCGAGGCCGTCGTCGGGATGATCTACGGCATCGGCTACCGGGACTTCCCCGCCTCCTTCGACACGCAGACGTACTCGCTCGGCAGCACCGCGCTGTTCTCCGATCAGGACATCTTCACCGTCGTGTCCGTGCTCGGCCTGATGCTCGTGCTCGCCGCGCTGCTGACCTGGACGCCGTCCGGATTGCGGATGCGCGCCTCGGCGTTCGCGCCCGAGATCGCCCGGCTGCTCGGCGTTCGGGTGTCCCGGATGCTCACCCTCGGCTGGGCCCTCGCCGGTCTCGTCGGCGCCCTCGCCGGCATGCTGGTGATCCCGTCCGGACTCGGGCTGTACCCGCAGGCGATGGACGGGGTGTTCGTGCTCGGCTTCACCGCGGCCGTGGTCGGCGGCCTGGACAGCCCGGTCGGCGCGGTGGTCGGCGGCATCGGCACCGGGCTCGCGCTGTCGTACGCCAGCGGTTACCTCGGTAGCGATCTCACCCAGATCGCGGCGCTCGCGCTGCTGCTCGTCGTGCTGCTCGCCAGGCCCAGCGGGCTGTTCAGCGGCACCGAGGCGAGGCGGGTGTGATGCGCACGCTGCGCGACTCGACGCTGCTCCGGCACCTGCTGTTGCTGGTGATCGGTGTCGTGCTGGTGATCGCGATGACCGCGACGTTCAGCGACTACCACAACTACGAGCTCGCCCAGCTCGGCGCGTACGTCTGCGCGGCAGCCGGCCTGACGTTCCTCACCGGCGGCAACGGGCAGGTGTCACTGGGGCATGCCGCGCTGATGGCGATCGGCGGCTACACGGTCGCGCTGCTGCAGACGCGCTTCTCCGACCACGGCGTGAGCGGACCGTGGGTGCTGCCTGTCTCGCTGCTCGTCGGCATGCTCGTGACCGCTGCCGCCGGTGCGCTGTTCGGGATCGCGGCCGCCCGGTTGCGCGGCCCGTACCTGGCCGGCGCCACCCTCGCGCTCGGCGTCGCGCTGCCCGGGATCACGTCGCATTACAGCGGCTTCTTCAAGGGCGACCAGGGCTTGTTCGTGCCGTTCGACGGACCGCCCTCCGGGCTCGGCACCGGCTTCACCCTGCAGCACTGGCAGGCGTGGATCAGCCTGTTCGCCGCGTTGATCGTGCTGTTCCTGCTGGCCAACCTGAACCGGTCCGCCGTCGGCCGGCACATGCGGGCGGTGCGCGACGAGGAGATCGCCTCGGCGCTGTGTGGGCTGTCCGTGCCCCGGGTACAGATCCTCGCGTTCGCCGTCAGCGCGGCCGCTGCCGGTCTCGGCGGCGGCGTGTTCGCGGTCTGGCTGCAGACCGCCTCGCCGGGTTCGTTCGACCTGGTGCTGTCACTGACCCTGCTGTCGGCCGTCGTCATCGGCGGCCTGGGCAGCCTCGCCGGCGCGGTGTGGGGCTGCCTGCTGGTCGTGTACCTGGGCACGTTCATCAGCGACCGGGTCGACGACCTGGGGCTGTCCGCGGCGTCCACCGCCAAGCTGCACGACAACCTGCCCAGCGCCGTCTACGGGCTGCTGCTGATCGTGGTCATCCTCGCGTTGCCCGGCGGCATCCAGGGCCTGCTCCGGCGGCTCCTCGCGCTTCGCCCCCGTCGCGGCACCAGCCAACCAACTCGCAGCACCACCCAACCAACTGGAGGTCTGTCATGACAATCCCGATCCGGCGGCGCAGGCGTGCCGTCCTCGCGATCGCGGTGGCCGCCGCGCTCACGGTGACGGCCTGCGGTAGCAGCAAGAAGAACGGCGGCAACAACGCCACCGGGGACAAGAGCGCGCCCGGGGTGACCTCGGACTCGATCCTGCTCGGCACCACGCAACCGCTGACCGGGCCCGCGGCACCGGGCTACTCGAAGATCAGCGCCGCGATGAAGGCCTACTTCGCCTTCGTCAACGACAAGGGCGGCGTGAACGGGCGCAAGATCACGCTCAACGTCGAGGACGACGGCTACAACCCGGCCAACACCGCCACCAAGACGCGCAAGCTGGTGCTGCAGGACAAGGTGTTCGCGCTCGTCGGCGCCCTCGGCACTCCCACGCACACCGCGGTGCTCGACTTCGTCAACCAGAACAAGGTGCCCGACCTGTTCGTGTCCTCCGGCAGCCGCAGCTGGAACCAGCCGAGCAAGTACCCGATGACGTTCGGCTGGCAGACCGACTACACCGTCGAGGGCAAGGTCCTCGGTGACTACATCAAGAAGAACTTCGCGGGCAAGACGGTCTGCAGTTTCGGCCAGGGTGATGACTTCGGCACCGACGGCGCGCAGGGCGTCGAGCTCACGCTCGGCCAGGGCTCGCTGAAGTCGAAGCAGACCTACACGCCGACCAACACCAACGTCGCACCGCAGATCGGCGCGCTGAAGGCGGCCGGCTGCCAGGTCGTGGTGTCCTTCACCGTTCCCGGCTTCACCGCGCTAGCACTGGGCACCGCGGCCAAGCTGAAGTACCAGCCGCAGTGGGTCATCTCGAACGTCGGCTCGGACATCGTCACGCTGCAGGGCTTCCTCAAGGACGCGACCACGCCGCTGCTCGAAGGGGCGGTGACCGACCTCTACATGCCGATCCCGAGCGACTCGTCCAACAGCTGGATCAAGCTGTTCCAGATGGTCAACGAGAAGTACAACAGCAACGTCCCGTTCGACGGCAACGTCGAGTACGGCATGGCGATGGCCTACACGACCGTGCAGGTGCTGCAGGAGGCGGGCAAGGACCTGACCCGCGGTTCGCTGCTCGCCGCGGTCGAGAAGGGCGGGCTCACCGGGCCGGGCCTAGTCCCGTTCCGCTTCTCCAAGACCGACCACTCCGGCTACGGCGGCACCCAGATCGCCGTCATCCATGGCGGCGTCGCCAAGCTCACCGGGCCGGTCTACACGACCGATGACAAGGACGCGCCGCTGACCGAGTACACGACGGCTCCCGCGGAGGCTCCGGCCAGCGGGCTGCCGGGCTGACCGACGCCGGTGGTCGCGCGAACGCGGCCGACGCCGCGAGACGCGTTCCGGCTCGCGCGGCGCACCCTGCTCGACGGCCAGCGCCTGGACATGCAGGCGCTGGCCGGCCAGCTCGGCATCAACCGGGTCACGCTCTACCGCTGGGTCGGCTCACGTGAACAGTTGCTGGTCGACGTGCTCTGGTCGATGACGGAGCGGACGATCATGGGCATGTGGGCCGACCTGGACGATTCGCCACTGCCGCGCGTCCCGGAGGTGCTGCGGCGCTGGAGCCAGGCCACGATCGACAACCCCGGGGTGCGCCGGTTCCTGCACGGCGAGAGCGAGTTCGCGATGCGGCTGCTCACGCTCAAGTCCGGCGGGTACCAGCCGCGGCTGTTCGCACTGGTGCGCGATCTCGTCGCGGCCGACATCGCGGCCGGCCGCGCCGCGTCGCCGCTGCCGGTCGAGGAGCTGGCGTACGCGGCGGTGCGGATCTGCGAGTCGTACCTCTACCTGCCCGCGATCACCGGTGAGCCGGCCGACGCGGACATGGTGGGGCGGATCCTGAGCGTGCTCATCGCCCCCGCGCCGAACGGTCGCGCAAGATCAGCGTGAAGCAGTATTCGTTTCGATTTGCCGGACGCCCGCACACTCAGCAAGCTGATCACGTTGGGGTCCACGGGGAGGCTTCGACCGATCCGTGACCCTTCGATCGGCCCAGGTGAGCTATGCGAATCAAGTCGGCAGTCGTCCCCCTGACCACCGCGGCGGGCCTGATCGCCGCCGTCGCCGTCGCGCCGGGCGGCGTCTTCGGCGCCACGCCCAGCCACGCCCACCTCGTCGGTTGGGCGGGCGGCAGCATGGTGCGCGGGCTCGGTCACACCGTGACGTCGGACCTGACGTCCCAGTCCAGCGTGGACACCACGAACACCGGGGTGCGCTCGAGGAACACCCTGGCGACTGCGTCGGTCACCAGGTTGCTCACCGTCGGCGCGATCTCGACCGACGCGTCGTCCGCGGCCGTCCCGCGCGGCGTCCAACTCACCACCCACGCGCGGACGGCGAACGTCAACCTGCTCGGCGGTGCGATCACGGCCCGGGCGGTCGACACCGTCGACGTCGCGAAGGTGGTCAACGGCAAGGCGAGCAGCACGATCCGCACCACGTTCGTGGGCCTCAAGATCGCCGGTACCACGCTGCCCGCGAACATCCCGCAGAACTTCGGCGTCCGGATCCCCGGCGTCGCGCAGGTGACGCTCAACGGGGCGTACAGCGCGGCGAAGGACGGCACGATCATGACCACCGGGGTCGGGCTGTACGTCAGCCTGCTCAAGGCCCGCGGCACCAACCCGATCGGCACCGAGATCTACCTGAACCCGACCTACGGAGCGATCGCGCCGACCGCGCCGGTGACCGGGGCGAACATCGGCGGCTATGCCTACGGCAGCAGCGTGTACGCGTCGGCGGGCAGGCTGCTCGACGCCAAGTCCGGCCCGACCGCGCAGATCTCGCAGCCGATGAACGGCACGCACGGCATGAACCGGTACAACCGGACCGCCGCCGTCGACCTGGCACCGGTGGCGACCGTCAGTGCGATCACCTCGACTGCGAACGGGGTCAAGTCCGCCGGCACGGCGAGTTACTCGACGATGTCGACGAAGCTGGCCGGGATCAACCTGTTCAACGGGCTGATCCGGGCCGACGCGCTCACCGGCTCCGCGAGCGTCAAGGAGCTGCCGGACGGCTCGACCCGCGCCAGCACCTCGACGTCCCTGGTGAACCTGGTGATCGCCGGCCGCTCCGTCCCGGCCGATGTCTCGCCGAACACGGTGATCCGCGTTGCCCGCCTGGGCAAGGTGACGATCCGGTCCGAGGCGCGGTCGGCGAACCAGGCGCTGGTGAAGGTGCTGGACATCGTGATCACGACCAAGGGCTACGGGCTGCCGGTCGGGGCCGAGGTGCAGGTAGGTGTTGCGGCTGCCTGGGTGATCACGCCGCACTGATCCTCACTCCGGCGATCTTGCGGCACTTCCTGCCGTACGCCGCGTGACGTGCAGCAAGATGATGCCGTGCGATTCACCGTCATCGGCGAGGCACTCGTCGACCTCGTCCAGTCCCGCGAGGACGCCCGCTTCGCCGCGCACCCCGGCGGCAGCGCCTTCAACGTGGCGATCACGCTCGGCCGCCTCGGCGACCGGGTCGTCTTCGCCGGACAGCGCGGTACGGACGGATTCGGCGAGTTGCTCAGCGCGAAGTTGCTCGGCTCCGGTGTGCGCCCGGACCACTGGCGCACCCTGGCCTTGCCGAGCTCGCTCGCGGTCGCCGCGCTGGACCACGGCGGCCAGGCGCACTACAGCTTCTACTTCGACGGCACCGCCGGGCTGGCGTTCGACGCGCTCGGCCCGCTGCCCGCGGCCGACGTGGTGCACGCCGGCTCGATCGCGAGCTGGCTGCCCCCCGCGGCCGGATTCGTCCAGGGCGTCCTGCGTTCGGCGCGTGCGAGCGGGACGACGCTGGTCAGCTACGACCCGAACGTGCGCCCCGCGCTGCTCGCCGACCGCGCTGCCACGACCGCCGAGATCGAGCGGTGCATCGCGCTCGCGCACGTCGTCAAGGCCAGCGACGAGGACCTCGCGACGCTCCACCCGGGCGAACCGGTCGACGCCGTCGCAGCGCGCTGGTGCGCGCTCGGCGCCACGCTGGTGGTGGTGACGCGCGGGGCCGACGGCGCTGTCGCGTTCGGGCCGGGCGGTGAGCTCGCCCGGCGGCCGGCGCCGCGGATCACGGTCGCCGACACGGTCGGGGCGGGCGATTCGTTCGCCGGCGCGCTGCTCTCGGCGCTGGCCGAGACCGGACTGGCCGCACCCGCCGACCTGGCGCGCGCCGTCGAGACGCGGGACGGGCGCCTCGAGCAGGTGTTGCGCGTCGCGGTCGCGGTTTCGGCGATCACCTGTCAGCGCCCGGGCGCCGATCCGCCCACCCGTGCCGAGCTCGACGCGTACCTCTCCCGGCGCGACTGAGCCATCGGACCGCACGGTCATCGGGCCGCACGCGCGTGACCCGCGGCGGGCCGGCGACTGCGACCTTCGACCCGGTCGACCTGGGGCGAAAGACAGCTTCGCCGCCCCGGTCCCGCGCACGATCCTGGAGGCGGAGGAGCGCCGCGATGGAACGCATGGGCCTGTTGGATGCCGAGTTCTGGGATCTCGAGGACGAGCACGTGGCGCTGCACATCGGCGGTATCGCGGTCTTCGACGGCCCCGTCCCGTCCGCCGACGAACTGCGCGACCGCTATCTCGAACGCCTCGGCTCGCTGCCGCGCCTGAGGCAGAGGATGCGCGGCACGCCGTTCGGCCTCACCAGGCCGCGGTGGTCGGACGACCGGGACTTCGACCTGACGTATCACCTGCACTGGGCGACGATCCCGAACCCGGGCACGCCGGAACAGCTCAACAGTGCCGTCGGTCAGATCATGAGCTACCGCCTCGACCAGGCCCGTCCGCTGTGGGAGGTGTGGGTCGTCCAGGGTCTTGCCGGCGGCCAGTGGGCCCTCGTGCTCAAGATGCACCACAGCATGGTCGACGGCATGGGCGGGATGGAGGTGTTCGCCGCCTTCCTGGACGACGTGGATCTTCCGGTGCGTCACCCGGCCGAGCGGACGTCAGCTGTGGGCGAGGTCCGCGAGTTCGTGCACGCCATCACGGTTGCCGTGCTGGAACCGCGGCGCACCGTGCAGCGCGCTGCCGGCGTCATCCGCGGTGGGATGGGTTACCTGCGCGCCGTCCGCCCGTTCACCGCGTCGTCGGTCACCGGTGAACTCGGGGTGGCGCGGCGCTACCGCACCACCTCGGCCGACCTCGCCGACGTCGACGCGGTGCGCGCCGCCCTCGGCGGAACCCGGAACGACGTGGTGCTCGCCATGGTGACCCGCGGGTTCCGCGAACTGCTCATCGGCCGCGACGAAGTGGCGGCGCCGCACGCGGTTCGCTGCCTGGTGCCTGTCGCGGTCGCGCCCAAGACGGGCGTGGAGAACGCGGTGTCGGCGCTGGTGGTCGAGTTACCCGTCGACTTCCACGACCCGGCCGCGGCGTACGGCGCGGTCGTCGTCCGGACCCGCGAGGTGAAGCACTCCCACGAGTCCGAAGCCGGTCAGGCCACGCTCTCGCTCGCCACGCACATGCCGGCCCTGCTGGTCAGCATCCTGGTCAAGGCCGTGCTGCGCGTACCGCACCGCGTGCTGACGACCGTCACCACCAACGTGCCCGGGCCGCCGCTCGAACAGCGACTGCTGGGCCGGCGCATGGTCGCGCTGTTCCCGTACGTGCCCATCGCCGATCGCATCCGGATCGGCGTGGCCGTCACCTCGTACGCCGGCCGGCTGATGTTCGGCGTGACGTGCGACCGGAACTCCGTGCCGGACGCGGACGCGTTCGTGCGCGCTCTCGACGCCGGGCTGGGTGACCTCCTCAAGGCCGCCCGCGAGGTTACGGAAGCGCACTGATGAGCCTGCACCCGATGAGCGGGCCGGATGCGTCCTGGCTGCACATGGACCGCAGGACCAACCGACTGATCGTGACGTCGGTGATGTGGTTCGACGAGCAGCTCGATTGGAACGCCGTCCGGCAGGTGCTCAGGGACCGCCTGCTCGCCCGGTACCCGAGGTTCACCCAGCGCGTCGTCGACCGCACCACGTCGGTGTGGTGGGAGGACGTGGAGGCGTTCGACCTCGAAGCGCACCTGCACACCGCGCGGCTGCCCGAACCCGGTGGCCGCCGCGAGCTCCAGCAGTTCGTCAGCATGGTGGCCGGCCGGCGGCTTCGGCACGATCGCCCGTTGTGGGAGATGCACTTCGTCGACGGCTATGGCGGCAACGGCTGTGCGCTCGTCTCGCGCATCCACCACTGCATTGCCGACGGTGTGGCGCTCTCACGCGTGCTCATGTCACTGACCGACGATCCGAGCGAGGCCGCGCTCGCCGGCGTGAACTTCGCCGAGAAACCCCGGGACGGCCGGTGGCTGCCGTTGCTCGGCACGCTGATCGGCGAGGTCGCCTACGACAGCACGCATCCCGGGCACCTGCTCGGGGAACTCGCGCAGGCCGGCGCCGAAGCGCGCGCCCTGGCCCGGCTGCTCGCCTTGAGCCCGGACGCGCACACGGCGCTGCGCGGGCGGCTCGGCACCGAGAAGTCGGTCCGGTGGACCGAACCGCTCTCGCTCTCGCGCGTCCGGGACGCTGCGCACGCGTCCGGCGCGACTGTCAACGACCTGGTGCTCACCGCGGTGTGCGGCGGGCTGCGCAGCTACCTGGCGCGCACTGACGGCAAGGTCGCGGATATCCGCGCGATCCTGCCGGTGAACCTGCGCCCGCTCGACGAGCCGCTGCCGGCCGAGCTGGGCAACCGCTTCGGGCTCGTGTTCCTCGACCTGCCGCTGTCGATCGACGACCCGTCGGCGCGGCTGGAACGGGTGATCGCCAGTACGAGCAGGCTCAAGAGCTCGGCCGAGGGGCTGGTGGCGTTCCAGATCCTCGAGCTGACCGGGCACACGACGTATGCGGTGCAGCACGCGTTCGTCGACGTGTTCGCCACCAAGGCGACCGCGGTCATCACCAACGTCGCCGGCCCGCCGCACCCGGTATTGCTCGCCGGTCGCAGGGTGCGCGGCACCATCGGCTGGCCACCGGAATCGGGCAACCTGGGGCTCGGCGTGGCGATCATCAGTTACGACGGCGGGCTGACGGTGGGCCTGCTGACCGACGACACGCTGATCGCCGACCCCGGCCGGCTGCTCGCCGAGATCAGGGCCGGCTTGCACGAACTCGTCGAGGCGCACCGTCCGACGCGCGTGCGGCCGAGCGATCACCGTGCCGTGGGGCGGGTGGGACGCGAACCCAGGACCCACGGATCAGGCGGCTAGTCCGCTCGCGCCGGTGCGGTCGGGACACTCGCCCCGACACCCAGATAGGTCTGGATCTCCTGGCTCTCCCGCAGTTCGGCGTCGCCGACCACGCCAGGGGCGTGTTCCCGTCAACAAGGCTCTGATTGATGGCGCTCGACTGGCACCGCGCAGCAGCCTTCAGCCACACCGTCGGATAGGCATCGGCACCGAAGCGGCTGCGTGCGGCCGCGCAACTGCTGCGGCAAGCAGTCCGGCATCGCGGATCACGAACTGAGCGCGCTCCGCCTGGTGCAGCAGATCGACGAACTGCACGTACCGCGTCACTTCGAAAGACGGTCAAGTAACTCGGCGTCCTCAGCGGACACCTGGTCGAACCGCTCACCCGGGCCCGCGGTACGCCGGTCGCGCTGCGCGCCGGCCAACCGCCTACGTCGCGGGCATCTTGGCGACAGCCTTGCGTGCGAGCAACGTTGCCTCGTCGATGTCGGGAGTGCCAATGTCGGCGTAGATCAGCTCTGTCAGCTCCGAGCCCTTCTGCACCAGTACTACATCAATGCCGAACGTGACGCCCTCCGTCGAGAGAACGAACTGCCAGGCCGACGACTGCTGTCCCAGCTTGGGGAACGATAGCGCGCCGATCGAGCCGGAGATCCTGTGTCCGCCGTTCGTGAACGATATGTCCTTGCAGCTGTTGATAACGGCGGC
The DNA here is from genome assembly GCF_027247405.1 of Jatrophihabitans cynanchi. Lineage (NCBI taxonomy): Bacteria > Bacillati > Actinomycetota > Actinomycetes > Jatrophihabitantales > Jatrophihabitantaceae > Jatrophihabitans > Jatrophihabitans cynanchi. Next base: position 3,784,854 of record NZ_CP097463.1, on the reverse strand, counting down.
ACCAGCCTGATACGTGCCGGCGGCGCTGCTGCCGAAGTAGCCGAGCGACTGTTGCAGCGTCGGCAGATCGGTGCCCTTGACGAAGCGCACCTCGGCCCTGTCCGAGGTGTGAAGTGTCGATTTCACGTGCTTGAAGCAGGGCGGGGCGTCGCTGTCGTCGCTCTTGTCGGAGGAGTTGTCGACGGCCCAGCCAACCGGAACCTCTGCGACAGAAAGCAGTTGTGACTTCAGGTCGCGCGGGTGGACCGAAGTTGTGCTTCGTACGGTCGGGACCACGCTTTGCCGGCTCGCAACCGACGTTGGCGGGTTCGCGACAGGCGACGACGGACTCGGATCGCCACCCGATGACGAACACGCCACCAGCCCGAGGCCGCTCGCGAGGATGGCTCCGACCGCGACAGCACGACACTTCATGGATCTCGCCCTCCTTGTGGATCTTGCCAGTGCCTGAAACCTAGCCGCGCGACCACACCGCCGCCACAGGAACACGGAGGGACGATGGCAGCCTTCGACTCGACAAGGCAGGCACGGCTACGGGTGATGCCCCGGCCGAGGCGCGAGGTCGTAGCGTGCAGATGGGACCTGGAGGACTGTGGACGGGTGGCGTGAGCGCCGTCGGTCAGGATCGCACGGCGTAGCCGAGCTCGGACGCGGACATCGCCAGCCGCTCGTCCAAGGTGGCAACGTCGCCGGCCGTGGTTTCGGCCGCGAGCAGGACGCAACAGTCCGGAAGGCGCAGCCCCGTTGTCGCCCGGAGAGTCGCCAGCTGCACCGGTGCGTCGTCCGAGAGCGGGACTGTCACGACGTCGAGCGTTCGGAGCGCTGATTGCGCCGGCGCGAGTCGGCCGGCGCGAGCCGGCCCGACAAGTACTTGGGCCAGGGTCAGTGGACTGATGCCCCAGGCCTGATCGACGGCATCGGCGAGCAGTGCGGTGGCGCGATCGTGGTGGGCGTCGGCCCCCTCCAGGTGCGCTATCAGCACGCTGGCATCGAGCACGATCACTCGGGCCAGTCCTCGCGCAGCTGCTTGAGGTAATCCGGTCCGTAGGTGCCGCTCAGCGCGCCGCTCGTCGACTGGATCGCGGCCAGGCGTCGGCTCCGCTTCCGCTGCGAGCCGGCGATCAGCGCACGGTGCCCTTCTTCGGCGAGGTGTACCAGCAGCTTGGCGCGACTGTGCCGGTCCTCGGGCCAGCGCCGCGCCGCATCGTCGAGCGCCCGTGCCAGGTCGTCAGACTCGGTGATCAAATGTCGCGGTCGAGTAGTGGGCACAATCCGCAGTGTATCACCATGGAGGCAGGTGTTACACCATCGGTCACCCGCGCGAAGCCGCAGCAACTCGCTTCTCGGCTCGACGTTGTCCCGGTTGCAGGGCCGCTGCGATCTCGGCGAACTTAACCGCGCCGAGTCGAGCCGGCTGAGCGTCCGGCCACTCGATGAGGTGCTCGCCGGTGGGACGTAGCCGCGCGACGCGGGTGGTGCGTGGTGATGGGCACGCATCCGATCACCGCGGGTCACGGCTACCCGTACCTGACCCGGCGGATCGCGGTGCAGGACGGTCACGTTGTCGGCTCGGCCGGTCGGCGCGCACAACGGTGAGCACGGCGAAGCACCGCGTCGATGGCTCGGCTCGCGCTACACCCTCGTATTTGCTGCTGTGGTGGGGCGGGTGGGACTCGAACCCACGACCCAGGGATTATGAGTCCCCTGCTCTAACCGGCTGAGCTACCGCCCCGAGGTGACCGCCGACGCGGTACGCCGGTCCGGACGAGACTATCGGGGCCCGGCGAAGCGAAGAATCCGGCATTCACCACACCGCGGTGGGGTGAGTACGGGATCCTCGCCACGAGGCGGCCGATCAGCGGGCGGACGGCAGCTCGCGGTGTGCCGAGCGGTACGCGCGCGGACTGAGCCCGAACTCGCGCCGGAACGCCCGGGAGAAGTACTCCGCCGAGGCGAACCCGCACTCGAGCGCGACCGACTCCACGTTCGCGATCGGCCGCCGCGCCGCGAGCAGTTCGGCGGCCCGCTCCAGCCGCCGCCGGCGGATCAGCGCCGCAGGGCTCTCGCCGCCACTGAACGCGCGGTACAGCTGGCGCAGCGACACGCTCAGCTGCGCGGCGACCGCGGCGGGCGTCAGCTCCGGGTTCGTCGCCTGCTCGTAGATGATCGCCTCGGTGCGGGTGCGCACCGAGGCGACGGCGGTGCCCTCCGCGGGCCGGTTGACCGCGGTGCGCAGCAGCAGCCCGGCCAGCGCGCCGAGATACCGGTCGACTCCGACGAGGCTCGACGCGCTGCCCAGCTCGTCCGTCCCGGCCACCAGCAACGTGATTCCCGAACGCAGCAGCGTCGCCTGGAACGCGCTGAGCGGAAACGTCTGCCCGATCATCGCGGCGACGCTCGCGGGCTCGACACCGACGGTCGGCTGGTGCACGTTCAGCGTGCAGAGGATCGAGTTGGCGTGGAACTGCTCCTCGATGGCCTGCGCCGGGTCGATCACCTTGAGCACGCCCCGGTTCAGCGTGCTCGCCGGGTCGAATACCGAACCGGACGACTCGGCCCGCACCAGCAGGTGCACCGACGTCTCGCCCTGCGGCAGCGGCGCCCGGGACGGGCGGGTCAGCAACGCGCCGTTGACGGTGGACGCCGACCACATGCACCGGGTGCCACGCAGCCGCGCGCCCTTGAAGTAATACGCGGTACGGCCTCGGTTCAACGGGGCGATCTGCAACCCCAGCGGGCCCGTGCGGGCGCGGACCGGCCACGAGTCGGACGTCTCCGCGGAGATGTCCAGCCAGGCGATCCCGCCCGGCGGTGGTGCGGTGTCCATCTGCGACCCGGTGCCGAGCATCGGACCATCCTCCCCCTTGCCGACCGACGGACCCCCCAACGCATCGGCCAACCGTGAAAAAGGCTACGGGCGCCCGCGTTCCGGATGCAACAACACGCCGACCGCAATAGTGTCGCCGATAAGCCGACGAACAGAAGGGTCCGGGCATAGTGGACATGAAACTCGGGTACCACACCGGCTACTGGTCCGCCGGGCCACCGGACGGAGTCGCTGAGGCGATCGCGATGTGCGAGTCGCTCGGCTTCGACTCGATCTGGACGGCGGAGGCGTACGGCTCGGACTGCCTGACCCCGCTGGCCTGGTGGGGCGCGTCGACCCAGCGCGTGCGGCTGGGCACCAACCTGCTGCAGATCTCGGCCCGGACGCCGGCCGCCACCGCGATGGCCGCGATGACGCTCGATCACCTCAGCGGAGGGCGCTTCGTACTCGGCCTCGGCGCGTCCGGACCGCAGGTCGTCGAGGGCTGGTACGGCCAGCCGTACCCGAAGCCGCTCGCGCGCACCCGCGAGTACCTCGAACTGGTCCGCGCGATCGTGCGTCGCGACGTCCCGGTCACGAACTCCGGCGAGTTCTACCCGCTCCCCTACCCGGGCGGCACCGGGCTCGGCAAGGCGCTCAAGTCGACCGTGCACCCGCTGCGTACCGACATCCCGATCATGCTCGGCGCCGAAGGACCGAAGAACGTCGCGCTGGCGGCGGAGATCGCCGACGGCTGGCTGCCGATGTTCTTCTCACCCAAGACGGACGGGTTCTACCGGACGGCGCTGGCCGAGGGCTTCGCGCGACCGGGGGCGCGGCACACGCTCGCGGAGTTCGAGATCCCCGCGTTCGTCCCGGTGGTGCCGGGACCTGACGTGGAGACCGCAGCCGACCTGGTCCGGCCCTCGCTCGCGCTGTACATCGGGGGCATGGGCGCCAAGACGATGAACTTCCACGCCGAACTGTTCGCGCGGCTCGGCTACCCCGGTGAGGTCGCGAAGATCCAGGAGCTCTACCTGGACGGCAAGAAGAAGGACGCGATCGCCGCGGTGCCCACCACGCTCGTCGAGGACATCGCGCTGATCGGCCCGCCGGAGAAGATCCGCGACGAGCTTGCCGTCTGGGACGAGACGCTGATCACGACGCTGCTGCTGCAGGCCCCGCCCGCCGCGCTGCGCATGGTGATCGACGCGCTGGGGTGATCGCCATGGGACGGACGCTGCCGCGTCGCACCTTCCTGGCCGGGGCGCTCGCGACCGGTGCCGCCGCCACCGCCGCGAGCACGCTCGGCGCACGCGCTGCCGGGGCCGCCACCGCCAGCGCCGAGGTCGTCGTCGTGGGTGCCGGGCTTGCCGGGCTCACCGCAGCGCGCGAGCTCACCGCGCGCGGCCGTTCGGTGCTCGTGCTCGAGGCGCGCGACCGGGTGGGTGGCCGGGTGCTGAACCACCCGATCGGCGGCGGGCACGTTGCCGAGGCAGGTGGGGAGTTCATCGGGCCGACGCAGGACCGGATCGCCGCGCTTGCCGACGCGGTCGGCGTGGGCACCTTCGACGCCTACGACACCGGCAAGAACGTCTACCGCAACGGCCTGATCCACCTGCGCTACAGCGACACCGGCGTGCTCGGCACCGCGCCGACGGACCCGCTGCTGCTCGCCGACATCGTCAAGCTGAGCCAGCAGATCGACCTGCTGGCGGCGAAGGTTCCGGTCGACGCCCCGTGGACCGCGCCGAATGCCGCACACTACGACGCGCAGACGCTCGAGACCTGGGCCCGCGCGAACTCGGTCAACGGCGAGGGCATCGTCGGCCTGCTCGCGCCGTTCACCCAAGCCCTGGTCGGCGCCGAGCCGCGCGACGTGTCGATGCTGTTCGTGCTCGCCTACGTCGCCGCCGCAGGAAACGCGAGCAACCGCGGGACGTTCGAGCGGCTGATCAACGTGCGCGGTGGCGCGCAGCAGAGCAGGTTCGTGGGAGGCTCGCAGCTCGTCGCGCAACGCGTCGCCGCGGCGCTCGGCGACCGGGTTCGGCTCAACGCCCCGGTGCGCAGCATCGACCAGACCGGCACGGATGTCGTGGTGCGTTCGGACGCGCTGAGCGTCACCGCACGCGCCGCGATCGTGGCGGTGCCGCCGGCACTTGCCGCGCGCATCGATTTCGCGCCGCTGCTCCCCACCGCGCGCGACCAGTTGATGCAGCGCGCCGCGATGGGCGCGCTGATGAAGGTCGAGGCCGTGTACCCCACCGCGTTCTGGCGGGGCGCCGGGTTGACCGGCCAGTTCCTCACCGTCGGCGGCCCGGTCGGCTACTCCTTCGACAACTCGCCGCCGTCCGGGACGCCGGGCGTGCTCGCCGGGTTCGTGGGCGGCGACCAGTACCGCACCTGGAGCGCGAAGGCGCCGGCCGAGCGGCGAGCCGGCGTGCTCGCCCAGTACGCGCGCCTGTTCGGCGACGACGCGTTCTTGCACCCGTCCGGCTACTTCGACATGGACTGGCCGGCCGAGCAGTGGAGCCGCGGCGGCCCGACCGCGATCCTCGGCCCGGGCACGCTCACCGAGTTCGGGCCGGCGCTGCGCGCGCCGTCGGGACGGGTGCACTGGGCCGGCACCGAGAGCGCCGAGTACTGGACCGGCTACATGGATGGTGCGGTGCGCTCGGGCGAACGCGCCGCGCGCGAGGTGGACGGCGCGCTGTAGCTCCGCACGTGTCGCTCAGCACGCCGCCGGGAACGCCGCGGCAATCGCCGCCCGGTCGTGACCGGAGGCGAGCAGCACGCGCAGCAGCACGCGCGCCTTGTACTGGTCCAGCCAGCCGCTGCCGATCAGACCGCGGGCGAGCAGGTCGCTCTCCGAACCGACGAACCCGTACGTGCGAGTCAGCACGGCGCCCGCACCGGCGCGCGAGGCGAGCACCACCGGGACGCGCTGCGCGAGCTCACCCAACGCCTCGGCCATCGGCGGCGGAACGTGCCCGGCACCGAACCCGGCGACCACCAGCCCGTCGCAGCGCCCGGCGACCCCGGTGATCAGCATGCCGTCGTCGTCGAGCCCGACGGCCAGCACCGGCACCCGCGCGGTGACCGGCGTCGTGATCCGGTAGGTCGGCCGCCTGCCGATCGCGGTGAGCGCGACCGCCGCGTCCTCGACGAGGTGCCCGAGCGGGCCGGCGTTGTGCGAGACGAACGTCGCCGTGCTGGTGGTGTGCGTCTTGCGCACGAAGCGTGCCGCGTGCACCTGGTCGTTGAAGACGACGAGCGCACCGAGCCGGCGGAACGACACGCCGCCCGCGACCACGACCGCGGCAAGCAGATTGGCCGGCCCGTCCGGACCGGCGAGCGTCGGGTTGCGCATCGCGCCGGTGACGACGATCGGGGCGTCCGCATCCCACAGCAGGTCGATCAGGTAGGCGGTCTCCTCGATGGTGTCGGTGCCCTGTACCACCACCACGCCGTCGGCATCGAGTTCGCGCGCCGCCGCGACGAGCTCGACGATGTCGTCGAAGGACAGCGCGGCGCTCGGCAGGCTGCGGAACTGCCTGGCCTCGATCGTGACGTCCAGCGCGGCAAGCTGTGGCACACCGGCGAGCAGTTCGTCACCGGCCAGCCGGACGACGGCGCCGCCGCCGTGGCCGGCCATGCTGATCGTGCCACCGAGGAAGAACACACCGATACGTCGCGTCACATCGCTCACCGTACGGGCAGCCTCCAGTCACCCGTTCGGCTCATCGGCCGGTGGACGGCCGTACCGTTCCCTGCCCGGCGTCCGCCGCGCGCGCCGGCACCGGGACGCTCAGATCAGCAGCACACCCGCGCCGAGCACCAGACCGCCCGCGACGAAGGTGGCGTAGTCGTTGACCGAACCGGTGTGCAGCCGGCGTAGCCAGGTCACCGGCCTGGGCTCGCCGAAACGCACCCACAGTGCCGCCAGCACCAGGCCGACCACCAGTTCCAGCAGTGCCAGTAACAGGTCTTCGGGCTTGGCGTAGTCGAACGGGATCGGCGTCGTCACGAGTGACCCGCCGCCGTGCAGCAGCGCACTCGCGTAACGAGCAGGGTCGAGCACGATGGACGCGGCCGGGGCGGCCACGCTACGTACCAACTGATACGGGACGGTGCCGATGCCGACGGTGCCGACAGCCAGTACGACGAGCACCCCACCCAATGCCCGGGGCGTCCGCTCCAGGCGCTCGTAGGCACGCGCCCGGGGCCGCAGGAAGCCCAGCCACAGGGCGCGCGCGAACACGGCGACGGTGATCGCCTGGGCGGCGACCGCGCCCGCGAGGATCACCGGGGTGTGCTGCAAGCCGTCGTGGATGAGCCCGAGCGAGGCGTAGGCGTTCAGGCCGGGGACGCCCGCGATCGCCAGGGCACCGACCGCGAAGCAGCCGGTGATCACTGGTTTCCGTCGGGCGAGGCCACCGAGCTCGGACAGCTTGGTGAGTCCGGTGACGTGCACGACGACGCCGGCGCACAGGAACAGCAGTGCCTTGAACAGGCCGTGGTTGACCAGGTGGAAGACGGCGCCGCCGACACCCTCGTCGGTCGCGGAGGCGAAGCCGACGAGCAGGATGCCGACCTGGGAGATCGTGTCCCAGGCGAGCAACCGTTTCAGGTCGTCCTGGCACAGCGCCATCAGCGCGCCGAGCAGCGCGGACACCACGCCGAGCGCGGTCAGCAGGCCCAGCGCTCGGTGGGCGCTGACCGGCCCGTAGACCTGCAGCACGATCCGCACGAGTGCGATCACCCCGAGGTCGACCATCAGCGCGGAGAACAGCGCCGGGACCGCGGCCGGGCCTTGCGCATGCGCGTCGGGCAGCCAGCCGTGGAACGGCGCCAGCCCGGCCTTGGTGGCGTAGCCCGCGACGAGGAACGCGAGTGCCACCAGCTCGGCGCGGCCGGGTGCGTGCGGCAGCGCGGCGTGCAGTTGACCGAAGTTGAGCGCCCCGTCCGTGCTGTACAGCATCGCCGAACCTGCGAACACCACGAAGCCGCCGATGCTGGTCAACACCACCGCCTTGAACGTCGCCTCCAACGCCGGCGGCTGCTCGAGAAAGAAGCCGGTGAGGCCGTAGCTGGCCAGCGCAGCGACCTCGAACCAGACGAACAGGTTGATGGTGTCGGCGGTCAATGCGGCACCGATCAGTGCCGCGAGCAGCAGCAGCGCAAGACACGACAGTCCACCGAGTTCACGCTTGCCCAGGTCGGCGAGCTCGGACAGCAGCGCGATCATCAGCAGCACGCCCAGGCCCGCGGTCAGTAGCGCGAACGACATCCCGAACGGATCGGCACCGAACGCGATTCCGAGCTCGTGGCCGCCGAACGGCCGCTCGCCGCTGAAGTAGTGCACCACGACGCGACCGCCACCGCCGTACACCTGGCTCGCGATCGGCAGCAGGGTCGCCAGCGTGCCCAGCATGGCGACGATCCCGACGACCAGGCCGAGGCGGCGGTCCAGCTTCACCACCAGCGGGCTCAGCACCGCGCCGCAGATCGGGATCACGACCGGCAGCGGCAGCAGTTCGGCGGCGCTCACCCGTGCAACGCCGTCAGCTCGTCGGCGTCGACGGTGCGGTAGTGCTGCGTGACGCGCACGACGACGGTGAGGAAGACCGCACTGACCGCGACCCCGATGATGATCGCGGTGAGGCAGAAGTTCTGCAGCACCGGGTCGGAGACGGTACCGCGCACCAGGTCCTGCTGGCTCGTGCCGCTCGGTGGGCTGGTGAGCACCGGTGCGGTTGCCTTCTTGCGGTACGCGAGCGAGGCGATCAGCAGGTAGGTGGACGCCTCCATCAGTGAGAGCCCCATGACGATCTTGACCAGGTCGCGGCGGGTGAGCACGGTGTACAGGCCGAGGCAGAAGATGGCGGCGGCGGCGAGATAGTTGACGACGATCATCGCGCACCGCTCGCGTCGTCCCTGGCCGCGTCGCCCTCGTCACCGTCAGCATCGTCGGCGGCCCAGTCGTGCCGCATGCCGAGCAGGCTGAAGACGGCGATGATCAGCCCGGTTGCCACCTCGATCAGCTCGCTGCCGGAGTACAACTGGTTCGTGCCACCCGCGCGAATCGTGCCGGGCTGCGCCAGCGTCAGGAAGTTCGCGAAGAGCGATCCCTTGAACAGCAGGCCGAACAGCCCGATCGCGATGATCGCGGACGCACCGAGCAGCTCGATCGGTTCGAGCACGCCCGGCCGCACCGCACCGCTGAGGGCCCGGTGCCCGAACGCGGCGTACAGCAAGATCAGCACCCCGGCGATCGCCGCCCCGGCCGGGAAGCCGCCGCCCGGCGTATAGCCCCATGCGGCAAGGTAGATCGAGGCGACGGCGAGGATCAGCGCGGCGATCCGGGCGCCGAGCCGCACGACCAGGGTCATCGCCACGGCCCGTTCGGGAGCACGCGTACCGAGTGGCTCCTGATCGGCGTCCGCCGGAGCCTCGCGAGTGTCCTCGGACTCCTCCCGCTCGGCGCGCCGCGCCTGCGACTGCGATCCGGAGCCGCCGTCGCCACCGCCGTACCGCGACTCGGCGTCGCGCCCGGCGCTCGCCTCGCCGACGTACTGGGCACGCGGCTCGCGTGGTCGCGCCAGGGTGGTCACCGCGACCACCGCTGCCAACAGCAGGAAGGTCTCCCCGAACGTGTCGAAACCACGCGAGCCGTAGACGATCTCGCTGACCACCTCGTTCTGCCCCCACACCGGCAGCGCGATCTGCATCGCGTGGCGCGCCACCGCAGGCAGCGCAGCGCCCTCGCGGGGCAGGTCGGTGAAGCCGATCACGAACACGGCACCGACGGCGAGTGTGAACGCCAGGCCGAGCCACCACCGATGCTTCTCCTCACCGGCGTGCGGCTCCTGGCGCGCGTGCTCGATCGCGCTCGGAGAACTCACGCGGAGTCCTGCCTCGCCTCTTGCTCACCGAGTTCGCCACGGTCGCGGACGTCGGCACGGATCTTGCCGATGGCGATGAGGTACAGCACCGGCAGGGCGATCGCGCCGACGATGATCTCGGCGTTCGCGAGGTCGGGCGCGCCGAGCACGACGAACAGCAGGGCGAGGACGGTGCCGAGCGCGGACAGCGCCATCACGCACCCGTTGAGGTTGCGCAGCTTGACGACGAGCACGGCACTGGCCAGCAACGCCGCCAGGCACAGCAGGTCCAGCACCCAGAAGGTCGTCACTTGTCGTCCTCGCGGGGCTCGTCGGCCACCGCGCCGCTCCACATCGGGACGTCGGTCTTGTAAGCGGCGCGAGCCAACGCATGACTCGTGGCCGGGCTGATCACGAGCAGCAGCACCCCGACGAACAGGGCCCGCCCGCCGAACGCCGTCAGCGGCCCCTCGGCGACCGCGAGGGCGATCAGCACGGGGAGCGCGCCCATCGTGACGGTCTTGGTCGAGCACTGGATGCGGGTGTACACGTCCGGCATTCGCAAGATCCCGAGCGCGCCGGTGAAGGAGAAGAACACCCCGATCGCGCACAGCACGATGACTGCTGTCTGCCTCATAGCAGGCCTCGCTCCAGGTAGCGGGCCCAGACGAGAGCCCCGAGGTAGCTGAAGGACACCATCCACAGCCCCACGTCCAGATAGAACGAGCGGTCGGCGAACGCGGCGAAGAACAGCACCGCGAGGGCGCACTGGATGGAGATCGTGTTCAGCGCGACGATGCGGTCCGAGACCGACGGGCCACGAGCCAGCCGGACGAGGAGCAGCCCGATGATCGCAACCTCGGCGATGCACACCGCGATGTAGACGTCCTTCACCGGCCCCTCCGCAGGATGGGTGCGAGCAACCGCTCGGTCGGCTCGGTGATCGCCGCGCCCTTGGCCGCGGCGTCACCGTCCGGGACCGTGACCGCGTGGAACTGCAGCTCGTTCCTGCGCCGGTCCAGGTCGGCAAGCTGGTTGTCGACGATCAGCGAGGTGATCAGCCCGGTGCCGCCCACCCCGCCGTCGGTCCGCATCGAGGTGGGCACGATGATCATGCCCGAGGCGAGCGGCAGGCTCGGCGTCCAGATCCGCCGGGCCAGCTCGACATTGGCGCGGACGATGCGGCCGAGCGAGACAACCAGCAGGCGCAGCACGGCGAACAGGATCCGCGGGTCGAGCAGCCGCCACGGCCGGGCGACCTCACCGAGCGGCGCAAGCGCGCACGCCACGACGGCGGCGAGCAGGCCGCCGAAGACCAACTGCTCGAACGTCACGGTCCAGGTCAACAGCAGCCATACGCCGTAGGCCCAGACGAACAGCGCGAGCAGCCGGGTGATCATCGCGCGCCCAGCCGGCCGAGCACGCTGTGGTCGAGGTGCGCGAGCAGGTCGGCCGGGTCGCGCCACACCTCGACCGCGCCGTTCTCGCGCAGCTCGGCCTCGCTGGTGCCGCCGCACGTCACGCCCACGAACACGACCCCTGCGCGGGCGGCGGCCTGCCCGTCCCAGACCGCGTCGCCGACGAAGGCGACCCGCTCCGGCGCCAGGCCGGACTGGTCCAGCGCCGCCTGCAGGATGTCCGGGGCGGGCTTGCCCGAGCCCGCGTCGGACGAGCTGGTCGCGGCGGTGATCGCGTCGTCGGCATCGAGCGCCGAGCGCAGCGCGGACAGCTCCTCGTCGGAGGCGGACGACGCGAGGACGGTGTCGAGCCCGCGCCCGGAGCAGCTGCGCAGCACGTCGGCAGCGCCCGGCAGCGGCAGCAGCCGGCCCCAGAACTGCTTGTAGAGCGTCAGGTGCGCGGTGTCCAACTCGTCGTCGGCCGACCGGTCGCGGTCCTCGCCCAGCAGGTGATCGAGCAGCTCGTCCGATCCCATGCCGATGGCGCGGTGCACCGTCGCCATCGGCACCGGGTGGCCGGACTGCCGCAGCGCCTCCGCCCAGCACACCGCGTGCAGGTACGGGGTGTCGACGAGGGTGCCGTCTACGTCGAACAGGACGCCGGCACGGTCATCGCCGGGCACGGCGGGCCGCCGCCTTCTCGGTGCGTGCCCGACCGGTCGTGAGCCTGCCCGCCGCGTTCTCCAGGTGTGCCCTGACGAACCAGTGGAACTGCTCGAGCTGCGCGGCCTGTCCGATGAGCATGTCCTGCGTGACCGGGTCGGGCTCCTCGGTCTTCTCGATCGCGTCGCGGTGGGCCTCGATGACACCGGCGTAGACCACGTTCAGCGCGCCCATGTGATCGATCGCGTCGGCACGGCCGATGCCGTAGTCGTCCCAGCTGCGCTGCGCGACCAGTGCCCCGGGCGTGCCGGACGGCGACGCGCCGAGGGTGGCGATGCGCTCAGCGGTCTCGTCGACCATCAGCCGGACCGCGTCGACCTGCGGGTCGAGCATCGTGTGCACCGCGATGAAGTTGGGGCCGACCACGTTCCAGTGCACGTGCTTGAGCGTGAGGGCGAGGTCGTTCAACGCGTTGAGCCGGTCCTGCAACAGCGCGATCACGGTCTTGGCGTCCTTGTCGGACAGGCCCGGCACGGTGTACGCGAGCGAGCGCGGAGCGAGCTTTCGTGCGGTTGCCATCGTGGGAACTCACCTTTCCTATCGGGTCCGCCACTGTCGGGCGTCGGGACGGAGCACGAGACCGTGCCCCTGGGAGGTGTTCGGGATCATGGCGCCGCCCTCGACGGCCGGCACGCCGTCGACGAGCAGGGGTTCCAGGCGAGCGTGGTCGGCGAACCACTCCACGTGGCGCAGGTTCACCACGGCTGCGGCGACCGGCGCGTGCAGTGCCGGCGCGCAGTGACCGGAGACGTCCAGGTTGTGCGCGGCGGCGATCGCGGCCCCGCGCAGGAAGCCGGTGTAGCCGCCGCAGCGGGTCGCGTCCAGTTGCAGGCAGTCGACGACGGGGCACAGCCCGGACGCGTCGTACACGTCGGCGGCGTACTCGCCCGCGGCGACGTCGCAGCGCACCGCGTCGCGGACGGACGCCAGCCCCTGCAGGTCGTCACTGCTCACCGGCTCCTCGAACCAGACCACGCCGAGCTCGTCGAGTTCGGCGCCGACCCGCCGCGCCTGCGCCCGCCGGTACCCGCCGTTGGCGTCGACCATCAGGGCGACGTCCGGTCCGGCGCACTCGCGCAGCGTGCGCACCCGGGCGAGATCGCGGTCCGGGCGGTCGCCCCACGACTCGCCGATCTTGATCTTCATCGCCACGCAGCCGGCCGCGGCCCAGGCCTCGACCTGGTCCCGCAACTCGCCGTCGGACATGGTGGTGAAGCCGCCCGAGCCGTAGACCGGTACTCGGTCGCGAGCGCGGCCGAGCAGCGCGGTGACCGGCACGTCCAGGGTGCGTGCGGCAAGGTCCCAGAGCGCGATGTCGACGGCGCTGATCGCCTGCATCACCAGGCCCTTGCTGCCCAGGTTGCGACAGGCGCGCCGCATCGCCTCGAAGCAGCGCGGGACGTCGGTGGTGTCCAGTCCGGTGACCGCGCCGGCCAGGTGGTCGGCGATCACGTCGACGGCGGCCGCGGTGCTGTAGGTCCAGCCGAGCCCGGTCACGTCTCCCGCGCGCGCCTGGACGACCACGGCAGTGGTGGCGTCCCACTGCAGCGTCCCGTCGGCCTCCGGCTCGGGCGTCGGGAACCGGTACACCGAGGCGCTGATCTCGCCGATCCTCATCGCGCTCACGCCGCCCTGCCGTGCGCGATCATCTTGTCGGCCAGCCGTGCTGCCAACGCCATGATCGTCAATGCCGGGTTGGCCGAGCCCTGCGTGGGCAGCACGCTGCCATCGGCGACGTACAGCCGGTCGACGCCGAACACCCGGTGCTCGCTGTCGACGACGCCGCTCTCGGCGGTGCGTGCCATCCGCGCGCCGCCGACCAGGTGTGCGTTGCGGGTGATGGTCATGACCTGCTCGGCTCCGGCGGCCTTGAGCAGGTCCTCCATGACGCCCTGCGCGGCCTTCAGCAGCAGCTTGTCGTTGTCGCACTGGCTGTAGGAGAAGTGCGCGACGGGTAGCCCGTGCCGGTCCTTCTCCTCGGCGAGCGTGACCCGGTTCTGCGGCAGCGGAAGGAACTCACACAGCGCGCCGAGGGTGGCCCAGTGCACGTAGTCGCTCATCAGCTCGCGCAGGTCCTTGCCCCAGTGTCCCTGGGCGGACACGTGCTCGGCCCAGGTGATCGGCAGCGGGCTGACGTTCTGGATGGAGAAGCCGCGGCGGTACGGCTTGCCCGGATCGTCCTCGTAGAACTGCTCGCTGGTGACTTCGGGCGGGGGCGCCTTGAACATCCGGATCTCCTCGGCGAAGCGCCCCGCGGTCTGCGGCGCGCCCTGCACCATGAGGTAGCGGCCGAGCTGGTCGTGGTCGTTGCCCAGCCCGTCCGGATGCGCGTCGGTGGCGCTGAGCAGCATCAGCCGCGGCGTCTCGATGGAGTAGCCGGCGACGACGACCGCCTTGGCGCGCTGCAGGTGTTCCACACCGTCGCGCAGGTACGTGACGCCGGTGGCCCGGTTGGTGCGCGGGTCGACGTGAATCCGGCTGACGTGGCAGTTGGCGCGGATCTCGGCACCGTGTGCGAGCGCGTCGGGAACGTGCGTGATCAGCGGGCTGGCCTTCGCGTTGACCTTGCAGCCCTGCAGGCAGAAGCCCCGGTAGATGCAGTGCGAGCGGTTGCCGAAGCGGCCGTTGGGAATCGCCACCGGGCCCACGCGCGCCTGCACCCCGAGCGCCTTCGCGCCGCGCAGGAACACCTCACCGTTCCCGCCGACCGGGTGCGCGTGGTGGTCGTAGCTGTGCGGGTCGCCCCAGGGCCAGTCCTGCCCGGCGACGGGCAGTTCGGCCTCGATGTCCTCGTAGCTGGTGCGCAGTTCGCCATAGCTGATCGGCCAGTCCGCGCCGACACCGTTGTTGGTGTAGGTCGCGAAGTCGGACGGGTGCAGCCGCGGCACGTAGCCGGCGTAGTGCACCATCGAGCCGCCCACGCCGCGCCCGGAGTTGTTCGAGCCGAGCGGCACCGGGTCGCTGCCGCCGATCAGCCGCGGCTCGGTCCAGTACAGGACATGGGCGCCGCGCTCGTCGCTGCTCCAGTCCTTGTCCGGATCCCAGAACGGGCCGGCGTCCAGGCACACGATCCGCCAGCCGGCGCGGGCAAGTCGCTGGGTGAGCACGCTGCCGCCGGCGCCTGCGCCGACGATCACCAGGTCGACCTCGTCGCCGTCGGCGTAGGTGCGCATGTCACGGCGCAGCGCGTGGTTGGTGCGGGTGCCGTCGTTGGGCAGCAGCCACGCCGACTCGTTGCGCCGGCGCACCTTCGCGTAGCTGTAGCGCGTGCTCATCCGCGCTCCGCCCCGGCGTCACGAACCTCCCAGTGCTCCAGCCGGTCGACGCCCAGATTCAGATAGCCGCGCGGGTACGCCGGGCCGCCGAAGCCGATCTCGTTCCACGCCACCGGGTGTGAGTAGAAGGCGGTGCAGCCGTACCGCGTCCACAGGCTCCACACGTGACCGGCCGGGTAGTCGTGCCACTTCTTGCCGTCCTGCGCGAGGTCCTGCACCACCTGGATGAGTTCGCGCTGCACGTCCACACCGGCCCGTGCGAACGGCAGGTGGTGCGCGGCCTCCGCATCTGCGTTCAGCCAGGCCAGCGTCTGACGCCACACGTCGGCGTCCTCGGGCATGTCGTCGTAGTGCCAGCCGTCGGTCTCGCCGCGTGCCAGTCGCGTGTCGATCAGTTCCAGCACCGGCACGACCGGCTCGTCGTGCTGGCCCAGCAGCAGGTCGAGCAGCGGACGGGCAGTGGCGGCCTCGATCGCGGTGAAGAACGCCAACTGGGTGAGCGGGGCGAGCCGCTCCAGTACCACCCCGGCGGTCGTGTGGTCCCAGTGCTTGCTCTGGCTGAGTACGTCGAAGCCGGGAAAGCGCGCGCTCATCGGACCTGGCTGGGGTTCGGCTCGTCCTCGCGGCGCAACACCGCCGCCAGCAAACCCATCCCGCCGACCAGCGAGGCGAGCAGCGGCGCGAACACCGGTGGACCGCCCTCGAGGTTGTACCGGGTCCAGCCGCCCGGCCGCTGCTTGACGCCGCGCAGGTGCAGGTAAGTGCCCTGCACACCGTTGGCGACGATCGCCGCCGACACGAACGGCAGCACGGTCTTGGCCGCGCGGCGCGAGGACACCGCCGCGATGCCGGCCGGGATCGCCGTGGGGATCACGACGACCGGCCACCACATCATCTTGTTGCCGAAGCTCGCCGCGTCGTGCTCCATGTAGATCTCACCGGCAGTGATCGCCGCGCCGGCCGCGGTGAGCGCGGACAGAGTGCGTTCGAAGCGTCCGGTCCGGACGTCGTGGAGCAGGCCCATCTCAGTTGCTCTCACCCTTCTCGCCCGGCAGGTACTGCTGCACCTTCTGCTTGACGCCCTCCTTGACGATCCCCCAGGCGTCCTCGTCGCCGTGCAGCAGCGCCGCGGCGGTGTCCTTGGCCTGCTCGAGCGTCGCGTGCGGCGGGATCGGCGGGACGTTCGCGTCGCACAGCACGTCGAGCACGGTCGGCCGGTCGGCGGCGAGCGCACTCTCCCAGGCCGGGCCGAGCTGGGCCGGGGTGTCGACGTTGATCGCCTTGAGCCCGATACTGCGCGCGAACGCGGCATAGTCCACGTCGGGCAGCGTCTGCGACTCGGTGAACTTCGGCGCGCCCTCCATCGCCCGCATCTCCCAGGTGACCTGGTTCAGGTCGTTGTTGTGCAGGACGGCGACGATCAGCCGCGGGTCGGCCCACTGCTCCCAGTAGCGCGTGATCGTGATCAGCTCGGCGAGGCCGTTCATCTGCATCGCGCCGTCGCCCGCGAACGCGATCGCCGGCCGGTCCGGGTGCGCCCACTTCGCGCCGATCACGTACGGCACGCCGGGGCCCATCGTCGCGAGGTTTCCGGACAGCGAGCCGCGCACGTCGCCGTGGAACTTCAGGTGCCGCGCGTACCAGTTGGCCGCGCTGCCGGAGTCGGCGGCCACGATCGCGTTCGACGGCAGCCGGGTGGACAGCTCGTGGAAGATCCGCATCGGGTTGATCGGCTCGGCGTCGGTCATCGCGCGCCGCTCGGCGATCGTCCACCAGCGGCTCACGTGCCGCTCGAGTTCCTCGCGCCAGCCGCGGTCGCTCTTGCGCTCTAGCAGCGGGATGAGCGCGCGCAGCGTCTTCTTGGCGTCGCCGACGAGGTTCACCTCGTACGGGTAGCGCATGCCGATCCACTTGGCGGAGCGGTCGATCTGCACCGCGCGGGCCTGGTCCAGGTCGGGCATGAACTGGGTGTACGGGAAGTTCGACCCGACGGTCAGCAGGGTGTCGCACTGCTTCATCATGTGGTCGCTCGCCATGGTGCCGAGCAACCCGATGGAGCCGGTCACCCAGGGCAGCGTGTCGGGCAGCACGTCCTTGCCCAGCAGGGCCTTCGCCGCGCCGGCACCGAGCAGATCGGCGACCTCGGTCAGCTCCTCGACGCAGCCGCGCGCGCCCTGGCCGATCAGGAGCGCCGGGCGCTTGCCGGCGTTGAGCAGGTCGGCCGCGGCGCGCAGCCCGTCCGAGTCCGGGTCCGCCGTCGCCTCGTAGACGCCGAGGCTGGACGGCACCTCTTTGAAGGCGTGACCCGGTGGCTCGTACGGCAGTTCCAGCACGTCCGACGGGAAGATCAGGCAGGTCGGGGCCATCTCGGCCTGCGCGATCCGCATCGCTCGGTCGATCAGGTTGGGCAGTTGCTCGGGAACCGTGCACATCTGCACGTAGTCGCTGCACACGTCCTTGTACAGCGACAGCAGGTCGACCTCCTGCTGGTACGAGCCACCCATGGCGCTTCGCTCGGTCTGGCCGACGATCGCGACAACCGGCACGTGGTCGAGTTTGGCGTCGTACAGGCCGTTCAGCAGGTGGATCGCGCCCGGGCCGCTCGTCGCCGCGCAGACCCCGATGCCGCCGCTGAACTTGGCGAAGCCGACCGCTTCGAACGCGGCCATCTCCTCGTGCCGGGCCTGCACGAACTGGGGATCGTTGTTCGCCCGCCCCCAGGCCGCCAGCAGCCCGTTGATCCCGTCGCCGGGATAGCCGAACACCTGGCGCACGCCCCACTCGCGAAGTCGTTTCAGGAGGACATCAGCAACTGTGTCTGCCATGCCTGTTGCCTGCCCGGATCGGTCCGCTGCGAAACACTCCCGTTACGGCATCGCGGGCGCCGGGTAGGCGTCCCCCGAACGGGCTGGTTCATTGCGAGGAAGGGAGCAGACGATGCCGCAGCGTGCCTGGACCAAGAAGCGCGAACGCCAGTACGAGCACGTGAAGGAGGGCCTGCGCGAACGCGGCCGCAGCGAGAACACGGCCGAGGAGATCGCGGCGCGCACGGTCAACAAGGAACGTGCCCGCGCGGGCGAGGCGAAGCAGAGCAGCCGCACGTCGGTCAAGGACATCTCCTCGTCCCGGCGCGGCGGGCTCCGATCGCACTCGGGCTCTGCGGGACGCACCAAGGAGCAGCTGTACCAAGAGGCGAAGAAGAAGAACATCCACGGCCGCTCGACGATGAACAAGAGCGAGCTCGCGGCCGCCGTCGGACGACGGAGCGGTTGAGTGACGACGGTCGTTGTCACCGGTGCAAGCGGCGGCGTGGGGCGCGCGGTCGCGCGGATCTACGGCGAGCGCGGCGCCTCCGTTGCGCTGATGGCCCGGGGCGAGAAGGGTCTGACTGCGGCGGCCCGCGATGTCGAAGAGGCCGGCGGGCGCGCCCTGTCACTCCCGCTGGACACGAGCGACAACTCAGCTGTGGACGCCGCCGCCGACCGGGTGGAGAGCGAACTGGGCCCCATCGACATATGGATCAACTGTGCGTTCAGCTCGGTGTTCGCGCCGTTCGATCAGATCACGGCGGCCGAGTTCGACCGCGCGACCGCGGTGTCCTACCTCGGCTTCGTGAACGGGACGCGGGCCGCGTTGCGTCACATGAAACCGCGCGGTCGCGGCGTGATCATCGAGGTGGGCTCGGCCCTCGCCTACCGCGGCATTCCGCTGCAGTCGGCCTACTGCGGTGCCAAGCACGCGATCCAGGGCTTTTCCGAGTCGCTGCGTTGCGAGCTGATGCACGAGGGCAGCGACATCAAGGTGATCATGGTGCAGCTGCCCGCCGTCAACACCCCGCAGTTCAGCTGGGGTCTGTCGCGGCTGCCGCGGCGCGCGCAGCCGGTCCCGCCGATCTACCAGCCCGAGTTCGCCGCGCGCGCGATCGTGCGGGCGGCCGACCGGCCGCGCCGGCGCGAGTACTGGGTCGGCACCAGCACGGCGCTGACACTGATCGCGAACGCGATCGCACCGGGGCTGCTGGACCGCTACCTGGCCAAGACCGGGTTCGACTCGCAGCAGACCGACGAACCGCGCCCCGAGTCCCAGCCGGCCAACCTGTGGCAGCCCGCCGATCGGACCGATGACTACGGTGCGCACGGACGGTTCGACGAGCAGGCACACAGCCACGATCCCCAGCTGTGGGCGTCCGAACACCACCGCACCCTGCTCGCCGCCGCAGGGGTCGGGGCAGCAGCCGTGGCCGGCGAGGTCACGCGCCGACTGCTGCGATGAGCCGGGGCGAACTGCACGGCGACTTCCCGCCCTCCCCGCTGCGCGAGTACGCACTTGTGGCCGACGGCGAGCGCGGCGCGCTGTGCGGGCCACACGGCGAGATCGTCTGGCTGTGCGCGCCGCGCTGGCACGACGACGCGGTCTTCGCGTCCCTGATCGGGGGCGAGGGGGCGTACGCAGTCACGCCGACCACCCGCTGCGTGTGGGGTGGCAGCTACGAACCGGGCACGCTGATCTGGCGCAACCGGTGGGCGACCGACCAGGGCCGGGTGGTGACCTGCCGCGATGCCCTGGCCATGCCTACGCGGCTCGACTCGCTCGTCCTGTTGCGGCGCGTCGAGGCGACCGACGGCGATGCGCGGGTGCGGGTGCTGCTTGACGCGCGGGCGGCCTTCGGTCGCGAGCGTGCCCGCGAGCTGCGTCGCGTCGACGACGGGACGTGGACCGGCCGCGTCGGGTCGCTGTACCTGCGCTGGTCGGGTGCGCTCGGGGTACGCGTGGACGACGCGGTGCTCAGCTGCGAGATCGAGGTGCGCGCCGGAATGCGTCACGATCTGGTCCTGGAACTGGGCGAACGTCCCTTCGACGGGCCACCGCCCGACCCGGACGCTGCGTGGCGGGAGACCGCGGCGGCCTGGGCGGAACGCGTGCCGTCCTTCGCGTCCAGTGCGGCCCCGCGCGACACCCGGCACGCGTACGCGGTGATGGCGGGGTTGACCAGTTCCACCGATGGCATGGTCGCGGCGGCGACGATGTCGCTGCCCGAGCGGGTGGACGCCGACCGCAACTACGACTACCGGTACGTCTGGATCCGCGACCAGTGCTACGCGGGACTGGCCGTGGCCGCCGACGGCTCACACCCGCTGCTCACGTCCGCAACCGGCTTCGTCACGGCACGGCTGCTGGCCGACGGCGACCGGCTCGAGCCGGCCTATCTGGTCGACGGCAGCCAGGTGCCCGCGGAGGAATCACTCGGCCTACCCGGCTATCCGGGCGGCGCCGACGTCAAGGGCAACTGGGTGCGGCAGCAGTTCCAGCTCGACTCCCTCGGCGAGTCGCTGTCCTTGTTCGCCGCGGCCGCCGCACGCGACGTACTGGACGCCGATGCGCGGCGGGCGGCCAAGGTCGCGGTGGATGTCATCGCCGGACGCTGGGAGGGTAAGGACGCTGGCATCTGGGAACTCGACGACGACTGGTGGACGCACTCGCGGCTCGCCTGCGCTGCCGGCCTCAAGAGCTACGCACCGCACGTCGGTTCTGCGGAGGCCGATCGGATGCGGGAGCTTGCTGCGGCGATCCTCGCCCGGACGACCGATCGCTGCCTGCACGCCGACGGCAGATGGCAACGCACCCCGAAGGACAAGCGGGTCGACGCCGCGCTGGTGCTGCCCCCGCTGCGCGGCGCGCTCGACGCGGCCGACCCGCGCACCCTCGCCACGCTCGACGCGGTGCGTCACGACCTCGTAGACGACTGGTACGTCTACCGGTACCGGCCGGAGAGCGGCGAGCTCGGCGACGACGAGGGCGCCTTCTTGCTGTGCGGCTTCCTGCTCTCGCTCGCCGAGTGGCAACAGGGCAACCTGGTGGCCGCCTTCCGCGCCTTCGAACGCAACCGGGCGGCGTGCGGGCCGCCCGGACTGCTCGCCGAGGAGTTCGACGTCGACCAGCGTCAGCTGCGCGGCAACCTGCCGCAGGCGTTCGTGCACGCCACCTTGCTGGAGGCATCCGTGCGACTCGGCGAGGCCTGAGTCGCAACGCGCGCCGTGGCAACGTTCAGCTGTGCTCTTCGTCATCGGCTGCGGCACGCATCCGCAGCGACGGCATCAGGTACCAGGCGATCAGGATCACGATGCTCAACGGCACGGTCAGCGCCAGCGCCATCGCCGTTCCGGACACGACATCGGTGATGAGAAAGACGGCGCACATCATGGCCAGCCCGAGGAAGCCGAGTCCGATCGCGGCCGACCTCGCGGTGAGCGCGACCACCTCGTCCTTCAGGTGCTGACCGAACATCACCCGGTGCACCGCCACCGGGGCGATCAGCAGGATCGCTGCACAGGCAGCGCAGGCGAGAGTGGCGAGGTAGAGGTAGCGCTGGTAGTCCTCGATCCGGGCGAACCGCTGCTGGAAGGCGATGCTCAGCAAGAAGGCGAACAGGATCTGCACGCCGGTCTGTGCGACGCGTAACTCCTGCAGCAGTTCGCCGTAGTTGCGGTCCAGCCTGGCCGCCGCCGATTCCTCGCGCACGTATCCCGCGCGAGCCCGCGCCGCCGAGCGGTGGCCGGCGGCGTCTCGCGGAACCTCAGCTGCCACGTCTGCTCCCTGCGGCCTGTTCGTCGAACACGGCGGTTATCTCCTCGACGGACAACCCCCTCGTCTCGGGAAGGTAGCGGAACACGAACGCGATCGCGAGGATGCTCAGCGCGGAGAAGCAGATCAGCACCCAGCCCAGCCCGATCGAGCGCTGCCACGCCGGGAACGCCTCGATCAGCGCGTAGTTCGCCAGCCAGTCCACCATCGCTCCGACGGCGGCGGCCTGTCCGCGCACCGCGGTCGGGAACA
The DNA here is from genome assembly GCF_027247405.1 of Jatrophihabitans cynanchi. NCBI lineage: Bacteria > Bacillati > Actinomycetota > Actinomycetes > Jatrophihabitantales > Jatrophihabitantaceae > Jatrophihabitans > Jatrophihabitans cynanchi. The sequence goes on along the minus strand of NZ_CP097463.1, from coordinate 3,762,935 downwards.
TCTCGCCCTGGATCAGCCAGCCGGTGCCGCCGACACCGATCGCGAACGCCGCGATGAACGCATCCAGCCCGATCATCGCGACCACGAGCCGCGGCGTCCCGCTCATCAGACCGATACCGACAGCCGCGATCACGGCAGCGACCGCCATGCCGAGGAAGCCGCCCATCGCCAGCCGGCGCCGGCCGATCCGGTCGATCCACCGGAACGCGAAGTAGGTGGCCGCCACGTTCACCGCCGTCATGATCGCGGTGACCTCGATGCCGGCGGTCGTCGTCGCCACCACCGAGTTGCCACTCTGGAAGTACTTTCCGAGCAGGTGCGGGCCGTAGTACAGCGGCACGTTGATGCCGGTGATCTGCTGGAAGATGAAGAACCCGCACACGACCATGAGCGCGCGCCGTACCCCAGGCGTCCAGGCCGCGTGCCGGCGGTGTTCCTGCTGCGTCGCGGTGCGCTCGAGCGCGCGGGCGGTGTCCTCGATGTCGGTCAGCGACACGTCCAGGCCTAGCTTGCCGAAGGCGGCCTGCGTCGCTTCGTACCTGCCCTTGCGCATCAGCCAGCGCGGCGACTCGGGCATCTCGAACCGCAGGATCAGCCCGATCACCGCCGGCACCGCGCCGAGCCCGAAGATCAGCCGCCAGTCCAGGCCCAGCGCATGGCCCGGCATCACCTTCAGCACGATCAGCGCCACCAGGTACGAGATCAGGATTCCGACGGTGATCATCCACTGCTGCAGCATGCTGAGCGCCCCGCGCCGCTCGCGCGGTGCGTACTCGGCGATGTACGCGGTCGCGATCGCCGAGTCGGCACCGATCGCCACCCCGATCAGCGTCCGGGCGAACAGCAACACGCCGACGTCCGGCGTGAACGCAGACAGCAGCGCGCCGACGGCGTAGATGAAGGCGTCGACGATCAGCAGCGACTTGCGCCCGAACCGGTCGGCGATCGGCCCGGCGCAGATCGCACCGGCAGCCGCGCCGAGAGACGCACCCGCCACCAGGTAGCCGGTGGCGAAGTCGCCGAGCTTGTACGGCAGCAGGTTCAGGGCCGCGCCGATGTTCGCCGTGTCGTAGCCGAACAGGAACCCGCCGAGCGTGGCGAGCAGGGTCAGCGACCAGTAGAAGCTCGACGGTTGCCGCCGGTCGAGCAGTTCCAGGACGTTGTGACTCTCCGTGGCTGTTGACATCGCCGCCTCGTCTCCCCGGGGCCGGACCCACGCGGCCCCCCGTCCGGACGCCTACCCGCTTCGCCCGAGCGCACAAACGGATATGCCGACCGCGCGGCTCCTCGCCGCTATGCCGACGGGGTGCCGCCGAAGCTGGGCGAACCGACCTCGTCGCGGTGCTGGCTGTTGACCTGCTCGTGCGCACAGGCGGGGACGATGAACAGGTCCTGGGCCAGGCCCGCCAGTTCGAGCGCGCGGTGAAGCGCCCGGGTGACCCCGGTAAGGATCAAGGTGCCGCGCGCGGCCAGCAGGGTGCGATGCGCCTCGAGCAGCATCATCGCGGCACCCGGATCGCAGACGCGGGCGCCGAGCACGTCCACCCGCACGAATCGCCGGCCCGCTCGCAGGTGCCCGGCAATGACCTCGGCCAGAACCGGTGCGCTGGTCGCGTCCAGCCCACCTCGCACGCGAAGCGCGGCCCGGAACCGGTCGTACGTGGTGGTGACCACGTCGAAGCGGCCGGCGCTGTCGCCGCCCGCCCGCGCCGTCGGATCGATCAACGCATTGGACATCGGGCATCGCTCCCCGCCGTACCAGCTGCCGCGAGCGTCGCTGTCGGTTCAGCGCGCGCACGCTGACCGCTACCTACCCGCCGGTCGGCGGGGTCAAACCACCAACACCGTCCGTTCGAACAAATTATCCGACCGAGCTCACTCGGTCGGCAACATGCCGGTCAGGACGACCTCGTCGGCAACGTCGTACAGCTTGCGGTTCAGCCGCTGGCTCGTCTCACGCAGCCGGTCGAACGCCTCCTCGGCCGTGACCAGCTCGCGGGTGATCAACACCCCGATCGCGATCCCGATCCGCCGATTGCTGGCCAGCGCCCGGCCCAGGTTGGCTGCCTTGCCCTCCGCCCGGCTCACCTCGTAATCGCGCAGCTTGGCCAGTTCGTGATGCACCCGCAGCCGGGCGAGCAGCTCCCCCGGGTCGAACGGCTTGACCACGTAGTCGTCCGCACCGAGCTCGAGGCCCTCGGTCGCCGCATCGGGCCCGGAGCGGGCCGACAGCAAGATGACCGGGATCCGGCGCAGCCTGGTGTCGGCACGCAGCATGCGTAACAGGTCCAGCCCGCTGCGACCGGGCAGCATCACGTCGCTGACCACGATGTCCGGTACCGGGTCCGCCGCGAGTGCGGCGTCGACGTCACCCACCGACTGCACCGTCCAGCCGTCCGCGGCGAGCACCGCCTCGAGGTAGCTGCGCATGTCGGCGTTGTCCTCGACCAGCAGCAGATGCCGCTCCCCCGCTGCGTCGACTGCCTCGGCGGAGGTCGAGGCGCGCAGCCAGCCGGACGCCTCGACGCTGTATGCCTCGAGTGCGGGGTCGGTCCCTGCCCGTGCGGCCCGGGCAAGGCCGGGATCGGCCGAGCGCACCAGCGGAATCACGACACTGAACGTCGACCCCACCCCGACCACGCTCTCGACCCCGGCGGTCCCGCCGTGAGCCGTGGCCAGCGACGCCACCAGGGCCAGCCCGATGCCTGAGCCTTCGGCGCTGCGCCCGGACCGGCTGGAGACCTGGGTGAACCGATCGAACACCTTGTTCAGCTGGCCGGCCGGGATGCCGATACCGGTGTCCTGGACGGAGAGCCGGATCGTGTCGCCCTCCGCGCGCAGCTGCACCCGGATGCAGCCGCGCTGGGTGAACTTGACCGCGTTGGAGAGCAGGTTGAGCACGATCTTCGCCCACATCTCACGGTCGACCTCGACCACGTCGTGGAACGACCGGACGTCGACCTCGAAACTCAGCCCGGCGTGCTCGATCACCGAGCGGAACATGCTGGCCAGGTCGGCGGTCAGCTCGGCGAGGTCGGTGGGCTCGGGCTCCAGTTTGGCCTCGCTGGCCTCGACCCGGGCGAACTCCAGCAGGCTCTCCACCAGCTTGCGCAGCCGCATGCCGGCGCGCGCCACCGACTCCAGCCCCTGCCGGTGCCGCTCGGGCAGGACCAGCGCGGGGTCCTCGAGCGCGGCACGAACCGGGCCGAGGATCAGGGTGAGCGGCGTGCGGAACTCGTGGCTGACGTTCTGGTAGAAGCGGGTCTTGTCCTCGTCGATCTCCTCGAGCTCGATCGCGCGGCGCCGTTCCAGGTCGACCGTCGCGGCATCGGTCAGCGCCACGCGCAACTGCCGGCCGGCGAGTTGGAAGAACGTCAGGTAGATGTCATCGACTGCGCGGTACGGGTTCACCCCGAGTACGGCGACGGCGGCAACGTGGCTCCGGCCGCCGATGTTGATCGGGATTACGACGGCCGCGTCCGGGATCGCCTCCCCCAACGGGCTGGTCGCGAGCGCCCCCGGCGGGCTCGAGTCGCGCAGTCCGGTGACCAGGCTGCGCGCTCCCGAGGACACCGCGGTGGCGATGGCCGGGCTCGCGGCCAGCGGGAAGGTCTGTCCCGGCGTCAGTTCGGTCCCCTCGCCGATGCCGTAGGACGCGATCATGCGCACCCGGTCGCTCTCCGGCTCGAGCAGGTAGGTCGCCGCGAACGGCACTGCCTGCCGGTTGCCGGCGAGCACGTCGATGGCCGCCCGGCAGGTGCCCTCGACGTCACCGCTCGTCGCTGCAGAGACCGCGCCGATCTGGCGCACGGTCTCCAACCGGCGGTCACCGACCAGCTGGCGGGTCGAATCCGTGGCCACGATCAGCATGCCCTGGGTCCGGCCGTCCTGACTGATCGGGCTGTACGAGAACGTCCAGTACGTCTCCTCGAGGTAGCCGTGCCGGTCCAGCAGCAGCAGCATGTTCTCGGCGAACGTCGACTCACCGCCGTCGATCACGCTGTCGACGAGCGGCGACAGGTCGTCCCACACCTCTGCCCAGCACTCGGCGGCGGGCTGCACCAGGCCACCCGGATGCTTGTCGCCGACGACTCGGGCGAACGCGTCGTTGTAGATCTGGACGAGATCGGGCCCCCACCAGATCGCCATCGGCATGCGCGACGGGAGCATCAGCCCGATCGCCTGCACGAGTTCCTCGGGCCAGTCGCTCACCGGGCCGAGGCTCGTCCGCGACCAGTCGACGGCGCGAAGTACCTCGCGCGTGCCCGACCCCTCGAAGAGCTCCTCGACCCGCACCGCCCGGGCACCCTTTCCGCCGCTGCCAGCGCCACTGCTCACGTAAGTCGACTCCGGACCCACTCGTGAGCCCGTCGCACTGTGGTTCAGCCGACCGACTACAGGCAGAGCTTAGCCAGTCCTGCGACGGAGCGCAGCGACCTCGCAGGCGCCGTTCAGGCGTGCGTCAGCGCCCGGCTCCTCCCGCGCCGGGCGACCGGTGCGCGCGGTGCGTCGACCGGTGCGCGCGCTGCGTCGACCGGTGCCGCGGCCGGCGTGCCGAGTTCACTGCGCAGGTGCCGCATCGAGCGCGACAGCAGCCGGGACACCTGCATCTGGGAAACGCCCATCGCCTTGGCGATCTGGGTCTGCGACTGGTCGTAGACGAAGCGAAGCATCAGGACCTCGCGCTGGGCCTCGGGCAGGTTGGCGATTGCCGGGCGCAGGTCCGCCCGCCACTCGACCTGCCGCAGCCGGCCGTCCTCGAAGCCGAACGCCGCGTCGCGTCCCTCACCGATGACATCGGACATCGCATCGAGCGAACTGCTGGTGTAGGTCTGGCCGGCGTCAAGCGCCTCCAACACCTCCTGCTCGGTGGCGTGCACCCGCTCGGCGAGGTCGGCCAGGGTGAGCGAGCGGCCCAACTCCTGCGTCAGTTCGGCCCGGGCGGAGACGATTGCGCTGTGCAGATCGCGGGTACCGCGGGGAACGTGGATCGCCCAGGTCGAGTCGCGGAAGTAACGCTTAATTTCACCGAGGATGGTGGGGACGGCGTAGGTGGAGAACTCCAGGCCACGCTCCGGATCGAACCGGTCGATCGCCTTGAGCAGGCCGATCATGCCGACCTGGACAAGGTCGTCCAGCGGCTCCTTGGACGCCGGGAAGCGCCGGGCGAGGTAACGCACCAGCGGGATGTTGAGCTCGACCAGGCGATCACGCACGGCCACGCGGCGCGGGTCGTCCTGGGGCAGGTCCTGCAACTGCAGGAGCAGTTCCCGTACGAGCTGGCGGAGTTCGGGGTCCAGCCGCCCGGAACGGGCGGAACTGGTAGTGGCACGGTCTGTCATGGCGAACGGCTCCCTCATGCATCACGGGAGCGGGTAAGCCGGCCACACGATAGCCCGGCCGGACCGACGCACTACTCCCGAGCGAACTGCGGGCGGCTGTCTGTCCAACCACCGATAGCTAACCATGCGCGCCGGGATCGCGAAAGCCCGGCAGGCATATACCGCACGGGTTCACAGCGAACGCGATCGTTCCGGCGCATTGTTTACTCCCAGCCTGTGCTGGGTAGCCGTCCCGACACGGGGACCCACGAGGACCGAAGGGGAGGCCTTTCGTTGGAGTTTCGGATGCCGGAGCTGCTCGATGCCGCGCTGGACGGCCGAACGGACTGGACGCATGCGGACGAGGGCCAACTACGCGAGCAGTTGCGGCGCAGTGAGGCCGAGTTGCAGCGCTGCCGTGAGTACGGTCGCGTACTGTGGTCGCGCCTGGACCAGAGCCGTCGCTACCTGCTCGACCATGTCGCCGGGGGCGAGGGCGACGCGACGTCGATGCTGCGCCACGAGTGCGAATGGCAGACCTGGGCCGACCTGTTCTCGGTCGTGAGCAGCACGCTGGCCGGCCGCGCCGGCGATGCCGGGTTCGGCAGCAGCGAGGCAACGCTGATCGCGCGCGCCCACGGCGTGCAGATCAGCCCGCCGGCCCCCTGAGCTTCGTCAGCAGGGTCTGCAGCAGCGGCACGAGCGCGCGCTCGTCCGCGTCGAGCTGCGCGGTTCGGATCGGCCGCCGCGCTGCGATCAAGGCGGCCAGCTCACCCTCGGCGTAGGCGCGCAGCACGTGCGGGTGGACGTAGTGCGCCCGGGCCACCGCCCTGGTGTTGCCGAGGAACGCGGATGCGGCGTCGAGCGCAGCCAGGATCGCTCGTTCCCGGTCGGGCGGACCATCTTCCTTACGCAGCAGGGAAAACGCGATCCGGGTGCCGTGCCAGGTGCGAAAGTCCTTGGCAGTGAGCCGTGCGGCAGCGAGTTCGGCGAGCCGCTCGTTCACCTCGTCTGCCGTGATCGCGGTACCGGTCACGGTGAACAGCGGGCGCGAGCTCCTGCCGGCTAGCTGCCGCACCACGCGGGCGACTGCAGCGTCCCGGATCGTGACGGTGGCGTCGCGTCCCGACTTGGCCGGAAAGCAGAACTCGACGCGCCCGCCGGTCACCTTCGCGTGCCGGTTGAGCAGCGTGCTGAGTCCGTAGCTGTCGTTCTCGTCCGCGTACTCCTGGGTGCCGACGCGCAGGCCGCCCAGGTCGATGATCCGCAGCATGGCCGCCAGAACCTGGTCCCGGTCCAGGGTGCGCCGGCGCAGCTGGGCGGCTACGGCGGCACGCACCGGGCCGAGCCGGCGACCGAAGTCGATCAGCCGGTAGAAGTTCAACTCGTCCCGGAAGCTGCGCCAGTCGTCGTGATACAGGTACTGGCGACGACCGCGCTCGTCCTCCCCCACCGCGCGCAGGTGACCGTCGGTGGCGGTACAGATCCACACCTGGCGCCATGCCGGCGGGATGGCCAGCTGCTCGATCGCACGGCGCTCGGCAACGTTCAGCGCACTGCCGTCCGGGCGGCGGTAGCGAAAGCCGCGCCCGCACCGGATCCGGGTGATCCCGGGCTCGTCGGTGCTGACGTAACGCAACCCGGCTGCGCTCGCGCACCGCTCGGCGTCCTCGTACAGGGCGAGGATCTGCTCGAGCGTGCGCACCCTGGGCCTTCGCGGTCCGGTCCGTCTTCGGCTCGGACTCACCTCAGATGTCCTGCAGTGCCGGGAGGAACTCCCGCTCGGCCCAGTCGAGGAACCCCGGCTGGGTGTCGCCGCCGATCTGCACGACGGCGACGTCGGTAAAGCCGGCGGCCACGTACTGCTGCACCGCCCTGACGTGCGCGGCGACGTCCGGCCCACACGAGATCGAGGCGGCGACGTCGTCCTTGGTGACGAACTGGCTGGCCGCCGCGAACGCCGCGACGCCGGGCAGTTCGGCGTTGACCTTCCATCCGCCGCCGAACCAGCGGAACTGGTCATGTGCCCGCTCGATCGCGGCATCGCGCGAGGGATCCCAGCTGATCGGGACCTGGCCGACGCGCCGCTTGCCGGCACCGCCCGCAGCGTCGAACCGCTTGCCCAGTGCGGCGTCCGGCTCGACCGCGATCATCACGTCGGCGAGCCGGCCGGCGAGCTCGGCCGACTGCGCGCCGGACACCGCGACCCCGATGGGCGGTGGCGGTTCGGACACGTCCCACAGCTTGGCCGAGTCGACCCGGAAGTGCTTTCCGGCGAAGTTCACGTAGTCGCCGCGAAACAGCGCCCGGATGATCTGCACGGCCTCGTCCAGCATCTCGTGCCGGACATTGACCGGCGGCCAGGCGCGACCGACCACGTGCTCGTTCAGGTTCTCACCCGCACCGAGGCCCAGCGTGAACCGTCCGTCGCTGAGCACCCCGACGCTCGCCGCCTGCTGTGCCACCACTGCCGGGTGATACCGCATGGTCGGGCAGGTCACGTAGCTCATCAGCTCGACGCTGTCGGTCGCGTGCGCGATCGCGCCGAGCGAGACCCAGGCGTTCGGCGAGTGCCCCTGGCTGTCCAACCAGGGGAAGTAGTGGTCGCTGATGACCGCGAAGTCGAAGCCAGACCGCTCGGCGTGGACGGCGTCGCGGGCCAGTTCGCGGGGACCGGTGTGCTCACACATCAGCGTGTATCCGAAACGAGTCATGCCCGTTGCCTACCCGTTTGCGCGCGAGTGATTCGGCCCTCAGACGGCGGCCCGTTGCCGCTCGAGGTCGCGCAGGTAGCTGGAGAAGCCACGCGGCGCGCGCCCGGTCGGACGCGCGCTGGTGCGGACCGGGTACGCCGCGGTGCGCACGATCTGCAGGTGCCCGGTGGACACCGCGCGGCGCACCAGCGCGACGTCCTCGCCGGTCGTGAGCGCGGGCCAGCCGCCGAGGGCGCCGTAGGCGTCCGCACGGATACCGAGGTTCGCACCGTGGATGTGCGGGTGGTCCTCGCGCAGCACGTGCTGGGACAGCCAGGTGCGTGCCTGCGCGGGCTGCAACTCCGGTCCCGGCAACACGGTGCCGAGCACGAGCTGCGCGCCGCGCTCGGCAAGCTCGAGCATGCCGCTGAGCCAATCGACCGGCACCTGCGAGTCGGCGTCGGTGCTGGCCAGCCAGACATCGCCCGAGCGCGCCGCGGCGGTGCGCAGCAGATGCGCGACGCCGGCAGCACGCGCCACCCCGACGCACCGTGAGCTGAGCGCGAGTGACTCGGTGCCCGGATGGCGGCCGACCACGCCGGCGGTGTCGTCCCGGCAGGCGTCCAGCACGACGACGACGCGCGTGCTCACCAGCGGCCGGCGCCGCACCAGGTGTTCACGCGCCCGATCCAGCGCCCGCAGGCACCCGCCGATCAGGTCCTGTTCGTCGGCCGCGGGGACGACTACGCCCACCGTCGTGATCACGACACGATCCCTTCGGTCGTGATCACGACACGATCCCTTCGGTCGTGATCACGACACGATCCCTTCTGCGCGGGCGACCGAGTCGCCGCGTCGCGACCAGACGTCGAGCAGGAAGTCCTCCTCGACGTGCTGGACGGTGCGGACCAGTGTGGCGCCGAGCGCGTCGTGCACCTGTGCGGCGGTGTGCGGATGATCTGCTGCCTCGTGCCGCCAGTGGCAGGCGATCAGCACGCCGTCGCCGGTCAACGCCTGCCGCGCCGCGGTGGCCAGTTCGCGCGGGTCGGTCACGTAGTAGCCGACCTCGCTGATCACGATCAGGTCGAATCGTCCGCTCGGCCACTGTTCGGGGATGCGGCGGCGTTCGACCTGGACGTGTGGCAGGTGACGTACTCGCGCGGTGCACTCCTGCAGCGCCCGGTCGGCGACGTCGCAGGCGAGCAGCGTGTCGCAGCGCTCGGCGAGCGGCAGCGTCAGCAGGCCGGTGGCGCAGCCGGGTTCGAAGGCGGCGGCGAACCGTTCGCGCGGCAGCGCGGCGAGGAGCAGTTCGCGCTTGCGCCGCTCGTAGAAGCGGGTTGTCAGCCCCCACGGATCGACGTTGCTCGCGTACAGCTGGTCGAAGTAGCTGTCGGTCGTGGCGGGCGCGGGGGCGATGAAGACCTCGTTGTCGTGCCGGAAGTGCGCGAGCACGTCCTGCGGCAGGATCGCCTCGTCGCCGGGCAGGTCGGACAGCGGTTCGTGCTGGCTCGGATAGCACGCGATGGCGCGAGTCTTGGCGGCCCGAGCCGCCGGGTCGAGATCGAGGCGCACGCAGCGTTGCTCGGCGAATGCCCGGCCCGGGGCGGCAGCCGGGTCGGCCCAGTGCCAGGCCCAGATGGGGAACTGCCAGTGCACGACATCGCTCCGGCCGGCGCAGGCGGCAGCCGCGGCGCGCGCACATGCCGCGTGGTCGGGGTGCCCGTCACCCGCCCAGGTCGACACGAGCAGGCACGGGCCGAGCAGGTGGTCGCGGACCGCGCCGGCCAGCGCGCTCTCTTGCTCTGCCAGCCGCCCGTCCGGAAGAGCGAGAAAGGTCGCGACGGCGGACGGGGCGAGCCGGCGTAGCGCCGCCTCGGCCTCGGTGCGGCGGATCGCGGCCAGCTGCGCACCAGTGCGCGTGGCCGATTGCGGGTGCGAGGCTTCGCCGTCAGAGGCGATCAGCACGTGGACGACGGCGCCGGCCGCCGCGGCGGTGGCGATCAGCCCGCCTGCACCGAGGGTTTCGTCGTCCGGATGCGCGACGAGCACGAGCAGCGGCAGCGCGGGCAGGTCGGTCGCGGCCAGATTGCGGCGCCAGAGCGACCAGGCGCCGGCGTCGGTGCCGGTGACCCGGTGGTCGAACCTCACGCGTCGCCGGCCGCGACCACGAACCGGCCCAACGCGGCGAGGTCGCGCTCGGCGTGATGCTGCCGGACGTACACCTGCAGGTCGGCGACCCGCCGGGCATGCTCCTCGTCGAAGGTCAGCGGAGCCGGACCGAGCGCATGGCCCACCCGGGTGATCGCCTGCTCGGCAGCGGCGGCGATCAGCGAGCGCACCCGCAGCGCCAGCACCTCTGCGGAGCGGCCGGCGCAGGTGCCGGCATCGACCCGGTCAGCCGCCTCGCGCAGGCAGGTGGTCGCGGCGAACAACGCGACGTCGAGCGCGCCCACGTGCAAGGCGTCCAGCTCCGAGTCACGGCGGCCCACGCCGGTGCGCAGCGTCTCGACCAGTGCCCGCGTCGCGCCGAGCCAGCAGGCCGCGACGCCGATTCCGCCCCACGCGAAACCGGGCCGTCGCAGGTACCAACCGGGCTCGCCGACCGGCCTCGCGCGCACCGCGTCGAAGCGGACCGGCCCGCTGGGTACGCCGGCCAGGCCGCGCGACACCCAGCCGTCCGGCGGCTCGGCGTGCACGCCCGGCTGCCGCAGGTCGACCGCGAACAGCCCACGGTCACCGCCGACGTGCGCGGTGACGAGCGCGTGGTCCAGCTGTCCGGCCAGCGAGCACCACGGCTTGGTGCCGTGCAGCGTGACCTCGGTTCCGGAGCGTGTCGCCTCCAGGCGCACGTCGGGCGCTTCGGCCGCGAACACCCCCCAGGTTCCGGTGGGCGGCTGCTCGCCCGCCTCCGCCAGGATCGCCAGCGCGTCGGAGTGCGCCTCCAGGACCCGGGCGACGGTCAGGTCGACGGCAGCGACGGCGGCGAGCAGTTGCCATCGCCGCCACGTCTGGCCGCGCCCGGGTGTCGGCAGGCTGGTGCCGAGCTCGGCCGCCAACGCGAGCGATCCGATCGGATCGCCTGCAGTCTCGCGAGCACGCTGCATCATCTGGTCGTCGGCCACGGCGGACGCTTTCCCCTGCGTCGCGGCCGCCTAACACGCAGCGGTTCCCCGCACTGCGCACCGGGTAGCCACAAGGTATGCCGCAAGATCATGTCCACCCAGGACGCACCTCGGACCTCAACTCGGATCAGGAGCAACTGCAGGGCCTGTTCGAGGAGCCGCTCGGGCACACCGGGAGCCGGCGCGAGGCGGAGTTCGCGACGTTGTCGTTCGGAACGCACATCGGTCTGCGACCCTGACTTCGACCGCGCTTCCCTCGGTATTCCAGGACGTAGCGATTCAAGGACGTAGCGCTCTCCGCCAGCCGACTGCGGCCCTTATGCCGCCTGATGGCCTGAGTGGCGACCCCGCCTGAAGACGAGCAGGACCAGCAGCACACCGCCGGCGGCAATCAGCGCGGTGCGGTTCTCCTCGACCCACACGTGCGCCTTCGCAACGGCGGCGTCGAGCTGGGTCTTGGCCTGCGCCTTCACGTCCAGCTTTGTGTGCAGCGCGTCGACCGTGCGCGCCAGCTCGGCGCGGGTCAGTTCGATGTCCGCCTTGATGGCGTCGGCATCGCTCATCTGCGTATCGCCGCCCTGATCGCCGAGACGTCGTCCTTGACACTCTCGAGCGTATCGGCGGGCACAGCCGGCTTGCGGGACTTGACCAGCAGCAGTGCCGGTAACGCGAGCAGCCCGGCAAGCAGGAACAGCGCGATCATGACGGCTATCGCTGCCGCCCACGGACGGAGTTCCATCGCCAGCGCGACGATCGCCGCCGTGACGCCGGCGCACGCACCGAAGAAGCCGAGCACCCCGGCGCCCGCCAGCAGCCCGGCGCCCACCCCGAGCTTCTTGCCGCGCTGCTTCGCCTCCAGCTGGGCAAGGGCCAATTCGTCGCGGACCAATCGCGAGAGTTGGCTGCCGAGTTGGGCGGTCAGTTGCCCCACCGAGGCGTCGGGGCCGACGCCACCGTCGGGGCCGCCGGCGCGGGTGTCCGCCGGCTGCCCCGGCGCGGGCAGCCGCTCGTACTTCTGCGACACGTGCGTCACGTCCGTCCCCTCGTATCGTCCTGGCGGGTGCCTTCCCCCGCCGGATGGTCTGCTAACCCTCGACCTTCTGCTGCAGCAGGGCGTACACGTACTGCAGGAAGTCCGCCGACGCGACGGCGCTGAGCGGGCCATCGCCAGCCGGGTCTGCCGCGGCGCGAACACCAGACCCGCGCTCAGCGCGGTGGCCACCCACTGCGCCAGGCACATCGGGCAGGCGATCAGCTCACCGATCGAGTGCTGCAGGCCCTGACCTCGGACCTGTTCGGCCAACTCGCCCGCGGCACTCGTGCCGTCGTACTTGGTGAACGGTGCGCGCACCGGGCTGGTGATCGGGTCCTTGGCGATCGTCCGGCTGAGCCGGTGCGTCGCCACGCCGAGCAGTCCGAGGTCCAGCAGCCCGACCCGATCGGGCAACCGGCGCCCGGACAACCGGCCGGCGAGCGTCGTGGCGCCCAGCCCGCTCGCGTAGCCGCCGAGCAGCGCCAGGTAGCCGCCGAGCGGCCGGTCAGCGCCGGCGCGATAGGCGTCCGCTTGCTGCCGTGCCCAGCCGATCGGTCCGCTGCTCGCCATGTGCTCCTCACTTCGCTCGACGGCACGTTCTCGACTGCTCGCCTACCCGATGCGTGCCGTGTTATCCCGTAGCCGAAGCGGGTAGCCACCGTGCATGGTCCACAGCACGGCGGCCGCCAGGGCTGCCCGCCTGGCCGACGAGGTCGCCGGCCTGATCGAGAACGCCGCCGCCCTGGACGGCCCCGCGGCCCGGATCAGGCAGCTGGCCGACAGGGTGCTACCCGGCGGCGCGACACGGGACATCGCCTCCGGCGTGCCGCTCGGTCACCCGCTGCACCCGGTTCTGGTGGCCCTGCCGATCGGCTCCTGGACCGCTGCCTCGTACCTGGATCTCACCGGTGGTGACCGCACGGCCGCGCGCCGGCTCGTTGCGCTCGGCATCGCCACGGCAGTGCCCGCCGCCGTCACCGGGGTGAACGACTGGCTGAGCACCGCCGACGCCGAGCGCCGCGTCGGGCTGGTCCACGCGGCGCTGAACCATGCCGCGCTGATCGCGTACGGCGCCAGCTGGATTGCGCGTCGACACGGGCGGCACGCGAAGGGCGTCCTGCTCTCCCTCGCCGGGCTGGTGTTGACCAGCGGTGCGGGCTGGCTCGGCGGGCACCTGGCGTTCGCGCTCGGTGTCGGCGTCGACACCACCGCGTTCCAGCAGCTGCCCTCGGAATGGACGGACGCTGCCGACGAGTCCGACCTCACCGAGGGCGCGCCGATCTGCGCCGAGGTCGGCGGCGTCCCGGTGCTGCTGCTGCGCACCACGAACGGCGCCAGCACCGACACCACCAACGGCGTGAGCACCGGCGGCATCATCGCGATGGCCGACCGGTGCACGCACCGCGGCGGCGCGCTGCACGAGGGCGAGGTACGCGACGGCTGCATCACCTGCCCGTTGCACGGCAGCCGGTTCGCGTCGGACGGGTCGGTGCAGCGCGGGCCGGCTACCCGGCCACAACCCACGCTGCAGGTCAGGGTCACCGGCGGACGCATCCAGGTGCGCCGGCCGCACGAACCGCGGGCATTGCGCAACAACCCGGTCGGCAGCTGAGCCGCACACAACGAGGAGACACGCGATGGCCAACGAACTGAGCGGAAAGCAGATCGCCTTCCTGGTCGCCAACGCCGGCGTGGAAGAGGTCGAGCTGACCAGCCCGTGGCAGGCGATCGAGGACGCGGGTGCCAAACCGATCCTGGTCGCGCCCGCGAGCGAGGAGGTGCGGGCCGTCAACGGCGACATCGACAAGGGCGGCACCTTCGATCCGGATCTGCGTGTGGGCGAGGCGTCGGCCGAGGACTTCGACGCGCTGCTGCTCCCCGGCGGCGTCGCCAACCCCGACAAGCTGCGGATGGACCAGGACGCGGTCGCGTTCGTGAAGGCGTTCGCCGAGGCGGGCAAGCCGATCGCCGCGATCTGCCACGGCCCGTGGACGCTCGTCGAGGCCGACGTCGTCAAGGGCAAGACGCTCACCAGCTGGCCCAGCCTGCAGACCGACATCCGTAACGCCGGCGGTGAATGGCGCGACGAGGAGTCGTTCACCTGTCCGGCCGGCGGCTACACCCTGGTCACCAGTCGCAAGCCGGACGACCTCGAGGCCTTCAACCGGGCCGCGATCGCGGCCTTCGCCGGAGCCCGAATCCCGAGGAGCACGTGACCGGTTCGCCGCGGGCCGCGCCAGGGACGTACGAGGAGTTCCAGAAGCAGGACGGCATGGTCAAGGTCGTCATGCACCCGTGACGGGTCAGTCCTCGCGCACCACGTCGCCCGGCGCCTTGTCCGGGCGCAGGCCGCGCCAGGACGGGTGCCGCAACCGCTCGGTGCCCGTCCACTCGGCGTACGCGACCTCGCCGACCAGCTTCGGGCTGACCCAGGTCGCGTCCTTGGCATCGGCACGCGGGACGTCCGGGGCGAACGGCGACGTCTTGCGTTCGATGCGGCGCAACCGCCCGGCGAGGTCGTCGAGCATCTGCTCGGTGAACCCGGTGCCGACCTGTCCGATGTAGCGCAGCCCGCCGTGATCCGGCAGTCCGAGCAGCAGTGCGCCGATGCTGCCCGCGCGGCGGCCCTTGCCCTGCGTCCAGCCGCCGATCACGACCTCCTGAGTGCGGAAGTTCTTCACCTTCACCCAGTCGCGCGAACGCTTGCCCGGCGTGTACCGCGATTCGAGCCGCTTGGCGACCACGCCCTCGAGCCCGTTGGCCTTGCTCGCCTGCATCGCCGCGGACCCCGATCCGTCGAAGGCCGGCGGCGTCTGCCAGGAATCGCCGCTGAGGTCCAGGCCAGCCAGCAACTCGCGCCGCTCGCGGTACGGGACGTCCAGCAGCGAACGCCCGTCCAGGTGCAGCAGGTCGAAGATCAGCAGCACGACCGGATCGGTGCGCGCTAGCCGCGCGGCGGCCGACGCCGACGCCACGTGCATGCGCCGTTGCAGCTGGGCGAAGCTGGGCCGGCCGGCGGCGTCGAAGCTGACGATCTCGCCGTCGAGCAGCACCTGGGTGCTGCCCAGCTGCTCGCCGAGCGCGCGCAGCTCCGGGTAGCTGACCGTCATGTCCTTGTCGTTGCGGGAGATCAGCGCGATCCGGCCGCCGTCCACACGGGCCAGGGCGCGCACCCCGTCCCACTTCATCTCGAACGCCCAGCCCGTGCTGCTGGGCGGCAACGATCCGGGCGTGGCCAGCATCGGCGTCAGCTGCGTCGGCAGCGCCTGCCAGTCAGGCGTCGCGGGCGCGTCCATCCGGTGCATCATCCAATTCTTGCCGCGAGTCCGAAACAGCACGAACCGGCCCTGCACCCGCTCGCCGTGCAGCACGACCTTGACCTCGCGGTCGGTCCACTTCTCGGTGTCGTAGCTGCCGCGGTCCCAGATGCTCACGGCGCCGGCACCGTACTGGCCCGCGCCGATCGTGCCCTCGAACGTCGCGTACTCCAGCGGATGGTCCTCCACGTGCACCGCGAGGTGGTTCACCTTCGGGTCAGGCGGCAACCCCTTCGGCACGGCCCAGGACACCAGCACGCCGTCGCGCTCGAGCCGGAAGTCCCAGTGCAGCGAGCTGGCGTGATGCTCCTGGACGACGAAGCTGTTGCCGCCCTGCTTGCCCTTCGTGCGCGGCATCGGCTCGTCGGTCGACTTGGGATCCCGCTTGCGGCGGTACTCGCCCAGTGCATCCACGATGACAGCCTTCCCGTCGGATCAGCCCAGCTCGCCGGCTACCCCGTGCCGCTCGGCACGGAACAGTAAGCCGCATTGGTGCTCGGAACACCCAGCCCGCCCCGGCTCGGAAACGGTCACGGTCACCTCACAGGTCCTGGGAGTACAGCCGACCGTACGTGGGAAGGAGCTAGCGACGTGCGCCTGGCCAACTTCAACATCCTGCACGGTCGATCACCGGTCGACGGCCTGGTCGACCTGGATCGCTTCGTCGGCGCCGTGCGGACGCTCAGATGTGCCGCGGCGACTCACCGGCTACCGTCCGCTCGCGCGGTTCCCCACGTTTCCCAGTCACGCGCCGACCCGTCAGCTCGACCACATCCTGCTGCGTGGCCCGCTGGGCGACGTCATCGCGGCACAGGCACCGGAACTCCCGTTGTCCGACCATCGCCCCCTCGTCGCCGAGGTGAACGTCCTGCGCTAACTCCCCGCCCGCATCACCGGGGCGGGCGAGCGGGCCGCCGCCTGGAACACCACAGCACGGTGGCCAGGCACCCGGCGATCGCCCCGAGAGCGGCGGTGATGCTCGAGGCGGCCGGGCCCGGCGCGTACACGATGGTGGGAGCACAGGCCGCCGCGGCGACGACGATGACGGCAAGCGCAGCGACCTTGCCCCGCAGCACCCCGCGCACCCGTGCCGTCCCGCGGCCCATTCGCCGTGCCGCTGCCCGGCCCGACGCCCAACGACCCTCGGGCGTGCTCAACTCTGCCTCGAACTCTGCGAGCACTCTGCGCTCGTCCTTGGACATCGTCATGGCGGTTCTTTCGTGTCGGCCTCGTTGGGCTTCGTTCCCCCTGGTCGGCCGTGGCAAACGCCTCGACAGGATTCTCAGCCGGCTCCTGGCTCATATCGCGTCACGATAGGGATTACGCGAAGTGGGTAGACGAGGTTCAGCGCGGCTCCGCCGGCGCAGCGACAACGATCCCGAGATCGATCCGGAAGCCGAGCAACGGCATCGGCTGCAGGCCGCGGTCGTCGTCAGCTACTTCGGCACCGCCTGCCTGGCCGCGTACCTGTTCCATCACTGGCAGGCCTGGGGGCTGACGCTGCCCGCGGCGGCGTTGGTCGCCGCAACCGCCGGGTGCGTTGGGATCCGCGAGAACCGGGTACACGCCACATGACCGGTCCGATGAACGTCAGGGAGCCGTCCTCGATGCCAGTGCGCACGCCATGACCGATCTGCGCCGTCCGGAGATCACCGAACCGCCCGCGCCGACCTTCGTGCGGCCGGCGGTGCAGCGCAGCAGCAAGGCCGAGTGGTTCCTGAGCATCATGCGGACCACCGACCACAAGATCATCGCCCGGATGTACCTGGTCACGGCGTTCGGCTTCTTCCTGGCGGCCGGGATCATGGCGATGTTGATGCGGGCGGAGTTGGCCCGTCCGGGGATGCAGTTCCTGTCGCTCGAGCAGTACAACCAACTGTTCACGATCCACGGCACCGTGATGCTGCTGCTGTTCGCGACCCCGATCGCGTTCGCGTTCGCGAACTTCCTGCTGCCGCTGCAGATCGGCTCCCCCGACGTCGCGTTCCCGCGCCTGAACGCCTTCTCGTACTGGCTGTTCCTCTTCGGCGGCCTGACCGTCATCTCCGGCTTCATCACGCCCGGCGGCGCGGCCTCGTTCGGGTGGTTCGCCTACTCGCCGCTCACCGACTGGCGGAACTCACCGGGCGTCGGCGGCGACCTGTGGATCATCGGGCTCATCCTGTCCGGTCTCGGGACCATCCTGGCCGCCGTCAACATGATCACCACCATCGTGTGCCTGCGGGCGCCGGGCATGACCATGTTCCGCATGCCGATCTTCACCTGGAACATGCTGGTGACCAGCATCCTGGTGCTGCTGGCGTTCCCGATCCTGACCGCCGCGCTGGCCGTGCTGTGGGTGGACCGGCATCTGAACGCGCAGGTCTTCACGGCGAACAACGGCGGCGCGCTGCTGTGGCAGCACCTGTTCTGGTTCTTCGGCCACCCCGAGGTCTACATCGTCGCGCTGCCGTTCTTCGGCATCGTCACCGAGGTCATCCCGGTGTTCAGCCGCAAGCCCCTGTTCGGCTACAAGGGCATGATCCTGGCCACGTTCAGCATCGGTGGGCTCTCCATGACGGTGTGGGCGCACCACATGTTCACCACCGGCGCGGTGCTGCTGCCCTTCTTCAGCGTCATGTCGTACCTGATCGCGGTCCCGACCGGCATCAAGTTCTTCAACTGGATCGGCTCGATGTGGCGCGGTGCCGTCACCTTCGAGACGCCGATGCTCTTCTCGCTCGGCTTCATGGTCACCTTCCTGTTCGGCGGCCTGTCCGGCGTCATCCTGGCGTCGCCGCCGTTGGACTTCCACGTCTCGGACACCTACTTCGTGGTCGCGCACTTCCACTACGTGCTGTTCGGCACGATCGTGTTCGCGGTCTTCTCCGGCGTGTACTTCTGGTTTCCGAAGTTCACCGGCAGGTTCCTGGACGAGAAGCTGGGCAAAGTGCACTTCTGGCTGACGTTCCTGGGCTTTCACCTGACGTTCCTCGTGCAGCACTGGTTGGGCGCCGAGGGCATGCCGCGGCGCTACGCCGACTACCTGCCGACGGACGGCTTCACCACCCTGAACACCGTCTCGACCATCGGCGCGTTCGTGCTGGGAGCGTCGATGCTGCCGTTCCTGTGGAACGTGTACCACTCCTACCGCTACGGCGAGGTGACCCGTGCGGACGACCCATGGGGGTACGGAAACTCGCTGGAGTGGGCGACGACCTCGCCACCGCCACGGCACAACTTCACCTCGATTCCGCGCATCCACTCCGAGCGCCCGGCGTTCGAGTACCACTACCCGCACCTGCAACCGATGCTCGACGCCGAGTCGCACGCGATGTCCGGCTCGACGAAGTCGTCCTGAGCACACCCGCTGAAGGAGGAACGCCGTGACCAACCGCGCGCTGCCACCCGGCCTGCGCTATCTCCTGGACCATCACCATGCGGCGGACGGCAGCCACGGCGACAACACCGAGCCGACGCAACACCTGGTGAACCCGCGCGCCGAGAACCCCACCACGCACCCTGCGGTCGAGAGCTGGATCAAGGCGCGCGTCCGGGCCGATGCGCAGCTGCGCCGGGCGAAGGAGAAGGACCAGTGACGCCGCGCTGGCCGGTGCTGCGGCAACTGACCGGCCCGGACCACCTCGGCCTGCGCACCGCCGCGAAGTCCGAGGTCACCGACAACCTCGCCCCGCGCACCAGCACCGCCGACAAGGTGGTCAAGTCGGTGTGCCCGTACTGCGCCGTCGGGTGTGCGCAGAACGTGTACGTCAAGGACCAGAAGGTGATCCAGATCGAGGGCGACCCGGATTCGCCGATCAGCCGCGGCCGGCTGTGTCCGAAGGGTTCGGCCAGCCTGCAGCTCACCACGGGAGACGCCCGCGAGCAGCACGTTCTCTACCGCCGCCCGCACGGCACCGACTGGGAGCGGTTGGACCTCGATACCGCGATGGACATGGTCGCCGACCGGATCCTGCGCACCAGGCGCGAGACGTGGGAGTGGGAGGCCGACGGCAAGCGCACCCGGCGCACCCTCGGGATCGCCAGCCTGGGCGGCGCGACGCTGGACAACGAGGAGAACTACCTGATCAAGAAGCTGCTGACCGCACTCGGCGTCGTCCAGGTCGAGAACCAGGCCCGGGTCTGCCACAGCTCCACCGTCGCCGCGCTGGGCACCTCGTTCGGACGCGGCGGATCGACCACCTACCTGCAGGACCTGCAACACGCCGACTGCATCGTGATCGAGGGCTCCAACTTCGCCGAGGCCCACCCGGTGGGCTTCCAGTGGGTGATGGAGGCCAAGGCCCGCGGCGCCACGATCATCCACATCGACCCGCGCTTCTCGCGCACCAGCGCCCTGGCCGACGTCTTCGTGCCGATCCGCGCCGGCACCGACATCGCCTGGCTGGGCGGCCTGATCAACTACGTACTGAGCAACGACAAGTTCTTCCGGGAGTACGTCGTCAACTACACGAACGCGGCGACGATCGTGAGCGAGGACTTCCGCGACACCGAGGATCTGGACGGGCTGTTCTCGGGCCTGGATCCCGAGTCCCGCGTCTACGACTCGGACAGCTGGCAGTACGAGGGCGGCGAGGTCGCGGCCGCGTCCGGCGAACGAGACGAGCAGTTCGAGGACATCAGCGGCGGCGGCGAGAGCGTCGCCTCGTCCGGCCACTCGCACTCGCACGGCTCCGGCGGGCCCGCCCTGCGCGGCACCTGGCGGCGCGACGAGACGCTCGAGGATCCGCGCTGCGTGTTCCAGATCCTCAAGCGGCACTACGCGCGGTACACGCCGGAGGTGGTGCAGCAGATCTGCGGCGTCCCGCCGGAGCTGTTCCACCGGGTCGCCGAGGCGATCAGCGAGAACTCCGGGCGCGAGCGCACCACGGCCTTCGCCTACGCGGTCGGGTGGACGCAGCACACCGTCGGTGTGCAGTACATCCGCGCGGCGTCGGTGCTGCAACTGCTGCTCGGCAACATCGGCCGCCCGGGCGGCGGCATCATGGCGCTGCGCGGGCACGCCAGCATCCAGGGCTCCAGCGACATCCCGACCCTGTTCGACCTGCTTCCCGGCTACATCCCGATGCCGCACGCGCACCGGCACGAGGACCTCGACGCGTTCATCAAGGCCGACTCCGCAGATCGCGGGTTCTGGGCGAACATGGACGCGTACCTGATCAGCCTGCTGAAGGCGTGGTGGGGCCCGGCGGCCACCCCGGACAACGACTTCTGCTTCGACTACCTGCCGCGGATCACGGGCAGCCACAGCACCTACGAGACGGTGCAGGCGCAGCTCGACGGCGACTGCAAGGGCTACATCCTGCTGGGCGAGAACCCCGCGGTCGGCTCGGCCAACACCAAGATGCAGCGGCTCGGCATGGCCTGCCTGGACTGGCTGGTGGTGCGGGACTTCTCGCTCATCGAGAGCGCGACGTGGTGGCAGGACGGCCCGGAGATCGAGACCGGAGAGCTGCGCACGGCCGACATCGGCACCGAGGTCTTCTTCTTCCCGGCCGCGGCGCACACCGAGAAGAGCGGCAGCTTCACGAACACCAACCGGCTGCTGCAGTGGCACCACGCCGCGGTCGAGCCGGCGAACGACTGCCGCAGCGACATGTGGTTCATGCTGCACCTCGGCCGGATCATCCGGGAGAAGCTGGCCGGCTCCACCGACGAGGCCGACCGGCCGGTCCTCGACCTGACCTGGGACTACCCGACCGAGGGCGAGCAGGACGAGCCGGTGGCCGAGGCGATCCTCGCCGAGATCAACGGTTGGGACGCCGACGGCAAGCCGCTGCCGGCATACACCGAGCTCAAGAACGACGGCTCGACCGTGTGCGGCTGCTGGATCTACGCCGGCTGCTACGCCGAGGGCGTCAACCAGCCCGCGCGGCGCAAGTCGCACGTGCTGCAGGGCACCTCCTCGCTGGAGTGGGGTTGGGCGTGGCCGGCGAACCGTCGCGAGCTGTACAACCGGGCGTCGGCCGACCCGGACGGCAAGCCGTGGAGCGAGCGCAAGAAGCTGATCTGGTGGGACGAGGACGCCGGCAAGTGGGCCGGCGACGACGTCCCGGACTTCGAGCCGACCAAGCGCCCCGACTACCGGCCGGACGAGGACGCCACCGGGGTCGACGCGCTGTCGGGCATCGACCCGTTCATCATGCAGGCCGACGGAAAGGGCTGGCTGTACGTGCCGGCCGGGCTGATCGACGGCCCGCTGCCCACCCACTACGAGCCGCAGGACTCGCCGTTCCAGAACGCGCTGTACCACCAGCAACGCAACCCGGTGCGGCAGGTGTTCGCCCGCAAGCACAACCGCTACCACCCAAGCGGTACCGACCCGGGCGCAGACGTCTTCCCGTACGTGGTGACGACCTACCGGCTCACCGAGCACTTCACCGCAGGGGCGATGAGCCGCTGGCAGCCCTACCTCGCCGAGCTGCAACCGGCGTTCTTCTGCGAGGTCTCCCCCGCGCTCGCCGCCGAGCGCAGCCTGGAGCACAACGGGTGGGCGACCATCGTGACCGCACGCGGGGCGATCGAGGCGCGGGTGATGGTGACCTCCAGGATGCAGCCGCTGCAGGTCGCGGGTCGCACCGTGCACCAGATCGGGATGCCGTACCACTGGGGGCCGAACGGCCTGACCACGGGCGACGCGATGAACGAGCTGTCCTCGATCGCGCTCGATCCCAACGTGCACATCCAAGAGGTGAAGGCGCTCACCGTCGACATCCGTCCCGGCCGCCGGCCGCGCGGTGCTGACCTGCCGCCGTTCCTGCAGGGCTATCGCGAGCGCGCCGGCATCACCGAACACACCGGCATGGAGGGGGTGACACCGTGACCGCAGTGAACATCGGCATGCCACGGATGGGTTTCTTCACCGACACCAGCGTGTGCATCGGCTGCAAGGCCTGCGAGGTCGCGTGCAAGGAGTGGAACGCGATTCCCTCCGACGGCGCACTGGACCTGACCGGCGAGTCGTTCGACAACACCTCCGAACTTGGCGCGAACTCGTGGCGGCACGTCGCCTTCATCGAGAAGTCGGTGCCCAGCCAGGACGCGTCAGCACCGGACGGGGTGCGCTGGCTGATGGCCTCGGACGTGTGCAAGCACTGCACGCACGCGGCGTGCCTGGACGTGTGCCCCACCGGCGCGCTGTTCCGCACCGAGTTCGACACCGTGGTCGTGCAGCAGGATGTGTGCAACGGCTGCGGCTACTGCGTATCGGCCTGCCCGTACGGCGTGATCGACCAGCGCAAGGACGACGGCCGCGTCTTCAAGTGCACGATGTGTTACGACCGCATCGGCGTCGGCCAGGAGCCGGCCTGCGCGAAGGCGTGCCCGACGAAGTCGATCCAGTTCGGCGAGCTCGACGACCTGCGCGCGCGGGCACAGGAACGCGTGGACGCGCTGCACGAGCAGGGGCTGGCCGACGCGCGGCTGTACGGCGATTCCCCGGACGACGGGGTCGGCGGCACCGGCGCGTTCTTCCTGCTGATGGACGAGCCGGAGACCTACGGGCTGCCGCCGGACCCGGTGGTGTGCAGCCGCGACCTGCCGCAGATGTGGCGGCAGGCCGCGATCGCCGCGGGCACCCTGCTGGCCGGGCTGGCGGCGACCTTCCTCGGCCGGAGGGGGCAACGCGGTGAGTAAGCATCGTCACGAGCCGGAGTTCACGTCCTACTACGGACGCCCGGTGTTGAAGGAACCGACTTGGGAGCCGGCCGACATCGCCGGCTACCTGTTCACCGGCGGCCTGGCCGGTGCCTCGTCGATCCTCGCCGCGGGCGCGCAGTTCACCGGCCGGCCTGCTCTCGCCCGCTCACTCAAGCTGGGTGCGCTGGGGGCGATCACCGCGTCCGCGGCGGCGCTGATCCACGACCTCGGCAAGCCGTCGCGCTTCTACAACATGCTGCGCGTGGCGAAGCCGTCCTCGCCGATGAGCATGGGCTCGTGGTTGCTCGCCGGCTACGGCCCGCTGGCCGGCGCGAGTGCGCTGTCCGACCTGACCGGCGTGCTGCCGGCGGCCGGGCGCACGGCGAGCGTCGGCGCCGGCGTGCTCGGTGCCGGCGTGGCGTCCTACACGTCCGTGCTGATCGCCGACACCGCCGTCCCGGCCTGGCACGCGGCGCGCCACCACCTGCCGTTCGTCTTCGTCGGCTCGGCCGCCACAGCCGCGGCAGGCCTCGGTCTGCTCACCGCGCCGACCGGTGAGACCGGGCCGGTGCGGCGCGCCGCCGTGGCGGGCGCGGCCGTCGAGCTGGCCGCAAGCAACGCGATGGAGCACGGCACCGGGTTGGCCGGCGAGACGTTCCACGACGGTACGGCCGGGCGGCTGTTGCGGGCGGCCAAGGCGTGCACGGCTGCCGGTGCGGTCGGTGCCGCCGTCCTCGGCGGACGCAGCCGGCTCGCCGCCGCCGTGTCCGGGCTGGCCCTGCTCGCCGGTTCCGCGCTGACCCGGTTCGGCATCTTCGAGGCCGGCCGCGCGTCGACGAAGGACCCGAAGTACACCGTCGTGCCGCAGCGCGAGCGGCTGGCCGAGAAGGACAGCGCCGCCCGGTGCGACTCACTGGTCGCCGGCCTCGCGCGCGGGGCCGGCGACCAGTGAGTCCGGATCAGCCGGCCAGCATCCGGATGCTGGTCGGGACCAGGTCACCGATGAAGTCGAACCGCGCACCCTTGCCGTAGGTCTTGATCACCTGGTTGGCGAACGGGATCACGTCGGAGTTGCTCACCAGGTTGGCCTCGGCCTTGAGCCACTCGGGGCAGCCCTCAGTCCCGGGAATCGCTGAGGCCTTGGCAACACCCGCTTCGTACGCCGCGTTGGAGATGTGCCCGATGTTGGTGCCGTTCGGGGCCGCCGGTCCGGACATGAACGGGACGATCTGATCGGGCGTGCTCACGGCCAGCGACTCCCAGGCCACGTCCCAGTCGCCGGTGCTGAACATGGCGTCGACGGCCGCAGTCTCGTTCCTCGGTTTCGTCGTGATCTTGATGCCCAGCTGCTGCCACTGCTTGACCGCGAGCTCGGCGGCGGCCGAGCCGCCCTCGCCCAACTCGGTGTTGTACATGAAGGTCAGCGCCAGCGGCTTGCCGTCCTTGCTGCGAGTGCCGTCCGATCCCGCCTTCCACCCCGCGCCGTCCAGCAGTTGCTTGGCCTTGTCCATGTCGTGCTGGGGCAGGGCGTCGGCCACCGAGTTGCCCGGGCAGCCGACCGGCGCGCTGGCCGCGAAGGTGGTACCGGGCGTGCCGGTGCCCGCGGTGAGCACCTTGGCCAGTTCACCGAGGTCGAGCGCCCGCACCATCGCCTCACGTACGGCGTGGTCCGCGCCCGGCCTTCCTGCGGCCTCGTTGAACCACATCTCGCCGTACGGGGCTGCTGAGTCGGTCGCGAACAGCTTCGCCTGCTCCATCCGGCTCTGGTCGGATCCGACGATGGTGGCCGCGTTGATCGCACCGGTCAGCAGCAGGTTGGCTGCGGTGGTGGCGTTCGGGACGATCTTCACGATCACCTTGTCCGGAACGCCCTTGGTCGCCGTGCCGGCGCCGTCCGGTCCCCAGGAGTAACCGGCCCGCTTCGTGTAGGTGTAGTGGTCGCCGGAGACCGCCTCGCTGAGCTGGAACGGTCCGGTGCCGTCGGTCTGCCGGGCGAGGGACTTGCGGTCCTGCATGCCCTTCGCGCAGACCATCGGCGTGTTGCCGAGCCCGTCCAGCAGGAACGGGGCGAGCTTCGGGGTCGTCAACGTGACGGTGCCGGCCGTGTCGTCGGCAGTGGCCTTCGCGCCCGCCGGCACGAATACGCCGAGGAACGGGCTCTTGTTCTTGGCGTCGGCGATGTAGTTGAGGTTCGCAGCGGCGTCCGTTGCAGTGAACTGCGAGCCGTCGGAGCAGGTGATGCCCGGGTGCAGGGTCAGCACCAGCTTGGTGCCGTCGACCTGCCACGACTTCGCCAGCCCGGAGACGATCTTGCCTCCGTCCGCGACGTTCACCAGGCTGTCGTAGGCGAACTTGGTGATCTGGAACAGGTTGCTGGCCGCCGAGGCCTGCGGGTCCAGGTTGCCCGGGTCGGAGTTCATCGCGAAGGTGAACGTGCCTCCGGACACGACCTTGCCGCCCGCACCGTTGTCACCCTTGCCGGCGCCGCTGCTTCCACCGCAGCCGGCGAGCACGGTCGCGCCCGCGCACACTCCCGCGATAACCGCGATCAACTTCATGCTGTCCTCCGCCTCGTCACCCGCCGACCAGCACGAGGCTGCCCGCTCCCGGGGGCGCGGTGTTCGTCGCCGCCGACAAGCCGGATGGGTCGGCTCTCGTGCGATCACACGAGACGGCCGTTCAGCCGAGCGCGCCGCGGAGCCCGCCGTCGTTCATCGCCCGTCCGGGTCCTCGCGGATGTGCATGGCCGCCTCCTCGGCGCTGGACGCGTAGCCGGCCGGGCCGACGTCCTCGGCGACCTCCTCGGCCTCCTCGTCGATGCCGCTGCCCTCGTCCGGCGCGACCAGCCGGCCTGCCCGCGGGTCGGGCTCGTCATCGACGCCGGTCACCTCCGGCTCTTCCGCGGCAAGCTGCTCGTCCAGCGACGGGCCCTCGCGCTCCTCGGCCGCGGTCAGGCCGTCGCGCAGGTTGTGCGGTTCCCGGTCCGGCGAGCTGTAGCCGGTCTGCATCGGCTCGTCCGGATCGCCGCCGAGCAGCCCGTCGATCGGGTCGACCACGTCGGCCTGCTCGTCGGGGTCCCCGGACTCGTACCCGCTGTCGCCGAACCGCCCGCTGTCATCGCTCATCCGTCCACTCAAGCAAACCGGGCATACCGTGTCGAGTGCGGCGCGGTTGCGCCCCGTGTCCGCTGGCAGGATCGCTACGTCGGCGCACCCGATTCGCGGGCGGTGCGCTCCAGCAGTTCGCGGTAGCTGACCCACCAGTCCGCGTCGCCGGAAGCGAGATTGTCGTTGCCGGCACGCAGGCCGGCCGTACCGTCGATGAGCTCGCGGACGATGTCGGCGTGGCCGGCGTGCCGGTTCGTCTCGGCGATCATGTGCACCAGGATGTGGTGCAGCGTCGTCTCGGCGCGCTCGGGCGGCCACCAGGACACGTGTCCCACGGCGTCCAGGTCGAGCGCGTCGATCGTCGCGTCGGCGTGCGCCCAGGCACGGTGGTAGAGCTCGACGATCTGCTCGCGCGACTCCCCCGCAGTGGCCCACATGTCGGCGTTGGGTTCGGCGCCGTCCTCGACCCAGGGCAGCTCCTCACCGGACGGTCGGCCGAACGTCTCGCCGAAGTAGCCGAACTCCACGCTGGCGAGGTGCTTGACCAGACCGAGCAGATTGGTGCCGGTCGGGGTCATCGGGCGCCGGATGTCGTACTCGCCCAACCCGTCGAGCTTCCACAGCACCGCCTCGCGCGCAGTCCGCAGGTAGCGCTGCAGCGTGGCCTTCGGGTCGGTCATGCCGCCGCCGCGATGCGCCGACGGTACGAATCGGCAAGCGCATGCAGTACGCCGCCGCAGTCCCCGCCGAACGAGGAGCCGTGCATCAAGGCGAGGGTGCGGGGCGCCAACGCAGCCAAGCGCTCCACCGCCGCCGGCGTGCCGGGTGCCAAGCAGGAGTAGCCGAACATGTCCTCAGTCTGCTCCGCCGGGCCGACGATGTCGTGCTCGGTCAGCGCCGGCCCGTTGCCTAGGTGGGTGAACAGGTCACCACACAGCAACGTGCCCGTCGTCTCCTCGTACAGAACCCTCGCGTCCCAGCCGTGCGGGACGTGCGGCGTGTCCAGGTGCCGCACTCGCAGCCGGCCGAGCGTGATCATCTCGCCGTCCGCGAGTGGCTGCGGTGGCCGGTCGCACATCTCGTTGAGCGAGATCTGGCAGCCGGCCGCGCCGTGCGCTACCCGTGCCTGCGGGGCCACGGCGAGAAACTCGTTCATCGCGCCGCACTCGTCGGACTCGACGTGCCCGAAGGTGATCCAACGCAACCGGTCCACCGGTAACACGGTCTCGATGGCCTCGCGTACCGACGGAAACATCGAACGGTGCCCGGTGTGGAACAGCAGCGGATCGTCGTCGGCCAGCAGGAACTGGTTGAAGCTCATCCCGTCCGGACCGACCTGCGCGACGAACGTCGAGATGCGGTAGACGCCGTCGGCGATCTCGGTGACCGTGCTGTCCATCTGGTGTCATTCCCTTCGTCGGCGGTCGACTCGATCGTGCCGACCCGGTTGTGTCAGAACGCCACGCGCGCAGCCAGCAGCGCCGCGCGGGCTGCCTGCTGACCACTCAGGTGCAGTTGCGGTGCCGCGGCGCGACCGGACAGCAGGCGCAGGTACTCCACCGCATCCGTGCGCACCTCGGCGCACGGTTCCCCGGCGCCCAGCAGCCAACTGCCGCCTGCCGGCCCGGTGAGGTCGAGCAGTACCGGCGGGCCGTCCCAGAACCGGCCGAGATCGCGCACCACCTGCTCGACCACCGCGCCGTCGCTGGTGCAGGCTGCGACCTGTCGATCGGTCGCCCGGGCGATGTCGATGCGGTGCATCCAGACGTCCCGGCTGTAGATCACGTCGAACAGGTAGCCGAATGTGGAGCCGGCCGGCAGGTCGTCGCCCGGGACAGCGCGGCGGCGCAGGACCGACGGGGCGCGACGCCGGGCACGAACCGCCTTGGGTGCGAGTCGCTCCAGGTCGGCGAGAATGCGGGCCGGCGGGTAGTCGCGCCGATCCGCGATCTGCGCGGCGTTGAGCCCGTCGACCGTGCCCGCGAGACCGGCCCGCTTGGCCGCGCGCACATGCCGCAGCAGGACCCGAAGATGCGCGCCGGAGTCCATCGCGCCGGTGACGTGAGCCGCGATGTCGTGGACCGTCCAGCTCACGCAGTCGGTGGGGCGCGTCCAGTCAGCCGCGTCGAGTTCGCGCAGCTGCGCCAGGATCGCGGCGTGCTGGGGACCGGCCACCGCGGGTGCTTCGCCCCGGCTGGTCTGCGGCAGTTCGGCCGCACGCGGGATTGCTGCTCGTACGGTCATCGGTTCCTCCTCCGGAGCCGTAGTGCGTCAAGAACATCGAGGTCAGCTGCGGAAGCAGCCTGGTGAAGGTGCCGTCCTCGAAGGCTTCGTGCGGCGCGTTCGACAGTTGCTGGCTGACGACGCCGGAGACGATCACCACCCAGGCGCCGAGTGCTTCGTCGAGGTCGCTAGCCCGATCGAGCACACCGCGGTCCTGCAGCACCGTGAGCACCTGGCGCGCCCGACGCATCGCCTCGACCGCGGGGGCATAGGCCTGCGCCGACGGTTCGAACCCGGGCACCGGTCGCCAGAACATCAGCTGCGCGTACGCGGCGTTCTCGACCGACCAGCGCACGAACGTCTCGGCCACACTCAGTGCTTGGGCCCTCGGCTCGGGCGCCTCGCGCACGCCGGGCAGCTGCGTCGCCATCGTCTGGTTGAGCCTCGTCCACCCTCGCTCGAACAGCGCGTCGTACAGCGCGTTCTTCGAATCGAAGTAGCCGTACAGCGACGGAGGCCGGACACCGATCCGCCGCGCCAGCTCGCCCAGCGTCAGACCGCCTGCGCCTTGCTCGGCCATGATCCCGGCCGCTGCGTCGAGGATCTCCTCGACGGTCTCGAGCCGGCGCCGCCCCCTTCGATCCGTCGCCGCCGCGTCGTCCCCTGCCGCCATCCCAACCTCCGAGGAGGAGGATTACCTAATGGCATTAGGAAGTCAAGGGCCCGAGATCGGCCGCGACGGACAGATGTTGCCCGGCTGATCGGGTTCTGCATGCATTTGTGCCTGCAGAGCCCGATTAGCTTGACTGCAACAACCCGCGCCGAGGCCGCCTCGGCGACCAGGACCGCAGCGACCAGGACCGCAGCGACCAGGACCGCGGCGACGGGGACACGGCGACGCGCTCCTCGTACGCGACCTGCCCTGCGGCGGACGGCCACCGGCAGGGTGCGCACGGTCAACCGAGCTGCGCGAGACCCTTGCGCAGGTCGTCCGAGTTCATGACCGGCGTGAACGTGACCCGCGCGCCGAGGTTCGCGAACGCCGGCTCTGCGATCACCGGGATGTCGGACGCGTCGACCAGATCGAAGAAGATGAACGCGGTGCGGCGACCGGACTCGGTGCTGAAGTAGGCCGCCTCGGCCTTGGTCTTGTCCAGAACCTGCTGCATGATCTTGGGCAGCATGCCGGTTTCGATGGCCTTGTTGCCGGCTTCGGTGTCGAGTTCCAGCTTGAGCATGCAACGCATGACTGCTCCCCTCTGAGCCTGGCGTCGGTCCGGGCACCGCCGGCCAGCAGGCACAGCCCAGTCGCGCTTGCCGCCGACGGTGGCCCACGAACCCCACCTGTCGAGCGGCTCCCCCGAGCGCCGATCCGATGCCGCGCACGCTACCCAGCAGTGCCCTTCCCGCGCGGTCAGGCTAGCGAGATACCTCTCGAAAAACAAGAGAGTCGAGATTCGACTGATCGTAGAGATCGTTCGATAGAGTCGTCTCGCCATGACCACTGCAGCCGAACCGACATCCGATCCCGAACGCGCCGTCGGCGAGTTGCGCGCCCTTCTGCTGGCCGGACAACGATTCCGTCAGGCCGTAGCAGATCATTTCGGGCTCAGTCTCAGCGAGACCGTCGTGCTGGGGCACCTCGCCGACGCCGGCGGCCAGCTGATGCCGAGCGAGCTGACCGAGCGCATGCTCGTCGGCTCCGGCACCCTCACCGCGATCATCGACCGCCTGGCCCATGCCGGCCACGTACAGCGTCGCCCGCACACGCGCGACCGGCGCCGGGTACACGTCGCACTTACCTCCGCCGGGCGTCGGATCGTTCGCTACACCCAACGACATCTCGAACAGGCCGAAGCAGCCGCGCAACAGGTGCCGTCGCCGCCGCTTCGCGCTCTCGCCACGGCGCTGCACACCGAGACCGATCGCATGCTGCATCGCCGGTCGCCCGAGTCCGCCACGTTCCCCGGGTCATGAGGCTGCCTCGCGAAGGAACCGGTCAACGGCCACAGCGAGCCGATCAGCGTCCGCGATCGAGAACGGCAAGGGGGGCTTGATCTTGATGACGTTGTGGTCGGGCCCGTCCGAGGAGATCAGGATTCCCTCTCGCCTGAGCGCGAGCACCATCCGCTCGGCCAGGTCGGTTTCCGGTGAGCGGCGCTCCGGGTCGTCGACCAGCTCGACCCCGATGAACAGCCCAAGTCCGCGCACGTCTCCGATCGATGGGTGGCGCGCCATGAGCTCTGCGAGTGACGCCTTGAGATGCGCACCGACGCGAAGGGCGTGCGCCTGCAGCTGCTCATCTTCGATGACGTCCAATACCGCGAGGCCGGCGGCACACGCGACCGGGCTCCCGCCGAACGTGTTGAAGTACTCCATCCCGTTCGCGAAGGAGTCAGCGATCTCTGGCGTCGTGACGACCGCGCCGAGCGGGTAACTGTTGCCGATAGGTTTGCCGAGGGTGACGATGTCGGGGATCACCTGCTGCGTTTGGAAGGCCCACATGTGGGTGCCCACGCGCCCGAACCCGATCTGGACCTCGTCTGCAACGGTGAGCGCGCCAACCGCACGCGCGCCGCGGTAGACCGCGGCGAGGTAGCCATCCGGTGGAATGATCTGGCCGGCCGTGCCCATCAGCGGTTCGGCGATGAACGCAGCGGCACCGAACTCTGAGACGCCGGCCCGGTCGATTGCGGCGACCGCGTCGGCGGCGTATCGCGCACCAGCATCCGCCCCGCGATGTATCCCACGGAAGGGATCGGGCGTGGCAGCCACCTCGACGAAATCAGGCTTGCCGGCGCCGCCGCGGCCGTTGAACTTGTACGGGCTGATGTCGATCAAACCCGACGTGTTGCCGTGATAGGCACCATCCTGCACGACGATGCCCCTTCGCCGTGTGTGTGTGCGGACCATGCGCAGCGCCAGTTCGTTCGCCTCACTGCCTGAGTTCACGAAGAAGCAGACGCTGAGCGGATCCGGCAGGAGGGCGGTCAACCGTTCGGCGTACTCCACGAGTGGCTCGTAAAGGAATCGGGTGTTCGTGTTGACCAACTTCATCTGCCGGCACACGGCCTCGGTCACTCGTGGATGGCTGTGCCCGACGTGCGGCACGTTGTTCATACAGTCGAGGTACTGGCGCCCGTCAGCGCCGAACAGGTACTGCCCACTGGCTCGTACGACGTGGATCGGGTCGTCGTCATAGAGAACCGACAGGCTGCGCGAGAGGTGGCTCGCCCGTCGCCTGAGCAGGTCTTGGACAGTGTTGCCACTCATCGGGTGTCCTTCGCTAGTCGGGTGAGCAGACGCCACGCGGGGGCCTCGCTGACGCGCAGGTAGGCGTCAGCTGGGCGAAGCGTGCGCTGATGGGCCGAAATGCACACGCTCATGGCGAGTCTGGTCATGATCAGATCCGGCAGTACTGCGATCTCCTCCGGATCCAGCTCCGCGTGCCTTCGGTATCCCGTGCTGATGGAGTTGACGGCCTGCTGGGGTTCGGCAGCGTCGAGCATTCTGCTGCCGCTAAGTGCGGACGACTCGCGGACACGCCGAAGATCGAGGTGTCCGCGATCGGTGAGGATCCCACGGCAGCCGCTCGGCGCTGTACTCGCGGACAGCGAGGGGCATCCACGCCCTCGCCCGAATGTAAGTGTCAGCGACAAGATCGAGTGTTCAGCACGGGACCGGAACCAGTAATCCCGCCGATTACTGGTTCCGAGAGTGCTCCAAGATCGCGAAGTCTGCGGCATACAGCCCAGGACATCGGCCAGTAAGCGCTTACGGCCCGGGTTGAAACGTAAGCCGCTGGAAAACTGCTGCAAAATGACCCATTTCTGGGTCTGTGATGATCTTGCCAAGTGCCTTTAGGGCCCGTATTTGCTGGGCTTCGTGGCTCCCCCGACTGGACTCGAACCAGTAACCCTTCGATTAACAGTCGAATGCTCTGCCAATTGAGCTACGGGGGATCACGCGCGTCGCCCGACCGGGAGCCGGACAACCGCGACAGCCTATCTCAGACCCGGCCCTGGTCGGCACCAGGGTTAGGGTAAGGCCAAGCGACGGTGAGGAGCCGGGGATGAAGCTGGTGTTCGGCATGGCGGTCGGTTACCTGCTCGGGGCGAAGGCCGGCCGCGAGCGGTACGAGGCGATCATCCGCGCCGCGCGGCGCGTCGCGGGAAGCCAGACCGTGCAGTCGACCGCCGGCGTGCTGCGCTCGCAGGTCGACCTGGCCACCCGGCGGGGCAAGCAGCGGATGGCCGACGTGCTGCACACCGGCAGCCCGAACGGGGCCAACGGCTACCAGCGCTGAGCCGCCTGCTCCTGCTCCCACTCGGCCCGCAACCCGGCCAGCCGGGCGGCGACGGCCGAGCGGACCTGGGCGGTGTCCGGCGTCCCCGCCTCCAAGCGAGCCCAGAACCGCAGACCGTCCGCACCTGGGACGCGGCGGCCCACGAATCTGGCGACGCCACCGACGACCGGCGCGACCTCCGAGCGCACCACGTTGCCCTCGACCCGCTTGCGCACGGTCGGGGGCAGGTCACGCGGAACCTGCAGTTTCGCGCTCACGGGCGCCCTGTCTACGAGCAGCAGGTCGTCCAGGACGTCGGCCTCGATCACGCTCAACACACCGTCGCGCCAGACCGCCTTCGACACGTACTGCCAGCCGATCAGCCGCAGCGATCCCTCCTCCGGCCACCAGATCCCACGCGGCGTCGCCAGCACCACCGAGCCTGCCGCGGTGTCCGCCCACGCCACCACCCGCTCGTCGCCCTGAAGCAGCGCGAGAGCCTCGGCCGGTGGCACGTCGCGGCGGTGGAACAGTCCCATCAGGTCACTGACCGCCGATCGCCCGCTCGCGCAGCACCCGGCGGTGGCTCTCCAGGCTGATCAGTTCACCGAACAGGCGAGCGTGCTCCTCGGCGTTCTCGAGCGGGTTGAGCCGCTGCAGCCGCGACTTCAACGCTGCGACCTGACGGGACGCGACGATCTCGTACAGCCGGGCGATCACCGAGTCGGCGTACCGGTCCTGGCCGTCGGCACCGGTGCGCAGCGGCTCGACGGCGAGCGCATGCACGCCGCGGCGCAGCGACTCGTCGGTCATGTGCTGCTCGACCAGGTTCGCCCAGGCGGCCCCGGACACCGCCGACGACGCTCCACCCGCGGCCGCGATCGCGGACCGCAGCGCGCGGTGCGCCGGGTGCAGGAACGCCTCCTCGGCGAGCGCGTCGAACTGTGGCCCGGCGATCGCAGGTAGCTGCAGGGCGATCTTGAGTACCTCGCGCTCGACGCGTACCACCGACTCGTCCAGCCTGGTCTCGGCGCCCTGCTGGGGACGGGCCGGGGCAGGCTGGCCGCGCCGCTCGGTGGCCCGCTCCTGGCCGCGCACCCGCTGCACGACCTGCATCGGGTCGCTGAGCCCGATCAGGCCGGCCAGCCGCCGCGCGTACTCGTCGCGCAGGGCACGGTCCTTGATCCGCGCGACGATCGGAATGCCCTTGTCCAGCGCGGCGACCCGGCCCTCCGCGGTCTCCAGGTCGTGCCGGCCGACCGTCGCGCGCAGCACGAACTCGACGAGCGGGATGCGCCGGGCGACCAGGTCGCGCACCGCGGTGTCGCCCGAGGACATCCGCAGGTCGCACGGGTCCATCCCGTTCGGTTCGATCGCCACGAACGTCTGCGACATGAACTTCTGGTCGTCGGCGAAGGCGCGCTCGGCCGCCTTCATCCCGGCCGCGTCGCCGTCGAAG
The DNA here is from genome assembly GCF_027247405.1 of Jatrophihabitans cynanchi. Lineage (NCBI taxonomy): Bacteria > Bacillati > Actinomycetota > Actinomycetes > Jatrophihabitantales > Jatrophihabitantaceae > Jatrophihabitans > Jatrophihabitans cynanchi. The sequence continues at coordinate 3,728,737 of NZ_CP097463.1, read as the reverse complement.
GTGAAGATCACCTCGCCGGTGAACGCGTCGGAGTCCATCAGCAGCCGGCGGATGAGCTTGACGTGCTCCTCGGCGAAGGCGGTGCCGCAGGTCGCGACGGCCGTGGTGACACCGGCCAGGTGACAGGCCATCACGTCGGTGTAGCCCTCGACGATGACGGCGCGGTGCTGGCGGGCGATGTCCTTCTTGGCCGCCTCGACGCCGTAGAGCAGTTCGCTCTTCTTGTAGATCGGCGTCTCGGGGGTGTTCAGGTACTTGGCCTCGATCTTGTCGTCGTCGAACAGGCGCCGCGCACCGAAGCCGACGACATCGCCGCCGACATCGCGGATCGGCCACAGCAGGCGGCGGTGGAACCGGTCGATGAGGCCGCTGCGCCCGGTCGACTCGCGGGACAGCCCGGCCGTGGTCAGCTCGGCCGGCGTGAACCCCTTTGCCAACAGGTGCTTGGTGAGCGCGTCCCAGCCGGACGGCGCGTAGCCGCACCCGAACCGCACGGCCACCGCCTCGTCGAACCCGCGCCCGGCGAGGAACTCGCGCGCGGTCACCGCTTCCGGCGTGCGCAGCTGCTCGGTGTAGAACGCGGCCGCCGCCGCGTTGGCCGCGATCAGCCTGCTGCGCTGGCCGTGCTGCCGGTTCGGGGCCGAGCTGCCCTCGGCGTAGCGCAGCTGGATGTGGGCGCGCGCCGCCAGCCGCTCGACGGCCTCGGTGAAGTCCAGGTGCTCGACGTTCTGGACGAACCGGAACACGTCCCCGCCCGCGCCGCAGCCGAAGCAGTGGTACAGCGCTCGCGACGGGGTGACGTTGAACGACGGCGACTTCTCGTCGTGGAACGGGCACAGCCCCTTGAGGTTGCCTCCGCCGGCGTTGCGCAGCTGGACGTACTCGCCGATGACGTCCTCGATGGGGGTCTTTTCGCGGACGAGGGCGATGTCCTCGTCCCTGATCCGCCCTGCCACGTCAGCAGTCTAGGCCGCTGCGGGGACGACGCCTGCCGGGCCGTGCCGCACTGTGGACGCGCGGCTCAACGCGGCCGGACGAGGCGCGCGTGCCAGGCGACTGCGGAGGTGTCCGTCAGCTGCGCCACCTGGTCGACGGCGACACGCAGCCGCCCCGCGTCGTCCGGGGCGCGCCGCCACGCCGGCACCAGGCTGGGGTCCAGCGTGCCAGGCGCCCCGTCGAGCACGGCGCCGACCAGCTCGGTGACGATCGCGCGCTGCCACGAGTGGCGGGCGACCGCGGCCGGCCGGCTCATCACGAAGTGGGCCGCCATCGCCTTGAGCAGCGCGCACTCGGCCGCGACCGCCGCCGGCACCACCAGGTTGCCCGCATAGCGGCCCAGTGGCCCGTCGCCGCACGCGGCCCGGGTCGCGACCACGGCAGCGCCGGCGAAGCGCCCGGTCAGCTCGGACGTCGCCCGCTTGGCCGCGGCCTGCGCCTGGTACGAGCCGTCGTAGCCGGCCAGGTCACGCAGCGTGGGCAGGTCCAGCAGCTCGTCCAGCACGGGCGCGAGCTCCTCGGCCGGGCGCTGGGAGTAGTGCCGCGCGGCCACGTGGCACAGCTCGGCGCGGGCGGCCGCGTCGATCGCGGACAGCTCGATCAGCCCGGCGTGCACGCCGTCCTCGACGTCGTGCACCGAGTACGCCACGTCGTCGGCCCAGTCCATCACCTGCGCCTCCAGGCAGCGCCGCTCCCCCGGCGCGTCGACGCGCAGCCAGGCGAACGCGGCCTCGTCGGCCTGATAGGCCCCGAACTTGCGGTCCCCCTCGCGGCGCGGCCACGGGTACTTGCACGCGGCGTCCAGCGCCGCCCGGGTCAGGTTCAGCCCGGCCGGCTCGCCCGCACCGTCGAGCACCTTGGCTTCGAGCCGGGTCAGCACCCGCAGCGTCTGCGCGTTGCCCTCGAAGCCACCGCACGGTGCGGCGAGCGCATCCAGCGCGTCCTCGCCGTTGTGCCCGAACGGCGGGTGGCCGATGTCGTGCGCGAGCCCGGCGGCGTCGACGAGGTCCGGATCGCAGCCGAGCGCGGCGCCGATCTCGCGTGCGATCTGCGCCACCTCCAGCGAGTGGGTCAGCCGGGTGCGCGGGAAGTCGTCCTCGCCGGGCACGACGACCTGGGTCTTGTCGGCGAGCCGGCGGAAGGCGTAGGAGTGCAGCACCCGGGCCCGGTCGCGGGCGAACTCGGTCCGCCCGACCGCGGCCACCTCGGCGCCGGCCCGTTTGGCCGGTTCGGCGACCCGCCGCTCGCGCGCCGCATCGTCGTACCCGAACCCGCTCAAGTCTGTTCGTCGGCCCAGTCGGCGAACCGCAGCAGGGTGTCGATCCACATGCCGACGGTGTACTTCAGCTGCCCGCGGGTGACACCGGATTCGAAGTCGTAGCAGTGCTCGGCGCACACGCCGACCATGCCGTCGTCGGGCAGCACCGTGTAGGCCTTCGGGAACAGCTTGGTGCGGTTCCACTCGTCCAGGATCAGCGCCAGCCCGGCACGCGCCTCGACGGTGAACCGGCGGTTCATGTACATCCGCGCCTGCAGCACCTCGTGCCGCTCGCCGTACAGGAAGAAGTAGACGCTGCACCGTTCCCAGCGCACCACGAGATCGCCGTCGTCGTCGATGGAGTGCTTGAGCCCGAACTCGTCCAGCAACTGTTCGACGAGCGCGATCGAGGGAAGTACGGCCGTGCCGCCGTCCGGTTCGCGGCGCCGCGAGGAGAGCAGGTCCCGGACGTCAGGACGGGGGCGGCGCCAGATCACCCCTCGAACCTACCCGAGACGGGCCAGCGCCCTGACGATCAGCGTGGACCCGTCATCGACCGGCCCGCCTCCAGCCGGGCGACGGGCACGCGGAACGGCGAGCAGGACACGTAGTCGAGCCCGACGCGCTCGAAGAAGTGCACGCTGTCCGGGTCGCCGCCGTGCTCGCCGCAGATGCCGAGCTTGAGGCCCGGGCGGTGTGAGCGGCCCTTCTCGGCGGCGATGCGGACGAGCTCGCCGACGCCCTCGACGTCGAGGGACTCGAACGGGCTGACCCCGAAGATGCCCTTCTCCAGGTAGGCGGAGAAGAACGCGGCCTCGACGTCGTCGCGGGAAAAGCCCCAGGTGGTCTGGGTCAGGTCGTTGGTGCCGAAGGAGAAGAACTCGGCGGCCTCGGCGATCTGGTCGGCGGTCAACGCGGCACGAGGCAGCTCGATCATGGTGCCGACCAGGAACTCCAGGTGCACGCCGGTCTCCGAACGGACGTCGCGGGCGACCTGGATGATGTCCTGCTTGACGGTCTCGAACTCCTGGACGTTGGCTACGAGCGGCACCATGATCTCCACGCGCGGGACGCCGCCGGCCTTGATGCGCTCGGCCGCAGCCTCCAGGATCGCGCGGGACTGCATCTCGAACAGGCCCGGGATGACCACCCCCAGTCGCACGCCGCGCAGGCCGAGCATCGGGTTCTGCTCGTGCAGCCGGTGCACCGCCTGCAGCATGCGCAGGTCGCCCTCGCGCTTCTCGCCACGAGCCTCGGCGACGGCGACGCGCACGGACAGCTCGGTGATGTCGGGCAGGAATTCGTGCAGCGGCGGATCGAGCAGCCGGATCGTCACCGGCAGCCCGTCCATCTGCTCGAGCAGTTCGACGAAGTCGGCGCGCTGCAGCGGGAGCAGCTCGGCGAGCTCGCGCTCCTGCTCCTCGTCGGTGTCGGCCAGGATCAGCTGCTCGACCAGCTGGCGCCGCTCGCCCAGGAACATGTGCTCGGTGCGGCACAGCCCGATGCCCTGCGCCCCGAACCGGCGGGCCCGGGCAGCGTCCTCTGCGGTGTCCGCGTTGGCCCGCACCGACATGCGGCGCCTGCCGTCGGCGTGCTTCATGATCCGGTCCACGGCCTTGACCAGGTCGTCGGCGTCGTCGGCCTCGGGGTCCAGTTCGCCCTCGAAGTAGCGCACGATCGGCGAGGCGACGACCGGCACCTCACCGAGGAACACCTCGCCGGACGTGCCGTCGATCGAGATCACATCGCCCTCGTGCACCTCGATGCCGTGCGGCGCGCGCATGATCCGCTGCTTGGTGTTCACGTCCAGCGACTCGGCGCCGCACACGCAGGTCTTGCCCATCCCGCGCGCGACGACGGCGGCGTGCGAGGTCTTGCCGCCGCGGCTGGTCAAGATGCCGGCTGCCGCGATCATGCCGTTCAGGTCGTCCGGGTTCGTCTCGCGGCGCACCAGGATGACGCTCTCGCCGCTGCGGGACCACTTCACCGCGGTGTACGAGTCGAACACCACCTTGCCTACCGCGGCGCCCGGCGAGGCGTTCATGCCGGTGCCGATCCGCTTGACGTCCGACTTCGCCGACTGCGCGTCGAAGCGGGGGAACATGAGCTGCGCCAACTGCGCGCCGGTGACCCGGTTCACCGCCTCGTCCATGTCGATCAAACCCTGGTCCACCAGCTGCGTCGCGATGCGGAACGCGGCGGCGGCGGTGCGCTTGCCGACCCGGGTCTGCAGCATCCACAGCTTGCCGCGCTCGATGGTGAACTCGATGTCGCACAGGTCCAGGTAGTGCTCCTCCAGCGTCTGCATGATCTGCAGCAGCTCGCCGTAGGAACGCTTGTCGATCTGCTCCAGGTCGGCCAGCGGCACCGTGTTGCGGATGCCGGCCACCACGTCCTCGCCCTGCGCGTTCTGCAGGTAGTCGCCGTAGATGCCCTGCGAACCGGATGCCGGGTCGCGGGTGAACGCGACCCCCGTGCCGGACTCCATGTCGAGGTTGCCGAACACCATCGCCACGATGTTCACCGCGGTGCCCAGATCGGCCGGGATCCGCTCCTGCCGCCGGTAGATCACGGCGCGGTCGGTGTTCCACGACTCGAACACCGCGCGTACCGCCAGGTCCATCTGCTCGCGCGGCTCCTGCGGGAACGGGCGCCCGGCCTGATCGACCACCACCTGCTTGAACGTCTCGACGAGCGCCCGCAGGTCCTCCGCGTCCAGGTCCAGGTCGTTCGTGGCGCCCTTGGCGTCCTTCGCCGCCTCCAGCGCGTCCTCGAAGCGTTCGCCCGAGATGCCCAGCACGGTCTTGCCGAACATCTGGATCAGCCGGCGGTAGGAGTCGAACGCGAACCGCTCGTTGCCGGCCTGCGCGGCGAGCCCGCGCACCGACTGGTCGTTCAGGCCGATGTTCAGGACCGTCTCCATCATCCCGGGCATCGAGAACTTCGCGCCGGAACGCACCGAGACCAGCAGCGGATCGTCCGACTGCCCGAGTTTCTTGCCCATCTTCGCCTCGAGCGCCGCCAGATGCTCGGACACCTCCGCCGACAGCTCCGCCGGCTCGCGGCCGGACTTCAAGTACGCCTGGCACGCCTCGGTGGTGATCGTGAACCCGGGCGGCACCGGCAGCCCCAGATTCGTCATCTCGGCCAGGTTCGCTCCCTTGCCGCCCAGCAAGTCCTTCATGTCCTTGCTGCCCTCGGCGAAGTCGTACACGTACTTGGGCATCTGCGTGCTCCCGTCCTGTGCCGCTGCGTCGAAACAAGCGCCGTCGAACAAAAGCCTAGCTATCCCCGCGCAACGCGCTGACGCGGCTAGCCGCCGCTGTGGTCCAGCTCCGCACCCACCGGGACGGAACGGGAGCCGCGGGATGCGAGCCAGCCCTCGGGCAGCGCGACCGTGCGGGTGCCCGTGGTGCGCCCGCGCGGTCGGCCGAGGACGGCCGGCGGGAACGGCTGGGTCAGGTCCAGCCGGGCGAACAGGTCATCGAGCTCGGCCAGGCTGGACGAGGACGCCATCGCGGTGCGCAGGTCGCTGCCGACCGCGAAGCCCTTGAGGTACCAGGCCACGTGCTTGCGGAAGTCGATGACGCCGCGCGCCTCGTCGCCGAGCCACTGTGCCAGCAGTTCGGCATGCCGGCGCATCGTCCTGACCACTCCGGCCAAATCAGGCATCGCGCGCCCGGGGCTGCCGGTGAACGCGCGCGCCAGATCGGCGAACAGCCACGGCCGGCCCAGGCAACCGCGCCCGACCACGACACCCGCGCAGCCGGTCTCGCGCACCATCCGCAGCGCGTCGTCGGCCTCCCAGATATCGCCGTTGCCGAGCACCGGGATGTCCAGCAGGTCGGCCAGTTCGGCGATCGGGGCCCAGTCCGCCGTCCCGCCGTAGAAGTCGGCCGCGGTCCGCCCGTGCAGCGCCACCTGCTTGACGCCGGCGTCCTGGGCGCGCAGCGCGGCCTCGCGGTAGGTGTGGTGCTCGGCGTCGATGCCGATGCGCATCTTGACCGTGACCGGCACCGCTCCCGCTGCGTTGCGGACCGCCGCGTTCACGATGTCCGCGAACAGCTCGATCCGCCACGGCAACGCCGAGCCGCCGCCCTTGCGGGTGACCTTGGGCACCGGGCAGCCGAAGTTCAGGTCGACGTGGTCGGCCAGGTCGTCCTGGACGATCATGCGCACCGCCGCGCCGACGACGTCCGGGTCGATGCCGTAGAGCTGCACGCTGCGCGGCCACTCGTCCGGCTCGAACCGGATCAGCCGCATCGTCTTCGCGTTGCGCTCCACCAGCGCCCTGGTGGTGATCATCTCGCTGACGAACAGTCCCCCGGCCGCACCCCCGTTCGCCGCCGCCAGCTGCTCGCGGCACAGCCGGCGGAACGCGGTGTTGGTGATCCCGGCCATCGGCGCGAGCACGACCGGCGGATCGGCGGACACGGTCGGCGACAGCACCAGTGGTGCCGTCGCCAACTGTGCCTCGGTCATGCCTTCATGGTGCCAGTGCCACCGTGCCCTTGTTCGCCGGCACGCTCGCTCACTGCGTGGCGATGCCGCAGATCTTCGGGCCGGAGTCGTCCGCGACGAGGAAGACCACGTCGTCTGAGTAGTCCTTGGCGTCGACCTTGTACTTCAGGGTGTACTCCATCGCCAGCCCGCCGGAGGAGTCCGGTGCCGACTGGTGGAAGGTGAAGTCGATGTGGCTGATGCCCGCCGAGAAGACGTCGGTGTGGTTCGCCTGCCACTCGGACATGAAGCTGCCGCAGATCAACGGAACCGCCTCGGTCTTGTCGCCGTCGGCAACCGCCTGCAGGTACGACTTCACCACCGCTCGGGCGGCCTGCTCGTCCGGCGCCGTGCCCGGGTTGGTGTTCCCGGTCGGCAGCGTCGACCCGCTGGGGAAGGAGATGTCCGTCGGAGCGGACGACCCGGACGGGAAGGACGATTCGGTCGGGAACGACGACTCGGTCGGCACCGCGGTGCCGGACGCGTGGGAGGTGGGAGCACCGGTATGCGCGACGGGCTTGGCCTTGCCGCCATCGCCCTTGACCAGGAAGTAGGTCAACAGCCCGCCGCCGACCAGCAGCACGGCCACGATCGCGGCGATGAGCGCGGTGCGGTTGCCGCCCTTGACCGGCGGCTGACCACCCGCACCCGGGTACGCGGCGGGCGGATAGCCGGGCGGTTGACCGCCCGCACCCGGGTAAGCGGCGGGCGGATAGCCGGGCGGTTGCTGGCCGTACCCGGGCTGACCATACGCAGGCTGTTGGCCGTAGCCCGGCTGGCCGTATCCCGGCTGCTGCGGATAGCCGGCCGGCTGTTGCGGAGGCTGCGCCGGCGGCCGGCCGTAGCCCGGCTGCCCATACCCGGGCTGGGCCGGTTGAGGTTGGGTCGGTGGACCGTAGCCGGGCTGCGCCGGCGGCCGGCCGTAGGGCTGCGCTGGATTCTGCTGGTCGCCGCCGTACGGCGGCTCCCCCGATCCGGGGTAGGTCATGTCCGGTCTTCCCTCCGCTGACGACCGGGCCGCCTACGACCGGCCCGGTCAGACACCTGCCAAATTCGTCGCCAAGTATGCCTGCACCTGCTCGAGCGCGATGCGGTTCTGCTGCATCGAATCGCGCTCGCGCACGGTGACCGCACGGTCTTGGAGGGTGTCGAAGTCCACCGTGATACAGAACGGGGTGCCGATCTCGTCCTGGCGCCGGTAGCGCCGGCCGATCGCCTGCGCGTCGTCGAACTCGACGTTCCAGTTCCGGCGCAGTTCGGCGGCCAGATCGCGCGCCACCGGCGAGAGGTCGGCGTTGCGCGAGAGCGGCAGCACCGCGGCCTTGACCGGCGCCAGCCGCTTGTCCAGGCGCAGCACGGTCCGCTTCTCCGGCACGCCCTTCGCGTTCGGCGCCTCGTCCTCGCTGTACGCGTCGAGCAGGAACGCGAGCACCGCCCGGGTCAGACCGGCGGCGGGCTCTATCACGTACGGCGTCCAGCGCTCGTTCTTCTCCTGGTCGAAGTACGTCAGGTCCGTCCCGGAGTGCGCCGAATGCGTCTTGAGGTCGAAGTCGGTGCGGTTCGCGATGCCCTCGAGTTCGGCGAACTCGGTGCCGCCGAAGCCGAAGCGGTACTCGATGTCGACGGTGCGGGTCGAGTAGTGCGACAGCTTCTCCTTCGGGTGCTCGAAGAAGCGCAGGTTCGCCGGGTCGATCCCCAGGTCGGTGTACCAGTCCCAGCGCTGCTGCAGCCAGTACTCGTGCCACTGCGCGTCGGTGCCCGGCTCGACGAAGAACTCCATCTCCATCTGCTCGAACTCGCGGGTCCGGAAGATGAAGTTGCCGGGCGTGATCTCGTTGCGGAAGCTCTTGCCGACCTGGGCGATGCCGAACGGCGGCTTCTTGCGTGCCGTCGTCATGACGTTCAGGAAGTTGACGAAGATGCCCTGCGCCGTCTCCGGGCGCAGGTAATACACGTTCTCCTCCGACTCCACCGGCCCGAGGAACGTCTTGAGCATCATGTTGAAGTCGCGCGGCTCGGTCCATCGCCCACGCGTGCCGCAGTGCGGGCAGGGCACCTCGGCCAGCCCCTCCGGCGCGCGCCCGTGCTTGGCCTCGAAGGCCTCCTCCAACTGGTCGGCCCGGTTGCGCTTGTGGCAGTTGAGGCACTCGACCAGCGGGTCGGTGAACACCTCCAGGTGGCCGGATGCCCGCCACACGTCCGTCGCCAGGATCACGGCCGAATCGATCCCGACGATGTCGTCGCGGCCGGTGACCATGTTCTTCCACCACTGCCGCCGGACGTTCTCCTTGAGCTCGACGCCGAGCGGCCCGTAGTCCCACGCCGATCGCGTGCCGCCGTAGATCTCGCTGGAGGGGAAGACGAACCCGCGCCGCTTGCTCAGGTTGACGACACTGTCGTTTCTGTCGGGCACGAGGACTCCACGCTGCGCTCGGTCGGATCTGGCGGCTCCAGCGTATCGGCCGCCTTGCGTGCCTTTCGCCACCGCTCGAAGCGACTGAACGCGAAGTGCACGCCGAACGCGAGCAGGGCGCCGGCCAGGCAGTCGGCGAGGAAGTGCTCGGCCGAGTAGACCAGGCTGAAGGTCATCACGATCGGGTACGCGACGAGCAGCGGCCGCCACCACTTGTTCACCCGGCCCCACATGAACAGCACGAACAGCATCGTCCCGCCGAGGTGCAGCGACGGGACGGCGGCGACCAGGTCGACCGTGCCCTGGCCCTTGCGCAGCAGCGACTGCGCCACGGTCAGGTGCAGTTCGCTCCAGCCCTTGCCGGACAGCCGCTCCACCCAGGGGTTCGCGCCCGGCCGGACCTCGCTCATCCGGCCCAGGATGCCGCCGCTCGGGACGAACCGGCCGTCCAGTCCGAGGCAGCCGGGGTTGGACGGATGGTCGGCGACCTGGGCGGCGGTGCAGCGCGCGGCGGCCCACGGCGGCGCGGCGGGGATCAGGGCGAACAGCCCGAAGCCGAGGAAGGACAGCGTGACGAACCGGCCCGCCCAGCGATGGAAGTCGGCACGGCCGCGGATCCAGAGCACCCCGGCGGTGACGTACGGGAGCAGGAAGAAGGAGATGTAGCACAGGCACACCACGACGTCCCACCAGCGCACGTCCGGGTACTTCAGCTTCTCCTGCAGCCAGACGGTGGGCTCCCTGCCGAAGGACAGGAACCGGTCGACATCGACCTGCGGATGCCACCAGGTGGGCATGCCGAGCGTGTCGGCGAAACCGCGCAGATAGTCGTAGGCGATAAGCACCGCGGCGAACGGCAGGAAGTCGACGAGCACCGTCCAGAGCGCGCGGCGGCCGATGGTGAACGCGGCCGCGCCGGTGGCCACCCACAGCAGCAGGCCCTCGCGGTCGAACGGGACGCCCTCGTAGTAGCACTCGCGCGCCAGCAGTACCAGCCACAGCGCGCTCGCACCCCAGCGCACCCCCCGCAACACTTCGGTGCGGTAGGCGAGCAGCACCCGCCAGGCGCGCACGGTCGCGTCAGTCATCGCCGGCCGGTTCCCGGTCGCTGGCGCGGGTGATCGCCGCACCGCCGGGCGCGATCTCGAGCAGCGGCTCGAACGAGCTGGGCAGGTCGAGCGCCTCGCCGAGCAGCGGCGCCGCGTGCAGCTTGACCTCGTACGCGCCGAGGGCGCGGCGGTAGGACCCCACGTTCTCCCACTCGGTGATCAGTACCCACTCGCCCGGCCCGTCCGTCGACCGGCCCAGGCTGCCGCGCAGGAAGCCGGGTCGTTGCGCGAGCACGCCGAGCGCGGTGCGGGCGCGCTCGGCGAAGTCGCCGGACTGCTCGCCGCCGGCGGCGAAGTGGGTCACCGAGATCACGGCTGCTGCGCCGTGACGACCGGGGCGGCCACCGGCCCGGCCGCGCCGAAGCGGCGGTCCCGCTGCGCGTAGGACAGGCAGGCGGCCCACAGGTGGGTGCGGTCGAAGTCCGGCCAGGGCGTGTCGATGAAGACCAGTTCCGCATAGGCCGACTGCCAGAGCAGGAAGTTGGACGTGCGCTGCTCACCGGACGTGCGGATGAACAGGTCCACGTCGGGCAGACCCGGCTCGTCGAGGTAGGCGCCGATGGTCCGCTCGTCGATCTTGTTCGCCTTCAGCTTGCCGGCCGCGACGTCACGGGCAATGGCGCGGGTGGCGTCGACGATCTCGGCGCGGCCGCCGTAGTTGACGCAGAACTGCAGGGTGAGCCGGTCGTTGTCGCGGGTGAACTGCTCGGCGTCCTCGAGCTGGTCGATCACGCTGCGCCACAACCGCGGCCGCCGGCCGGCCCAGCGGATCCGAACGCCCAGCGCCGCCAGCTCGTCGCGGCGCCGCCGGATGACGTCCTTGTTGAAGCCCATCAGGAAGCGGACCTCCTCCGGCGAGCGGCGCCAGTTCTCGGTGGAGAACGCGTAGGCCGAGATCGTGCCGACCCCCAGCTCCATCGCCCCGTGCAGGACGTCCATCAGGCTCGCCTCGCCGGCGCGGTGCCCCTCGATGCGGGGCAGGCCGCGCGCGTGCGCCCAGCGTCCGTTTCCGTCCATCACGATCGCGACGTGCTTGGGTACCAGGGCCGCCGGGATCTGCGGCGGCCGGGCTCCGGTGCGGTGCGGCGGCGGATCGGGCCAGGTCACCCGGACACGGTACCCGCGTGGCCCTGAGCCCGCGGCGAGCTCGCGCTCACACGCGGTCGACCAGTGGCAGCGAGCGCAACCCGCGCTCGAGGTGCCACTGCAGGTGCGCCGCGATCAGCCCGCTCGCCTCACGCCGGTGCCCCGCCGCGCTGGCATCGGCCACCGGCCACTCGCCGCCGAGCAGCGCGGTCATCAGCGCCACCGTCTCCCCCGCCGGCCGCGCCGAACCGGGCGGACGGCACCGCTCGCACACCGCTCCGCCGGCGGGCACGTTGAACGCGGCGTGCGGGCCGGGGGCCGAGCAGGTGGCGCACTCGCGCAGCGCCGGCTCCCACCCCGCGTTCGCCATGGCCCGGATCAAGAACGCGTCGAGCACCAGCCCGGCGTCGTGCTCGCGCGCGACCAGCGCCTTGAGCGCGCCGACCAGCAGCAGGTAGAGCCGCAACGCCGGCTCGCCCTCCTCGGTCAGCCGCTCGGCCGTCTCGCAGATGGCCGACACGGCCGTCCAGGCCGGGTAGTCGTTGGCCAGTTGGGCGCCGTACGCGCCGAGCGACTCGGTCTGGGTGACCAGGTCCAGGCCGCGCCTGCCGCCCGCGGGTGCCTGTCCCTCGGGTAGCCGCGAATGCAGTTGGACGTCGATGTGGCTGCCGGGCTCGAGCCGGGCACCGAACTTGGACGAGGTCCGGCGCACCCCCTTGCCCACGGCGCGCACCCGGCCGTGGCGGCGGGTCAGTAGCGTGACGATCCGGTCGGCCTCACCGAGCTTGTGCACCCGCAGGACGACCGCGTCGTCACGGTAGAGCGGCACGGCGCTCTCCGATGGTCGCGGTCATCACCGCCCAATCCTCGCACTGCTATCCGACGGTGACCGGCTCCGACGCGGGCGACAGGCGGCGATACAGCACCAGCGCCAGCGCGGCCATGGCGAGCCCGGCGCCGACGGTGACGGTGAACGCCAGCCGCGCCCCGTGCGCATCGGCGATCGGCCCGACCAGGCTGGAGCCGGCGCCGTAGCCGATGCTCAGCCCGGTGGTCAGCCAGGCCAGCCCCTCGGCGAGCGCGCTGGACGCGACGAGCTGCTCGATCAGCCCGAACGCGGTGATCAACGTCGGCGCGATGCCGAGTCCGACGACGAACGCACACACCGCCAGCACCGGGACGTTCGGGGCGATGAGGAACAGCAACGGCAGCGCGCCGAAGATCAGTGCCTGCAGCCGGAAGCGCACCAGCACCGTCCCGGACCAGTGCCGCGCGCCGTAGCCGAATCCGGCGACGCCACTGCCCGCCGCGAAGCAGGCCAGCAGGATGCCGCTGGCCACCCGGTCGCCGTGCTGGCCGGCGAACGCGACCATGGTCACCTCGGCGCTGGCGAAGATCGCGCCCATCGCCACCGCCGTCAGGGTGAGCAACACCATCCCGCGGGCGAGCAGCGCGGAGGCGCCGCGCGGCGCACCCGCTTCGTGAGCCGGGGGCTCGGTGGCCCGCTGCGGGCGGAGCAGCAACGCGCCGGCGGCGACGAGTGCGCCGCCGACCACGAGCACCAGCACCGGGTCTGCCTGGGTCGCCAGCACGGTCGCGATCAGCGGACCGAGCGTGAACACCACCTCGTCGATGGTCGACTCCACCGAGTACGCGGTGCTCAGCTCCGGACGTCCGGCCAGTACGAAGGACCAGCGGGTGCGGGTCAGCGAGCCCACCGCGAGGTAGGCGAACCCGGCCAGCATCGTCGGGGGGACGTACGTCCACAGCGGGCTGTCGGTCTTGATCAGGACGCCGAGCACGAGCAGTCCGAGAACATGCGCAGCCGTCGCGGGCAGCAGCACCCGGTGCTGGCCCAACCGGTCGACGAGCCGGGCGAGCACCGGATTGCCCACCCCGTTCGCCGCCACGTAGATCCCGGCCAGGGCACCGGCGAACGTGTAGCGGCCGGTCTGCGCGGACACGATCAGCACGAGTCCGACCGGATAGATCGCGTACGGCAGGCGCATGACGAAGCCGGCCGCGCAGAACGCGGCCGAGCCCGGCACGCGGAAGACCGCGCGGTAGGTGTCGAGCACGGTGCCTAGAACCCCAACCGGTCGAGCTTTTTCGGGTCGCGCTGCCAGTCGGCCTCGACGGCGACGTGCAGATCGAGGTGCACCCGGGTGTCCAGCAGTTCGCCGATCCCGGCGCGCGCGGTGGTGCCGATCGCCTTCAGTCGCGAGCCCTTGTGCCCGATCACGATGCCCTTCTGGCTGCTGCGTTCGAGGTGAATGGTCGCGAACACCTCGGTGATCCCGGGGTTGTTCTCGCGCAGGCGGATCTCGTCGATCGTCACCGCAATCGAGTGCGGCAGTTCGTCGCGCACGCCCTCCAGCGCGGCCTCGCGGATGAGCTCGGCGATGCGGGTCTCGGTGTCGTTGTCGGTCTGCACGTCCTCGGGGTACAGCAGCGGACCCTCGGGCAGGTGGCCCACCAACACGTCGGCGAGCACGCCGACCTGCTCCCCCGCGACCGCGGACACCGGGACGATGTCGGCGAACTCGCCCAGCCGGGACACCGCGATGAGCTGCTCGGCGACCTGCTTGCGGCTCGCCGAGTCGGTCTTGGTCACGATCGCCACCACGGGGGCGCGTAACGCCGCAAGTTCGGCCGCGATGAACCGGTCGCCCGGCCCGACCTTCTCGTCGGCGGGCACGCAGAACCCGATCACGTCGACCTCGGCCAGCGTGGTGCGGACGATGTCGTTGAGCCGCTCGCCGAGCAGGGTGCGCGGCCGGTGCAGGCCGGGCGTGTCGACGAGGATCAGCTGGGCGTCCGCACGGGTCACGATGCCGCGCACCGCGTGCCTGGTGGTCTGTGGCTTCGCGCTGGTGATCACGATCTTGCTACCGACCAGGGCGTTCGTCAGCGTCGACTTCCCGGCGTTGGGGCGGCCGACGAAGCAGGCGAAGCCGGAGCGGAAGACCATCACGCCATCCTCCCAGATTCCGGCGATTGCAATACTGGCCGCAGCGGGCACCGGCCCGGGACGACGGGGGGCGACGTGCGACGGGTGCTGCTGATCCTGGCCGCGTGTGCCGCCGCGCCGCTCGCCTCGTGCACGTCCACACCCTCGCGCGCACCGGTCACTCCGGACGTCACCGTCACGCACACCAAGACGGCCACCCGCAGCGTCGCACCGGACCCGCACCCGATCGTCGCCGGCCCGACGACAGCGGCCGGCGCCCGCAGCTGCCCGCTTATGGCCACGCGGACGGCGGCCGACAACGTCGGCATGCGGCTGGCTCGGATCACGGTGCTGCGCAGCGGCGGGACGGTGATCGGTTGCAACTTCTTCGCGCTGCAGGGTTCGCCGCTGGCGACGTCCGAGCACTTGCCCGGTCCGAAGCAGCCGGTGATCTCGATCGTCACGTCGCGGTACGGCACCGATCTCGCCGCGCACAACGCGATGGTGCTGCTCGCGCGTGCGGGAACGTCCGGCTCGCAGGTCCAACTGCACGGCGGCACGGTCGGCGTGGTCTACCGCACGAGCTTCGATCCGCACGATCGCGGGCGCGACTGGGTTTGTGCCTTTACGCGTGGCGCAGGCCTTACGGTGATCAAGACCGTGGTCACGGACACCTCGGTGAACGCGGTGGCGCTGGCCAACGTGCTTCTTCGGGGGCGCTGATGGAGCGGCACAGCTACGGTCCTGACCCCGCGCAGTTCGGCGAGCTCTACCTACCGTCCGCCGAGCGAGCGCTGGGCACGGTCGTGGTGATCCACGGTGGTTTCTGGCGGGCTCGCTACGACTGCTCGCTGGGCCGCCCGCTCGCCGCCGACCTGGCGGCCCGCGGCTACGTCGCGTGGAATCTCGAGTACCGACGGGTGAGTGTCGGTGGCGGCTGGCCTCGCACGCTCGACGACGTCGCCGCCGGGATCGATCATCTGGCCGACCTCGGTGTCGACACCGCTCGGCTGGTCGCGATCGGGCATTCGGCCGGCGGTCACCTCGCCGTCTGGGCTGCCGGACGCAGCCGGCCCCGCGTCGCCTTGACCGGGGTCATCGCGCAGGCCGGGGTGCTCGACCTGGTCACGGCCGCGACGACCGGGGTCGGCCACACGGCGGTGCTGGATCTGCTCGGAGGCCGGCCGGACGAGGTCCCCGACCGGTACGCGGCCGCCGACCCGCTCGGCCGGGTCCCCGTGCCGCCGCGGGTGGTGTGCCTGCACTCGGCCGCCGACGACGAGGTGCCGATCGCGCAGAGCCGGGCCTATGTCGCGGCCGCTGCGGCGGCCGGTGGCGACGCGGTGCTGATCGAGACGGCCGGCGACCACTACACGATGATCGATCCCAGCACCCCGGACTGGGCGCTCGCACTCGGAGCCGTGGCCGAACTTCTGCCGTCCCGCTGACCTGCCACGGATACCCGCGCCGTCGAGTTGCCATACGTACGTATGGACCCGGCGAAACTGCTGCGCCGGGTGGTCGGTCGCTGAGCGGTCGGCGGCACGGACACGTGAAACGAGAGTCCGGCCACGCTGGAAGAAGCGACCGGATGCGCCGTAGTCGGCGTGAGTTGTGGCGATGTCAGGCCGGCCTGGACCAACAGTCGGTCACCAAGCTGGCCAGTCGTCGTCGCGCCATACGGTTGCTGCACGACGGTGCCCCGGAGCGCGGCGCTCCAGAAGGCAGCGCCGCGGTCCAGGTCAGCGACGTCGATGACGAACAATGCGAGCCAACTCCGGTGCGACACCTCGCCCACATTAGGCAGCACGCAGCTGCCCGGGACGCCGCGCGCACGGTTATGCCGATCTACGGGGCACAACGCGGGCGATCTGCGGAACGAAGCAGACGCCCGCTCGTCTGCAGATGCGCGAGGGAGGGATCGTGCCGAGAGGCTCGGGATTCCCAGCTTGGCATCCGATGACACGACTTGGCGCCGCTTGCCCTATGTCTTCAGGGGAAAGCTCGGTCGTGGGTCGTGTGCGGTGTTGCGGATGGGGGTTTGGTTGCCTGTCCAGGCGGGTGGGACCCAGTGCGGGACCCCCTTCAACATCGTGCACACCCAGCCGAGGCGTTCGAACGTGCGGTGGTGGTAGGTGCAGAGTAGGCAGCCGTTGTCGATGTGGGTGGGTCCGCCGTCGGCCCAGGGCACGATGTGGTGGACTTGGCAGTGTTGTGGGGGTGCGTCGCAGCCGGGGAATGAGCAGCCTTTGTCTCGGATGATCAGGGCGTGGCGTTGTTGGCGGGTGAAGATGCGGCAGGGGGTGCCGAGGGCTTCGATGCGCCGGTGTTGGTTGATCCAGACGGGTTGTACGAGGGTGTCCCCGCCGCCGGCCCACTCGCGCGCCGTTTTCGCGTGCACGATGGTGCCGTGTCCGGTGGTGGCGGTGCCGGTGCCGGTGAGGAACGCCTCGCGGGTCATGCTGAGTAGCAGGGTGCTGGAGATGCCGCCGCAGTCGGGCAGCAGTTCGGCGCGGGCGGTGAGTTTGAGCGCCTCCAGGAGCGCGTCGTGGCGCCGTTGCGGCGCAGTCCTGGGGTCCTTCGCCGCCGCGTCCGTGGCGCCGCCGGCGGTGCTGTCGGTAGTGGCGCCGCCGGTGGTGGCGCCGGTGGTGGCAGGCTTGGGTTTGGCGAGCGTGTCGAAGATGGTTCTGATCCATTCGGTCAACTCGACGGTGCAGTTGCCGCTCAACCGGCCGGACCCGTCGGGGCGGATGGCCAGGTTGACCTCGCGTTGGCGTTGCCGCTGGGCTTCTTGGGTGAGCAGCCCGTCCGGGTCCAGCAGCGCGGACACGTGCCGGGTCAGGGTGCGTAGTTGGTCCAGGTCCAGCTCGCCGGCCTGCTTCGTGAGGGTGTGTTCGAGGTCCCGGTCGACCTCGGCCCGTACCGCGTCGGGGAGCTGTTCGATGGTGTGCACGATCAGCTTCGCGGCCGGTTCGGACACCTGACCGGCGGCTTGCGCCGCGGCCAGGACCGGGTAGAGGGGTTCGAGGGGTTCGCCGAGCAGGGTGCGGCGCGGTCCGAGTGCTTCGGCCGCGACGACGCGGGCTTTGGCCTCGCCGATGCCGACCCGCAGCACGCTGCGCGCCAGTGTCGTCATCGAACGCTCGCCGAGGGTGTGCGGGACGTTGCGGGTCTGCAACTGGGCGATGAGGGCGTGATCGATCGGGGCGAGGGTGCGGCGCCGGTGTTCCAGTTCGCGCCACAGGGCCAGGACTTCGCTGTCGCTGTGAGAGTCCAGCACCAGGGTGTTCAGCCGCTGCAACACGGTGTCCAGTTCGGCCAGCACGGTGCCGGCTTCCGGGTTGACGTCACTGCCGAACATGCTAGCGATAATAGCAGGTGTCACCGACAGATTTCACCCGAAACACGCCGTTACTGGAGATTCCTCGGCGAATTTTCGGGCGATCGGAACATGCGCATCGGGACTCGACCACGACAGACGCAAACCCAGCAGCCCAGCGCAAGGGGCGACCCGGCAGCGCGAGCCAGGCGCGAGAGCAACCGTCACCGTCGGTGCGCCTTTCACCACGCACGAAGCGCGACCCAGCAGCGCGAGCCAGGCACGAGAGCAACCGCCACCATCGTCGCGCTGCCCACCACGTCCGGAACGCGACTCGGCAGGGCGAGCCGACCCGGAGGCGAACTGCCACCGTCGGTGCGCCTTTCACCAAGGACGAAACGCGACCCCGGCAGCGCGAGCCGCGCGATCAAGGCCGTCGGTGCGCCCCTTCACTACCGGCGGAGGCAACCCGGCGGCGCTAGCCGACCCGGCGCGAACCCGCTCAGCCCGCGATGGTGAACACGAGCGCATCGGGCGCGACATCTCGCACCGCCGCAGCACCCGCCTCGTCGGTCGCGTCGTCGCCGAACACCACCGCCGCCTCCAGCCCGAGTGCACCGGAGGACACCGCCATCGCGACAGCCACCTGCAGTGCGCTCAACCGCAACGACGGCAACGTCACGGTGGCGGCCACGTAGGTGCGCCCGTCGGTGTCGCGCACGGCCGCCCCCTGCTCGACCCGGGTGCGCGCCCGGGCCGAACGCGCGAGCGTCAGCAGCTTCGCGTCCTCTGGATCAAGCTCGCTCATGCGCGTCCTCGCTGGTCTCGGCGCCGGCCTCCGGTTCGGCCAAGCGTCGCACGAGCACGGTGTCGATCCGGTTGCGGCGTCCACCTGCGTTCTCGGCGATCAACTCCAGGCCGTACGCGCGGGTGTGCGCGCCAGGAATCGGGACCCGCCCGAGCGACTCGGCCAGCAACCCGCCCACGGTCTCGACGTCGTCGCGATCGGGCACGGTGACGTCGAACAGCTCGGCCAGGTCCTCGACGGCGAGGCGCGCGCTGACCCGGGCGGTGTCGTCGTCGATGCGCTCGATCGGCGGCCGCTCGTCGTCGTACTCGTCGGTGATCTCGCCGACGATCTCCTCCAGGATGTCCTCGATCGTGACCAGCCCGGCCGTCCCGCCGTACTCGTCGATGACGATGGCGATGTGGGTGCGCGCCGCCTGCATCTCGCGCAGCAGCTCGTCGACCGGCTTGGACTCCGGGACGTAGCTGGCTACCCGCATCACCTCCTCGACGCGCGTGGTGCGGGCCCGCTCGGCGTCCTGAGCGCGCCGCGCGAGGTCCTTGAGGTAGGCGACGCCGAGTACGTCGTCGGCGCTCTCGCCGGTGACCGGCAGCCGGGAGAACCCGCTGCGAAGCGCGAGGGCGAGCGCCTGCGGCACGGTCTTGGTGTGCTCGATCCAGACGACGTCGGTGCGCGGCACCATCACCTCACGCGCGATCGTGTCGCCCAGCGCGAACACCGACTGGATCATCTCCCGCTCACCGTGCTCGACCACGCCGCGCTGCTCGGCCATGTCGACGAGCTCGCGCAGTTCGATCTCGGACGAGAACGGGCCGTCACGAAAGCCACGTCCGGGTGTGATCGCGTTGCCGAACAGGGTGAGCAGCGAGGCGAGCGGGCCGAACACGCGGCCCAGCGCCTTGACCGACCCGGCCCCGGCGAGCGCCACCGCGTAGGGGTGCTGACGGCCGAGCGTGCGCGGCCCGACCCCGATCACTGCGTACGAGATGACCACCATGATCGCGATCGTGATCATCGGGACGGGCCAGCGGGCGCCGAACTGCGAGCGGGCGACGATCGCCGCGAGCACGGTCGCGGTCAGCTCGCAGACGACGCGCAGCAGCAGCAGCAAGTTGGTGTACCGGGCCCGGTCGCCCATGATCACGCTGAGCGCCTTGGCGCCCCTGTGCTCCTCGCGCAGGTACTCCTCGACCCGCGCGACCGAGATCCGCGCCAGGGCCGAGTCGACGCAGGCGAGCAGGCCGCCGATGGGCACCAGGCAGATCGCGACCACGAGCGCGATGATGTCGGCGCTGTTCATGAAACTAGCGCCCGCGCCCCGCGGTATCGCGGACCTCGCCGCCGGTGCCGGGCAGCGGTGCGCGGATCGGTCCGCGGCCGGAGCGCTTCGCCCACTCGCCGACGAGTTCGGCCTGCAGCTCGAACATCTCGCGTTCCTCGTCCGGGTCGCCGTGGTCGTAGCCGAGCAGGTGCAAGACGCCGTGTGTGCACAGCAGGTGCAGTTCGGCCTCGACCGAGTGGCCTGCCGACGCGGCCTGGTCGGCGGCGACGGCCGGGCACAGGACGACGTCGCCGAGCATCGCCTCCGCGGCCGGCTCGTCGGTGCCCGGCGGCGCGGTCGGGTCGAGCCGCGCGTCCGGGCTGTCGGCGCCGTCCATCGGGAAGGCCATCACATCGGTCGGGCCGGGCAGGTCCATCCACTGCACGTGCAGCGCGGCCATCGCCTCGGTGTCCAGCAGGACGATCGAGAGTTCGGCGGCCGGGTTGATGCCCATCCGCTCCAGGACGAACCGGCCGAGCGTGACCAGCGCCGCCTCGTCGACGTCGGCGCCCGACTCGTTGTTGACCTCGATCATCTGCGGCCGGGCTTCGCGCGCTGCTGCTCTGCCGTGGCCGAGCGCGCGTCGTAACGCTCGTAGGCGTCGACGATGTTGCCGACGAGCCGGTGCCGGACCACGTCGCTGGCGCTCAGGTAGGAGAAGTGGATGTCCTCGATGTCACCGAGGATGTCGCGCACCACGCGCAGCCCACTGCGGGTGTCGCCGGGCAGGTCGACCTGCGTGATGTCGCCCGTCACCACCATCCGCGAGTCGAAACCCAGCCGGGTGAGGAACATCTTCATCTGTTCGGCCGTGGTG
This sequence comes from Jatrophihabitans cynanchi, assembly GCF_027247405.1. Classification (NCBI taxonomy): domain Bacteria; kingdom Bacillati; phylum Actinomycetota; class Actinomycetes; order Jatrophihabitantales; family Jatrophihabitantaceae; genus Jatrophihabitans; species Jatrophihabitans cynanchi. Next base: position 3,708,160 of record NZ_CP097463.1, on the reverse strand, counting down.
TTCTGCGCCTCGTCCAGAATGATGAACGCGTCCGAGAGGGTGCGCCCGCGCATGTAGGCGAGCGGGGCGATCTCGATGGTGCCCGCCTGCATCAGCCGCGGGATCGAGTCCGGGTCGAGCATGTCGTGCAGCGCGTCGAACAGCGGCCGCAGGTAGGGGTCGATCTTCTCGAACAGCGTGCCGGGCAGGAAGCCGAGCCGCTCGCCGGCCTCGACCGCCGGCCGGGTCAGGATGATCCGGCTGACCTGCTTGGCCTGCAGCGCCTGCACCGCCTTGGCCACGGCCAGGTACGTCTTGCCGGTGCCGGCGGGCCCGATGCCGAAGACGACGGTGTGCTGGTCGATCGCGTCGACGTACCGCTTCTGGTTCAGCGTCTTGGGCCGGATGTTCTTTCCGCGCCGCGACAGGATGGACAGGCTGAGCACCTCGGCGGGCCGCTCACCGGTGCCGGCGCCGAGAATGCCGACGGCGCGGCTGACGGCGTCGGGGGTGAGGTTCTGCCCGGCGCGGATCAGTTCGAGAAGTTCTTCGATGAGCCGGACCGCGACGGCGTTGTCCGCGGGTGCGCCGGTGATCGTGATCTCGTTGCCGCGAACGTGGATGTCGCTGGCGAGGCTGCCCTCGATCACCTGCAGCAACTCATCGCGCGTACCGAGCAGGGCGACCATCGCCTGCTCGCCCGGGACGACGACTACCGTCGAGACACGATCCGGACTAGGGGTGGGATCGGACAAGTTGCGCTCTCTGCTCGGTGATCAGGTACTCGCCCACTGTACCGGCGTCCGCGCGGGCCAAGCCGGTTTTTACCCGAGACAGCCGCGCTCAGCCCGGCGGCCAGGAGAACTCGCGCCCGGCCAGCACGTGCGCGTGTACGTGGAAGACGGTCTGCTGGGCGCCCGCGCCGGTGTTGAACACGGTGCGGAAATCGGCCAGTCCGAGGTGCTCGGCGGTTGCCCGGATGCCTGCGGTGAGCGCGGCGGACGTGTGTGGATCGGTGCCCAGTTCGGCGAGGTCGGGCACGTGTTTGCGGGGTACCACCAGCACGTGGGTGGGGGCCTGCGGGTTGAGATCGTCGAACGCCACTACGTCCGCGTTCTGGTACACCGTGGTGGCCGGTACCTCGCCGGCGACGATCGAGCAGAACAGACAGTCCTTCGCCATACCTGCCAACCTAGTCGCGCCGGCGCCGGCGGCCGTGCAGCAGCGGCCCGGGGTGCGAGTCGCGACGACCCATCGCGTCGATGAACTCGCCCAGCACCGTGCGCGCGTCGTGCCGCGGCGTCCAGCCGATCGACTCGATCCGCCCGGTGTCCAGGAACGGCGCGTGCACGGCCATGTCCAGCCACCCGGGCTCGGTCGGTTGCAGCCTGGCGCGCCAGGTCGCCGCGGCCGCGGCGCACAGGGCGGACGGCGGCACCGGCGGGCCGACCCCGCCGAAGACCTCGCGCCAGGTATCCCGGTCGATGATCGGCTGCGCCGCGACGTTGAACGCGCCGCCGGCGCGCTGGGTGAGGATCAGCTCGAGGGCCCGGGCGACGTCGTCGGCGTGGACGACCTGGAACGCGAGCGCGGCGGGCAGCGGTGCGAACCGCAGCACCCCGCGGCGGATGAGCAGGCGCGGCACCAGCGGGCCGGCGAAGTACTGCGCCACATCACTGGCCGCGGCGTCCTGGAAGATCAGCGCGGGCCGCACCCGCGCTACCGTCACCTGGTCCTCGGCACGCGCGACGATCACCTCGGCGGCCGCCTTGTCCACGCTGTAGCTCGAGGTCTCGATGCCGGTGACCGGCCAACTCTCGTCGACCGTGCGTCCCGGGCCGGGCGCATAGCTGCCGACGGAGGACTGGTGCACCAGGTGCCCCACCCCGGCCGCCCGCACGGCAGCCACGACCGCGGCGGTCCCGTTCTGGTTGGTACGTCTGCGCCGGTCGCGGTCGTGCGACGGTGAGATCGCCCAGGCCAGGTGCACCACGGCGTCCGCACCGGCGAAAGCGTCGCGCAGCGCGGGTATCGCGTCCTTCGCGCCGACGTCGACGCAGACCCATTCTGCCGCGTCGTAGGGAGGAACATCCGGCGGCCGGCGCCGGCTCACGCCGACGACGTGGTGCCGGCCGGACCCGGCCAGGCAGCGCAGCAACGCGGTACCGACGTTGCCCGATCCCCCGGTGACGACGATGCGCATGCCCGCCCCCTACCCCGTGCACCCGTGCGGCAAACGCGCGGCGTCCCGGCTCTGCGGGATCAGGTCCAGCGGCCCAGCCGGACCGACAGCGCGGCCAGCGCGGCCACGCCGGCGGTCGAGGTGCGCAGCACCGGACTGCCCAGCCGCACGGCCCGCGCGCCGACCGAGGCGAACGCGGCCAGCTCCTCCTCGGTGATGCCGCCCTCGGGGCCCACCACCAGCACGAACTCGTCCACGTCGGGCAGGGCACACGTGGCCAGCGGCTCGTCCGCCGACTCGTGCAACACGAGGGCGGACGTCTCGGCCAGCAGCGCGACGACCTCGGCGGTGGACATCAGCGGGGCGAGCTTCGGCACGTGCGGTCGCCGGCTCTGCTTGGCCGCCTCGCGCGCGGTCCGCCGCCACTTGTCCAGCGACTTCGCCGAGCGAGCGCCCACCCACTGCGTCACGCACCGGGACGCCTGCCACGGAACGACCGCATCGACGCCGAGTTCGGTCATCGTCGCCACCGCCAACTCGCCGCGATCGCCCTTGGGCAGCGCCTGCACCACGGTCAGCCGCGGCCGCGGTACCGGCACCGTGCTGCGGGACCCCACTCGCAGCACCACACCGTCCGGCCGCACCTCGCGCACCACGCACTCCAGGAGCGCGCCGCGCCCGTCGGACAGGTTCAATGCCTCCCCCGCCCGGACCCGCAGCACCTGGCCGGCGTGCCGTCCCTCGTCACCGGTCAGCAGCACGACGTCGACCAAGGGGACGTAGTCGAGGAAGAACAGCGGCGGGGTGCTCACGCCCTACCGGCCGAAGGCGTCGCGCACCTTGCCGAACAGGCCCGAGCTCTTCGTGATCGCGGTGACGTCCTCGTCGCGCAGTGCCGCCAGTTCGCGCAGCAGCCGCTCCTGCTCCTCGTCGAGCCGGGTCGGGGTACGCACCTCGATGTGCACGTGCAGGTCCCCCCGCGCGGACGAGCGCAGCCGCGGCACGCCGCGCCCGCGCAGGGTCAGCTGGGCGCCGCTCTGCGTCCCGGGCCGAAGCTCGAGCTTCTCCTCGCCGTCCAGGGTGTTCAGCACCAGGTCGGTGCCCAGCGCCGCCGCGGTCATCGGCACCGCGACCGTGCAGTGCAGGTCGGAGCCCTCGCGGACGAACATCTCGTGCGGCTGCTCGGACACCTCGACGTACAGGTCGCCCGCCGGTCCGCCGCCCGGGCCGACCTCGCCCTGGCCGGACAGCCGGATCCGCATGCCGTCCTCGATGCCGGCCGGCACGTCCACGGTGATCGTGCGCCGGGCGCGCACCCGGCCCTCGCCGGCACAGGTCGGGCAGGGCGTCGGGATCTGCTCGCCGGTACCCGCGCAGGCCGAGCAGGCCCGGGTGGTCAGTACCTGGCCGAGGAAGGAGCGCTGCACCGACTGGATCTCGCCGGACCCGCCACAGGTGACGCAGGTACGCGGCGACGTCCCCGGTGCGCACCCGGAACCGGTGCAGGTCGAACAGACCACGGCAGTCTCGACCTGAAGTTCACGTCGTACCCCGAACGCGGCTTCCGGGAGGGTGAGCGACAGCTGCAACAGGGCGTCGGCGCCGGCCCGGACCCGGCTGCGCCGGCCGCGGCCGCCGCCCATCCCGCTGCCGCCGAAGAACGCCTCGAACACGTCCCCGAACCCGCCGAAACCGGCGAACGGGTTGCCCGCGGTGCCTGCCCCGCCCTGGGACAGCGGGTCGCCGCCGAGGTCGACGATGCGCCGCTTCTCCGGGTCCGAGAGCACCTCGTACGCCGTGGTCACCGCCTTGAACCTGTCCTCGGCGTGCTCGTCCGGGTTCACGTCCGGGTGCAGTTCGCGCGCCAGCTTGCGGTATGCGCGCTTGATCTCCTCGGGCGTCGCGTCCTTACGCACGCCGAGCAGGTCGTAGTAGTCGCGCGGGATGTCAGCCACGTACCGTCCTCGAAGTCCCTCTGGCACTCACGCTCATCGAGTGCCAGACCAGTGTACGGAGCGGGCACTCACCGTTCGGCGAGCAGTTCGCCGACGTACCGGGCGACAGCCGCGACCCGTGCCATGGTGTGCGCGTAGTCCATCCGCCGCGGACCGAGCACGCCGACCGCACCGAGCGAGGCGCCGCGCATGCCGTAGCCGCTGGTCACCACCGACGTGCCGGTGAGCGCCTCGTGCTGGTTCTCGTTCCCGATCCGGACGACAACGCTGCTGGTCGCTACGGACTGGTCCAGCAGCCGCAGCAGCACGACCTGCTCCTCGAGCGCCTCGAGCACCGGTCGGATCGCCGGGAAGTCGAGCGCGTGCTCGGTCAGGTTCGCGGTGCCGCCGAGCACGATCCGGTCGCTGTGCTGCTCGACCAGGGTCTCCAGCAGCACCGAGGTCAGCGTGGCCAGCAGACCGCGCAGTTCCGGGGCCACGTCGCCGGGAAGTTCGCTGATGATCATCGGCGCGTCGGCGAGCGCGTGATCGCGCAGCCGCGAGTTGAGCGTGCCGCGCAGCTCGGCGACCGACTCGGCGGACACCGGACCGGGCAGTTCGACGACGCGCTGCTCGACCCGTCCGGTGTCGGTGATCAGCACCAGCATCAGCCGCGAGGACGTCAGCGGCACCAGCTCCAGGTGGCGTACCTGCGACCGGGACAGCGACGGGTACTGCACCACGGCGACGTTGCGGGTGAGCTGGGCCAGCGTGCGCACCGCGCGGTGCAGCACGTCGTCCAGGTCGACGGCGTCGTCTAGGAACGCCTGGATCGCGCGGCGCTCGGCCGGTGAGAGCGGCTTGAGATCGGTGAGCTGATCGACGAACAGCCGGTAGCCGGCATCGGTGGGGATGCGGCCCGCGCTGGTGTGCGGCTGCGCGATCAGCCCCTCCTCCTCCAGCACCGCCATGTCGTTGCGGATCGTCGCGGGCGAGACGCCGAGGTTGTGCCGATCGGCCAGGGCCTTGCTGCCCACCGGCTCGTTCGTCGAGATGAAGTCGGCGACGATCGCGCGCAGCACCTCGAGCTTGCGGTCCTCCGGGGTCATCGTGGCGTCACCTCCTCATCGCCTATCCTGGCTTCCAGCTTAGGGCGAGCCTGGTGAGCACCGCGGGTGGTCCCGGGCGCGCCGCCGCGGCGGCTAGGGTCGGTAGCAGCAGGCGAGGTAAGTCCGGGAGCGCGTGCGTGATCTTCAAGGCGGTGGCCGAGGGACGTCCGTACCCCGACCACGAACTGTCCGCGCGGGACTGGGCCTCGGTGCCACCGCGCACCGTGCGCCTCAGCGAGCTGACCACCACCAAGCGTGAGCTGGCGCTGGACCACCTGCTCGACGACGACTCGACCTTCTACGGCGACCTGTTCCCGCACGCCGTACAGTGGCGCGGCGAGCTGTACCTGGAGGACGGCCTGCACCGGGCCCTGCGCGCGGCGCTGCAGAACCGGCAGACGCTGCACGTGCGCGTCCTCGACCTCGACGCGCTGCGTCCACCGACCTGATCCGAGCCGCGCGGTCAGCCGGGAGCACCGCCGAGCCGGCCGACCTCTGGCGCGCAGGCCGGGAACGGGCGGGCCCGCCGCCGGATCAGGCGAGCAGTTCGCGGACCACGGCGTCGGCAAGCAGGCGCCCGCGCTGGGTGAGCACGAGGCGCCCCTGTTCGAGGGCGGGATGCTCGACCAGCCCCCAACCGGCCAGCTGCGGCGCGACGGCGGCACGTTCGGGCGGCAGCTCGGCCAGAGCCAGGCCGTCCCGCATCCGCACGGCGAGCATCACCCGCTCGGTCAGCCGGGCTTGCGCGTCGAGCGTCTCGCGGCCGGCGGCCGGGCTCGCTCCGGACTCCAACAGCACCGCGTAGCGGGCCGGATGCTTGACGTTCCACCAGCGCACGCCGCTCACGTGGCTGTGTGCACCCGGCCCGAGTCCCCACCAGTTCGCGTCGCTCCAGTACAGCTCGTTGTGCCGGCACCGGGCGGCGTCCGAGCGCGCCCAGTTGGACACCTCGTACCAGTCGAACCCGGCGGCGTGCAGCGTCTCGTCGGCCATCACGTACCGGTCGGCGAGGACGTCGTCGTCAGGCGCCGGCAGCACCCCCTGCGCGACCTGACGCGCCAGGGCGGTCCCCTCCTCGACGACCAGGGCGTACGCGCTGACGTGATCGGGGCCGGCCGCGATGACGGCATCCAGCGAGGTCTGCCAGTCCGCGTCCGTCTCGTACGGCGCCCCGTAGATCAGGTCCAGGTTGACGTGCTCGAATCCAGCCGCACGGGCTTCGGCGACCGCCTCCTGCGGGCGTCCCGGGCGGTGCTTGCGGTCGAGCACCTCCAGCACGCGGGGCACCGCGGACTGCATTCCCAGCGAGACCCGGGTGAAGCCGGCCTCGCGCAGCTTGGCGAAGTAGCCCGGGGTGACGGTCTCCGGGTTCGCCTCGGTGCTGATCTCGGCGTCGGCGGCCAGCCCGAACGTCTCGCGGATCTCGGTGATGATCAGGCCCAGGTGCTCGGCCGGCAGCAGCGTGGGCGTCCCGCCGCCGAAGAAGACGGTGGACGCGATCGGGGTGCGCCCGTCCAGCACCGTGCCGGCCAGCCGGACCTCGGCGAGGACGGTGTCCGCGTAGCTGCCGCGGCTCACGCCCGAGCCGAGTTCGGCCGCCGTGTAGGTGTTGAAGTCGCAGTAGCCGCAGCGGGTCTGGCAGAACGGGATGTGCACGTACACGCCGAACGGCCGCTGCGCCGCGTCGGCGAGCACCGCGGCAGGCAGGCGTCCGTCGGCCGGTGCGGGATCACCGTGCGGCAGGGCTGAGGGCACGCTCTACAGTCTGCCCCGCCGGCAGATCACGCATCCGCCGCAGTGGCGAGGTGGCCAGCACCACGCCGGACAGCACGTTCCCGGCGAGCAGCACCCACACCGCCTCCCGGATGCCCAGCCAGGACGCGAGCGCACCGCCGGTCAGCGCGCCGAGCGGCAGGGCACCGAACAGCACGAAGCGCATCGAGGCCACCACCCGGCCGAGCAGGTGCGGCGGGCAGTACGCCTGCCGGAAGGCGCTGATCGTGACGTTGTAGATGAGGATCCCGATGTAGATCACGACGTTGCCGACCACGAAGAACACCAGCCCGGCGCCACGCGTGGTCAGCGGGATGAGCAGCCCGAACGGCGTCGTCAGCAAGGTGCCGAGCCAGACCGCGCGCGAGGTCCCGATCCAGCGACCCACCGGCCGGGCGAGCAGCGCGCCCGCGACCGCCCCGAGGCTCACACCACCCATCAGCACCCCGACCGATGCGGGCGCGAGGTGCACGCTGCGGACCAGGAACAGCACGACGATGCCGCTGAAACCGGTGAAGAAGAAGTTCGCGAGCGCGGGCGCGATCGTCATCACGCGCAGCAGCGGATCGCCGCGTACGAACCGGGCTCCCTCGGCGATCTCGCGGCGCAGGTCGCGTTCCACCGGTTCGCCGGCCGGCTCCCGCTCGCCGATCGCGAACAGGGCGGCCGCCGACACGGCGTAGCTGGCGGCGTCGGCGATCAGCGCGAACGGGGCGCGGAACAGCTGCACGAGCAGGCCACCGAGCCCGGCGCCACCGACCTGGGCCACCGTCTGGCTGCCCTGCAGCTTCGCGTTGCCCTCGGCCAGTTCTGTCGTCCGGATCAAGGTCGGCAGGTAGGCCTGGTACGCGACCTGGAAGATCACGGTGGCGACGCCGGTCGCCGCGGCCGCAAGGTACAGCTGCGGCAGGTGCAGCGCGTCGAACGCGGCTGCGACCGGAATGCTGCCGATCGCCAACGTCCGTACCAGGTCGCACCACAGCATCAGCGGGCGGCGTCGAGACCGGTCGACCCAGACGCCGGCGGGCAGCCCGATCAGCAGCCACGGCACCCACTCGATCGCGGCGAGCGCGGCGACCTCGAAGGCGGAGGCGTCCAGGTAGACGACCGCGACCAGCGGGAGCACGACCCCGCTGATGGCCGTGCCGAGATCGCTGACCGACTGTCCGGCCCACAGCAGCCGGAAGTCGCGGTGCCGCCACAGCCCTCCCCGCGGCCGCTGGTCAACGGACACGTCGGTCACTCTGTCACGAATCCGCCCGCAACGGTTATCTCGATCGTGATCGCGTGCGGCGCATCCGCCGACTCGACCACCGCCCGCCACAGCGTCACCAGCAGCGCGGCGCGGTCATCCGGGTTCAACCCGGTCAGGTCCGGGACCGCGATCCGCACCGGACCGGCCGGCAGCCAGGACAGGTCGCGCAGCACGTCCGCCAGCGCGTCCAGGTTCGGGGCGGCCCAGTCCGGCGCTCGCACCTGCCGGTAGATCGCGGTGATCGCGGCCCGCTTCCCGGTCACCGGTTCACGTCGATCCGCACGAAGTGCTCGTAGTGATCGGCGGTGTAGTAGAACTCCCCGTCCCGTCCGGTGATGATCCGCCGGGCTCCGCGGTCGGCCGAACCGGGTGTCGGCACCGTGTACTCGTGGTAGTAGCCGTCCGACTCACGCGGCAGCAGGTGCTCGTTGTTGTGAAACACCACCCCGTCGTTGTGCGGATACGGGAACGGCCCGCCCTTCTCGATCAGGCTGACGGTCTGGCGCGCCTGCACCGGCAGCCCGGACAGCGGCGCGCTGGAGGTGGTGTCGGCCGGCCGCGGCTTCGTGTCGTCGCCCGAACGGGCCGCCTTCACGCCGTAGCCCACTGCCAGGGCGAGCACGAGTGCGATCAGCGCCAGCAGCGGACGGCGGACACGGGGCACGACGCGATGCTATTCGCCGCACATCCGGACGTGGTTGCATGCGAACCATGAGTGATGCGATGACCACACGGACCATCCGGATCGTCGGACACCGGGACGAGGAGATCGAGGCCTACCTCGCCACGCCCGAAGGGGACGGACCGCGTGGCGGCGTGATCGTCATCCACCACCTGCCCGGCTACGACCGGGGCACCAAGGAGATCGTGCGTCGCTTCGCCGAGCTGGGCTACGACGCGATCTGCCCGAACCTGTACTGGCGCATCGCGCCCGGGGCCGCACCCGACGACGCCGCCGCGGCCGCCCGGGCGCAGGGCGGCGTCTCCGACGAGCAGCTGGTGGGCGATGTTGCCGGCGCCGCTGCCTACTTGCGCTCGCTGCCGACCTCCAACGGCAAGGTGGCGGTGATCGGCTACTGCTCGGGCGGGCGCCAGTCGGTGTTGGCCGCCTGCACCGTCGACCTCGACGCCGCGGTCGACTGCTACGGCGCGTTCGTCACCGGTACCCCGCCGCAGGGTTACGTGCTGCACGTGACGAACCTCGTGGACCAGCTGCCGAACCTGCGCTGCCCGCTGCTCGGGCTGTTCGGCAACGAGGACAAGACGCCGTCACCGGCGCACGTCGACGAGCTCGAGCAACTGCTGCGTGAGCACGGCAAGACGTACGAGTTCCACCGCTACGACGGCGCCGGGCACGCGTTCTTCTCGACCAACCGCCCGGCCTACCGGGTGGAGGCCGCGCTCGACGGCTGGGAGCGCATCGAGGCCTTCTTCGGCGCTCGGTTGGGAGCCTGAGCCATGTGCACCTACGCGACCGAGCACGCCGACGTCTCCGGCAGCGCCAAAGGGCCCGGCGGCGCGTGGTTCCACGTCACCGACGCGACCGTGTACTTCGACCACCCGGTGCACGCCCTGGCCGAGCACACCCTGAACATCGACCTGGCCGACCCGTCCCGCGGGCCGTCCGCCCGGGTCGGCATCGAGTTGACCGCCGCCTCGGCCCGCGCGCTGATGGCAGCGATCGCGGCCGCGCTCGACTCGGCACCCGCCGCGCTCACCGCCTGACGCCCCGCCAACCCTCACCCGCTCCCCCCACCCGGTTACCAACTTTCACGCGCTCCCCCCACCCGGTTACCAAAAATGCGCGCGAATTCTCGTCCGCCGGTGGGGGAAGGCGGGCAGCAGGCGGCGGCGAGACGGCGGGTGGCTAGGGTCGGCAGTATGCGCGCCGTCTACGCCGAGTCCCTGAACCCCGACGACCCGCTGGCCGGGCTGGTGATCGGCGAGCGACCCGATCCGGAGATCCCGGACGGCTGGACACGCGTGGCAGTCAAGGCCGCCAGCCTGAACCACCACGACCTCTGGACGCTGCGCGGCGTCGGGATCAAGGGCGAGCAGCTGCCGATGATCCTGGGCTGCGACGCGGCCGGCGTCGACGAATCGACCGGCCAGGAGGTCGTCGTCCACTCGGTGATCAACGCAGCCGGCTGGGAGGGCGACGACACGCTCGACCCGCGCCGCTCGCTGCTGTCCGAGAAGCACCAGGGCTCGCTGGCCGACTACGTGGTCGTGCCGGCGCGCAACGTGGTGCCCAAGCCGGCTGAGCTGTCCTGGGCCGAGGCGGCCTGCCTGTCGACGGCGTGGCTGACCGCCTACCGCATGCTGTTCACCCAGTCCGGGCTGCGTCCGGGTCAGACGGTGCTGGTGCAGGGCAGCAGCGGCGGGGTGGCGAGCGCCTGCATCGCGCTGGCCCGCGCCGCCGGGTTCCGCGTGCTGGCAACCGCGCGCACCGAGGCCAAGCAAGCAGCCGCGCTGCAACTCGGCGCGCACGAGACGTTCGAGTCCGGCGCCCGGCTGCCGGAGAAGGTCGACGCGGTGATGGAGACGGTCGGCGAGGCCACCTGGTCGCACTCGCTGCGCGCGCTCAAGCCGGGTGGCCGCATGGTGATCTGCGGTGCGACGTCGGGCGCGAACCCACCGGCCGACCTGAATCGGGTGTTCTTCCTGCAACTGCAGGTGCTGGGTTCGACCATGGGCACCAAGGACGAACTGAAGAACCTGATCGCGTTCCTGCACGCGAGCGGGGTCCGGCCGCACGTCGACCGCATCCTGCCGCTGGAGCGGGCGGGCGAGGGGCTGGCCGCGATCGCCGCCGGTGACCTGGTCGGCAAGATCGTCCTTGAGCTCTGACCCTGCCCCGATCGAGCGACCGGCTGCGTCCTCACCGCGCGCCGGGTTGCGCAATCGGGTCGTCACCGCGGTCGTGTGCGCCGCCTTCGACCCGGCGACGGACGAGGCGATCCTGGCGGTGCGCGAGCGGGTCCGAGAGGCCGGCATCGCCCTGCCGGACCGGCCGCCGCACCGCCCGCACTTCAGCCTCGCGGCCGCACGGGTGGACCGCGAGATCGACCTGGCACGGGTGTGTGCCCTCGTCGCCGAACTCAGCACGTCGCACCAGCCGGTGCCGATCGCACTCACCGAGGTGGGTCGCTTCGGCCGGGCCGGCGCGCTGTGGCTGGGGCCCGCGCCGAACCGCGGGCTACCGGCCCTGCAGCGTGCCGCGTACCGCGCGCTCAAGCAGGCCGGGTGGCCGCCGGCGTTCGGCGAACGCAGCGCACCCAAGCTGTGGGTGCCGCACTGCACCCTCGCGACCCGGGTGCCCAAACCCCTGCTCCGCCACGTGCAGGCGACCGTCGCCGCCGGGTACGACCCCATCCGCGGCACCGTTGCCGGGCTGGCGACGATCCTGGTCGGCGGCCGGGGCGACGTCGCATACTCAGCGCTCGTTGCGTGACGTAGTCGCTGGCGTGCGCCAGGATGCAGCGCATGATCGATCACCTCGGATTGCAGGCAGCCGACCTGGACGCGGCGGCCGCCTTCTACGACACCGTGCTCGGGGCCCTGGGTCACCGCCGCATGATGGACTTCGGCGAGGCCATCGGGTACGGCACCGAGCAGCCCAGTTTCTGGATCAGCCGCCAGCAGACAGGTGACGGCTTCCGCGAGTCACACATCGCATTCACGGCGCCGGACCGGGCGACGGTCGATGCGTTCTTCGCAGCTGCGATCGGGCGCGGCGCCGAAGTGCTGCACGAGCCGCGGCTGTGGCCGGAGTACCACGAGCACTACTACGGGACGTTCGTGCGCGACCCCGACGGCAACAACATCGAGGCGGTCTGTCACCGGCCGCAATAGGCTACGGCGCCCACTGCGGATCGCGGCCGAGCAGCGCCACTATCCGATCCAGGGTCGCGTCGGAGCGGGTGTCGACTCCGGGCGCGAACGCCGCGCCGGGGGTATCGCTCTTGGACTCCTCGGGCACCGCGCGGGCGATCTGCAGCGCGGTCGTCAGCGCCTCGTCGTCGAACGCGACCGGGACGCCGAGCGAACGCGCGACATCCCAGGAGTGCACGACGTAGTCGATCAGGTGGAAGCCGATCGCGGCCGGCGCCGCGAACGTCATGCCGCCCCTGATCTCGGGGAGGTACATGGTGCGGTCCAGCACGCCGGGTGAGGCGAAGGCCGCGAGCACGGACTCGACCGATGCGGTGTACTCGGCGACGGCATCGGCGCCGATCGCCCGTGGTGCGAACTCGCCGACGTCCGGCACCGCCGCTGCCGTTGCCGCTGCCGCTGCCGCTGCCGCGAACCCGTAGTGCTGACCGATCATGTGTGCCAGCAGGTCGCTCAAGGCCCAGCCGGCGCACGGGGTCGCGACGTCCAACTGTCCTGGGCGCATCTGCGCCACGACCTCCACCGACCTGGTGAGGACGTGCCGGTGCTGGTCAAGCAGCTCACTCATCCGGCGACCGTATGCCCGGGCGCTGACAAGGCCTCGCCGGTTCCGGACCGTTGTGTCTACGGTGTCGCCATGAGCGACACCGAGCGGACCGCCGCGTTCACCGACACCGCCCTGCCCGAGCGCTACGAGCGGTTGCTCGGCCCGGCCCTGTTCGCGCCGTGGGCCGAGGTGCTGCTGGACGCGGTCGCCGTCGCACCCGGCGCACGCATCGTGGAGGTTGCGGCGGGAACCGGCGTCGTGACGCGGGCCGCCGCGCGCCGCGCAGGGCAGACGGGCCACGTCCTCGCCACCGACATCAGCCCGGCGATGATCGCCTTCAACGCCGCGCACCCACCGGAACCGGGCGCGGCACCGATCCGGACCGCGGTCGCCCCGGCCACCGCGCTGCCCTGTGCCGACGGCGAGTTCGATGTCGCCCTGTGCCAGCAGGGCATGCCGTTCTTCCCGGACCGGCCAGGCGCCGTTCGAGAGCTGCACCGCGTGCTGCGCCCCGGTGGCGTGGCCGGGATCTCGGTGTGGACGCCGGGCCACGAGGTCGTCCCGTTCGGGCCGATGAACGGCGCACTGCAGGACGTCGGTGCGCCTGAGCCGTTTCCCGGTGGCTATGACGAGACGAGCTACGTGCTGAGCCCGGAGCAGGTGCACGACCTGCTCGCCGATGCCGGGTTCACCCGGATCGACGCGCGCGAGACCGAGTTGCTGACCCGCTGGCCGAGCGTGGACGCGCTCGTCGATGCCGTGCACGGCACCCCGTTCGGCGCGCTGCTGACCGCACTGGACGGCGAGCGGCAGAAGCAGGTGCGCGCCGTGATGGCCGGGCGGTTCAGCCGCTGGGTCCGCGACGACGGCACGCTGGCGATCCCGACCTACTCGGTGATCGCGCGCGCGAGCAGGTAGCCCGCGGCTACTTCTTGGCGGTCTCGACGTCCCCGGTCGACAGCGCGGCGATGAAGGCCTCCTGCGGCACCTCGACGCGCCCGACCATCTTCATCCGCTTCTTGCCCTCCTTCTGCTTCTCCAGCAGCTTGCGCTTGCGGGTGATGTCACCGCCGTAGCACTTGGCCAGCACGTCCTTGCGCATCGCCCGGATGTTCTCGCGCGCGATGACCCGCGAGCCGATCGCCGCCTGGATCGGCACCTCGAACTGCTGGCGCGGGATCAGCTTGCGCAACTTGCTGGTCATCGACGTGCCATAGGCGTACGCCTTGTCCTTGTGCACGATCGCCGAGAACGCGTCGACGGTCTCGCCCTGCAGCAGGATGTCGACCTTCACCAGATCGGCCCGCTGCTCCCCTGCCATCTCGTAGTCCAGCGAGGCGTAGCCGCGGGTGCGCGACTTGAGCTGGTCGAAGAAGTCGAAGATGATCTCGGCCAACGGCAGCGTGTAGCGCAGCTCGACGCGCGTCTCGGACAGGTAGTCCATGCCGCCGAGGGTGCCGCGCCGCTCCTGGCAGAGCTCCATGATCGCGCCGATGTACTCGCTCGGCGAGATGATCATCGACTTGACGATCGGCTCGTGCACCTCGGCGATCTTCGCCCCGGCCGGCCAGTCGGACGGGTTGGTGACGACGAACTCGGTGCCGTCCTCGAGGATCACCCGGTTCACCACGTTCGGCGCGGTGCTGATCAGGTCCAGCCCGAACTCGCGCTCGAGGCGGTCGCGGGTGATCTCCAGATGCAGCAGGCCGAGGAAGCCGCAGCGGAAGCCGAACCCCAGCGCCGCCGAGGACTCCGGCTCGTACGCCAGCGCCGCGTCGTTGAGGCGCAGCTTGTCCAGTGCGTCGCGCAGCAGCGGGTAGTCCGAGCCGTCGATCGGGTAGAGGCCGGAGTACACCATCGGCCGCGGGTCGCGGTACGCGCCGAGCGACTCCCGCGCCGGCTTGGCCGCGTCCGTCACGGTATCGCCGACGCGCGACTGCCGGACGTCCTTCACGCCGGTGATGAGGTACCCGACCTCGCCGACCCCGAGCCCATCGGTCGGCTTCGGCTCGGGCGAGATCACGCCGATCTCCAGCAGTTCGTGGGTGGCGCCGGTGGACATCATCTTGATCCGCTCGCGCGGGGTGAAGTACCCGTCGACGACCCGGATGTAGGTGATCACGCCGCGGTAGATGTCGTAGACGGAGTCGAAGATCATCGCGCGCGGCGCCGCGTCGGCCTGCCCGACCGGTGCCGGTACGTCGCGGCAGATCACATCGAGCAGTTCGTCGACGCCCTCGCCGGTCTTCGCGCTGACCCGCAGCACGTCGTCGGGCTCGCAGCCGATGATGTGCGCCAGCTCGGCGGCGTACAGGTCCGGTTGCGCGGCAGGCAGGTCGATCTTGTTCAACACCGGGATGATCTGCAGATCGTTCTCCAGCGCGAGGTACAGGTTCGCCAAGGTCTGCGCCTCGATGCCCTGCGCCGCATCGACCAGCAGGATCGCCCCCTCGCAGGCGGCGAGCGAGCGCGACACCTCGTAGGTGAAGTCGACGTGCCCGGGCGTGTCGATCATGTGCAGCACGTACTCGGTGCCGTCGGTGCGCGAGGCCCACGGCATCCGGATGCTCTGCGCCTTGATGGTGATGCCACGCTCGCGCTCGATGTCCATCCGGTCGAGGTACTGGGCGCGCATCTGACGCGCGTCGACGACACCGGTCAACTGCAGCATCCGGTCGGCCAGCGTCGACTTGCCGTGGTCGATGTGCGCGATGATGCAGAAGTTGCGGATACGGGACGGGTCGGTGCGGGTCACCAGCGGTCTTTCGGTTCGAGGGAGGCCTGTGCTGGCCCCAATCGTCGCATGCGTCAGGATGGGCGCATGAGCACCGACCCACGCACCGCCGTCGAGTACCGCATCCCGGCAGCATCGCTGCGCAAGGGTGACCTGGTGAACACCAGCCCCGGCGAGGACGACTGGCAGGAGGTGCTCGCAGTGCACACGACCGCCGCCGGTTCGCAGACCGCCGAGGTGCGCGAGCTGGTCACCTCGCTGGCCGGAAGGTACGTCCTGGTCGAGCTGACCGATCTCGCGCCCGTCGACTCGGGGGTGTACTGGGTCGACGGCACGGCGACCGTCGCCGGCGACGACGGCGACGCCCCGGTCAGCGATGTCGTGTCCGGCGAGGACGGCGTGCGCACCTACCTCTACACCCGCTACGAGCTGGTGACGGTCCGCGCAGCGACTGCCTGAGCCGCGATTTGGGGCGGCACCGGCCGCGCTGGTAGCCTGGCAGGGTTGTGCCACGCGCGTCTGCGTGCTGCGGCGTAACCGATCCGAATCACCCAACTGCGAACGTCGAGGCTTCTTCGTGGCGAACATCAAGTCCCAGATCAAGCGCATCCGCACCAACGAGCAGGCGCGGCTGCGGAACAAGAGCGTCAAGTCCTCGCTCAAGACCGCGATCCGCTCGTTCCGTACGGCGGCCGACGCGGGCGACAAGGACGCCGCCCTCACGGCGATGACCGCGGCCTCGCGCCAGCTGGACAAGGCCGCGAGCAAGGGCGTGATCCACCCCAACCAGGCCGCCAACAAGAAGTCGGCCATGGCCCAGCGCGCCAACCAGATCTGAGCCAGCGCTTCACCGAAGCCCGCGTCCACCCGGACGCGGGCTTCGTGCTGTCTGCACGGTCCGGGCCGTAGCTGCAGAACGTCGCCGCTCAGCCGCGATCGGAGCGGGCCGACACCAGGCCGCGGATCGCCCGCTCCAGCGCGTAGGACGGATCGGCCGCCTCGCCCTTCACGTCGGCGTTCAGCCCGGCCACGATCTGCAGCGCACGGCGCACTCCCGGCTCGTTCCAGCCGCGCATCTGCCCCTGGACGTTGCGGACCTTCCAGGCCGGCATCCGCAGCGCCGAGGCCAGCGCGTACGCGTCACCGCGGCCGGCCGAGGCGACCCGGGCCAGCGCGCTGACCCCGTCGGCGAGCGCGCTGGCTATCACCACGTGCGGGACGCCGACGTCCAGCGCGTAACGCAGCGCCTCCAGCGCGGCCGGCGAGTTGCCCTCCATCACCCGGTCGGCGATCGCGAACCCGCTCACCTCGGCCTTGCCGCGGTGGAACGCGCGCACCGTCTCGACGTCGACCGTCCCGCCGGTGTCGCTCACCAGCTGGGCCGACACGGCCGCCAACTCACGCAGGTCGCTGCCCACCGCGTCGACCAGGGCAGCCACGGCGTCCGGGCTGATCCGGCCGCCGACGCGGCGTACCTCGGCGCGCACGAAGTCCAGACGCTCGGCCGGCTTGGTCAACTTGGCGCAGCCGATCTCGAGCGCCTTCGCCTTGCGCGCGGCGTCGAGCAGCGCCTTTCCCTTCGCGCCGCCCGCGTGCTGCAGCACGATCGTGATACCGCCGGTGGGTGCGTCGAGGTAGGGCTTGAGCACCGCCAGCGCGCCGACCTTGACGTCGTGCGCGTTGCGGATCACCACGATCCGGGCGTCGCCGAACAGCGACGGGCCCAGCAGCTCGTGCAGCTCGCCACCCTCGAGCTCGCCGCCGGCACGCTCGCTCTCGACCGTGTCGGGGTCCTGCCGGCGCGCCGCCGCCGCGAGTGCGGCGATCGCGCGGCCGACGAGCAGTTCCTCGTCACCCACCAGCAGGACGGTGGGGGGCAGCCGCTCGGGCAGGTCGTCGACGGACACCGGGCGGGCGGGCATGCCCCCATCCTGGCATTGCCGGCCGACGTTCCCGGCCGCGCCTCACGCGGTGCTGGCCGCAACCCCGTGCAGGCTGACGGTCAGGTGCCCCGGCGAGCCACACACGGCGACGTCGCCGTCGCGGTCGGTGCGCCGAACCGGCACGCCGAGGCGCGCCATCAGCTGCAGCAACCGCGGCGAGGGGTGGCCGTAGTCGTTGTTCGCCCCGACCGAGATCACCCCGACCCGGGCGTGCACAGCTGCGAGGAATCGCTCGTCGGAGTATGCGGACCCGTGGTGCGGAACCTTGAGCACATCGGCTCGCAGGTCGACGCCTGCGGCGAGCATCGCCTGCTGCGCCTCGATCTCGGCGTCGCCCGGGAGCAGGATCCGCACGCCGTGCACCGTCGCCCGCAGCACGAGCGAGGAGTTGTTCGGATCCGAGCGGGTGCCGTGGTAGGCCCGCGGCGGCCCGAGGACGTCGAGGTGCACGTCGCCCACGTCGAACCGGGCGCCCGGCGGTGGACTGCGCACGTGCAGGCCGCGGGGCGCCAGCGCGCGATCGACGTCGGCCACCCCGGAGGCCGGCTCGGCCAGCGGGCCGGCGATCACCTGCGCGACGTGCCGCTGGTGCAGCGCCCCGACGATGCCGCCGACGTGGTCGAGGTGCAGGTGGGTGAGCACGAGCAGCGGGATGTCGGTGACGCCGAGTCCGCGCAGGCACCGGTCGACCGGTACCGGATCCGGTCCGGTGTCGATCTCGACCGCGCTGTGCGGTCCGGCACGCAGCACCAGCGCATCACCCTGCCCGACGTCGCACGCCACGAACAGCCAGCCGGCAGGCGGCCAGCCGGACGTCGCCGAGCGGACCGGGAGCTGCACCAGCAACGCGACCGCCGCGCCCGCCGCGAGGACGCGACGCGGGCCGGTACGGCGGGCCAGCACAACGACGGCACCGGCTGCCACCAGCAGCGCCAGCGCGCCGTCGAGGCCGCCGGGCCAGGGCACGGTGGCGCCGTCCAGGCCGCCGAAGTACTCGCCCACCCGCACCAACCAGCGCACCGGCCAGCCGGCCAGCCAGGCGATCGACGCGCCGACGCCGAGCGACAACGGGGCGAGCACCGCGGCGAGGAAGCCGAGGACGGTGGCCATCGCGACCACCGGCTCGGCGAGCACGTTCGCCGGGATCGCGACCAGGCTGACCCGGCCGGCGATGGCGGCGATCACCGGCGCGGTGACCAGATGTGCCGCCGCCGCGACCGCGACCGCCTCGGCCAGCCCGCCGGGCAGGTGCCGGCGCCGCAATGCGGCGGACCAGCCCGGCGCGATGAGCAGGATCGCGGCGGTCGCCAGCACGGACATGGCGAACCCGGCGTCCTGGGCCAGGGCCGGGTCCCAGAGCAGTAGCCCGACCACGGCCGCCGCCAGCGCCGGTAGCGCGCGGCGCGGTCGGCCGCGCGCCAGCCCGCCCAACGCGATGCAGGCCATCACGGCCGCACGCAGCACGCTCGGCGACGGCCGAGCGACCACCACGAAGCCGGCCACCGTGAGCATCCCGGCGAGCGCGCACCAGCCGGGGCGGACGCGCAACCGCCGCAGCACCACCAGCAGCGCGCCGACCAGGATCGAGCAGTTCGTCCCGGACACCGCGACCAGGTGTGTCAGCCCGGCAAGGCGGAAGCGCTGCTGCAACACCGGGTCCAACCGGCTGGTGTCGCCGTCGATCAGCCCGGGCAGCAGTCCGCGGGCCAGGTCCGGCAGCCCCGCGCAGGCGCGCCGCAGGTCGGCGCGGACGACGCCGGCCAGCCGCTGCCACCACGGTGGGCGCCCCAGAAGGGTGGGCGGCGCCCGCGCCGCGAGCGCGACGGTGGTGGCGCTCGCGTCCAGCGGCGGCTGCAGCACACCGTCGACCCGCACCCGCTGCCCGGGCAACACGCCGTCCCAGTCGGCGGCGGACGCCAGGACCAGCACGGCGCCGTCGGTCCCGTGCCGCACCCCGAACGCCACCACCGCCCGAGCGTCGGCGGCCACCAGCACGCGCGGCGCGCCGCCGACGCCGGTGGCCGCCAGCGGACGTGGGTCCGCGGTGACGGTGAGCTCCGCGGTGACCGCCGCATGCCGCGCCGCCAGCGCCACGAGCAGCGAGGTGCGTGCATGGAACAGCCGCCCGGCGAAGGGGATCAGCACCAGCGCGACGCAGAACGCCGCCAGTCCGAGCGCGGCCCATCGCCCGTCGGCGCGCGCGAGCACGGTCGCGACGGCGCCGATCACCAGCGCGAGCGCCGCGACCACGACGACCGCGCGTACCGACCGGCCGGTGCACACCGCGAGCGCCAGCCACGCGCTCGCCGCGGCGCAGGCGGCGCGCACGTCGATCCGCTCGGCGGTCGGGTCCGGCGCGGCGCCCTTCACGAGCAGGTCACCAGCGGGCGCAGTGCGGCGAACTTCGCGGTGCCGATGCCGCTCACCTCGTTGAGCTGGTCGATCGAGGCGAACCGGCCGTGCTGGGCACGCCAGTCCAGGATGTGCTGGGCCAGTACCGGCCCGACACCGGGCAGCGCCTGCAACTGATCGAGGGTGGCCGTGTTCAGGTCGACCGGGCCGGACGCCGCCGAGCCGGGCGGCACGTCCGCGCCGCCGGGCGCCGAGGCGGCGCTGGCGGGCACCGGCACGCCGACCACCACCTGCTGGCCGTCGCGCAGCGGCGCGGCAAGGTTGAGCGTGGTGGTACTCACCCCGGGCAGCGCGCCGCCGGCCACCTGAAGCGCGTCGATCACCCGGGCCCCGGACGGGAGCCGGTACACGCCCGGCCGGCGGACCTTCCCCGCGACGTCCACCACCAGCCGCACGGCCGCCGCCGATCCCGTCGGGGACGGCGACGCCGCCGCCGATGCAGGAGCCCCGGCCGGGCTGGTCAGCGAAGCCACCGGTGTGATCGAGGCGCCCGAGCCGTGCACGGCGACCTGGCGTGGGCGCGCGGACAGCACCCACCACAGCGTCAGCACGCCGGCCACCGCCACCGCGAGGCCCACGGCGAGCACCGCCCGTCGCTCCGGCTGCCAGCGCAGCACCGCCGCACGCGATCGCTGCCGCCCATGGGGCCCGCCCACCGGGTCCCCGGCCACGGGCACCGCCGGTGGGTCGGCGGGCGTCCAGCCCGCGTCCGGTTCGCCGAGCAGGGCGCGCACCCGGTCGGCCACCTCGCCGCGCCGCCCGCGTCCGGGACGCCCCGCTCCTCGCACCGGGCCGACGCTAGGCAGTGCGGCAGGCGCGCCGAACCGCCCCGGAGCCGACTGTGGACAAGGACCGCGATGTGGACGAGCGGCCGGGCTCGTCACACCGGTGTGCTAGCCGGCACCGCCGGTACGGTGAGCGGGCCATGGCCGCCGACCTCCGACCGCCGCGCCCGCTGTTCGCACTCGCGGGCGCCGGAGCGGTGCTGCTCGCGGTGAGTTCGTGGTCGCTCGCCGCGCTGCCCGCCGGCTGGGCCGGGCCCGGTCCGGTCGGTTGGTTCCCCCGTGACGGGGCCCTCGCGCACCTGCTGTCCTACCTCGGGCTGGCCGCGCTCACCCTGGGCTGGCTGTTACTCGGCCGCATGGTGCTGCGGGCGCCGCGCGGCGTGCCGGTGGCCACCGTGCGCAGGTTCGTCCTGGTTGCCGCAGTCCCGCTGCTCGGCGCCGCCCCGTTCGGACGCGACCTCTGGGCGTACGCGGCGCAGGGGAACGTGCTGCGCCACGGCCTGGACCCCTACAGCTACGGCCCGGCCGCCGTCCCGGGCGCGTTCACCGACCAGGTGAGCGCTCGCTGGGTCGCCAGCGCGTCACCCTACGGTCCGCTCTGGCTGCGCCTGAGCCAGGCGGCGGACTGGCTCAGCGGCAGCCACCCGACGCTGGCCGCGCTCGTGTTGCGCCTGCCGGCGTTCGCCGGCCTGCTGCTCTGCCTGTGGGCGATCCCGGTCCTGGCGGCTGCGCTCGGCGGCCGGGCGGTCGCGGGGCTGTGGCTCGGCCTGGCCGGCCCGCTCGTCGTCGTACTGGGCATCGGCGGCGGTCACAACGACCTGCTCATGCTCGGCCTGGCGCTGGCGGGCCTCGCGGTCGCCACCCGCCGCGGGGTGCCCGCGCTGGCCGCGGCCGCCGCTGTCACCGGGTTGGCCGTGATGGTGAAGTCGCCGGCCGCGGTCGCGGTCGCGTTCACCGTTCCGGTGTGGCTGCAGGCCAACCGGGAAGCGCCGACACTGCGCCGCGTCGCGGCAGCCTCGGCCACGGCGATCGCGTGCGCCGGGGCGGCCGTCGCGATCGTCACCGCGGCCACCGGGCTCGGCCTCGGCTGGACGAAGCAGGTGAAAGCCGACGCCCAGTGGGTGAGCTGGCTCTCGCTGCCGTCCGCCGTGTCGATGCTCGCCAAGGCGGCGGCCGGTGACGGCGTCAAGACGGTGGACGGCACCCTGCGCACCTGCCGCACTGCCGGTGAGGTGCTCGCCGTGCTGGTGCTCGTCGCGAGCTGGCTGTTGGCGGTGCGGTCCCGGCACCGGGTTGCGGTACTCGGTTGGCTTGCGGTCGCGTTCGGGGCCGCCGCCCTGCTCGCCCCGTCCGTCCAGCCCTGGTACTACGCGTGGGGGCTGGCCGTCGCCGGGCTCGTCCCGCTCGGCCGGCGCGCGCTGGTGCTGCTCACCGCGGCCGCGATGGCCTTCCCGGTGTTGATCACGCCGTCCGGCTACGGGTACGAGAGTGACTGGCGGGCGCTGCCGATCCTGGCCGGAGCGCTGCTGATCGGCGCGGTCGCGGTTCGGACGGTGCGCTCAGCGCCGGACGACGACCGTCCCGATCACGCCGGGGCCGAGGTGCGCGCCGACGACGGCGCCGAGCTCGGCCACATATAGCTCGCGGACCGCCGGGATCGCGGCGCGCAACGCCGCCGCCACGGCGTCAGCGCGAGCTGGCGCGTCGAGATGGTGCACCGCGAGGTCGACCGGACCGGTACCGGCCGCCTCCGCGGCCAGCTCGACGAGCCGGGCGATCGCCTTGGCCGAGGTGCGCACCTTCTCCAGCGCGACGACGCGGCCCTCGACCATCTGCAGCAACGGCTTCACCGACAGCGACGTCGCCAGCAGCGCCGCCGCCGTGCCGATCCGGCCGCCACGGCGCAGGTACTCCAGGGTGTCGACGTAGAACAGGGTGCGGGTGCGGTCGACCGTCTCGGTCGCGGCCTGTTGCACCTGGGCCGCCAAGGCGCCGGCGGCCGCTTCCTGTGCCGCCGCCATCACCGCGAAGCCGAGCGCCATCGCGGTGGACCGCGAATCCACGACGCGCACCACGCCGTGCCCGAAGTCCTGGGCGGCGAGTGTCGCCGACTCCCACGTCCCGGACAGCGCGGCCGCCAAGTGCACCGAGACGATGCGGGTCGCCCCCGCGTCCAGCAGCTTCTGGTACTCCGTGGCGAACTCGCTCGGGTTCGGGCGCGACGTGGTGACGCTCTGTTTCGCGCGCAGCGCCCGGGTCACCTCGGCCGGCGTGATGTCGACGCCGTCGACGGCGGTTCGCGTGCCCAGCCGCACCCGCAGCGGAACGACATGGATGTTGAGCTCGTCGACGACGTCCGCGGGCAGGTGCGCCGTGGAGTCGGTCACGATCGCGACCTGCTCGCCCATCGCCGGCACCGCTCCCTAGGAATTGCTGAGACAGCCGCCCAGGCTACCCGCACGCTGTCAGCGGTTGCTGAAATACTTCACAGGTGGCGGGGACCTTCGCGTACGGCCTCGGCGCGCGCCCGCAGCCGGACGGCGCCCTCGCCAGGCGACCCGTCGTCGTTGCCGGCGTCGTCGCGTCCGCGCTGGCCGTGCTGTTCCTGCTCTCCAAGCTCACCGGCCAGGACCTGTCCGCGCAGATGGCGCGCGCCGACTTCGCCCGCGACCACGCCCTCACCCCGGTCGACTTCCGCTGGTTCGGCGGGACGCTGAGCCTCGGCTACTCGCTGTGGGTGCCCTGGGTGGCCTCGGTGGTCGGCGTGCGGCTGCTCGGCGTCGCCGCCGCGATCATCGGCAGCATCCTCACCACCCGGCTGTTGCAGTACGCGAAGGCGCCGCACCTGACTGCCGCCGCCGTCGCGGTCGCGGTGTGCCAGCTCGCCGACGTCGCGGTGGGCCGGGTGACCTTCCAGGTCGGGCTGACCTGCGCGCTCGGGGCCACGGTGTGCATCGCCGCGAAGGACCCCGGCCTCGCGCGGCGGGCGGCCGCGATCGTGCTGGGCGCTCTCGCCGGGGCGGCCAGCCCGGTGGTCACGCTCGAACTCTGGATCGTCGCGCTGGCGCTGTTCGTCAAGCGCGAGCGCCGGCTGGACGCGGTGCTGCTCGCGATGAGCTCGACGATCCCGTCGGCGATCATCTCGCTCGTCTTCGCCGACGGTTCGCTGCAGCAGTTCCAGTGGTCGATGGCGGTTCGCGCGCTCGGTGGCGGCGCGCTCGTGCTGCTCGTGGTGCCCCGGCAACACCGCACGTTGCGGCTCGGCACGGCGATCAGCCTGGTGGTCGTGCTCATCGCGTGGGTGGTGCCGAGCCAGATCGGCAGCAACGCGATCCGGCTCGGGCTGCTGTTCGGCATCCCCTGCGTGATCGCGTTCTCCCGGTGGGGACGGTGGGCGACGGCCGGCCTGGCGGTGATCGCGGTCGTGATCCAGCCGCCGGTGTCGCCGGAGATCCCGCAGCTGTGGGGTGAACAGGCGAGCCGGCAGGCCTACTACCAGCCGCTCGTCGACCAGATCAACTCGCACGGCCCGTTGACCGGCCGCGTCGAGACGCCGGAACAGTCCAGCCACTGGGACGCCGCGCTGCTCGCCAAGAGCGTGCCGCTCGCCCGCGGTTGGTTGCGCCAGGTCGACACCGAACTGAACGAGCACGTGTTCTTCGACGGGCGGCCGACGGTGCAGACGTACCGCGATTTCCTGCGCAGCGAGGCCGTGCAGTACGTGGCCATCCCGGACACCGCGCTCACCACGGTCGGCGAGCAGGAACGCGACCTCGTCGCGACCGGCCTGCCGTACCTGCGACGTATCTGGCACAACGCGGACTGGACGCTCTACCTGGTCGACGGCGCCACCTCGATCGCCGAGGCGCCGGCGCGGCTGGTACGGCAGTACCCCGACCGCATCGAGGTGTACGCCCCCGAGGCGATGACCGTGCACCTGCGGTTGCGCTGGTTCAAGTGGCTCACCGTGACGGGGCCGATCGGCACCTGCGTCACGCCGAGCGCGGACAACGAGCACGTCGACGTGCACACCACCGGCGGCGGCACGGTGGTGATCAGCTCGTCGCTGAGCGCACAGAAACAGTGCTGACCCGATCGTGCGATTTCCTGAGCCGCCAGGACGCAGCGGGTTGCACGATCGGGTCAGATGACGAAGTTGACCAGCCGGCCGGGCACCGCGACCACGCGGCGCACCTCGCGCCCGTCGAGCGCGGCGATCACCTTCTCGTCCGTGCGCGCAGCCTGCTCCATCGTCGCCGCGTCGGCATCGGCCGGTAACTGCAGCACCGCACGCAGCTTGCCGTTCACCTGCACGGGAACCTCGACGGTGTCGTCGACCAGCAGCGCGGGATCGGCGACCGGGAACGCGTCCCACGCCAGCGAGGACTCGTGGCCCAGCTTCGCCCACAGCTCCTCGGCGATGTGCGGGGCCAACGGCGCCATCATCAGCACGAGCGCCTCGGCCAGCTCCCGCGGCGCTCCGCCGTTCGGGTAGGCCTGGGTGACCGCGTTGTTCAGCTCGGTGATCCGCGCGATCGAGGTGTTGAAGCGCAGCGACTCGTAGCCCTCGCGGACCGCGTGAATCGCCTTGTGCAGCAGGCGATTGAGCTGCTCCGGGATCTCGCGGTCGGACACGTGCGCAGTGCCGGACTGCTCGTCGACCACCACCCGCCAGATGCGCTGCAGCAGCCGGTAGGGCCCGACGATGGCCTTGGCGTCCCAGGGGCGGGACTGCTCCAGCGGTCCGCTGAACATCTCGAACAGGCGGAACGTGTCGGCACCGAACTCGGCGATGAACTCGTCGGGGGTGACCACGTTCTTCAGGCTCTTGCCGATCTTGCCGAACTCCTGGGTAACCTCCTCGCCCTGGTAGAAGAAGTGCCCGTCGCTCTCGGTGACCTGGGCCGCCTCGACGTAGAACCCGTCGGCGTTCGTGTACGCGGGCAGCTGCAGCATGCCCTGGTTCACCAGCCGGTGATACGGCTCGGCCGAGGACAGGTAGCCCAGGTCGTACAGCACCTTGTGCCAGAACCGCGCGTACAGCAGGTGCAGCACGGCGTGCTCCACACCGCCCACGTACAGCTCGACACCGCCCAGCGGCCGGTCGGCGGTGGGGCCCATCCAGTAGTGCTCCACCGCCGGGTCGACGAACCGCTCGGCGTTGGTGGGATCGAGATAGCGCAGCTCGTACCAGCACGATCCGGCCCAGTTCGGCATGGTGTTCGTCTCGCGCCGGTACGTCTTGACGCCGTCGCCCAGGTCCAGCTCGACGTTGACCCACTCGGTCAGCCGGCCCAGCGGCGGCTCGGGCGTGGAGGCGGCGTCCTCGGGCGGGAACGACTTCGGCGAGAAGTCATCGGTCTCGGGCAGCTCGACCGGCAGCAGCTCGTCGGGCAGCGCGATCGGCAGGCCGGTCTCGTCGAACACGATCGGGAACGGCTCGCCCCAGTAGCGCTGGCGGCTGAAGAGCCAGTCCCGCAATCGGTAGGTGATCGCCCCGCGGCCGTGCGCGTTGGTCTCCAGCCACTCGATCATCTTCGCCTTGGCGGCGGCGACGTCCAGCCCGTCCAGGCTCAGTTCGGCCGAGCTGGAGTTGATGGCCGGCCCGTCACCGGTGAACGCCTTGCCGTGCTCGGTGTCGAAGCCCTCGCCCGGCTGCACGGTACGGACGATCGGCAGGTCGAACTTCTCGGCGAACGCCCAGTCGCGCTCGTCCTGTCCGGGCACGGCCATGATCGCGCCGGTGCCGTACCCCATCAGCACGTAGTCGGCGACGAACACGGGGATCGCGACGCCGGTGACCGGGTTCGTCGCGAACGAACCGGTGAACACGCCGGTCTTGTCCTTCGCCTCACCGCTCTGCCGCTCCAGCTCCGAGACCCGGGCCGATCGCGCCTGGTAGTCGGCGATCGCCTCGGCGGGCGTGCCGAAGCCACCGGTCCAGCTCTCGGAGACTCCGTCCGGCCACGCGGGTGCGGTCAGCGCGGACACCATCGGGTGTTCCGGTGCCAGCACCATGTAGGTGGCGCCGAAGAGCGTGTCCGGGCGGGTGGTGAACACCTCGATGCGCCCGGCGGGTGACTCGAACCCGATGTGCGCACCGGTCGAGCGGCCGATCCAGTTGCGCTGCATCGTGCGCACCTTGTCCGGCCAGTCGATGAACTCCAGATCGCGCAGCAACCGGTCGGCGTAGGCGGTGATGCGCATCATCCACTGGGCCAGCGGCTTGCGGAACACCGGGAAGTTGCCGCGCTCGCTGCGGCCGTCGGCGGTCACTTCCTCGTTGGCCAGCACGGTGCCCAGGCCGGGCGCCCAGTTCACCGTCGACTCTGCACGGTAGGCCAGCCGGTGGTTGTCGACGACCTGACGCCGCTGCAGGTCGGACAGCTCCGCCCACGGGCGCCCGAACGGGTTCGTGCCCTCGCCGGGCTGGCGCTCGCCGGCGTCCAGTTCGGCGATGAGCTCGTCGATCGGACGGGCCTTGTCGGCCGACTGGTCGTACCAGGAGTTGAAGATCTGCAGGAAGATCCACTGCGTCCAGCGGTAGTAGCCGGGGTCGATCGTGGCGATCGAGCGACGCGTGTCATGCCCCAGGCCCAGCCGGCGCAGTTGCTGCCGGAACACCACCATGTTGGCGTTGGTGGTGGTGGCCGGGTGCTGGCCGGTCTGTACCGCGAACTGCTCGGCGGGCAGGCCGAACGCGTCGAACCCCATCGTGTGCAGCACGTTCGCGCCGCGCATCCGCAGGTAGCGGGCGTACACGTCGGTGCCGATGTAGCCCAACGGATGCCCGACGTGCAGCCCGGCGCCGGACGGGTACGGGAACATGTCGAGGACGTAGGAGTGCGGGCGGATCGCGACCCGCTCGAAGCCGTCGGACAGCGGGCCGGTCGGGTTCGGGGCGTTGAAGGTTCCCTCGCGCTCCCAGCGGTCCTGCCACGACGTCTCGATAGCGTCCGCCAACTGCGCCGTGTAACGGAACGCCGGGATCTCGTCCGCGTTCTCGCCGGGCGTGGAACTCATCAACTCTCCCTGGAGGTTCGCCTGCTTCGGACACAAGAAGAGCCTCTGCGGTTCGCAGAGGCTCTGCCGCGCTGACCCGGTGGGTTCAGCGCGGCGATCCGAGAAGCCGGCGTGCGGTGCTCACGTCGCACAGAATACCCCGTGCCGTTGGTGCACGCCCCACGCCCGCCGTCCGTCGCCGCCGAGCGCGGGGGCACCTGAGGTGCACACTAGCCCTCTGCCGGCGGGCGCGCGGCGGCCGGGTCCTGTGGCGTCGCTCACCCGCTCACGCGTCGGCGTCGGGCGCGTCCTCGCTGAAGCCGTCCAACCGCACCGGCAACGGCGCCACCGCACCGGGCGCGCCGATGTTGTGCGCGCGCAGCCGCCAGACCGGGCCGCTGTGGTCGTTGTGCTCGGCGAGCAGTTCGCTCCAGTGGCAGTTCGCGAGGGGGCCCAGCACGTGCACCTGCTGCGGCATGGACAGCAGCGCGTTGCACAGCGCCATCGCGGTGGCGCTGTGCGTGACCAGTACCGCGGTCGCGACGTCGGGCAGTTCGGCGAACGCGGCGAGCGCGCGCTCCGCGACCTGCTCGCGGGTTTCGCCGCCACGTCTGCTGACGTCGCGACCGCCGACCCAGTCGGCGAACTCGGACGGGAACCGTTCGGCGACCTCGTCGCGCGTGAGCCCCTCCCAGTGCCCGAGCGAGCGCTCACGCAGCCGAGGGTCGAGGCGCACCGACAGGCCGGCGACCTCGGCGACCGGCGCGGCGGTCTGCGCCGCGCGCTGCGCGTCAGAACTCACCAGCACGTCCGGGCGCAGTGCGGCGATCAGCGCGGCCACCTCGTAGGCCTGGGCGCGCCCGACCTCGTCCAGCGGCGGATCGGCCTGGCCCTGGAACCGGCGCTCGGCGTTCCAGGTGGTTCGTCCGTGCCGCAGCAGGATCAGCCTCACCGAGCGGTTGCCGGCGGCTGGTCGACGTCGGCCGGGATGAACGGGCAGTCCTTCCACAGTCGCTCGAGCGCGTAGAACACGCGCTCCTCGGCGTGCTGGACGTGCACCACGATGTCGGCGTAGTCGAGCAGCACCCAGCGGCCGTCGCGGCGCCCTTCGCGGCGCAGCGGCTTCACGCCCACCTGGCGCAGCTGCTCCTCGACCTCGTCGACGATCGCCTCGACCTGCCGCTCGTTGTTGCCGGTCGCGATCACGAACACGTCGGTTATGGCGAGCCGGTCACTGACGTCGATGAGCACGATGTCGGAGGCGAGCTTGTCGGCGGCCGCGCGAGCGGCGACCTGGGCCAGCTCGATCGAGGCGTCAGTTGCAGTCATAGGCCACCGAGTCTACGGGGCGGCGCGGTAGAGCCCGTGCTTGTTGATGTACTGCACGACGCCGTCCGGGACGAGGTACCACACCGGGTGCCCGGCGACGACCCGATCACGGCAGTCACTCGAGGAGATCGCCATGGCCGGCACGTCGAGCAGGGTGACCGAGTCGCTGGGCAGGTGTTCGGCGGACAGCTCGTAGCCGGGACGGGTCACGCCGACGAAGTGCGCCAGCCGGATCGCCCGGTCGCCGTCCTTCCAGGACAGGATCTGCCCCAGCGCGTCTGCACCGGTGATGAAGAACAGTTCCGAGTCGGGCCGTTGGGCGGCGATGTCGCGAATGGTGTCGACCGTGTACGTCGGCCCCTCGCGGTCGATGTCCACCCGGCTCACCCAGAACCTCGGGTTGGACGCGGTCGCGATCACCGCCATCAGGTAGCGGTGCTCGGCCGGGCTGACCCGGCGCTCGGACTTCTGCCACGGTTCGCCGGTCGGCACGAAGATGACCTCGTCCAGCTCGAACAGGGAGGCGACCTCGCTGGCGGCCACCAGGTGGCCGTGGTGGATCGGGTCGAACGTCCCGCCCATGATCCCGACCCGCGTCGTCATGGCGCGATCCTATCGGCGAGCCGCCGGACGACGAGCGCGTGCGCGAAGAGCCGCGCGCGGCGCGAACTTGCCGCTCGGATCTCGAGATCCACCCTGTTCTTCGGGGTGGTCCCGAGATCCGATTCGACGCGGTTTCACCAGTGCACCCCGCGCAGGATGTGCGCGAACGCGACGCTCTCGCTGGTCGGCTGGTCCTCGGCCGGCGTCGCGGGCCGGTCGGCCGTGCCCTTGGCGGCATGCGAGTCCGGGAAGATCTTGTACCCGGCGTTGAGGATGACGTCCACTCCCCGGGGCGCGACCTGGTACAGCAGCTCGCCCGCGTTGCCGAGCGCGGTACCCACCTTCTTGGGCTTGCGGATCATCGCCTTGCAGATCATCTCGGCGGCCTCGGTCGGGGTCATCGCCGGGAACCGGTCGTACATCTTGGTGGGGGCGATCATCGGGGTGCGCACCAGCGGCATGTGGATCGTCGTCAGGTGCACGCCGTCGTCGATCACCTCGGAGGCGATGCAGCGACTGAACGCATCGAGCGCCGCCTTGGACGCCACGTACGCCGAGAACCGCGGCGTGTTGGTCTGCACGCCGATCGAGCTGATGTTGATGATGTGCCCGCCCCTGCGGCCGTCCGGGCTCGGCCGGCGCATCACCGGGAGCAGTGTCAGGATCAGCCGGACGGCGCCGAAGTAGTTCAGCTGCATCGTCCGCTCGAAGTCGTGGAACCGGTCGTACGACAGCGAGATGGAGCGCCGGATGGAGCGGCCGGCGTTGTTGACCAGCACGTCGACGCGACCGTGTTCGGCCAGCACCTGCTTGGCCATCCGCTCGATGTCGCTCATGTCGGCGAGGTCGGCGCGGTAGACGTACGCGATGCCGCCGACATCCTCGATCTCGGCGCGGGTCTGCTCCAGCTTCTCCAGGCCGCGCGCCACGAGGATCACCCGCCCACCGGCGGCGCCGACCCGAAGCGCGGTGGCACGGCCGATGCCCGAGGACGCCCCGGTGATCATCACCGTCTTGCCCGAGATGGCGCGCGCCAGCGCCCGGTCCTTGCGGCGGTCCGGGCTGTAGGTGCGCTCCCAGTACTCCCAGAGCGTCTGTGCGTAGCTGGCAAGTGGCGGAACGGTGATGCCCGAGCCGGCCAGCACCTGCTGCGTCTTCGTCGAGTCGAAGTGCGTCGGGTAGGTGAGGTAGGCGAACATTTCGCGCGGGATGCCGAGTTCGGCGAGCGCGAGGTCGGTGAGCTGCCGGGCGCCGGGCAGGTTGGTCAGCGTGGACGCGAGCCGGGCGGGCAGCCCGTCCAGTGCTCGCGCGTCGAGGTTCAGTACCGGCGTCGGCGCGTGCGCGGCCTTGGTCAGCACCTTGATCAGCCCGCCGACGGTGAGCGGCTCGGGGTCGGTGAGGTGGAAGGTCTGCCCGTCCAGGCCGGGTTGGTGCGCGATGAAGTCCATCGCCTTGGCGACGTAGTCGACCGGCACCAGGTTGATCTCGCCACCTTCGATGCCCACGCCGCGCACCCAGGCGGGAGCGGCACCGCGCAACCGCTGGATGGCGCGGAAGAAGTAGTACGGGCCGTCGATCTTGTCTATCTCGCCGGTCTGGCTGTGGCCGACGACGGCGCCCGGGCGATAGACGCGCCAGGGCACGGTGCACTCGGTGCGCACGACCGCCTCCGACGCGTGCTTGGTCGCGTAGTACGCGTTGTGCTCGACGTCCTGCGCCTCGTCGAACATGTCCTCGGTGAACGTGCCGCGGTACAGCCCGGCGGCCGCGATCGAGCTCACCTGGTGGAAGTGCCCGGCGTGGATCGCGGCGGCCAGGTGCACGGCGTGCCTCGTCCCCTCGACGTTCGCCACCCGCTGGCTGTCGGCATCAGCGGTGAGGTCGTAGATCGCGGCCAGGTGGAAGAAATGCTCGACGCGGTCGGTCAGGGCGTCGATGTCCTGCTGGCTCACACCGAGCAGTTCGGAGTCCAGGTCGCCGATCACCGGGACGATCCGGCTGCCGGCGGCACCGCCTTCCCCGAGGCGCTCGGCGAGTTCTTCCAGCTTGTGCAGCGATCCGGCGCGGCACAGCGCGTAGATCGTGAGGTCGGAATCGCCGCGCCGGAGCAGTTCGGCCAGCAGGAACCGGCCGATGAAGCCGGTCGCGCCGGTCACGAAGTACGCCATGTGGTCCCCCAGCATCATCTGTTACTGGCAGTCTCGTGCAACTGTCCGGGTTGCACCAGTCCGGGCCGGGACACGGTGGGGTTAGCACGAGCGCGGACCGGCGAGTTGGCTCCATCGCGCCCGCCCCGCCGAGCCGGAAGGCTGAAGGCATGATCCACACGCACGACGTCTGGCAGGCTGACCCTGCGATGAGCGATCGTCCCCGCGTGCCCGCGTTCTTCACCGCCCTGTTCACCCGGCGCACCTGGGCGGAGTTGTTGTACGCGCTCGTCGGTCTGCCGCAGGGCGTCTTCGGCTTCGTGTTCGTGGTCGTCACCGTGTCGGTGTCCGGCGGCCTGATGGTGACGTTCATCGGGCTGCCGCTGCTGGCCGCGAGCGGTCTGGTCAGCAGGTGGCTCGGGTGGCAGTGGCGCGAGGGCGTGAACGCCTTCCTCGGCTGGCAGATCGCGGCACCACCGCGGTTCCGGGCCGGCCCCGGCCTGTTCGGCTGGATCGGGTCGTGCCTGAAGGACGGCACCGCGTGGCGGGCGCGCCTGTACCTGCTGCTCAAGCTGCCGCTCGGTATCGCCTCGTTCGTGGTGGCGGTGACCTGCTACGCCTACGGGCTGGGGGCACTGTCGTACGGGATCTGGTACCGCTGGCTGCCGTGCAACACCGATGATCAGGGCGGTTGCCATCACGCCGCGCAGCTCTGGAACAACTACTTCATCGACACCCCGGGCCGAATCACCCTGTTCGCGCTGGTCGGGCTGGTGCTGCTCCTGCTCGCGCCGTGGGCCGTGCGTGGCGCGGTGAGCGTGGACCGCGTGGCGATGCGGGCGCTGCTCGGGCCGACCTGGACGAGCGCGCGGGTGGCGGAGTTGGAGCAGACCCGCGCCGCCGCGGTGGACGACTCGGCCGCGACGCTACGGCGCATCGAGCGCGACCTGCACGACGGGACGCAGGCGCGGTTGGTGGCGTTGGCGATGAACGTGGGGCTGGCCAAGGAGAAGCTGGCCGAGGGCGGCGATCCGGCCGAGGCGCAGCGGCTGCTGGAGTCGGCACACACCACCGCCAAGGACGCGATCGTCGAACTGCGAGATCTTGCAAGGGGCATCCACCCGCCCGTCCTCGATGCCGGCCTGGACACCGCGCTCGCCACCCTGGCCGCGCACAGCGCCGTCCCGGTGACCTTGCGGACGGCGATCACCGAACGGCCCGCCGCCGCCATCGAGACGATCGCGTACTTCTGCGCCGCCGAACTGCTGACCAATGTGGCCAAGCACAGCCGTGCGACCCGGGCCGTGCTCGACGTCCGGACCGTCACGGGGACGCTGCGCATCCAGGTCAGTGACAACGGCCGGGGCGGTGCCCGCGTCGGCGCGGGCAGTGGGCTGACCGGGCTGGGTGAACGGGTGCGCACCGTGGACGGGCGGCTGGGCGTCGACAGTCCGGACGGTGGCCCTACCGTCGTCACCGTGGAGTTGCCGATGCAGACGGCGAGCCGATGATGCGCGTCGCGATCGCCGAGGACAGCGCGATCCTGCGCGATGGCCTGGCCCAGTTGCTGATCGACCGCGGGCACGAGGTGATCGCGGCGGTGCCGGACGGCGACGCGCTGCGGGCGTTCGTCGCCCGGGACCAGCCGGACGTCTGCGTGATCGACATCAGGATGCCGCCGTCGTTCACCGACGAGGGGTTGCGCGCCGCGATCGCACTGCGCCGTACCTATCCGGAGCTCGGCGTGCTGGTGTTCTCCCAGTACGTCGAGACGAGGTACGCGGCCGAACTGCTGGCCGGTTCGGCCCGCGGGGTCGGGTACCTGCTCAAGGACCGGGTAGCGGACGTCCGGGAGTTCGTGGACGCGCTGACCCGGGTGGCGCAGGGCGGCACCGCGCTGGACCCCGAGGTGGTCGCGCAACTGCTCGGCGCCGGCCGGCGCACCGACACGCTCGCCGCGCTGACCCCCCGCGAGCGCGAGGCGCTCGAGGCGATGGCCGAGGGGCTGTCCAACGCGGGCATCGCCGCCAGGCTGGTGGTCACCGAGCGCGCGGTCGAGAAGCACGTGGCGAACATCTTCACCAAGCTGGGGCTGCCCCCGTCGGACACCGACAACCGGCGGGTGCTGGCCGTGTTGCGCTACCTCGACGGATCCTGAGGCGGCGGCCTACGTGTAGTAGCCGTAGACGTAGAGGCGGGCGCTGATCCGTCCGGTGCGGTTCCAGAGCCGCACGTCGTAGCGCCGGCCGATGCGGCTGATTCCGTACCAGCTGCCGGTGTGCCGAGCCCGGATCGCGTGTGGCCAGCAGGATCGCGGCGTGATGCCGGAGCCGGTTCGCGGGCGCGGGCACACGTAGACGCGCGTCGTGGCGGTGCCGTGCGACAAGACCAGCCGCAGCAGGACTCCCTTCGCGGTGGACGGCACCGGACTGCGTCTCGCGGCCCGGACGTCCACTGCCCTGCGTGCGGCCAGCCTCGTCGCGATCAGCCGGGTCGACGTGACCCGGTGGAACTTCCAGCCCCGTGGCGGGGTGGTCGGTTGGACGGTCACGACCGTCGCGCGCGAGGTCGAGCCGTACAGGGCGCCGCTGCCGAGGTAGACCGCGTTCAGGCTGTGCGGCCCGGCGCCGAGGCGGGTGGTCCGGAAGGTTGCCCGACCGGCTTGTACAGCGACGGTGGCGAGCACCTTGCTGCCCTCGCGGAAGCGCACCGATCCCGTTGCGGCCGTGGTGTTCACCCGCGCCGACAGGGTGAGGGTGTGCTGGTACACGGGTGCGGCGCTGGACACCGACAGCGTCGTGGTCGTCGGCATCCGCAGTGCCGCCTTGCCCCAGCGCGGCTGCGTGGCGTCGGTGAGGATCGGCCCGCCGGCGTAGGAGTCGCAGTCGGTGACGTCCGTCCCGACGTCGACGCGCCAGACCTGCCACTGGTGCGCAGCGTTCTCGAAGGCGGTCACCAGCGAGCGTCCGTCCGGCGACCAGGACGGCGTCTGGACGGTCGCGTCGGTGGACGCCGGCCAGTCACCCGGTGTCGCGATCCCGTTGACGACGCAGCGCGCGGTCGGTGCGGCCGGCGGGTCGGCGGTGCCGAAGTTCGCCGTGTTCAGCACGTTGAGGAAGGTCTGCCGCGGGCCGCCGCCGTTGTTGTCCAGGTTGACGATCACGCTCGCATACCGGTCGCCCTGCCTGCTGACGGCGGGGAACAGGTTCCAGAACTCGGCGGACGGGTCGCTCGCGCAGGTCGAGCCGGAGTAGTTGCAGTCGGTGTACCACTCGCTGCTGTTCGTCGCGCCGAGATCGGTGTAGCGGATGTCCTCGTTCGGGCCACCGACGACCACACGGCGGTTCGTCACCCAACTCGCCCATTGGACGTCGCCGGGCCCGCCGCTGATCGGGTGGCTGCGCGCCGCCGACGTGTAGGCGAGGCTGTGCTCGAAGAAGGTGTGGCACGGGGTGAAGCTGCAGTCGGTGTACGCGCCGAGCCACGAATAGGCGACCGTGCTGCCGTCCGGGGAGACCGAGGCGAAGTCGACGCCGAGGCCAGGGGTCGGAACCGCGAAGCTCGCCAGCACGTGACCGGCCTGATCGAGCCGGGTGATCGCGTTTCCGCGCAGCGCGACCACCGTGCCGGCGTCGTCCTCGGACGGGTAGCGGTACGGCGTCGCAGCGGTGCCGTTGCTCGTCAGCCGGCGCGCTGCCGATCCGTCCGGGCGGGCGATCCAGACGTTGTCGGCCCGGATGAACACGACGCTGCCGGCGGTACTGGGTGTGACCGCTGCCGGTTGCGTGCCACCGTCGGATGATCGGTCGCGCGCCGCATCGGCTGACGTCGGGCTGGCGGGCGGGTCGGCCGGCAGGTCAGCCGGCGTCAGCCGGGTCGGGTCGGCCGGCGTCAGCCGGGTCGGGTCAGCCGGCGTCAGCCGGGTCGGGTAAGCCGGCGTCAGCCGGGTCGGACGTGGCGGTGGCGGGGACCAATTCCGCCGGGTGGGCGCCGCGTGCGCCGGGGCTACCGCGACGGTCGTCGCCGCCGCGGCGACCAGGAGGATCGTGGCTCGTCGGGTGGGCGTCATTCTCGTCGATCCCCCTGGGCGCGGTGCTGCGGATGCCGGCCCGCTCGACGCTAGGGAAGTCGACCCGGCCCGGAATCCCACAAGTGCGCCACGTTCGCCCGTCGCTGTGCTCGTGCCCCGTCGAAGAACGCGGCGGCGGCAGGGCTCGCGCTCCGGAAACACGGTTCCCGGTTACCTTTCGTGCGGGCTGTGCCCGTCGAAGAGCGCACCGAGGAGGAGCTGAGTACTCGGTCGGCCTACGCCGCCGAGTCGACTCTCGCTCGGGTTACGACGCCTCGAAGTTCGCGGCGACGGGGACCTGGGTGCTCGGCCGGTTGCCGCTGCCGGGTCGCCTCTTGCTCGGGTTGCGCCGCGTCGAAGTGCGCACCGACGCGGAGCTGGGCGCTCGGTCGGGTTGCGCTGCTGGGTCGCCTTCCGCTGTGGTTTGCATCCGGTCCGGACGTCGTGGTTCTGTCGGGACCTGCCGATAAAATAAGGCGAAAGTCCATCCTCAAGGGTTGACAAGTCAAGTCGGTGCTGTAGAATCAGACGCATGGGCGAATCCGACCAGATCATGGTTGACGGGATCACCGTCGACCTAGTCGACCCCGCCCAATGCACCCCACTACCCACCAGCTCGGACGTGCTGCACCGGCCCGACCAGGCCGCCGGCGCGGCGAGCGTGCTGACGCCCTCGGGTGCGGTGTTGACCGCGGTGGAGTCGCTGCTGCCGGGCCGGCTCTCGGACACCGGCCTGATCGACGCCCTCACCGCCTGTGACCGGCTCCGGGCCCTGGTCGATGCCAAACAGAACGAGCTGCTCGCCGAACTCGCCCACCGCGACCCCGGCGGTGAGCAGTTCCTGCGCGAGGAGGCGGCGCTCGCGCTGCACCTGGCACCGGCCACCACCCAGGACCGCCTCCAGTGCGCCAGCGAACTGAGCTCACGGTTGTGGGACACGTTCGACCTGCTGCGCGCCGGGTACCTGTCCGCGGTGCACGCCCGCATCCTGGCCACCGCCACCGTCGACCTGCCCGATCCGGTGGCCGCGAAAGTGCAGGCCCAGGTCCTGCGCCGGGCTCCCGGACAGACACCCGGTGAGTTCCGCGCCGCCGTGCGCCGCGCGATCGCCAAACACGACGCCAAGAGCCAGAACGAGAAACACCGCGCTGCGGCCGCGCAACGGCACGTGCGGCGCGAGCAGGTCGAGGACGGGATGGGCTGGCTCACCCTGTTCGCCCCGGCCGACGGCATCGAAACCGTATGGACCGCCGTCAACGCCTGGGGCACGAAGACCAGCCGGCAAGACCAGCGCACCGCCGACCAACGCCGCGCCGACGCCCTCGTCGAGATCTGCACCGCCGCCCTGGCCCTGCCCGGCCTACCCACCGAACACGGACTCAAGCCCACCGTGAACGTCACCCTCGCCGCCAGCACCCTGGCCGGGACCGACAACCAACCCGGCTACCTCAACGGCGAACCCGTCCCCGCCGACATCGCCCGGCGCCTCGCCACCCAACCCGGCGCCCAGCGCCACTACTGGCCCGTCGACCAGACCGGACACCTCCTCGACCAAACCTGCCCGCACGCACCCACGGCATCCACGGTGCCGACCGGGCCGGCGCTCGACAGCAGCCTGATCACCCACCGCTACCAACCCACCACCACCATCACCCGGCACGTCATCACCCGCGACCAACACTGCATCATGCCCGGCTGCCGACGCAGAGCCCACACCTGCCAGTTGGATCACCGCACACCCTGAACCGGTACGGGTTTGATGCCGCTTCCTTGTGAGTCAGGAAGGATGGCGACATGCCCAAGAAGATCGATCCCGCTGTGAAGGAGCGGGCTGTGCGTCGGGTGCTGGAGCATCGCGCTGAGTACCCGAACCTGACCGCTGCCTCAGCGGCGGTGGCCAAGCAGGAGCGGCTGGGCACCGAGACGGTGCGCCGGTGGGTGCTGCAGGCCGATGTCGATGCCGGCGCCCGGCCGGGGACCACCTCGGTCGAGCACGCGGAGATCAAGAAGCTCAAGGCCGAGAACGCCCGGCTGCGGGAAGATGTCGCGATCTTGAAAGCGGCGACGACTTTCTTCGTGGGGGAACTCGACCCCCGCAACCGATGATCATGGGGTTCATCGACCAGATGCGCGTCGAGGGCCACGCGGTCGAGTCGACCTGCCGGGTGCTGCGTGAGCAGGGCTGCCAGGTCGCCGCGCGGACCTACCGGTCGTGGCGCACCAGCGCGCCGGCGGCGCGCACGGTCAGCGACGCGCAGCTGATTGATGAGATCACGACGCTGTGCTGGGCGCGTGACGAGCACGGCGTGCTGCGCATGACCCCGGAGGGTCTGTACGGGCGGCGCAAGCTGACCGCGGCGCTGCGTCGGCGCGGTCTCGTCGTCGCCGAGTGTACGGTGGCGCGGGCG
The DNA here is from genome assembly GCF_027247405.1 of Jatrophihabitans cynanchi. Lineage (NCBI taxonomy): Bacteria > Bacillati > Actinomycetota > Actinomycetes > Jatrophihabitantales > Jatrophihabitantaceae > Jatrophihabitans > Jatrophihabitans cynanchi. Next base: position 3,670,055 of record NZ_CP097463.1, on the reverse strand, counting down.
ATGAAAACCTTGCAGCATCAGGGGATTCGCCGCGCCAAGGGCGTGCGCACCACGATCCGGGCCAAGGACGGCCGGCGTGCCGGTGATTTGCTCGACCGGGACTTCACCGCGACCGCGCCGAACGAGAAGTGGGTCACCGACTTCACTTACGTGCGCACCTGGGCCGGGTTCGTCTACGTGGCCTTCATCGTCGACGTCTTCGCCCAACGCATCGTCGCCTGGCACGCCGCCACGACCAAGGCCGTAGAGCTGGTCATGACGCCGCTGCGCATCGCGCTGTGGCAACGCGACCGCGAAGGTCACCAGCCCGAGCCCGGCCGGCTGATCCATCACAGCGATTATGCCGAGGTCTGCGTTATGCCGAGGATCGGCGGGATCCCCTTTGCTGGCAGGGCTGCGTGACTGATTCCTCGGGCTAACGTTTGGGCCTGTTCGGTGGCAGCGTCCGCCGTGTCCATTCGCGATGCGGAGGAGGAGACGGCCATGGACATGACGGTCACGGGGATCGGGTCGGTTGTTGTCGCGGAGCTGCGCGCGGCCGGCTATATGGAGTCAACGATCGGCAACTACGAGAAGTCGATCAGGGCGTTGACGCAACTCGCCGACGGGCGGGGCGGCAAGTACACACCGGCGCTGGGTGCGGAGTTCGCGGCGATGACGATCAGCCCGCGGACGGGCAGGTTCAGCGTGCAGCGCCGGTTCGACTACGGACGGCTGGTCCGCGTGTTCAACTCCTACGTCACCACGGGCCGGGTCGAGTTGGCTTGCTGCACCCGTGGCGGGGGCGGGCCCCGTCCTGTCTCGCGGGAGTTCGTCCGGCTTGTTGGCGCGTGGGAGGCCGACATGGCTGACCGGGCTCTCGCGTCCGCGACCCGGGATGCCTACGGCCGGGTCGCTCGCGATTACCTGGTGTTCCTGGAGGCAGGCGGGATCCGCCGTCTCCGTGACGCCGACGGGGCGAGCGTGCTGAGCTACCTGAACTCGTTGACGGCTACGTGGAAGACGTCGTCGCTGTTCTGGGTCGTGTCGAACTTCCGCCCGTTCTTGAAGTTCACCGGCCGCAGCGACCTGGTCGACGCGCTCGGGTTGGCTGGCCTCAAGCGCTCTCACCGGATCGTGCCGGCGCTGCCGGACGAGGCGCAGCGCCTGATCGTGCAGGCATGCGCAACGCCGGCTATACCGGCACGGGATGCTGCCATCACGCTGCTTGCGGTCACGACGGGGCTGCGCGCATGCGACATCATCAGTCTGCTTCGTGACGACATCGACTGGCGGGCACGGACCGCGAGCCTCGTGCAGCAGAAGACCCACAACCCGCTGACAGTGCCGCTGACCGATCTGGTAGTCGACCGGCTTGCCGAGTACGTCCTTGACCAGCGGCCAGACTCGCCGGACGAGCATCTGTTCGTGCGTTCGGTGGCCCCGCACACGCGGCTGGCCGACCACGCCACGGTCCACCGGGTGATCACCACGGTGTTCCGTCGGGCCGGCGTCGCGGACGTGCTGGGCAGCACGCGTCTGTTGCGGCACAACGCCGCGACACGGCTGCTGAGGGCGTCGGTGCCGTTGCCGACCATCGCGGCCGTGCTCGGCCACGCGCGGCCGAAATCGACTGACCTGTATCTGAGCGTCGATGTCGTGCGCCTGCTCGACTGCGTCCTCGACGTCCCCGCCGGCGCGCGGCCATGAGCACGAAGGCGCTGGCCGCGAACGGCCATGACTTCACCAGCGCGTTCGCACCGCACCTTGCCGCCTACCTCGCGTTCAAGGAGCAGATGGGGTTCTACGGCGCCTCCAGGGTCTGGTACCTGAGGCAGTTCGACGCCTACTGCACCTCTCACGACCGGACGGTGTTCGACCGCGACACGGTCGAGGGATGGGTCAGCGAGCGTCTGGCCCGCACGGGCCCCTACCGGTCCTGGATGTCCTACATCCGCGATGTCGGCCGCTGGCTGCAGGCCCACGGGCAGTGTGACGCCTACGTCTTGTCGGACCGGTGGAAGGCTCAACGCCTGCCCACGCACCCCTACTTGCTCGGCGAGGCGGAGATCGAGGCGTTCTTCGCTACTGCGGCGGCGGTGCGGGCGGCGTCGCCGTGGCGGTGGCAGTCGGTCGCGTTCTTCACGTTGATGCACTGTTGCGGGCTGCGGACCGGGGAGACCCGGCGGCTACGCCCCGAGCACGTGCACCTGCGCGACAGGACCCTCGACGTGGTCGACTCCAAGGGCAACCGGTCGCGAAGGCTCCCGCTCACTGCCGACGTCACGAGGGTTCTGGCCAAGTGCGACCGCATCACGCGTGCGCATTTCGGACCGTCACGGGCCACCTTCTTCATCTCGAGGACCGGCAACGAGGTCACAGGCGCGACCATCGATGAGATCTTCCGGCGTATCTGGCACCAGGCCGCTCTTTCACGGCCGAGCGGCGGGGTGCAGCCCACGCCCTACGCCTTCCGGCATCACTTCGCCTACGCCAACGTCGATCGCTGGATGGCGCAGGGCAAGGACGTCATGGCGATGCTTCCCTACCTGGCCCGCTACATGGGCCACGCCAGCATCGAGTCGACGTTCTACTACATCCACACCTCGCCGGAGTTCCTGCACGCCTACGACGGACTCACCACCGCAGGCCAGTCGCTGCTGCCGGAGGTCGGATTCGATGACCAAGCATGACCGAGCGACCCGCGAACCGGACTTCTACCGCTACGCCCGCGACTACCTGCACGTCTACCTGCCGACGATGGCGCACCGCTCGGCGAACACGGTCGAGGCCTACCGGATCAGCCTGGAATGCCTCCTGCGCTACCTCGCCGAACAGCACCACGTCGCCCGCGCACACGTCAGCTTCGACCATCTCGACCGGCAGCACTTGAAAGGATGGCTCGCCTGGATGGGCGGGCAGCAGCACTACGCGCCACGGACGATCGGCCTGCGGCTCACCGCCGTCAAAGCGTTCCTGGCCTACTGCGCGGCCGAAGACCTCACCCTCGTCACGGTCAGCCAGCAAGCCAAGACGCTGCGCGCACCCACCGCGGCGAGGGAACCGATCGAGTACCTCACCGAACCCGAGACGAGCGCGGTGCTCGCCGCATTCACCGGCCGCACCCCGAAATCGCGGCGGAACCGGATGCTGCTGATCCTGCTCTACGACACCGCCGCCCGCGTCGGTGAGCTCACCGCCATGACGCTGGCCGACCTGCACCTGCACCGGCCCGGCCATGTGGTCCTCACCGGCAAAGGTGACAAGACCCGCGTCGTCCCGCTCACCGCGAAGACGATCGAACACCTGGACGTCTACCTCGCCGAGTTCCACCCCGGCATCGCCCGAACCGAAACGACCCGCCCGGTGTTCTACAGCTTGCACAACGGGGCACCGACCGCGCTGTCGACCGACACCGTCGCCGCAGTGCTCAAACGCGCCGCCACAACCGCACGCCGAAGATGTCCCTCGATTCCCGAAGACATCCACTGCCACATGCTGCGCAAGACCAAAGCGATGGACCTCTACCAGCAGGGCATCGCGCTGCCGATCATCATGCGACTCCTCGGCCACGAGAACATGTCGACCACCTCGGCGTTCTACGCCTTCGCCACCGTCGACATGATGCGCAAAGCCGTCGATGCCGCCACCCCAGCCGTCACGACACCCCAGGCGCGCCGACTCACGAAGGAGCGACTGCAGGCCCTCTACAGCCTCCGCTAACCGCCGGATCGTTAAGCCGAGGAATCAGTCACGCAGCCCTGCCAGCAAAGGGGATCCCGCCGACCTTCGGCATAACGCAGACCTCGGCATAATCGCTGCTAAGCCGAATTCGGCTTAGCGCCGATGCCGGCACGCAGTACACCTCCATCACGCTGACCGAGCACCTGGCGCTCGAAGACATCCGGCCCTCGATCGGGTCGGTCGGCGACGCCTACGACAACGCGCTGATGGAGACGATCAACGGCCTGTACAAGACCGAGTGCATCCGCACCACGATCTTCCACGACGGGCCCTACAAGACCGTCTCCGACGTGGAGTTCGCGACCGCCGGCTGGGTCGACTGGTACAACAACCGGCGCCTGCACAGCTCGCTCAACATGATCACGCCGGTCGAGTACGAGCACGCCCACTACGCTGCCCTCAACCCCGTCGGCAGCACAGCATGAAGACGGCAGAGAACCCGTGCCGGTTCACCCTGGCCCGACGGCCCCACCAGCGTGACCAACCTCGAACCCCTCTGCAAGCGGCATCACGACCTCAAACACCACGCCGGCTGGACCCTCACCCGCACCCCCGACGGCACCTACCACTGGACCTCGGCAACCCGACACCACTACCACTACCGACCACCCGAACTACCCGTCCCCCAACCCGAACCCGAACCCGAACCACCGAAGCAGACCGGACCCGACCCCAACGACCAACCACCACCGTTCTGATCTGAATCGTGAATAGGCGAGCATTGTGCTGGAAATCAGGCCGCTGGCGGTTCCTGTGGGGTGAGGGTGACGGTCTGTCCGAGGCGTTCGAGTTGGGCGACGAGTCGCCGGACGTGGACTTCGTCGGACAGGCGGCTGGTGAAGTAGTCGCCGCCGAGGTCGTGGTAGGGCTGTTGGCGGTCGAGCAGGTGGTAGGCGATCACGAGTATGGAGTGGCCGACGGCTACGGCGGCGCGTTTCTTGCCGCGGCGTCCGGACAGTCGCCAGTATTGCGCGGCCAGATAGGTGTTCTTGGTTCGGCCGGCGGCGTGGGCGGACTCGACCAGCGCCGCGCCGAGCCACTTGTTGCCTTTGCGGGTGTGGCCGGGTCGGTGTTTGCCGGCCGACTCGTTGTTGCCGGGGCAGACTCCCGCCCAGGCGGCGAGGCGGTGCGGGGAGCCGAATGCGCGCATGTCGCCGCCGGTCTCGGCGATGATCACTTCGCCGGTGCGGCGGGCGACACCGGGGATGGTCATCAGCAGGTCGAGTTGGCGACGAAAGGGCTCGAGTCGGTCGTTGATCTCCAAGGACAGACGAGCGCAGGTCGCGTCTGCGGCGTCGATGCGGGCCAGCATCTCGCGCACCAGGATCGCGTGGTGGGCGTCGAAGCGGCCCAGCAGCGCCTGCTGCAGTTCGCCGGTCTTGCGCCGCAAGCTCGCTTTGGCCAGCTCAGCCAACACGACCGGGTCGCGCTCGCCGTCCACCAAAGCGTTGAGCATCGCCCGGCCGGACACACCGACGATGCTGGAGGCGACCGAGCTGAGTTTGACGCCGGCGTCTTCGAGGACCTTTTCCAGCCGCTGCAGCTCGCGGGTGCGTTCCTCGATGACGGTCTTGCGGTAGCGGGTCAGATCCCGCAGTTCGCGGATCGGCGGCGGCGGGACGAACGAGGGCCGCACCAGCCCGTGCTCGACCAGCTGGGCGATCGGGCGTGTCAGATGGTCTGTGTGAGGGGTTGAGCTAACCCCGTGCGGGAGGCTCCTGCGGGAGCTGTCGCACAGATCGGAGAACACGATCATGACGATCACGATGATGCCGGGCGGCCGGGCCGCTGCGGTGAACGAGGTGCCGTCGGCGGTGGCCGATCAGCTGGTGTCGGCGACACTGGAGGACATGGCCAAGCGCAGCCGCAAGGACGAGCCGGTGCCACCGGCGCGGGTGGCGGCGCGCAAGCTGGTGGCCGAGATGGCCGGGCAGGGCTGGCTGGACGATCTGATGTCGAAGGTCGGTGACGACGGTGTCGCGTTGACCGGCGACGGCGGGTTCCTGCCGGAGATGATCAAGGCGGTGCTCGAGCGTGGACTCGAGGCCGAGCTCACCGATCACTTGGGCTACGAGCGTGGTGACCCGGCCGGGGCCGGGTCTGGCAACTCCCGTAACGGGTCGACGCCGAAGACGTTGTTGACCGAGGTCGGGCCGGTCGATCTGGACACGCCGCGGGATCGGGTCGGCAGCTTCACGCCCCGGCTGGTACCGAAGGGGACCCGCCGCCTCGGCGGCCTGTCGGACATGATCATCAGCCTCTATGCCGGTGGGATGACGGTGCGCGACATCGGCCACCACCTGCAGCGGGTCTATGGCACCGAGCTGTCCCATGACACGATCTCCAAGATCACCGACGAGGTCCTCGAAGAGGTCAAGGCCTGGCAGACCCGTCCCCTGGACGCGGTCTATCCGGTGATCTTCATCGACGCCCTGGTGGTGAAGGTCCGCGACCAGAACGTAGTGCGCAACAAGGCCTGTCACGTGGTGATCGGCGTCGATACCGACGGCGTGAAGCACGTGCTGGGCTTGTGGGTTCAGCAGCAAGAAGGCGCTCGGTTCTGGAACCAGGTGCTCGGCGAGCTGCGCAACCGCGGAGTGCGCGACGTGCTGATCGCCTGCTGCGACGGCCTGGTCGGGCTGCCAGAGGCGGTCGAGTCGACCTGGCCGCAGACAGTGGTGCAGACCTGCGTGGTCCACCTGATTCGCGCCTCGCTGCGTTACGTGTCCTACAACGACCGCAAGGCCGTCGCTGCGGCGCTCAAGCCGATCTACACCGCGGTCAACGCCGACGCCGCCTTCGACGAGCTCACCACGTTCGCCGACTCCGAACTCGGCAAGAAGTACGGCGCCACCGTCGCAGCGTGGGAACGAGCCTGGGACCGGTTCGTGCCGTTCCTGGCCTTCCCACTGGAGGTTCGCAAGGTCATCTACACCACCAACTCGATCGAGTCGTTGAACTACCAGCTCCGCAAGATCATCAAGAACCGTGGCCAGTTCCCCAATGACGACGCCATCATCAAGCTCATCTGGCTGGCCATCCTCGACATCGAAGACAAGCGCGCCGCTCTGCGAGAGAAGGACAAAGGCAAGCCGGCGAACAAGCGCACCGCCCCGCCCCGCCTGATCGAAGGCGCCACCACCACCGGCTGGCGCGCCGCCATCAACGCCCTCGACCTGGCCTACCCCGGCCGGCTCCCCGCCGGCCTCTAACCCAACGATCTTGACCACTTACACAGAAGACTTGACAGGCTCGGGCGATCCACTCCGAGTCCTTGACGTCGGTCTTGCGGCCGGGCACCGCCTTGAGGTGATGGGCGTTGAGCAGCCAACACTCGCTCACGTCCTCGAGCAGGTAGAACACCGGCTTCCAATAGTCGCTGGTCGCTTCCATCGCCGCGACCTGCACGCCCTCGGCGAGCAGCCAGTCCCGCAGAGCGAGCACCTCGCCGGTCATCGTGCCGAACGTGCGGGTCTCCTGCCGTCGACGCTTGCCCTGTCCCGGCGCGCGGATCGTCACCGCCATTGTCTTCTTGCCGATGTCGATACCGGCACACCGTTCGATCACCACATCCATCGCCCTCACTCCTTCCGACGCAACGGCGTCGCCCGGAGGAGCCTGTCGACAACGAATCTGAATCACGCGCTCGTAGCAGCAATACCGGGTACCGCAGGCTCCCGCGTCCGACTGACATTCGGGCACCCGGCACCAAGCTCACGCGACGTCACCGGGCGACCCCTTCATTCTCACCGCTACCGAGCGGCCCGGTCACGGGCCATGGGGGACTGACATGGGGGCTCCTCGCGTGAGTTGAAGGAGTGGATCTCGGCTCGGCGCGCCGGCGGGGCAAATCCGGCCGCCCGCCACGAGTGCGGACAGAAGTTGACGTCGACCGGTTCAGAGAGACGTCGATCGGCTTCAGAGACTCGGGTGGCGGCCGGACCAGGGGGCAGCCTGCTCGAGCTGCGCGGCGACCCTGATCAGGACGTCCTCACGACCGAAACCGCCCACGAGCTGCACACCGATGGGCAGCCCGTCGGCACTCATCCCGAGCGGCAGCGAGATCGCGGGCTGACCGGTGATGTTGAACTGGCCTGTGTAGTGCAACAGTGCACCGATCCGCTCGTAGGCGGTAGCCATGTCGCTGAACCAACCGATCGGCGGCGGCGTGCCGTTGAGCACCGGGCACAGCAGCAGATCGAACCCGTCCGCCCACCATTTCGCCACGCGCCGGTTGAAGCCGTGCATCCACTGCACCGCACTCACGTAGTCGGCACCGCTCGACGCGCGGCCATGCTGCAGGGACAGCTGCGTCATCCCCTCCAGCCGTGATTCGTCGACCGGGGCGCCGAGAACCTGCGCCCAGCGGTCGATCTCCGCGGTGACCGAGCAGGACGTGATGGTGCCGTAGTGCGGGCCGAACTCAGGGTCGTACATCGCAGCCGGGAACGACTCCTCGACACGATGCCCGAGCCCGGTGAGCAGTTCGGCCGTGGCGCGCACGGCCGCCTCCACCTCTGGATCGCCGGGCACGTCGGCGAACGGCGGGCGCGCAAGCATGCCGATGCGCAGCCGTCCGGGCTCGGCACCGACCTCGTCCGCGAGCGGGCGAGACAACGGCGGGGCCCAGTACGGATCGCCGGGCTCCGGGCCGGCCAGCACGTCCAGCAGCGCCGCCGTGTCCCGCACGGTATGACTCAGCACCCCGTCGGTCGACGCGCCGGCCCACCCCTCACCGGCATCCGGCGCCATGCTGATCCGGGCACGCGTCGGCTTGAGCCCCACCAGCCCGCACTCGCTGGCCGGGATACGGATCGAGCCGCCGCCGTCGCTCGCGTGCGCAACCGGCACCATGCCGGCCGCGACGGCCGCGGCGCTGCCGCCCGACGAACCGCCGGTCGACCGCTCGGTATCCCACGGATTGCGGGTCGGCCCGGTGGCCAGCGGTTCGGTCGTGATCGACAGCGCGAACTCCGGCGTACTGGTGCGCCCGACGACGACGAAGCCGGCGCGACGCAGCCGGGTGACGAACCCGGTGTCATAGTCCGCGGTGTAGCCCGCATCGCGCAGGAAGCGGGTGCCCAGGTGTAATGGGTCGCCGGCCGTCGCGTCCAGGTCCTTGATCACGATCGGGACGCCGCGAAACGGCCCGTCCGGCAGCTCGCCACGCGCCTCCGCCCGCGCCCGGTCGAAGCGCTGATGGATCACCGCGTTGATCGCCGGGTCGAGCTTCTCGATCCGACCGATCGCGGCATCGACCAGCTCCGCCGGCGACAGGGCACCGGCGGCGACCAGTTCCGCGGACGCGGTGGCGTCGAGCCAGCGCAGATCGTCCGCCGTCACCGGCTGTCCTGGAATCGGACGGTCCCGGCAGTCAGCACCGGGGTGCCGGCGTGCACGGCGCGGAACGCGGTGCCGGCGCCGCCCCCGGTCCACAGCTGCAGGTCGAGCACCTGGCCCGGCAGCACCGGCGCCGCGAACCGGCCACCGAGCTCAAGCACGTCCGCCGGGTGCGCGCCCGTCACCGCCGCGATCCGCAGCACCGCGGCGGCCAGCGTGCAGAGCCCGTGCAGAATCGGTCGCGGCTGGCCGATCGCCGCCGCGGCAGCCGGGTCGATGTGGATCAGGTGCCGGTCGCCCGTCAACCGGTAGAGGGCGGCCTGGGTGGCGAACGTCGGCAGGGTCGTCTCGACGTCCGGAACACCCTCGGACGAAGCAGGCGTTGCCGGACCGCGCGAACCACCGAAGCCGCCACGTCCCGGCGCAAAGATCGACCACGTCGCGCGGAAGTACCGGCTCTGCACCACGACGTCGAACACGGCCGCCGAGCCCTTGTCCCACACGTCGCCGACGCGCGCGGTCATCAACACCTCGCCAGAAGCCGGCAGCGGGTCCAGCACCTGCAGCCGCTGCGCGCCGTGCAGCGCGGTGGCCACGTCCCACGCACCCCGCCCGGCCAGAACGTCCGGCGCCCACTGCGCGAGCGTCAGCGCGAACGTCGGCAGGACGCGCAGCCGCCGCTCGAAGACCAGGTCCAGGTCGCTCGCGCCGGCACCGACCGCGAGCGCGTACAGGATCGCGTCCCGCTCGTCGTACCGCACGGTCCGGCTGCCGAGGTCGGCCCCGGCGAGCGGATGAGGCTCCGTCACGGTGTCGCCGTCAATTCGAGCCGACCGGTCCCCGCCGTCGGTGTGCACACCCTGGACGCTATCCGCCAGCCGTCCGCGGTACGCACCAGCGTGTCGTGGTACTCGCCGAGGAAGTCCCAGTACCGGTCGGGCTCGGCACGCTGCATCGGGTCCACGCCGGCACGCAGGTGGAACGCGCGCACGTAGCTGGTCACGCTCGCACGGTCACCGTCGACCCGCACGCGGTGGTTGCCGAGCAGGTGCTGCGTCGGACCGCAGCCGCCGAGGTAGCCGATCGTGTTCGCCGTGATCGCCTCCAGGCCGCGCTGTCCGTACGCGACGGCGTCCGGGGTGAACACCTCAGCCATGCGCTCCCACTGCTTGTGGTCGAAGATCCACGCCGCCTCGATCAGCACCTCCACGATCGCCTGCCGGTCGTCCATTCACAGATCCGGGAAGGGCATGTCGAGGTTCGACTTCACCAGCCCGCCGTCGACCGCGAGCACCTGCCCGGTGACGTAGGACGATGCCGGCCCGGCCAGGTACAGCACCGCTGCGGCGACGTCCTCGACGGTGCCGATGCGGTGCAGCGGCGTCTCGCGCTCCAGCAGCGCCTTCATCGCCGGGTCGGCGGCAACCTTCTCCAGCGAGTCGGTCAGCACCGCCCCGGGCGCCACCGCGTTCACGCGCACCTTCGGGTTCAGCTCGGCGGCGAGCAGGCGCACCGAGTGATCCAGCGCCGCCTTGCCCGAGCCGTACGCGACGTAGCCCCGGCCGACCACATGCCCGATCGCGCTGGAGACCATGACCACGCTGGCCGAGTCGGACTCGAGCAGGTGCGGCAGCGCGCACCGGACCAGGCGCAGCCCGTTGATCACGTTGCTGCGGAACGAATCGACCAGCATCTCGTCGTCGGTCTTCGCGAACGGGCGCGGGAACGCGCCGCCGGTGATCGACACGACGACGTCGAGCCGGCCGTACTCGGCGACCACCCGCTGCACTGCCGCCGCGGTGTCGTGCGCGTCGTAGGCGTCGGCGACGACCGGCAGCGCCCGCCGTCCGGTCTGCTCGCGGACCTGCGCCGCCACCTTCTCCAACTGCTCGCCGGTCCGCGCCAGCACCGCGACGTCGGCACCGGCACCGGCCAGCGCGAGTGCCGCCGCGGCACCGATGCCGCGGCCTGCGCCGGACAGCAGCGCGACCCGCCCGTCCAGCCGGAAGGTGTCCAGCACGCTCATCTCGCAGCTCCCAGAATCAGTCCGCTCGTCGGGACCCCGGTCCCGGCCGTCACGATCACGTTCTCGACGCCGTCGGGCTGGTTGACCGACGTACCGCGGATCAACCGCACCCCTTCGGCGATGCCGTTCACGCCGTGCAGGTAGGCCTCACCGAGCTGGCCGCCGTGCGTGTTGGTCGGCAGCGCGCCGCCGAGTTCGAGGTTGCCGTCGGCGATGAAGTCCTTCGCCTCGCCCGGCTTGCAGAAGCCGAGCTCCTCCAGCTGCGGCAGCACGAGTGGGGTGAAGTGGTCGTAGAGGATCGCCGCGTCCAGGTCACTCGGGCCGAGGCCGCTCTGCGCGTACAACTGCCGGCCGACCAGCCCCATCTCCGGGATGCCGGTGATGTCCGGACGGTAGTAGCTCGCCATCATGTGCTGGTCGGCGCCGGCGCCTTGTGCCGCCGCGCGCACCAGCGCCGGCCGGTTCCGCAGGTCGCCGGCCCGCTCGGGAGAGACGAGCACCAGCGCCTGGCCGCCGTCGGTCTCCTGGCAGCAGTCCAGCAGCCGCAGCGGCTCGGCGATGTACCGCGACGCCTGATGATCGGCCAGCGTGATCGGCCGCTGGTAGAACCACGCCTTCGGGTTGGTCGCAGCGTGCTTGCGATCGAGCACTGCGACGCGGCCGAAATCCTCGCTGGTCGCGCCGTACTCGTACAGGTAGCGGCGTGCGAACATGGCCACCCACTGCGCCGGCGTGTGCAGCCCCTGCGGCGTCAGCCACGAGTAGGCAGCACGGTCGGCGGTGGCGTCGACCGGACGGTCGCCCTGGCCCAGCCCGAAGCGCACCCCGGAGCGCTCGTTGAACGCGCGGTAGACGACGACCACCTGCGCGATTCCGGTCGCGATCGCCATCGCGGCCTGCTGCACGCTCGCACACGCCGCCCCACCGCCGTACCCGATCCGCGAGAAGAAGGTGAGCTCGCCGATGCCCAGAGCCCGGGCCACGACGATCTCGGAGTTCGTCTCCATCGTGAACGTGGTGAGGCCGTCGACGTCCTCGGGTCGCAGGCCGGCATCCTCGAGCGCGGCGAGGATCGCCTCGCAGGCCAACTGCAGCTCACTGCGCCCAGAGTCCTTGCTGAACTCGGTCGCGCCGATGCCGACGACGGCCGCGCTGCCGGAAAGCCCCGTCCCGGAGCGGCTCATCGCGTGTTGCCCACGGTCAGCGTGACGGTGCCGGTGACGTGCGCGCCCAGGCTGTTCGCGCCGCGGACGGCGACGGTGACCAGCTCGCCGTCGACCTCGGTGACCTCGCCGGTCATCGTCATCACGTCGCCCGGATAGTTAGGCGCGCCCAGCCGGATCGCGACCTTGCGCAGCCGCGCTGCCGGGCCGGCCCAGTCGGTGACGTACCGGCCGACCAGCCCGTTGCTGGTCAGGATGTTCATGAACACGTCCTTGGAACCGCGTTCGCGTGCCAACTCGGGGTCGTGGTGCACGTCCTGGTAGTCGCGGCCGGCGATCGCGGTGGCGACGATCAGCGTGCGGGTGATCGGGATCCGCAACTCGGGCAACTGCTCGCCGACCGCGCTCATGACGCGATCCGTCCGCCGAGCCGCTCCAGCCGGGCCGCCTGCCCGCCGAGCAGTCCGGCCAGTTGCTTGCCCCACAGCAGGTAGCGGTGGATCGGGTAGTCGACATCGACGCCGATGCCGCCGTGCAGGTGCTGCACGCGGTGCACCACGCGCGCGCCGCCGTCGGCCGCCCACCAGGACGCCACGCCGACCGAGGTGCCGACCTCAGCACCGGCCGCCGCGCACAGCCAGGCGGCCTGCCACAGCGTGACACGCATCGCCTCGACGTCCAGGTAGCAGTCGGCAAGCTGGTGCTGGACTGCCTGGAAGGTGCCGATGGGGCGGCCGAACTGTTCGCGTTCGCTGACGTACTTCGCGCCTTGGCGCATCGCGCTCTCGGCCACGCCGAGTTGCACCGCGGCGATCGCAACCTGGGCCAGGTCGAGCAGCCGGTGAAGCGCGCCGGCGCCGCCCAGCAGTTCGGCCGGCGCATCCGCGAAGCTCAGGTGCGCGGCGAGCTCGTGCGCCGTCGTGTCGGCCGGCTCGCCGCAGATCCCGGCGGCGTCCAGGTCGGCGAGGAACACCGCGGGTTCGCCGTCCGGCAGGCACGCCGAGACCAGCACGCGGCCGGAAACGTGCGCGGCGGGAACGGCAGCCTTGGCCCCGGTCAACCGCCAGTGGCCGTCGGCGTTCCTGATCGCCCGGGTGGCGGGCGTGGTCAGCGCGCCGGCGCCGAACTCCTCGAGCGCGACCGTGAGCATCAGGCTGCCGTCGGCGACCTGCGGCAACACCGCGCCCTGCTGCGCCCCGGTGCCGAGCTCGGCGATCGCGAGCGCCGCGGTCACCGTCTGCCACAGCGGCACCGGCGCCACGTGCGCCCCCTGCTGTTCGAGCACCAGGCACGCCTCGACCAGCCCGAACCCGGCACCGCCGGACGCCTCGGGCACTGCGACGCCCAGCAACCCGGTAGCCGCAAGCTGGGCCCACAGCTCACGATCTACGCGCTCCTCGCCGGCCTCGACCGCGCGTACCCGTTCGACGCTCGCGTGCCCGCCGAACACCTGCGCCGCCAACGCCTGCAGCGACCGCTGGTCCTCGGTGAAGGTGAAGTCCATCAGGCCTCCCTGGCGGCGGCGGTGAAGGCGGGCAGCGTCAGGTCGGGATCGGCGTCGATCCACACCAGCCTCACCGGCAGCCCGATCTCGATCTCGTCCGGCTCGAGGCTGACGACGTTGGCGACCAGGCGCACGCCCTCGTCCAGCTCGACGAGCACGATCGGCAGCGGGTAGTCGAACCCGGGCGCCTGCGGATGGTGGTTCACGACGAAGCTGTGGACAGCGCCGCGCCCGCTCGCCTCGACCGTGTCCCAGTCGAAGGAGTGACACGTGGGGCAGCACGGCGCCGGCGGATGGCGCAGCGCACCGCACGCCGTACACCGCTGGATCACCAGGCGGTGCTCACGGGCAGCGTCGAACCAGAACGCGTTGTCCCGGTTGAGCGCCGGCCGCGGACGGAGCCCGGGGGTCCCGGTGCGGCCGGTACCGGGACGGAATCGCAACGTGCGCCAGCGCTGCACCCCGACGACCTCCTCGTGCTGGTCGCGATAGGTCTTCACCGTGGTCACGAAGTGTCCGGCGCCGAGCGCGGTCTGCTTCTCGGACGAGATGCTCTCGACGGTCTCGGTGGCGCTCAGCCGGTCACCGGGAACCAGTTCGCGCAGGTACTCCTGCTCGCAGTCGGTCGCGACCACCGAGCTGAACCCGTCCGCCGCGAGCGCCGCCCACAGCTCGCTCAGCGCATCGCCGGGCGGGGCGGGCGCCTGCGAGGCGGCGTAGCCACGCATCGTCCACGCCTGCAGCATGGTCGGTGGCGCGATCACGCTGTCGCGGCCGGTTGCCCGCGCTGCGCGCTCGTCGAGGTACACCGGGTTCGTGTCGCCCATCGCCTCGACCCAGTGCCGGATCATCGGCAGGTTGACCTCGTCCTGCGCGTCGGACGCCGACCCGGAACGCCCCACGAACTGCTCGTAGTTCATGTCGTTCTCCTCACGCGCGGCAGCCCGAGGCCGGCGGTGGCCACGATGTCACGGAGCACCTCGTTGACGCCGCCCCCGAACGTGTTCACCACCGCCTGGCGCGAGACCTGTTCGACCTCACCGGAGAGCGCGGCGGCAGGAGAGCCGGCGCGCAACCGGCCCGCGGCACCGAGCACCTGCACCAGCGTCCGGTAGGTGTCCAGGTGCGTCTCGGTGCCGTACACCTTGGTCGCCGACGCATCCGCCGCGCCGAGCGTGCCCGCCGCCACCGCCTCGGTCATCCGCCAGTTCAGCAGCCGCATCGCCTCCAGCCGGGCGTGGGTGCGCGCCAGCTCGGCGCGCACCCACGGCGCGTCCAGCGCGCCGCTGTCGCGGCTGGTCTGCACCGTCTGCTCCCACAGCGCGATCGCCCGGCCGCCGAGTGCCGCGAGGCCGATCCGCTCGTGGTTGAGTTGAGCGGTGATCAGCGACCAGCCACCGTGCACCGGCCCGACCAGGTCGGCGGCCGGCACCCGGACCCCGCTGTAGTACGTGGCCGTGACGCTCATCCCGCCGACTGTCGGGATCGGCGTCCAGGAGAAGCCGGGGTCGGCGGTGGAGGCGATCAGGATCGAGATTCCCTTGTGCACCGGGGCATCGGCATCGGTGCGGCAGGCGAGCCAGATGTAGTCGGCGGTGTTCGCCCCGCTGGTGAACACCTTGCTGCCGTCGACCACCCAGCTGTCGCCGTCGCGGACGGCGCGGGTGCTGAGCGAGGCAAGGTCGGTGCCGGCGCCCGGTTCGGTGTAGCCGATCGCGAAGACGAGCTCGCCGGACAGGATGCCCGGCAGGTAACGCCGCTTCTGCTCCTCGGTGCCGTGGGCCATCAGGGTCGGTCCGACCGTGTTCACCGTGACGAACGGGAACGGGATGCCGGCCCGCTGCACCTCGTCGAAGAACACGTACTGCTCGGCCACCGAGCGACCCTGGCCGCCGAACTCGGTCGGCCAGCCGATGCCGAGCCAGCCATCAGCACCGAGCTTGGCGACGATCTCGCGGAACTGCTGCCCGCCGACGCCCTGCTCGTGCGCGGCTCGACGGTCGTCCTCGGGCAGCAGTGCGGCGAAGTACGCCCGCAGCTCGCGGCGCAGCTCGACTTGTCCGGTGCTCTCGCGCAGCTCCACGCCCGGCCCCTAGACCCGCACCGCGGCCGCGGGCAGCAGCCGTTGCCGGCCGCTGGCGAAGAACTCCGCCTCCAGCGCGCGCTTGTCCTCGTTGCTCATCAGCCGGTAGTCCACCTCGCCGCGTCCACGCGAGGCGTACACCGGATCGGCGCACAGCCATGCCTCGTTCTGCATCTGCTTGCTCATCAGCTTGTTCGAGCCGGTGGTCGGCAGCGCGGCAGACACGCGGACGAAGCGTGGCGTCGCCTTGGTGCCCAGGTCCGGCTGCGCGGCGAGAAAGGCCGCGAACGCCGCCGCGTCGAATGCCCCCGGATCGGCCACCTCGAGGGCGACCATCAACTGGTCCCCCGAGCGCGGGTCGGCGATGGCGAAGGCTGCGGCGGCGAGGACCTGCTTGTGCCGCCGCAGGATCCGGGTGACCACGAGCGTCGAGAAGTTCTCCCCGTCGACCCGCACCCAGTCGCCCCTGCGCCCGGCGAAGTACAAGAACCCCGCCTCGTCCAGGTAGCCGAGGTCACCGCTCCAGTACCAGCCGTCGCGCACCCGTTCCCGGTTCGCCGCCTCGTTGTTGTAGTAGCCCTCGAAGCGGGCAGCGGCGCCGCGGTCGGCGATCTCGCCGATCGCCTCGTCCGGGTTCAGCAGCCGGCCGTGCTCGTCCAGCCGGGCCGGCGCGCAGCGGCGCAAGGTCGCCGGATCCAGCACCGCGACGTCGTCGTTCGCCGGCCGGCCGAGGGCGCCAGAGGGCGCGTCCGGAACCCGGCGGACGTGCCCGGTACTCTCGCTCGACCCGTACGCCTCGACGAGCCGCGCGCCGAAACGCCTGGCGAACTCGGCCTGGTCCTCCGGCGAGGCCTCGGTACCGAAACCGTGATCGAGCTCGTTGGCGGCGTCGTCGTCCCGCTCCGGCGTGGCCAGGATGTACGAGATCGCCTTGCCGACATAGGTGAAGTAGGTCGCGCCGTAGAAGCGGGCATCGGGCAGGAAGCCGGATGCCGTGAACGCACGCACCAGGCAGATCGTGGCCCCCTGCGACAGCGCCGGTGCCCACAGCCCCATCAGCGCGTTGCCGTGGAACAGCGGCATGCAGCAGTAGCACACGTCGGCGCTGTCGATGTCGTACTTCGCGCAGTTCGCGAACGCCAGCCGGGCCAGCCGGCCCTGCGTGCAGCGGGCCGCCTTCGAGGCCCCGGTGGTCCCGGAGGTGAGCAACAGCAGGAACAGCGTGGACGCCTCGACGGCGTCGGCCTTGGTGGGCTCGCACGCGTGCGCCCGGATCAGTTGCGGATAGCCGGCGTCGTCGACGAGCACGAACGCATCGGCGGGCACCCCGACGTCCAGCCCGTGCAGCAGGTCACGTCCGGGGCGATCCGTGACGATGAACTGGCAGTCGACATGGCGTACCTCCCGCTCCAGTTCGGCGCCGCGACGCGTCGGATTGATGCCCACCACGGCTGCGCCGGCGAGAGCCGCACCGCCCAGCCAGAACAGGAAATCAGGAACGTTCTCCAGCAGGATGCCGACGTGGAACGGGCGGCCCGGATCCCGCCTCTCGGTCAGGACGGCGGCCCGCGCCGCACTCTCCCGGACCACCTCGTCCCAGGTCCAGGTGCGCTCGCGGGTGCGCAGCCCGGGGCGCTGGTCACCCACGCGGGCCAGCAGCAGGCCCGCGACGGTGTCGCTGCTGTTCATCGTTCGCTGCTGGGCACCAGCACGCAGTGGGTGCCCCGGTAGATCGTCGGCATGCACTTGTTGCAGTGGATGCACAGGGACTTGGCGGTCTCGTCCTTGGCGATCCGGTTGATCAGATCCGGCTCGCGCAGCAGGGCACGCGCCATCGCCACGAACTGGAACCCCTCGGCCATGGCCAGGTCCATCGTTGCCTTGTCGGTGATCCCGCCGAGCAGTACCAACGGCAGGTCGACTGCGGCGCGGATCTGCCTGGCCTGCTCCAGGAGGAACGCGTCGCGGTACGGGTACGCCTTCAGCAGGCGCTTGCCGAACAGCTGCACGCCGAGCTTGACCGGTTGCGGCATGACGGCGGCGAACTCGGTGAGCGGAACGTCGCCCTTGAACAGATACATCGGGTTGCGCAGCGAACTGCCGGCGGTGAGCTCGAGCGCGTCCACGGTGCCGTCGGACTCGAGCCACTGCGCCACCTGCGCCGCCTCGTCCAGCCAGAATCCGCCGGGGACACCGTCGTCCATGTTCAGCTTGGCCAGCACCGCGATGCGATCGCCCACCGCGTCGCGCACCGCCCGGGCGGTCTCGCGGGCGAGCTTGGCCCGGTTCGCCAACGACCCGCCGAACTCGTCCTTGCGCTTGTTCAGGTTCGGGCTCAGGAACGAGCTGACGAAGTAGTTGTGGCCGAAGTGCAGCTCGACCGCGTCGAAGCCGCACTCGATGGCGTAGGTCGCGGCGTCGGCATGCCGGCGCACGATGCGGGCGATGTCCGCGGCGGTGGCGGCGCGCGTCATCGACATGCTGGTGGCGTGCAGGTGGCGGCTCGCGGCCAGCGCCGGCGTGCCCAGCGCCTTGGCCGGTGCGACCGGTCCGGCGTGGCCGAGCTGCGCCGACACCGCGGCGCCCTCGGCGTGCACCGCGTCGGTCAGCCGGCGCAGGCCGTCGAGCGCCTCGTCCCGCCAGTAGAGCTGCGCCGGTGCCGAGCGCCCGTCCGCCGAGACCGCGCAGTAGGCGAGCGTGGTCATGCCGACTCCCCCGGCCGCGACCCGGCGGTGGAAGTCGATCAACCGGTCCGTGACGAGCGAGTTCGGCGTCATCCCTTCGAACGTCGCGGCCTTCAACACCCGGTTGCGCAGCCGGACCGGCCCGAGCGTGGCCGGGGCGAGCGGGTCAGGGGGTGCAGCAGTGTCCACGCGAGGTCCCTTCTTGCGCCCACGGCGGCACACCGCCCGTCCCGCCCAAGCTAGCCAGCCCGGGCGCGCGGGAACCCGGTACGTCCCGCTGACCGGGAGCGTGCGCGCGCCGGGCGCGATCGCGCGTGCCAGGCTGGCGCGGTGACCGCAGCAACGGACCCGGGCGCCCTGATGGCCGAGGTCATCGGCCGCCTGTGCGGCCCCGGCGGGGAGTTCGAGATCGCCGAGCAGGACGTGTTGGGCGTGTCGATGCCGGTGTTCACGCATCGCGAGCGCTCCCTCGGTGAACTGCTGGTGGCCGCGGGCGAGCACGGCGACCGTGACTACCTGGTCACCGCGGACCGCGGGATCAGCTACGCCGAGCACGCAGCTGCAGTCGCCTCGCTGGCGCGTGAGCTCGCCACCGTGCACCACGTGGGCAAGGGCGACCGGGTCGCGATCCTCGCCGCGAACTCGCCGGAGTGGATCGTCGCATTCTGGGCCGCCGCCTCGCTCGGTGCGATCACCGTCGGCTGCAACGCGTGGTGGACGCCGACCGAGATCCGGTACGCGCTCGGGCACAGCACACCGACAGTGCTGGTCGTCGACGCCAAGCGGGCTGCCCGGCTGCCGCCCGGCGTCGACGTCCCGGTGCTGACGGTCGAGCACGACCTGCCGGCGGCGATGGTGGCGCACCCCGGCGCCCCGCTGCCGTCGGTCGAGGTCGACGAGGACGACCCGGCCGCGATCGTCTACACCAGCGGGACCACCGGGCGGCCCAAGGGCGCGGTCCACTCGCACCGCAACCTCGTCGCGACCGTCGGCTATCACCGGCTGATGAACGCGATGGCCGCCGCGTTCCGACCGGGCGTGCCGCAGGTGTCCGGTCGGTGGCTGCTGAGCATGCCGCTGTTCCACATCGCCAGCCTGCACAACCTCGCGGTGCCACGGCTGGCGACCGGCGAGACGGTAGTGATGACCCAGGGCGCGTTCGAGCCGCACGCCGTTCTGGAACTGGTGGCGCGCGAACGGGTGACGAACTGGACGGTGGTGCCCACGATGGCGCACCGGCTCGCCGAACTAGGCGACGTCTCCGGCTACGACCTCTCGGCACTGCGCGCGTTCGGGCTGGCGTCCGCGCCGTCGTCGGTGGCGCTGCAGTCGCGGCTGCGCGACCTCATCCCGGTCGCGCGCGAGGGTCTGGTCGACAGTTACGGGCTGACCGAGTCGTGCACCGGCGCAACGGTCGCCATTCCCCCGGTGCTGGCGGCGAATCCGGGCACGGTCGGCTACCCGATCACGACGGTCGCGGTGCAGATCCGCTCGGCGTCCGGCGCGGTGCTGCCGGACGGTGACGAGGGCGAGATCTGGCTGCGCAGCCCGTACAACATGCTGGGCTACTGGAACGATCCGGAAGCGACGGCGGCGATGTTCGACGCCGACCGCTGGATGCGCACCGGCGACATCGGCTGCGTGCGCGCCGGGCTGCTGTACCTGACCACCCGGCGCAGCGATCTGATCCTTCGCGGCGGCGAGAACGTCTACCCGATCGAGGTCGAGCAGGTGCTGGACGAGCATCCGGCGGTCGACGAGTGCGCGGTGATCGGTGCCGAGCACCCGGATCTCGGGCAGGAGGTGTGCGCGCTCGTCGTGCTTGCCCCTGGCGCGTCGGTCACCCAGGCGGAACTCGCGGCTTTCGCTGCCGAGCGGTTGGCGTACTACAAGGTGCCCACGCGGTGGCGGATCAGCACCGATGCGCTGCCGCGCAACGCGACCGGCAAGGTGGTCCGCGCCGGTTTGCACATCTGACGTCGCCCTGATCGGCGTACGCCTGGCGGCCTCGCGTCATCCGCAGCACTCCCGAACACGGGGTCCCGGCGGATCAGCAGTGGGACAAGCCGGTTGCCGACCGGATCCGCGACCCCAGGTCGCCGCGCTTATGCAGCGGTGATCGTGCGCGACCGCGACCGCCCGTCACTGAGAACTGGCTGCAGCCGCTCATGGTTTCCTCGGCAACCGAAACTAACCTCAGCTCGTGACCGGCGGCGCGGAATGGGGCGAGAGCACCCGGCACGTGCCGCGCAGCCGGCACAGTCACCGTGCCCAGCCGGTCCCGCGAGGCGGCGCCGCCACCCGCGCCCGGGCGGTGCAACTCGGCAAGCTGGTGGCCGCACTGATGTCGGTCACGCTGCTGCTCGGCTTCGGCTACGGCTGGTACGAGTACCGCTCCCTGGACAACGGCCTGCAGCGGCTGCACCTGTCGAACCTCGCCGGGGCCGGCACGCCCGCCAAACCCGGATCGAAGTTCAAGGGCACCGAGCAGAACATCCTGGTCGTCGGACTCGACTCTCGTGACGGGCTCAGTGCCGCCGAGCGCCGGCTGCTGTCGGTCGGCAACGACAACTCGCTGAGCACCGACACGATCATGATCATCCATGTGCCCGCCGACGGCTCCAAGGCGACGATGATCTCGATCCCGCGCGACTCGTACGTCGACATCCCGGGCGGCTACCTGAAGAACAAGATCAACGCTGCCTACGCCGACGCGTACGTCGACAGCAGCGGCAGTGACAAGCAGAAGCAGGCCGCGGGTGCCAACGAACTGGTGAGCACCGTCGGCAAGCTGACCGGGCTGAAGATCAACCACTACATCCAGGTCGGCTTCGGCGGTTTCTACACGATCACCAAGGCGATCGGTGCCATCCCGGTCAACCTGTGCCACTCGACCGACGACACCATCGCGCACAACGAGGCAACCGGCCAGGGCGGGGTCGGCTCCAACTTCAAGATGTCCGCCGGCAAGCACAACCTGACGCCCGTTCAGGCGATGCAGTTCGTCCGGCAACGGCACAACCTCACCGGTGGCGACATCGCCCGGGAGAAGCGCCAGCGCTACTTCCTGGCCGCCGCGTTCAACAAGATCGCCTCGGCGGGTGTGCTGCTCAACCCGGTCAAGCTGAGCAACCTGATCAAGGCAGTGACCGGCTCGTTCTACGTCGACGACAACGGCTTCAGCCTGGCCGACCTCGCCGAGCAGATGACCAACCTGAGCGCGGGCAACATCGTCGGTTACACGATCCCGACCCAGGGCACGTCCACCGTCAACATCGGTGGGCTGTCGCAGAGCGTCGAGCTGGTCGACCCGGCCAAGGTCAAGTCACGCATCGCGCGGATCCTCGCCGGGTCGGCACCGAGCGCCCCGGGAACGGCGACCGCCCCGCACAGCTCGACCTCTGCGGCACCGGGGACGGCCTCGCGTACGGCAACGCCCGCCCCGAAGGCCGACGCCGGCTGCATCGACTGACGCCGGCTACCCGCTCACGGCTTGGAGCAGTCGGCAGTCGGCGGCCAGTCCGAGCAGGACTCGCGAGATGTCCGCCCACTCCTGCTCGGTGCCGCGCCCGCCGCCGCGCGTGGGGTCGTCGTGCACGATCCCGTCCAGGCCGTGCTGGTAGGCCACGTTGATGTTCGAGCTGCTCCATGGCCGCAGGATCGGCTCCACCCCGACCGAGCGCACCGCGTCCGCCGCCGCGAGCACCAGCGGATGGTCGGCGCCGCCGGGCAGCAACGCGGCCGGCTGCTGCACGCCGTCGTGGCAGATCACCGACACGCCGCATGACGCGGCGACAGTGGCCGCGAGCGCCCGGGTCTGCGCGCCGAGCGAGGACAGCACGTCCGGTGCGGTGCTGCGCAGGTCCACCCCGACCGTGCCGCGCTGCGGCGAGTGGTTGAACACCTCACCCGCTGCGAGTTGGTTCACCCGCCGGATCGTCAGCGGCCCGGACGGTGGCACGCCCGGCACCGGCTCGGACGGCACCGAGGCAGGGACCGCCGCGTGCAGCGCCGTCACGAACCGGGCGATCGCGTCGGTCACCGCCGACACCCCGCCGTAGAGCGAATGGCGTGGCTCGGCGCTGAACTCGACGACGATGCCGTCGAAACCGATAGCGTTCCAGCTGATCGTGCCGACCCCGCCCATCAGGTCGACCACCCAGCCCAGCCGATCGCCGCGGTCGGCGCACAGCGCGCGCACACCGGTGAGCCCGGTCTCCTCGCCGAGCACGAAGGCGACGGTGAGGGCGCCGAACGAACGGTGCAGTTGCGCGTACCGCAGCAACGCGAGCCCGGTCGCATCCGATGCCGTCACCTGGGTGCACGGCCCGACCAGCCGGTTGCCGTCGATCGCGAGCAGGTCGCTGGAGCGCCGCGCCTGCGCGACCGACTCCAGGTCGTCCATCGTCGCCAGGAACGTCAGCTCCCGCGAGCCGGTTCCGGTCAACGTCGCGACGACGTTGCCCACCCGGTCCAGCGACACCTCGGCGCCCGCGTCCCGCGCGAACGATGCGATCAACCCGGCGCGCTCGGCTTCGGCGCCCTCGGGAGCCGGGATCAGCGCGATCTGCCGCCACTGGCGCAGCAACAGGGCGCGGTCGGACTCGACGAACTCCACCGCTGCATTGAAGCAGAGCCCTGCCGATCAACCCCTGCCGAAACGCACGTGCTCCGGGCGGGGCGTGACGAACAGGCCCTTCGCAGAGACGCACACGGTGCCGTCGGCCGTGCTGATCTCGCCCTCGGTGCGGATCTTGCGCCCTGCGACGGAAGTCTGCCTGCCCCGCACGGTGAGCTCGGTGAACAGCGGCGTCGGCCGGTGGTAGCGCAGCGTGAGTTCACCGGTGCGCCCGGACGCACCGGCCCAGAAGTTCGCGACGCCGAGCGTGTGGTCAAGCAGCAGCGCCGACACGCCACCGTGGACGTAGCCGGGCGGACCCTGGTACGGCAGGTGCAAGGTGACCGTGCCGACCACCGAGCCGTCCGGCAGGCCGGTGATCGGCATCGGCGGGGCGATCGCGTTCTCCGGACCCGTCACCGGGTCGTGCCGGGTCACCCCCTCACCGCTCCACATGTCCGCGATCCGGTCGTCGACGGTCGGTGCCTGTTGCGCCAGTTCGTCGGCGATCGCGTTCAGTCGCAACGCGATCCCGGACAGATCGCTGGCCGACGAGCCTGCGTGCAGCAGCGATTCCAGCACCCGTCGGACGGCAGCCGTGGCGGCGTCGATCCCGGTCGCGGTCGCCTCGGCCGACAGCACCGGACGCTCGTGGGACACGGTCACGACGCACCTACGGTCATCGTCGCGTGGGTGAGTACGGGGGCGCCGTCCCGCTCGGGGCAGCAGGCCTGCAGCGTCAGCCGCTCGCCGTTGCGCCAGATGCGGGTCCGGATGCTCTCCCCCGGCACGAGCACCCCGGCGAAGCGCGCCGCGTAGTCGCGCACCAGGCTCGCGTCGCCGCCGAGTACCTCGTCGACGACGGCCTTGCAGGCGATGCCGTAGGACGCCAGTCCGTGCAGGATCGGACGGTCCAGCCCGGCGGCGGCAGCGAACTGCGGATCGACGTGCAGCGGGTTCAGGTCGCCGTTCAGCCGGTACAGCATCGCGCTCTGGGTCGACGTCGGGGAGTCGAGCACCAGGTCGGGGGGTCGCTCGGGCGCGGCCCAGGACGTGTCCGGGCCGGCATCCCCTCCCCCGCCGGCTACGCCCTCACCGGCGGGGGGACCCCCACTGAAGCCGCCTTCGCCACGGGCCCAGATCTGCGAGGTCGCCGTCCAGAGCGGACGGCCGTCGAGATCGGCGACCTCGTTCTGCAGCACGATCACCGCGGCCTTGCCCTTGTCCCAGACCTGCGCGACACGCGAGGTCGATCGCACGCTCGCGCACACCGGGATCGGCGCGTGCAGCGTGATCGCCTGCCCTGCGTGCAGGATCTTGCGCAGGTCGACGTCGATCCCGGGCAGCCGCATCGGCGCCCCCGAGCGCATCGTGGCTGCGCGGCCGCCCGCCACGAGCGCGAAGGTCGGCAGCACCTGCAGGTCCCGCTCGTAGGTCCAGCGCAGCTCGGCCGGATCGGTTCGATACGCGCCGGCGCCGAGCGAGAGGTGATAGAGCAGGACGTCCGGCTCGGTCCAGGACAGCTCGCAGGCGGCCGGCTCGGCACCCAGCGCGGCAGCAACGTCGATCGGCATGGTCAGGCCTTCGCGCCGGAGACCGGCTCGGGATCGCGCGGCAACCCGAGCAGCCGCTCGGCGATGATGTTCAGCTGCACCTCGGTCGTGCCGCCGGCGATCGTGAGGCAGCGGGCATTGAGAAAGCGGTGCGCCGCGCTCGTGCGGTCGGCGAGGTCCAGGGTGAGCGCGTCCGGACCCAGCCAGTCCATCGCGGTCTGCCAGACGAGCTGGGTGTGTTCGGCGCCGAGCAGCTTGCCGATGCTCGACTCCGCGCCCGGCTGGCCGCCGGCGAGCGAGCGCAGCGTCGTGCGCAGCGCGAGCAGGCCGCCGGCCTGGGCGTCGGCGAGCAGCGTGCCGAGCGTGCACAGCTGCTCGGCGTCCAGCCCGCCGAGCTGCGCGGCGATGGCCAGCAGCCGCTCGCCCCCGGAGCCGATCGAGGAGTCGTAGCTCAGCGCCACGCGCTCGTTCGCCAGCGTGGTGCGCGCCAGCTTCCAGCCGTCGCCGGGCTCGCCCACCAGCAGGTCGTCGGGCACGAACACGTCGTCGAGGAACACCTCGTTGAACAGGGCCTCGCCGGTGAGTTCACGCAGCGGCCGCACGTCGACACCGGGGCTGTGCATGTCGACGATGAAGTACGAAATCCCTTTGTGCTTCGGACCATCCGGGTCGGTTCGCGCCAGGCAGATGCCCCAGTGTGCCTCGCGCGCCATCGACGTCCAGACCTTCTGCCCGGACAGCCGCCAGCCCCCCTCGACCTTGACGGCGCGGGTGCTGAGCGCGGCCAGATCCGACCCGGCTCCGGGCTCGCTGAACAGCTGGCACCACACGATGTCACCGCGCAAGGACGCGGGCAGGAAGCGTTTCTGCTGCCCGGCGCTGCCGTGCGCGATCAGGGTCGGCACCACCCAGCCGCCGATGACCATGTCCACCGGACGCAGCGAGGCGGCGCGCAGTTCCTCGGCGATCACCAGTTGGGTGAGCGCGTCGGCACCCTTGCCCCACGGCGCGGGCAGGTGCGGCGCGGTATAGCCGTGCTCGGCCAGGTAGGTGTCCCGCTCGGCACCGTCCAGCGCCGCGGCGGCCTGGAGCTCGGCCCGGACCTCGGCACGGATCCGTTCGGCGTGCCCGGGAAGTTCGACGCCGAGGTTGCGGCGCACCCCCGCGATCGCCGGCTTCGCGACCCGCTGCTGCCAGCTCGCGGACGAGCCGAGCAGCAGGCGCAGGCTGTGCGCGCGGCGCAGGTACAGCCCGGCGTCGTGCTCCCAGGTGAAGCCGATGCCGCCGAGCACCTGCACGCAGTCCTTGGCGTTGCTGAACGCGGCGTCCGGCGCGAGCAGGCCGGCCACGGCTGCGGCGAGCTCGGCCTCCGCGCCGGGTGCTGCGGCTGCGCGCGCGGCGTCCCAGGCGGCGGCACGGGCCTGCTCGGCGCGGGCCAGCATGCGCGCGCAGCGGTGCTTGACGCCCTGGAACTGCCCGATCGGGCGGCCGAACTGCTCGCGTACGCGTGCGTACCCGCAGGCAGTCGTCACGCACCAGTCGGCGAGCCCGGACGCCTCGGCGGCGAACAGCACGGCGGCCAGCGTCGTGGCCCGCGCCTCGTCCAGCGGCAACACCTCGGCTCGGACGCCGGTTGCGCGCACCGTGGCCGGCCGGCAGGTCAGGTCGTAGCTGCCGGTCTGCTCGACCTCGACCTGATCGCGGGCGAGCACGACCCAGCGCAGCGCGGCGCCGTCGGTGGCAGCAGCACCGTCGCGTGCCGCGAGCACGAGCACGTCGGCGACCGCGGCACCGGACACCGGGCCGGAGATCCCGTCCAGTACCCCGTCGCGAAGCGTGAGCCCGCCGGGCTGCAGCGCGAACGCGCCGGTTGCCGAGCCGTCCGCGAGCGCCCTCAGGTGGGTGGCGTGCCCGCAGTCGTGCAGCACCGCGGACGCGAGCAGCGTGGGCAACACCGGTCCGGGCACCAGCGCGCGGCCCAGCTCCTCCAGCGCGACCGCGGCGTCCAGCAGGCTCTGCCCCGCACCGCCGTGCTCCTCCGGCAGGTGCAGCGCGAGGAGCCCCTGGTCGGCGAGCGACGGCCAGAACGGCGGAAGGATCTCGTCCTTGGCCTCGACCGCGGCGCGGACGGCGGACGGCGGGACGTGGCGCGAGGCCCAGCCGCGCACCGCGTCGCGCAGCGCGCGGTGCTCCTCGCTCAGCCCGATGCTCACCGGCTCAGATCCGCTCGATGATCGTGGCGGTGGACAGCGAACCCCCGGCGCACATCGTGATCAGCGCCGTCGAGCGGTCGCTGCGCTCGAGCTCGTGCAGTGCGGTGGTGATCAGGCGCGAGCCGGTCGAGCCGACCGGGTGGCCGAGCGCGATCGCGCCGCCGTTGACGTTCACGCGGTCCAGATCGGCCCCGAGCGCCCGAACCCACGAGAGCACCACGGAGGCGAACGCCTCGTTGATCTCGACCAGGTCGATGTCGCCGAGCTTCATGCCGGCGCGCTCGAGCACGTGCCGCGTCGAGTCGATCGGCCCGTCCAGGTGGTAGTACGGGTCGGTGCCGACCATGCCGCACGAGACGATGCGGGCGCGGGGGGTGAAGCCGTTCGCGCGCGCGTAGTCCTCGTCCATGAGCAGCACGGCAGCCGCGCCGTCGCTGATCTGCGAGGAGTTGCCGGCGGTGTGAATGCCGTCGGGCAGCACCGGCTTGAGCGCGGCCAGACCCTCGGCAGTCGTCTCGCGCAAGCCTTCGTCACGGGTGAGCAGCGCGTCGCCCGCCTGCACCGGCACGATCTCGCGCTCGAACCGGTTCTCGACCCAGGCCTGCGCGGCGCGCTGCTGCGAGCGCAACCCGAACGCGTCGACGTCGGCGCGGGTCACCCCGCGGTTGCGCGCGATCCGCTCGGCGGAGGTGAACTGGTCCTGCGTGTCGATGTCCCAATCGTCAGGCTTCGGCGAGCCCGAGTCGGGCGTGAGCGCCTGGCCGAGGAAGACCCGGCTCATCATCTCCACGCCGCAGCCGATGCCGGTGCTGATCTGGCCGGACGCGATCAGCCCGGCGATCAGGTGAACCGCCTGCTGCGAGGAACCACAGGCGGAGTCGACCGTCGTCGCGGCCACCTGGTACGGCTGCTTGCTGTACAGCCAGGCGCCGCGGGTGACGTTGTTGGACTGCTCGCCGGCCTGCGTCACGCACCCGCCGATGAGCTGGCCCACCTGCTCGGCGGGCAGGCCGACCCGCTCGATCACCGCCCGCTGCACGGTGCCGAGAACGGCCGCCGGATGCAGCCCCGCGAGGGCGCCACGGCGCTTTCCGATCGGAGTGCGTACCGCGTTGACGATCACCGGAGCGCCCATGGCCGTCCCTTCGAAGTGAAATGTATTTCAGTCACGTGGAGTCCAGCTTAGCGCGTCGGGCCGCCCGCAGCCCAACGAAGCGGTCCCGCTGATCAGGACTGCTGACAGCACATCCAGTCGGCCGACGAACTAGAATACGTACTAGCCTGCGTCGTTGCCGAGAGGAAGCCGATGAGCGAGTCGATCGATCTGGACGGCCGGACCGCGGTCGTCACCGGCGCCGGCGGCGGACTCGGCCGCGCCGAGGCGCTCGCCCTGGCGGCCGCCGGAGCGCGTGTCGTCGTCAACGACGTCGGCTCCGCGGCCGACGACGTGGTCGGCGAGATCGAGGACGCGGGCGGCAAGGCGATCGCGGTGACCGGCGACGTCGGCGAGTGGTCGATGGGCGACGCGCTGGTCACGGCGGCGGTCGAGACCTTCGGCAGCCTGGACATCGTCGTCAACAACGCCGGCGTGCTGCGCGACACCATGCTGTTCAACCTCACCGAATCGCAGTGGGACGACGTGATCCGGGTGCACCTGAAGGGCCACGCGGCGCTGTCGCGCGCGGCGGCGGTGCACTGGCGCTCGGCCAGCAAGGCCGCGGGCGGCCCGGTGTACGGGCGCGTCGTGAACACCTCGTCCGAGGCGTTCCTGTTCGGCTCGGCCGGGCAACCGAACTACTCGGCCGCGAAGGCCGGCATCACCGCCCTCACGCTCTCGACCGCTCAGGGCCTGTCGCGCTACGGCGTGCGCGCGAACGCGATCTGCCCGCGCGCCCGCACCGCGATGACCGGCCACGTCTTCGGCGCCGACCCTAACGAGGACACCGCCCTCGACGCGCTCGCCCCCGAACGCGTCGCCGAGTTCGTCCGGTTCCTCGCCGCACCCGCCGCCGACGGGATCAACGGCCAGGTGTTCGTCGTGTACGGCGGCATGGTCGCACTGCTCGCGCCGGCCACGGTGGAGAAGAAGTTCGAGGCCGCCGACGGCGTGTTCACCGCGGCCGAGTTCGCCGGCCAGGTCACGCCCTACTTCGAGGGTCGCAGCCCGTACCGGACGTTCTCGGCCTACTCGATCGCGCAGCTGGACACGACGGGCATCCAGAACCTCACGCAGTAGTTCGGGTCACCAGATCGTGTCGCCGCGCAGCGTGGCCTCCGCGCCGCCGTCCACGAACAGCACCTGCCCGGTGACGTGCGTGTTCGCCGGGCTGACCAGGAACGCCAGCGGCGCCGCGACCGCCTCGGCCGGCGCGTAGCCGTTCAGCGGCATCGGCACCGCGGCGTCCATGATCGGCTTCATCACCGGGTCGTTCATCAGCTCGCCGCTCATCGGGGTGAGCACCACGCCCGGGCCCACCGCGTTCAACGCGATGCCCGCACCCGCCCACTCCGGGGTTATCGCGGCGCGCCGCACCCAGCGGGCCAGCGCCGCCTTCGACGAGGAGTAGAGCAACGCCCAGGCCTGCTCGGCCAGTAACTCCTCCGAACGGCGACGCGCAGCCACCTCGTGCTGCGCCAGGCAGGCGGCCACGAGCGCCTCGTCGGTCGGGTGCACGCTGGACACCGAGCTGATCAGCGCGGCGCGCGGGTCGTTGCCGGCGGCGAGCAGCGGACGCAGCCCGGTGAGCAGGTCGACCACGCCGAAGAAGTTGACGCTCGGCACCGCCGCGTTCGCGCCGGTGATGCCGGCACATGCCACCACGACGTCGAGGCCGCCACGCTCGCCGATCGCCTCGACCGCGGCGGACCGGCCGTCCGGCGTGCCCAGGTCGGCGCACACGTCCGCGTCCTTGAGGTCGACACCGAGCACGTCGACGCCCTGCTGCTGCAGCAACACCGCGGTCGCCTTGCCGATCCCGGACGCCGAGCCGGTGACGACAGCACGTCGGGTCATGGCGATCTCCTAGATGTGTGAGCCGCCGTCGAGGCGAAGTTCCGAACCGGTCCAGTACCGGCCGTCGGCGGACGCCGCGAAGGCGATCGCCGCGGCGACGTCCTCGGGCTCACCGAAACCGAGCAACGGCAGCACGCGGCCGTAGTAGCTCCGGTCGGCGTCCTCGGGGAAGGTGACCTTCGCGGTGAGCGGGGTGCGCACGCCGCCAGGGGAGATCGCGAGCACCCGGATGCCACGCGGCGCGAGTTCGGCGGCGAGCGTCTGGGTCAGGGCGAGCACCGCACCCTTGCTGGCTGCGTACGCGGCCATGTACGGGTGGCCGTGGGTGGCAGCGCTCGAGGCGATATTGACGATCACCCCGGTGTGATCGGGCAGATGCAGCGCGGCCTCGCGGCAGAACAGCGCCGTGCCGATCGTGTTGACGGCGAACAGTTCCTGCAACTCGGCGACGGTCAGCGTCGCCAACGGGGTGGTGCGCTGGATCCCGGCGACGTTCGCCAGCACATCCAGGCCGCCGAGCTGTTCGCGCGCGGCGGCCACGGCCGCGATCACCGCCTGCTCGTCGCTGACGTCGGCCACGTGCGGGACGAAGCGGCCCGATCCGATCTCGCCCGCGGTCTGCTCCAGCCCCGCCTCGTCGCGATCCACGCCGAACACGGCGGCACCCTCGGCGGTGAGCCGCCGCGCCGTCGCGCGCCCCATTCCGGACGCGGCACCGGTGAGCAGCACCGCCTTGCCCTCGAAGCGGTTCATCGGGCCGACGCTAGCCACGCGGCCGGGCCGCGCGCCGCGACCGCTCCCGGTGACCGGGACGCCCCTGGCCGCTCGGCGTTGTCCGCGGGACAGTCGCGAGATGGACCTCGAGTGCGACGTGGCGGTCGTCGGCTCCGGCGGCGGCGCGCTGGCCGGCGCGTACACGGCAGCGAGCAACGGGCTGCGGACGGTGGTGCTGGAGAAGACCGCCCTGTTCGGCGGCACGTCCGCGTACTCCGGCGCCGGCCTGTTCCTGCCCGGCAACCAGGCCGAGGCGCGCGCCGGTGTCGTGGACTCCGTCGATCGCGGCCGCACCTATCTGCGCGCGGTACTGGGCGACGGCGACGACCCGCGCCGCGAGGCGTACCTGCGCACCGCGCCCGAGCTTGTCGAGTTCCTCGAGCGCGACCCGCTGCTGCGATTCCGGTACTTCAGCTTCCCCGACTACTTCGCGGTCGACGGCCGGCTTCCCGGTGGCGGCCACATCGTCCCCGCGCCGCTGCCGTCGGCCGAACTCGACGCCGACCTGCTCGCCCTGCTGCGCCCGACCATCGCGGCCGAGCGCAACGGCGTCGACGTGCCGCGGGACACGCTCGGCGGCGGGCAGGCGCTGATCGGCCGGCTGCTGCTCGCGCTGCGCAGGACCGGGAACGCCGAGCTGCGCACCGGGGCGTGCGTCGAGCGGCTGGTGGTCGAGGGTGGGCGGGTCGTCGGGGTCCAGGCCCACACCGACGACGGCCCGCTGCGGGTGCGAGCGGCGCGCGGTGTGCTGCTGGCAGCCGGTGGTTTCGAGGGCAACGCCGCACTGCGCGCCGCTTGCGACACGCCGGGACGGCCCGACTGGACGATGGGGCCGCGCGGCACCAACACCGGCGAGCCGATCGAGGCCGCGGTCGCGATCGGCGCGGCCACCGACCTGATGGACGAAGCCTGGTGGTGCCCGGCCCTGGTGCAGCCGGACGGGTCGGCAGCGTTCTTCCTCGGCCTGCGCGGCGGCATCTTCGTCGACCGCAACGGCGAGCGGTTCGCCAACGAGTCGCTGCCCTACGACCGGATGGGGCGGGTGCTGGCCGCGGACCCGGCCACCCGGATCCCGTGCCACTTCGTGTTCGACTCGCGCGAGGGCGGCCAGTTGCCCGCGATCAACTGCGTTCCCGGAGCACCCCGCGCGCAGTACCTGGCCTCCGGCGCCTGGGTGCGCGCCGAGACGCTCGAGGAGCTGGCCGGCCTGACCGGGGTGCCGGCCGGCGCGCTGCGCGACAGTGTCGAGCGGTTCAACGGGTTCGCCGAGACCGGCGTGGACGAGCAGTTCCACCGCGGCGAGGACGAGTACGACCGCTACTTCGCCGCCCCGTCCGACGCGCCGAATCCCTGTCTCGTCCCGCTCGGGCAGCCGCCGTACCACGCGGCTCGGGTGGTGCTGGGCGATCTCGGCACGAAGGGCGGGCTTCGCACCGACGCCGACGCGCGGGTACTGCGCACCGACGGCAGCGCGATCGACGGGCTCTACGCGGCGGGCAACACGAGCGCGTCGGTGATGGGCCGCCACTACCCCGCCCCGGGCAGCCCGATCGGCACGGCGATGGTGTTCGCCTACCGTGCGGCGCGCCACCTGGCGGGTTGACGGCGCGATCGTCGCAGGCGCCTGGCACAGTGGGTGCGTGGAAGAGCCGGTGGTGCTGGTGATCGACGGGAACTCCCTCGTCCACCGCAGCTACCACGCGATGGCCAGCAGCGAGCAGCCTCGCTGGGCGGTTCGCGGTCTGCTGACCCAGCTCGTCGCGGCGGTCGACCGCGTCCGCCCCACCGCCGTGGTGGTCGGGTTCGACGACCCGTGCCGGTCGCTGCGCCGCGAGCGCTGGCCCGGGTACAAGGCCAACCGGGCCGAGAAGCTGGCCAGCCTGGTCGAGCAGCTCGCCTGCGCGGTCGAGGTGATGCGCGACCTCGGGCTAGCCGTCGTCGTCCCGGACGGGCTGGAGGCCGACGACGTGAGCGCGTCGGTCGCCGCGTTCGCCCGCGGCCTCGGCGGCCGGACCGTGATCGCGACGTCCGATCGCGACGCGTTCGCCCTGATCGACGAGCGCACCAGCGTGCTGCGCATCATCAACGGCGGCGTCGAGGCCTCGCCGACGATGACGCCCGAACGCCTGGTCATGCTGCTCGGCGTCACGCCCGCCCAGTACCGCGACTACGCGGCGCTGCGCGGCGACCCCTCCGACAACCTGCCCGGCGTGCGTGGCGTCGGCCCGCGCACCGCCGCACGCCTGCTCGCCGAGTTCGGCTCCGCCGCGAGCGCGTTCGACGACCTGGACGCGGTGGGCGACCGGCTCGGGGCGGGCGTGGCCGGCCGGCTCGCGCACCCCGAGGCGCGCGCCGCCTGGGAGCTCAACTGCCAGGTGATGGCGATGCACCACGACGTCCCGCTCGGGCTGGACGTCACGGCCGGAGCCGGCGTGCTGCCGCTGCCGGTGGCCGTCGTGGACGCGGTGTTCCAGGCGCAGAACCTGGTCTGGTCCGCCGCCAAGGCGGCACAGATCCTCGCCGGCGCCGACCTGCCGCCACGGCCCGTCGCGGAGCAGTGGGTCGCGTCGGCACCACCGCGCCCGGCGGTGCGCCGGCTGCCCGTACGGGTGCCGGTCAGCGACCAGCTCGCGCTCTTCTGAGCGCTGCCCTCCCGGTCACAGCCGCTGTCAGACGAGGTTGTCCTCGACGGTCAGGCCGAACTCGCCGCGGCCGTAGAACGCGAGCGCGCGGTCGGCGTCGTTGGCGACGTGGACGCTGCCGGCGTGCGCGTCGCGCCAGGCACGCTCGATCGGGTTCCCGGTGCGCAGCGAGTTGCCGCCGGCAGTCTTGAACAGCAGGTCGATCGCCTCCACGGCCCGCTCGACACCCATCACCTGGTCGCGCCGCGCGCGCAGCCGCAACCGCATCGGGATCGGTTCGTGGGCGACCACACGCGCCCAGATGTCGGTGACGTTGCGGTCGGTCTGCAAGATCGCGGCGTCGAGCTGCGACGCGGCGCGGGCGACCGCCACCTGCGCGAAGTGGTCCTCGGCGAAGCGGCCGCCGCCGAGGCTGAGCCGGCTGCGGTCGCGCATCTGTTCCAGGTACCGCTCGTACCCGCCGGATACCGCGCCGATCACCGGCGCGGCGACGGCGCTCGTGAAGATCGTCGCGAACGGCATCCGGTACAGCGGGCCGGTGTTCACCTTCTGCCCCGGGCCACGCAGTTGTGCCTGCTCGTAGTTGCGCATGGTGCGGTGTGCCGGCACGAAGACGTCCCGCACGATCACGTCGTTGCTGCCGGTGCCACGCAGCCCGACGACGTCCCAGACGTCGGCGATGCGGTAGTCGGCCCGCGGCACCAGCACCGTCATGAAGTCCACCGGCCGGCCCTCGGCGCCGACGACGAGCGCACCGAGCAGGCACCACGACGCGTGGGCACAGCCGGAGGCGAACCCCCAGCGTCCGGAGAGCCGGTAGCCTCCCCCCGCGGCCACGCCCCCACCGGCGGGGGCACCCGCACCGTCGACCGGCGTGAGCCTGCCGAGCGGCGCGTACGACGAGGCGACCAGCACGGCAGGGTCGGCGCCCCACACCTCGGCCTGCGCACGATCGTCGAACAGCCCGAGCTGCCAGGGATGTACGCCGAGCACCCCGCTCACCCAGCCGGTCGAGGCACAGGCCGCGGCGAGCTCGCGGACGACGCGGTAGAAGCGCACCGGTTCGGCCTCCAGGCCGCCGTACCGTGCGGGTTGCAGCATCCGGAAGACGCCGGCCGCGCCCAGTTCCGCGATGGTCTCCGCGGGAAGCTCGCGCGCCTGCTCGGCGGCGGCGGACCGCGCCGCGATCGCGGGGAGCAGTTCCCGTACCGCGTCCAGCACCTCGTCGGCCACTCGCTACGGACCTCCTCAGCGCTCACCCTGCCGTCCCGTGCGCGCGCGGTGGCGCAGGGCTCCCGGTCAGTGGGACGCTCGACTCCTGCCGGCAGGACCGCTCGTAACCTGGCAACGAGCGGCCGAAGCCCTGCCGCGGAAAGGGAGTTGGCACCGTGAGCCTCACGCAGTCCGAGGACGAAGTCCGCGTCATCGACAGCGGAGCCGCGCCGGTCCGGTTCGCCCGCGGCTGGCACTGCCTGGGTCCGGTCGAGGAGTTCACCGACGGCAGGCCGCACGCGATCCAGGCGTTCGGCGAGAAGCTCGTCGTGTTCGCGACCGGTGCCGGCTCGGTCAAGGTGCTCGACGCCTACTGCCGGCACATGGGCGGCGACCTGTCGCAGGGCACGATCAAGGGTGACGAGGTCGCCTGCCCGTTCCACGACTGGCGCTGGGGCGGCGACGGTCGGTGCAAGAAGATCCCGTACTCGCGGCGGGTGCCACCGCGGGCGCGGACCCGGGCCTGGAGCACGCTCGTGCAGGACCGGCTGCTGTTCGTCTGGAACGACCCGGAGGGGAACCCGCCGCCGGCCGAGGTCACGATCCCGCGCATCGAGGGTGCCGAGAGCCCGGAGTGGACCGACTGGATCTGGAAGAAGCTCGTCGTCGACGGCAGCAACTGCCGCGAGATCGTGGACAACGTCGTGGACATGGCGCACTTCTTCTACGTCCACTTCTCGTTCCCGACGTTCTTCAAGAACGTGTTCGAGAACCACGTCGCCACCCAGTACCAACGCGGCAGCGGGCGCGAGGACGTCCGGCCGCCGGCCAAGCCGGGCGAGCCGACGCTCACCGACAACGAGTCGACCGCGTCGTACTACGGCCCCTCCTTCATGATCGACGAGCTGATCTACAACTATGACGACGGCTCGTCGGTGGAGAACGTGCTGATCAACTGCCACTACCCGATCTCGCCCACCTCGTTCGTGCTGCAGTACGGCATCATCGTCAAGAAGGCGACGCACCTGGCCGGTGACGCCGCCGAGCGCCTCGCCGCAGCCAGCGCCGAGCACATCGGCCGCGGCTTCGAGCAGGACATCGCGATCTGGCGGAACAAGACCCGCATCGACAACCCGCTGCTGTGCGAGGAGGACGGACCGGTGTACCAGTTGCGCCGCTGGTACGAGCAGTTCTACGTCGACGTCGCGGACGTGACGCCGGAGATGACGAACCGTTTCGAGTTCGAGCTGGACACCACCCGTCCCGTCGAGGCGTGGAAGCAGGAGGTCGCCGAGATCATGGCATCGCGGAGCCCGGCGGACGCGTCGGTGAGCTGATGGTCGAGCTCCCTTCCGGACTGCCCAGCCGCGCCGACGTCCCGGTGCGCTGCCAGCGCTGCGGCGTGCAGGTACTGGTCGGCAAGACGAGTTGGCAGCAGACGTCGGTGCAGTGGCCGGCGGACGGACCGGGCCGGTGCGAGGAGTTGCGTGAACGCTCCGCAGACGGCGCGATGATCGCGCGCGTCCGGACCTGTTCGGCGTTGCAGCGTTCGATCAGCAAGGCGGCCCTCGCCGGTATCGTCACCATCTCCGAGTGAGGGCGGTCTCGGATGGGCGGTGACGACGTCGCTGCGGAACAGCGTGACCTGAGCGAGTTGCGTCAGCTCGCGGAGGCGTACGCGGCCGCTGTCGATGCCCGCGACGTGGCCGCGCTGCGTGCGGTGTTCGCGTCCGATGCGCTGGTCGCGCTGCCACCGGCGCTGGCCGCGCGGCTGCCCGCCGCCGAGTTGCGCGGACCGGAGCAGCTGGGCGCGCTGATCGACGGGGTACGGAACTTCCACCGCACGCGGCATTTGATCACCGGCCAGTCGGTGGCGGTCGACGGTGACAGCGCCGCGGGCGAGACGTCCTGCACGGCACACCACGTGTACGGCGCCCCGGACCGGCAGCGCGATCTCGTACTCACGTTGCGCTATCGCGACTCGTTCGTGCGGACGCCGGCCGGTTGGCGCTTTCGCCGGCGTGAACTCGTACTCGACGGCTCGGCCACCGAGCCGGTGGAACCGATGGCGGAGTAGGCCGAGCGCGGCTGCCCTTCTCGTGGTCGCTCGGCGAATCCGCTGGCGACCACTACGAGGGCAATGCGTGCAGGCGGCGCATGACGCCCGCAGCCGGACTTGAGCGTGACGCATCTGGCACGGTGCATCACGCAGAGCGTCGGCCCGATCGATCGGAGGTGCGTCGGAAACGACAACGGCTCGCCAGAGGCCCGGGGCACGGACCGGTACGTGGTGCGTTCCGCACGACAACCGGCGAGGGTGGGCCGGCGAGCACGCAGCTGCCGCTTGGGCAGGTGCGTTTGGAACGACAATGCCGCGCGCGTGGCTCACGCGGATCAGCCGGTGCACCTGCGACCAGTGGCATCCCGGTCCGTCGCTGACACCCTCGAGAATGCCTGTCACCGCCACAGCAGCGGCCCCAAGCGGCAGAAGGTCGCCGATCAGGCGCCCCATCCAGCGGCCGCCGCCCCTGCGCGCCGGCCGAAGAAGGTGCCGTCACCGAGGGAGGTACCGCTGATGTAGCCGGCACCGTGCAACCCGGCGGCCGCTCGTCCCGCGGCGAACAGTCCGCCGATCACCTCGCCTCGGACGTCCACTACCGCGCCGTCCAGGGTGGTGGCCAGCCCACCGATGGTGAAGCCGGTGGCGCCGGAACTCGGCGCGCTACTGGCGAAGTCCTTTGCCGCAAACCCCATCCGCGGATCGAGAGCAGCGAATGGGGGGCGCAGCGGACGCAGCCAGTCCGCTGCCTTGTGGAAGTACGGATCCGCGCGGTCGGCGGCCCAGTGGTTGTACGTGCCCACCGTCAGCTCCAGCGAGCCGGACGGCAGGCCGCACGACCGCTCGAGCTCGGCCAGCGACTCCGCCACGAAGCGCGGCCGGGCGCCCCAGCGGTCGGCCTCGGCCACCGATTCGAAGCCGTCCTCGTCGATCAGTACCCAGTACGGGCCCGGTTGGTGCAGCACCGCCGCCTGGCTGATCAGTCCCGGGTAGACGTCCTCGTTGATGAACCGCTGACCCAACGCGTTCACGATCATCCCGCGCGCGGTGAGTTCCGGAACGATCGTCATCGCGACCTGCACCGCGGCCATGTTCCGCAGGCCGGCTCCGATCGCCAGAGCCATCGCGATGCCCGACCCGTCGTCGTTGCCGTCGCTGACCTTGCCGTGCCCGAGCAGCCGCGGCGCATGGGCAGCGAGCATCGCCTCGTTGTCGACGAAGCCTCCGGTGGTGATCACGACGCCGCGCCGCGCCCGGTACTCGATCAGCTCTCCGTACCGGCGCGCCCGCACGCCCACGACCCGACCGTCGGCGACGATCAGCGAGGTCGCCGAGGTGTCGGCCGCCACCCGCGCGCCCGCGGCGAGCGCCGCGGTGATCAGCTTGTCCATCAGCAGCCAGCCACCGTAGTGGCCGGTCGGCGGCCGGTGACCGCGCGGCGCCGGCCGCGCGAGTTGTGAATACGGCCAGCCGCGCTCCCCCATCCACATCAGGCCGTCGTCGCCGGAGGGCATCCAGGTCGGCCGGTCCCAGACGGAGGGACGGAACTCGACGCCCTGGGCCAGCAACCAGTCGTGGTGCGCGACGCTGCCCTCGCAGTACGCCCGGAGCTTCGCTTCGTCCGCGTTCGGCCCGAGCGCGGCGACCAAGAACGCGTACATGTCCTCGACCGTGTCGGAAACACCCGCGGCTACCTGCGTCGACGTGCCGCCACCGAGGTAGATCTCGCCGCCGGACATCGCCGACGAGCCGCCACCCGCGCTCGCCTTCTCCAGCACCAGCACATCAGCACCCGCCGCCGCGGCCTCGATCGCGGCGGCGGCACCGGCGCAGCCGAAGCCCAGGACGATGACGTCCGGGCCGCGAGTCATCCCGCCGGCGGCACGAACGCGGCCAGCGGCTCCGTCCCGGACCAGTCGTGACCCCAGTAGCTGTCGGCGGTGATCTCCTCGGCGGTGTAGTACGCCTCGTCGACGAGCATCCCGTCCCAACCCAGTTCGATGTCCCAGCCGCCCGGCGCGCGCACGTAGAACGACACCATCTTGTCGTTGGTGTGCCGCCCGAGGGTCGAGGAGATCGAGAAGCCGAGCGTCGTCAACCGGTCCAGCGCCTGGCCGACCGCGTCGAGCGTGTCCACCTCGATCATCAGGTGCACCAGGCCGGGAGCCTCGCCGTGCGGCGCCGGCACCAGCGCCATGCTGTGGTGTCGCCGGTTCACGCCCAGGAACCGCACCCGCGGCCGCGGCCGGGCCTGCGGGCTGCCGACCCGGATCGCGCCGCGCGGCAGGAAGCCCAGCACCTGCGTGTAGAACTCCTGCGTGGCGGCGAACGTGGTGGTGGGCAGCACCACGTGGCCCATCCCCTGCGCGCCGGTCACGAACCTGCTCCCGAACGGAGTCACCACCGGGGAGTGATCCAGCGCAGGGCCGAAGTACACCTCCACCGGCGTGCCTGCCGGATCGTCGAAGGCGATGACCAGCTCAGCCGCGCGCGCGTCAGCCTCCTCGTCCGACAGCGCCCGCACCTTGATCCCGGCATCCTCGACCGCGCGCTGCACGCGCTCCAGCGCGAATCCGTCACGCACCTCCCAGCCGACGGCGAGCACCCGGTCGCTGTCACCGGCCCGCACGATCAGGCGGGCCCGCCGCTCGTCCATGCGCAACGCCAGCACGTCATCGGACGTGTCCTTGCCGCTCGCCCAGCCGATCCCGTCCAGCGCGAACGTGCGCCAGCGGTCCAACTCTGCGGTCTGCACCTGCAGGTAGCCGAGGCCGCGGATGTCAGGCATTCGAAAGGCTCCTCACTAGATCATCGAGAGCATCGGGCCGGGCGGCGGCTCGATGCCCAGGTTGGTCAGCGCGGACACGTGGAACACCGACCCGGGCACGTGGATCGCGTGCGCGAGCCCCATGTGCGCGTCGCGCCAGAACCGCTGCAGCGGGTTGTCCATGCGCATCGCGTTGCCGCCGGACCGGGCCACGATCTCGTCGACCGCGGACACCGCACGCCGCGCCGCCTGCACCTGGATCCGCCGGCCCACCGCGCGGTCCTCCAGCGTCGGCTGCTGACCAGCCGCCACCATGTCGTAGACGCGGCAGACGTTCTCGAGCAATGCGGTCCGGGACGCGGAGATCTCGGCCGCCGCCTCGCCGATCGCGTACAGCACGTACGGGTCGTCCTTCACCTTCGTCCCGGTGATCTGCACCCGGGTGCGTTGGTAGGCGAGGTGGTGCGCGAGTGCCCCCTCGGCGATGCCGACGACGGCCGCGGTGATGCCGAGCGGGAACGCCACCGAGAACGGCAGCAGGTAGCTCGGATCGTCCAGGCCGGCGGCGCGTTGCAGCGTCCCGTCGACGACGCGGTTGTACTCCAGCGTGCGGTAGGTGGGGACGAACGCGTTCTTGACGATCACGTCCTTGCTGCCGGTGCCGCGCAACCCGACGACGTCCCACGAATCGTCGACGATCTCGTAGTCCGAGCGGGGCAGGATCAGGTGCAGCGAACGCGGCGGCACCGCCATGTTGCCGTCGGCGTCACCGACGAAGCCGCCGAGGAAGATCCACTGGCAGTGGTCGGTACCGGACGAGAACTGCCAGCGCCCGCTGAACTCGTAGCCTCCGTCCACGGGCTTGGCGATGCCCATCGGCGCGTACGGCGAGGCGAGCCAGGTGTCCGGGTCCTCGCCCCACACCTCGTCCTGAACCTTGGGGTCGGCGAAGGCGAGTTCCCACGGGTGCACCCCGACGACCCCGCTGACCCAGCCGGCCGCGCCGTCCAGGCTGGCAATCCGCATCACCGTCTCGGCGAACTCGCGCGGGTGCGCCTGCAAGCCGCCGCGCGAGCGTGGCTGCAGCAGCCGGATCGCGCCGACGTCGCGCAGCAGCTTCGCCGACTCGTCCGAGAGCCGGCCCAGCTTCTCGTTGATCGCGCCCTCGGCGCGCAACTCCTCGGCGCGTTCCTCGATCCGCTCGAGCACCTCGTTGGCCATGGCCGTCCTTCGTTCCCTCGCAGCGATTCGTCCACATCGAGCGTGGCATTGTGCCTCGGCCCGCACCTGCCGTGCTCCCGGTGAGTGGGAGCCGGTTACTCGTCGTAGGTGACGCGTACCGACGCGGTGACGGCTCTGGCCTGGCAGGCCAGCCGGTACCCGTCGTCGAGGTCCTCCTGCTCGAGCACCTCGTTGTGGTCCAGTTCCACCTCGCCCTCGATCAGCTTGCAGGCGCACGCGCTGCACTGCCCCTCGCGGCACGAGAAGGGCGCGTCCAGGCCGGCCGCGAGCAGCACGTCCAGCAGATGGTTGCCCGCCGGCCATGCGTGCGTGGTGGTCTGCCCGTCGAGCGTCACCTCGACGGTCGTGGCCGTGCCCGAGCCGTCGTCCACGAGCACGGCCACGTCGGCGAACGGGTCGTTGTCCAGGGACAGGAACCGCTCGACGTGCACCCGTTCCCGCGGCAACCCCGCCGTCACGAGTGCGGCGACCGCAGCGTCCATGAACGGCTCGGGCCCGCACACGTATGCGTTCGCTCCCGTGCGCCCGGTGGCCAGTAACGCCAGCGCATCCCGGTTCGGCAGCCCCTGCACCGACTCCAGCCAGTGGATCGCGATGA
Organism: Jatrophihabitans cynanchi; assembly: GCF_027247405.1. NCBI lineage: Bacteria > Bacillati > Actinomycetota > Actinomycetes > Jatrophihabitantales > Jatrophihabitantaceae > Jatrophihabitans > Jatrophihabitans cynanchi. The sequence goes on along the minus strand of NZ_CP097463.1, from coordinate 3,628,841 downwards.
ACCGGTCGGCGAACTTTGCGCCCAGTTCGGCCAGCTCGTCGCGGAAGATCACCGAGTTCTCGTCGCGGTTCGCGTACACCAGGGTCACTGTTCCGGTGCCGCTGTGCAGCGCCGACTTCAGGATCGACATCACCGGCGTGATGCCGCTGCCCGCGGCGAACAGCAGGAAGTCGCCGCTGAACGAGCGCGGCGTGAACGTGCCGGACGGGCGCAGCACCTCGAGCGTCGAGCCCTCGACGACGTTGTCGCAGATCCAGTTCGATCCGTAACCGTCGCGGGTGCGCTTCACGGTGATCTTCAGTGGCTCGCCGAGCGCCGGTGAGCTGCACAGCGAGTAGCAGCGCGCCGCGCCCCCGGGCCGGTCGGTCGGGACGCGGACGGTGAGGAACTGCCCTGCGTGATAGGCGAATCGTGCGCTGTCGGCCGGATCCGGCTCGAGCACGAGCGAGTACGCGTCGGCGGTCTCCTCGATCACCTGGGCGACCCGGACGCGCAACGCGTGCGACTGCGACACGGCTACGCCTTGTTGACCGTGGCACGGGCAGCCGCCGCGTGCGCCGCCGCGTGCCGCGCCGCCACATAGCCGAAGACCATCGCCGGGCCGATCGTCGCGCCGGCGCCCGCGTACTCGTTGCCCATCACCGACGCGGACGTGTTGCCCGTCGCGTACAGGCCGTCGATCACGGTTCCGTCGGCACGCAGTACCCGCGAGTACTCGTCGCACACCAGGCCGCCCTTGGTGCCCAGGTCACCGGTCAGCAGCGAGATCGCGTAGAACGGCGCCTTGCCGATCACGTCCAGGTTCGGGTTCTTCAGCGTCGGGTCGCCGTAGTAGCGGTCGTACGCGCTGTCGCCACGGCCGAAGTCGGCGTCGATACCCGCCCGCGCGAAGCCGTTGTACCGCTCCACCGTCGCGTCGAGCGCATCGGCGGGCAGCCCGATCGAGGCCGCAAGCTCGGCCAGCGTGTCCGCGCGGTGCACGGTGCCGGCCTCGTAGAACGCCTTCGGGAACGGGGCTCCCGGCAGCACCTGCGCGAACGGGTAGCGCGCGCGTGCCTTGGCGTCCATCACGAACCAGGCGGGCTGGTGTCCACCGGCGAGTTGCGCGTGCACGAAGTTGACGTACGGCGCGGACTCGTTGGTGAAGCGCCGCCCGGAGCCGTCGACGATCAGTGACGGCGGGATGCAGCGCTCGGACACCAGTGGGATCACCGGGCCCGCCGGGTGCCGTACCGAGGGCATCCACCACGCGTCGTCCATCAGGTCCACCGCTGCGCCGAGCGCGAGGCCGGCTGTGATGCCGTCACCGACGTTCTCCTTCGCGCCGGCGCTCGCGTCGTCCTGCGCGCCCGCAGGCAGGTACTCGGCGCGCAGCTGCGCGTTGTGGTCGAACCCGCCGGTCGCCAGCAGCACGCCGTACCGGGCACGCACCGCCACGAACTCGCCGCCGCGCTCGAGCACCGCGCCGGTCACCCGGCCGCTCGCGTCGATAGCCAGCTCGCGCATCGGGCTGCGCAACCACAGTTCGACGCCTGCGTCCTTGAGCGCCATTCGCAGCCGGGCCACCAGCGCCCGTCCACCGGTGGCCATGTGGCGCCGGCGCACCAGGTTCGAGGACACCCGCCACGCGGCGCGCAACGAGGCCCGCCGTCCGGCCCAGGTGCGCTTGACCATCGCGAGGTCGTGATAGTCACGCGAGGTGACCCAGAGTCCCAGTGGGCCCTTCAAGCTGTTCGGCCGCTGGTACTGCTCGTCCGCGCCGAGCTTGCGGGTGTCGAACGGCAGTGCCTCGATGGTGCGGCCCAGAGCCCGTCCCCCGTCGGCCTCGGGGTGGTAGTCGGCATAGCCCTTCACCCAGTAGAACCGCAGCCACCTGCTGCGCTCGAGCAGTTCGGTCAACGCCGGGCCGTTGTCGACGTAGGCACGCAGCCGCGCGTCAGGCACCCGGCCCGCCGTGATCGCCCGCAGGTAGCGCAGCACCGCCTCCGGGGCGTCGCCCGCACCGGCACGCACCAGGGTCGAGTTGTTGGGGATCCAGATGCCGCCGCCGGAGATCGCGGTCGAACCGCCGAACTTGCCGCCCTTCTCGACGACGAGCACGGACAGGCCGGCGTCGGCCGCCGCGAGCGCGGCAGCCATCCCGCCTCCGCCGCTGCCCACGACGAGGAAGTCGACGACGTGCTCGCTGCCCATCAAGCCTTCCGGGCCAGGAAGGCCAGCACCGTCGCGACGAACGCGTCGCGCTGCTCGAGCATGGTCCAGTGCCCGCACCGCGGGAAGACGTGCACCTCGGCGTTCGGCATGGTGCGCATCGGCACCAGCACCGAGTCCAGCGGGCTGACCCGGTCGTCGCGGCCCCAGGTGAGCAGGGTGGGAGCGCTGACCTTGTGCAGCATCGCCCAGTACGGCGGCTGATCGGAGTCGGCCATCGCCGCCTGCCGCGCCAGGAAGGTCTCGCGGGAGTACATCGCCCGCGCGGTGGCGAGCGAGTCGGCGGCCGTGGCGAGCGCCCAGCGCTCCTCGATCAACTCCTCGGTGACCAGCGCACGGTCGTACACCATCGAGTGCAGCCACTCGACGAGCCGCTCGCGGGTCGGGTTCGCCGCGAACTCCATCAGCAGGTTGATGCCCTCGGCGGGAGAGGCGCTGAACAGGGTGAGCCCGACGCCGCCGATCGTCACCAGCTTGCCGACCCGCCGCGGGTGCGCGGCCGCGACATTCAGCGCGACGATGCCGCCCATCGAGTTGCCGATCACGTCGGCGCTCTGCAGCCCGAGCCCGTCCAGCAACTGCAGCACCGCGGCCGCCGCCGTCATCATCGGGTGGCCCTTCGCCGGATCGCTGACACCGAAGCCGGGGAACTCGAGCACCAGGCAGCGATGGTGCTCGGCGAGCGCAGCCAGTACGCCTCGGTAGTTCTGCCAGCCGGACACGCCAGGACCGGAGCCGTGCAAGAGCACCAGGGGCGGGCCGCCGCCGGCTTCGTGGTAACGCAGCACGCCGTTCCCGGTCGCCAGTTCGCGCAGCGTCCCGTCCCGGGTGAGCTCGCCGGTCATCGACACCACTCCTTCCTGTCTCTGACGCTAACGACCGGGGCCGGTGCCGGTCGCGTCCGTCCCGTTGACCGGGATGCCCACGACGGGCCGAACCCGGCCCCACCGGCCGGTACCGCTGAGCGGGAAGTGCCGCCGCGGCCGCACGCAACCGCCCTACCGTCGACGGCATGCACACCTGCCAGCCCACCGGCATCACCGCGAGCGAGTTCCGCCGCGTACTCGGCCGGTTCGCCAGCGGCGTGACCATCGTCACCGGCGTGGACGGCGGGCAGCCGGTGGGCTTTGCCTGCCAGTCCTTCGCCGCCGTGTCACTGGACCCACCGCTCGTGCTGTTCTGCGCCGACCGGGCGGGCACGTCCTGGCCCCGGATCAGGGCGGCCGGGCGGTTCTGCGTGAACATCCTGGCCGAGCACCAGCGCGAGGTCTGCGACCGGTTCGGTTCACGGCACGGCGCGCGGTTCACCGACCTGCCCTGGGACGCTTCGCGCTGGGGCACGCCCGCGCTGCGCGACGTGCTCGCGCGCGTGCATGCCGAGATCCAGGACGTGCACGTGGCCGGTGATCACGACGTGGTGATCGGCCGCGTGCTGGAGCTGGAGTCCGCCGGCGAGCACAGCCCGATGATCTTCTTCCGGGGCGGGTTCAGCCTCGACCCGGTGGGCGATGCCTGGGACACCCTGGGCCGGGGCTGGGGCTGGGGCTGAGCCGGTCGCAGTACGCGGCGCGCACAACCGGCCGACCGCACCCGACCGGCCTCACACCCAGCTGCCGCCGACCGCGCTGGCCAAGAACCGGTCCATCGCCTCCGGCGACCAGGTGCGTTCGCCGCTTCGCACCGGAACGCGGCGCGGCTTGGCCAGCTCCGGGAACAGTTCGCGCGACACCTCGCGTGCGCCGTCGAGCACCAGCGGCGCCACCCGTTCCAGCTGGGTGTTGCGCGCCTCGCCACACAGCGAGATCGCCGCCACCGCCCCACGCTGCCCTCGGATCGCGGCGGCCACGCAGGCGATGCCGCGCACGCTCTCGCCGCTCTCGTAGGCCAGGCCGTTGCGGGTGCGGATCCTCCCCAGCTCCTGGTGCAGCACCGCGAGGTCGCCGATCGAGCGTTCGGTGCGCCGCACCAGCCGTCCACCGGACAGCTGATCCACCCGCTCCGGGTCGACCCAGGCGAGCATCGCCTTGCCGATCGCCGTGGTGTGCGCCGGTGCGCGCCCGCCGACACGGGACGGCAGCATCGCGGCGAGCGGCCCACCGAGCTTGTCCAGGTAGTGGATCTGCGCGTCCTCGAGCACCGCGAGATGCACGACCAGCCCGGTGCGCAGGAACAGCTCCTGCAGCACCGGCGCCGCTGCCGCACGGATCTCGCCGTGGCTGCCGTCCTGGCCGCCGAAGCCGAGAGCTCGCGGGCCGAGCGCGTACCCGAACGACGTGTGCTCGAGCCACGCGACCTGGACGAGCTGGTCGAGGATGCGGTGCGCGGTGGACCGCGGCAGCCTGGTGCGCGCGGTCACCTGCTCCAAGGTGAGCGTGGTGGTCCGGCGCTCGAAGGCGTCCATGATCAGCGTTACCCGTTCGACCATCGACGGTGGCAGTTGGCGCGTCGCGGCGGACGCGTCCAGGTCGACAACACTCATGTCAACACCTCCTGTGGGATCGGTCCGGGTCACGCGCCGCGGACTGCGGCGGCGAGTTGTTCCACGTGCTGCTGGCCCTCGTACAGCTGGCGCAGCAGCCATATCCGCAGGATCGAGGCGATCGCGGCGGCGAGGTACAGCGCAGCACCGAGCACCGCCAGCGCGAGGAACGCGATCGCGAGGATCTGCTCGGAGGCGATGTCGCGGTAGTCCGTCTTGGACAGCGACACCTCGTAGACCAGGAACGCGGCCACGACGCCGACGAGCATGAGGACGACGCCGACGGCGCGCCACAGCCCGTCGCGGCGACCGCCACGGGACTTCAACTTCAGCTCGGCCACGTCGGCCTTGAACTGCTCACGACGCTGTTCGGCGAGCATCGCCTCAGCCTCCTAGGTAGTGGGTGGAGAGTTCGTCTTCGACGTCGGCCGGTGCGCCTACGCGCACCACCTGGCCGTGCAGGATCAACGCGGCGCAGTCGGCGATCGGCAGCACGGCGCGGGCGAACTGCTCGGCCACGAGCACCGCGATACCCTCAGCCGCGAGCTGTGCCACCGACTCGTACATGCGCGCCACGATCAGCGGCGCGAGGCCCATCGACAGCTCGTCCAGGAGCAGGACGGCCGGATCGGTGCCGAGCGCGCGCGAGAGCGCGAGCATCTGCTGCTCGCCGCCGGACATCGTGCCGGCCAACTGCTTGCGGCGCTCGCCCAGCTTCGGGAACCGGGTGTACGCGACCTCCTCGAGCTGTGCCAGCGTGGCCCGCGTCCCGGCGGCCAGCCACAGGTTCTCGCGCACGGTGAGGTTGGCGAAGATGCCGCGCCCCTCGGGGATCGAGCAGACGCCGACGCCGGCGAGCTGGCCGGCGCTCACCCCGTTCACGACGCGGCCCGCCACCCGCAGCTCGCCCGCGCTCGGCGTGAGCAGCCCGGAGCACACCTTGAGCGTGCTGGTCTTGCCGCCGCCGTTCGGGCCGAGCAGCGCGAGCACCGAACCGGGCTGAAGCTGCAGGTCGATGCCGTGCAGCACCTCGATCGGGCCGTACCCGGCGCGCACGGCGGACAGTTCGAGCACCGGCTCAGGAAGCACGTGCTCGACCTCGGCGGGTACGTCCCTGCGCAGCGTCTCGTTCATTCGCGGGGCGCCTTCATGCGGCTGTACCGATGTAGGCGGCGATCACGGCCGGATCCTGCTGCACCTGCTCGGGCGTCCCGGAGGCCAGCACCACGCCGTAGTCCAGCACGTGGATCTGCGAGCAGATGTCCATCACCAGCCCCAGATCGTGCTCGACCAGGCAGATCGTCAGGCCGTCGCCGGCGAGCCGGCGCAGCAGCCGGCCGAACGCCGCGGTCTCGTGCTCCGTCTGCCCGGAGGCCGGCTCGTCCAGCAGCAGTACCCGCGGCTGGGCCATGAGCGCTCGGGCGACCTCGACGACACGCGCCTGGCCGGTGGGGATGTCGGCGACGTCCTGGTCGGCCACCGCGGACAGCCCGGTCAGCTCGAGCAGCCGGTCACACTCGCTGTCGACGTCGATGCGCCCGCGCCGGTTGGCGTTTCGGATGTCGCCGGCCACCCGCAGGTTGTCGCGCACCGACAGCGACAGGAACAGCTCGAGGCGCTGGAAGGTGCGGCCCAGCCCGCGGTGGGCACGCTTGGCAGGCGACAGCGCGGTGATGTCCTGCCCGTCCAGCAAGATCTTCCCGGCGTTCGGCCGCTGCAGGCCGGTGATCGCGTTGAACAGGGTGGTCTTCCCGGCACCGTTCGGGCCGATCAGGCCAGTGACGCCGGCCGGCGCGACGTCGATGCTGACGTCGTCCACCGCCTTGAGCCCGCCGAACCGCACGGTGAGCCCGACTACCTGCAAGGTGCTCATGGCCGCGCTCACCTGCCCTGCAAGGCGAGCCGGCGGTCGAGCAGCCCGAGCGCCCGCTCGCTGTAGGGCTCGTCCACCCCGACGGCGGCCAGGTCCGGCTCGGGCTCGGTCGGGTGATCACTCATCGCGGCCGGCATCAGCAGCTGTCCGAACACCGGCAGCATCACGAGCAGCACGTAGGTGATCACGCCGAACCACCAGTTGCCGATCACGCCGGTGAGGGCTAGCAGGTAGGTGATCGCCTCGGCAGCGGCGCCGCCGTACAGGACCGGCCGGGCGCGGCCCAGCAGCCGCCGGTACCCGTCGAACAGGTCGTGCAGGAACCCGCTCGGGCTGCGGCCGATGGTGACGCCGATCAGCGCCGGCAGCACGGCCGCGATGTGGGCGAGGGATGCGTACAGCCCGTGCAGCCCGGCGCTGCCGTCGGCGAGGTGGTTGAACGACGCGATGATGATGACGAACCCGATGCCGGACAGCACGCCGCCGGCGAGCGCGCCGGTCACGTAGCCGATGCCCGCGGACACGGTGAGCATCAGTAGAGACAGGCTCAGGAAGATCGAGAAGTTGTCCATCGTGACGGTGCCGATCGCGCTGGACATCAGCACCCCGCCGAGACCGGCGATCGCCGCGGACAGGGCGAACACGCTGAGCTTGAGCCGTACCAGGTTCTGCCCGAGCATCGCCGAGGCGACCGGGCTGTCCTTGAGCGCGGCGAGCCGCCGGCCGTAGCCACTGTTGCGCAGCGCCACCAGGCCGATCCCGATCGCGGCAAAGATCACCGTGACGCTCATCAGGAACGTGGTGCCGTCCTTCAGGTCCAGCGGCCCGATCTTCAACGGCGGAACGATCAGGCTGCCCTGCGTGAACAGCGAGAAGCGGGTGTGTAGCAGTGGCAGCCGGTGCGGCGAGATGTCGGCCAGGATCATGTCCGAGACGAACACGCCGAACGCCATGGTCGCGAGGGCCAGGTACAGCCCGCGCATGCGCAGCGCGGGCAATGCGACCAGTGCGCCGACGGCTGCGGTGACCAGCACAGCCAGCAGCACGCCCCACAGCGTCATCCGGGCGCCGAACCCGGTTCCGGTCAGCCCGAGGTGGAACACCACCAGCGTGGCGATCGCGCCGAACGAGCACACCGCGAGGTTCAGCTGGCCGGCATACCCGGTCAGGACGGTGAGCGACAGTGCGGCTACCGAGAACGTCAGACCGACTGTCAGCGTGGTGATGTCCGAATCGACCATGAGCAGCCGCAGCAGCAGTACCACGCCGACCAGCGCCAGCCCGGCGAAGGCGGCGGTGCGGACGGTCGGCACGCGGTACCGCTCGCGGGTGCGTACCGCGGCGCCCTGCAGCCGGTCCTGCGGCAGCACGACCAACACCAGGAACAGGATGATCATCGGCAGCGAGATGCGGAAGTTGCTGGTCCACGACCACGCCGACGGGAAGTAGGCCAGGACGTACGTTGCGGCCAGCCCGAGCACGATCGCGCCGGCGAAGGTCCGCGGGATGCTCCGCAGCTTGCCGAACATCGCCGCGGCGAAGGCGTCGATCACCAACAGCGTCAGGGCGTTCGCATCCAGCGAGCCACCGCTCAGCGGCGTGATCAGCACGCCCGCGAGGACGGCCAGCGCGCCGCCGAGCAACCAGGACAACAGCGACAGCCGGTTCGGCTCGTGCCCGTTGAGCTGCACCAGGTCCGGGTCGTCGACGACGGCGCGCATCGCCACGCCGACCCGGGTCCGGTAGAACAGCAGCCGCAGGCCGACGGCGATCAGCACCGCGACGCCCGCGGTGATCAGCGCGTGCGTGGACACCGTTACGCCACCGACCGTCACGTCGCTCGCGTACCCGAAGAACGGCTGCACGGCATGCGGCTCGCTCGGCGACCAGAGCCACTGCGCGAGGGCTACCGTGCCGAGCAGGATCGCGACCGTGACGACGATCTTGGTGACCTCGGCGGTGTTGCGCAGCCCCCGGATGATGAGCAGGTACAGCCCGCCACCGAGCAGCGGCGCGACGACACCCAACGTCACCAGCAGGGCGAGTGGCGTCGGCCAGCCCCACCCGTAACGCACCTGCCAGTACGCGAACGCGCCGAACATCGCCTCTGCGCCGTGCGCGAAGTTGAAGATCCCGGAGGTGTTGTACGTCAGGACGAGACCGGATGCGGCGATGCCGTACACGGCACCGAGCACCAGGCCCAGCACGGTGTAGGTCAGGAAGATCGTCATCAGCGCCCCTGCTCGACGGACTGGACTCAGACTAGTATGTATTTCAGTTTTGGCAAGACATGCCGGTGCCCTGGATCGGTTCGCACACGTGACAGGGGCGGTGGCCGGCCTCGCCGGTCACCGCCCCTGCTTCCGGTCAGCTCTGCGGCTTGATGACGTCGCCGGTCAGGAACTTGGTCGCGATCCGGTCCGAATTCAGCGTCGTACCCCAGGTCGCTTCGGGCGTCTTGACCGCGTACTCGTCGTTGCAGTCGAACTTGCCTGTCTCGCTCGGGAAGTCCTGAACCCACTTGGTGCCATCGAGCTTGAGGATCAGCCCGCACTTGGACGGCAGGTTCGCTCCGGGATCGGTGGGCGCGTTCAGGCCACCGCCGGTCCACTCGTGCTCCTTGGCCAGATTGTTGACCACGCACTGCCGGGTCAGGTCGGCACCACAGGCCTTGGCTGCGGTCGCCCACAGCAGGAACGAGGAGGCCCCCTGCATTCCCAGCAGGGCGGTCTTGCCGCCGACTGCCTGCACCGCGTCGACGTACTGCCGGACCGCGGGCACTGCGGCGGCGTTCTCCAACGGCTCGAAGGCGCTCATCACGTACACCTTGTTGCCGAAGCCGGCGGTGTTCCACTTGGCGAAGTCAGCCGTGTAGCCGTTGGCCTGCATGACGTAGATCGGGTCCAGACCCACCTGATGGATCGCGGTGATCAGGTTGTTCGTCAGCGGGCCCGGCGTCGGCAGGTAGATTATCTTCGCACCACACTGCTTGAACTTCTGCGCGAACGGCACGTAGCTCGGCTCACCGGTGTAGCTCGTGGTCACGCCGCAGTCGAGCACCTTGTAGCCGGCGGTCTTCACCGCCGCGGCCACCTTCGCGGAGGTCGCCTGGATGGCCGGCAGGTTGGAGTTGGCGATCGCGAAGCCGTCGAGCGCGCCCGGGAACTGCTTGGCCAGCTGGTAGAAGATCGAGGCCACCTGGTAGTCGTCCGGGTTCGGCAGCGCCTGGTACATCATCGGCGCGTTCGCGAAGTCCGGGCCGACGGTGTACGCCGGGACGGCCGGCAGCTTGCACCCGATCCGGGTCTGCTCGGCGCCCTCGTCACCGGCCCAACCCTCGCCGACGAGCATGAAGTCGGCCTTGCAGGCCTGCTGCATCGCGGTGTTGACCTGGGTGATCGCGGCATCGTAGAAGTCGCCCTTGATCGTGCGGCCGTTGATGCCGCCCTGGTCGTTGCACCACTTGATCATGGCCTTGACGGCGTCGCCGATCTCCTTGTTCAGACCGGGATTCTGCGCGAAGCCGCGGTCATCGCCGTAGCCGATCGAGATCAAGGTGTCGGTGACCCCCTGCTCGGTGGCGCCCTTCGCGTCGCCCTTTCCGCACGGCGAGTCGAGCGTGCCGAACTTGGCCGCGTCGGCTGCGGCGCCCGTGGACCCCACACTGCTCGCCGCGCCCACCGGCGCGGTGCTCGTCGGACCGCCGCCACCGCCACCGCGCTTGTTGCTGCTACAGGCCGAAACGGCCACCAGGAGCGCGACGAACGCGGCCCCCAGCTTCATGCTCCTGCGTTGCACGATTCGCACTCCTCGGGTCGGCGGGTCCCTCCGGATGGGGCCCGACAGTAGTATGAATTTCAGTTGTCAGGACGGAATCGTTCCCGTCTCGTTATCCGGCCGCGAGTGTTAGCAGCCGGGTGGATCAGCGGCTCGGCACGAGCCGGCGGGTCGCCTCGGCAGCGCGACGCACGATCTCGGCACGCCCGAATCCGTTGCGCCGGCGCGCGGTCTCGAAGTTGCCGCCGGCGATCCACAGAGGACCGTCGGCGAGGTGCTCGAGCCCTTCGCGCGCGACGTCGGCCGGTTCGGCGACGTTCAGCCCGGGCAGGTCCATCCGCAGCCCGGCGCGTTCCATGGACGGGGTACGGGTCACGCCGAGCACCAGCCCGAGAACGTGCACGCCGTGCGGTGCGAGTTCGATCCACAGGCTCTCGGCGAGGATGCGGTCGAACGCCTTCGCCGCCGAATACACGCCGATCTGTGGTTGACCGAGGTAGCCGGCGAGCGAGCCGAGCAGGATGATGCCGCCGCGGCCGCGATCCTTCAGCCGCTTGCCGAAGTGCTGGGTCAGCCGCAGTTGGGCGCCGATGTTCAGGTCGATCACCTGCTGGAAGCGGTCCGGGTCGCCCTCGACGATCTCCGCGCCGTAGGTGTTGGCGCCCGCGTTGAAGATGAACAGCCCGACCTCGACGTCGGCGGTCGCGGCGCGCACCGCGTCGAGCGCCCCGGCCGCGATCAGGTCGAGCGCCACCGTGCGCACCTGCACACCGCGTTCTCGGGCGCGCCCGGCGGTCTGCTCGAGCGGGCCGGGCTTGCGAGCGAAGAGCACCAGGTTGATGCCCGCCGCAGCCAGCTCGTCGGCGAAGGCGGCGCCGACACCCTCGGAGCCCCCGGCGATCACGGCCCACGGGCCGTAGACGCTGCTGTCGATCGACACCACTGGACCCCGTTCCTTGCCCGGCTGCTTGCGAGGAATGTGGCACCGCAACTGCCACCTGGCACCCCGCCTTCCCGCTCACCGGGACCGGGCCGAACCGGCCCAGATCGGTGCTGTTAGGACTCACTCGTCGGCTCGTTGCTGTGAGGGGTGCGCGGATGCGGATCGGGATCGTGAGCCCGGTGCTCGTGCGGTACCCCGGCGTGGCCTCGGCCTGGGAGCGCGACGCGGGCATCGCCCAGGTGGCTCAGATCGCCCGCACCGCGGACACGCTCGGCTTTCACCACCTGACCTGCAGCGAACACGTCGCGGTCCCGGTGCCGATCGCGGCCGAGCGCGGCAGCACCTACTGGGACCCGCTGGCCACCTTCGGCTACCTGGCCGCCGTCACCGAGCAGATCCGGTTGGTGACCCAGGTGCTGGTGCTGGGCTATCACCACCCGCTGGCCATCGCGAAGCGGTACGGGACGCTCGACCGGGTCAGCGGCGGCCGGCTCGTCCTCGGGCTCGGGGTCGGCAGCCTGCAGCAGGAGTTCGACCTGCTCGGCGTCCCGTTCGCCGACCGTGGCGCGCGGGCGGACGAGGCGCTGGCGGCATTGCGGGCCTCGCTCGGCACCGCACGTCCGGTGTTCCACGGCAGCTACTACGACTTCGCGGACGTCGTGGTCGAGCCGCACGCGCTGCAGCCGCACGTCCCGTTCTGGATCGGCGGGCGCACCCTGCGTTCACTGCGCCGTGCGGTGCGATCCGGCGACGGTTGGGTGCCGTTCGGCCTGTCCACCGATGAGTTGTCCGCGATGTTGCGGCGCGTCGAACTGCCGGCCGGCTTCCAGGTGGTGGTCAGCACCGGGCGCCCGCTGGACCCGGGTGCCGACCCCGACGGCGTGCGCCACGCCCTCGACCGCGCCGCAGCAGCCGGCGCGACCGTTGTCGGCGTCAGCATCGCGGCGCGGTCGGCGGCGCACTACTGCGAGCAACTCGGTGCGCTGCGCGCACTCCATCGCGACGAGGAGACACAGTGAGCACCGAACTGGACGCGCGACTGGACGCACTGGAGCAGCGGCTCCGGCTCGTCGAGGACGAACTGGCCGTCACCCGGCTGGTGCTCGGCTACGGCCCGCGGGTGGACAGCGGCTCGGCCGAGGCGACCGCCGCGCTCTGGGCCGAGGACGGCAGCTACGAGTTCGAGGCCGGCGCGGCCGCGTTACGAGGCCGTGCCGGCCTGGCGGCGATGGTGCGCAGTGACGCGCACCGGGCGCACCTGCACCGCGGCTGCGCCCACGTGCTCACGGCGCCGCACGTCGTCGTCACCGGCGACACCGCCGTGGCGACGTGCTACTCGCTGATGCACCACTACGTCACCGAGACCGGCATCTTCCAGGTCAGCCGGGTATCGGCGAACCGCTGGGAGCTGGTGCGCACGGGCGACGGCTGGTGCGTGGCGAATCGCACCAACCGGCTGCTGAACGGCGACGACGCGGCGCGCGCCCTGTTCGCCTCGACGATCGGCTGAACTCAGCGGGCTGCGGCCGCGGCGCGCGCCGCCGAAGTGCCGGCCATCAGCATCGTGCACGCCAACCGCAGGTCGCTCTCGGCGTCCGGCATCGACAGCCGGCCGTTCAGGCTCGACGCCAGGATGCCGCCCCACGCCTGCAGCAGCACGCGCATGATCGCCAGATCCCCGGCCGTCGGGTGCTCGATACCGGCGGCGTGCAACAGCACGTCGCGCATGGTGTTGTCGATGCGTGCGACATCGGTGACGGTGGCAGCGTTGGCGGCGTTGGACGATTTCATCATCGCGCTGGCGAGTTCCGGCTTGCTGAGCAGCGCCCGGTTCGCCCGCACCAGCACGTCGAACACCAGCTCCCCGGGGTCACCTTTGCGCTTGGGGCGCTTGGCGAGCGCCTCACCCATCCGCTCGATCTGATACGACATCACCCCGACGAACAGGTGCGTCTTGGACGGAAAGTAGCGGTAGAGGGTGCCGATCGCGACGCCGGCGCGCTTGGCCACCTCGTGCATCTGCACGTGATCGAGGTCGGTCTCCGCGCCGAGGTCCTCGGCCGCCTGCAGGATCCGCAGCTGCCGGGCGTGCTGGTCGGGCGAGCTGGGCTCGGCGGCAGCCCTCGCCTCGGCAACTCTCGGCACCGGTCCTCCACTCGCACGCTGTATCAGATCCGACAGTATCGGTCAGGCATCCTCGAGCGGCTCGGCCCACCACGACGCCACCTTGTCCTCGAGACGGCGCGCGCTCACGCCTCTTGACTACCAGCCGTGCCCGCCGGCCCGCGACCAGCTCTCCCGATCAGCGGGACGGGTCAGAGCGGCTTGATCGTGGTGATCAGCTCGCGGGCCTGCTCGGCGAACTTGTGCTCGACGAGCACCTCGTACTTGGTCGCGATCACCTGGGTTACCGAGGTGAAATCGCGCGTCCCGCCGCGGGTGGCCGCGGTGAAGCCGAGCTGGCTCCAGATCAGCCCGAACAGCGCGCCCAGCAGCGGCGTCGTGATCAGGAACCCGACCTGCCCGTCCGCACTGAACAGTGCGAAGGCGATGCCGACGAACAGCCCGATCCAGAAGCCGGACGCCGCACCGGCCGCGGCGAGCTTGCCGCGGGTGAGCCGGCCGGTCACGCGCTCGACCGATTTGAGCTCGGTGCCGACGATCGCGACGTTCTCGACCGGGAAGCCGTTGTCCGACAGGTGATCGACCACGCGCTGGGCCTGGACGTAGTCGTCGTACACGCCGAGCGACATCGGATAGTTCAGGCTGAGCGACGGGCCAGGAAAGCCACGCGGGTTCGTCATGCCTCCAGCGTGCCATGCCGGCGCCGCGCGTTCACTCACCTGACCGCAGCCGGCTCGCCTCCTCGACCCGCAACTTCTCCGCGTCGTCGAGCTTGCGGGTGTCGCGCACGTCGACGAACGGCTCGAGGTCCGGCGGCATGCCGGCGCGGATGGCCCGCTCGCGCTGGGTTTCCGCGTCGAACTCCAGGCCGAGCAGGATCGCGATGTTGGAGATCCACAGCCAGACCAGGAAGACGATGACGGTGGCGAGCGTCCCGTAGGTCTTGTTGTAGGAGCCGGAGAAGGAGACGTACAGGGCGAACAGCCCGGAGGCGACAAGCCAGCTGAGCACCGCGAGTGCCCCGCCAGGGGTGATCCAGCGGAACTTCGGCTGCCGCACGTTGGGGCTCGCCTTGTAGAGCAGCGAGATCATCAGCGCGACGATCACGAGCAGCACCGGCCACTTGAGGATGTTCCAGGTCAGCACGGCCGCGCCGCCGATGCCCAGCGCGCTGCCGACCTGGCTGGCCACCGAGCCGGTCACCACGATGATGACCACGCTGGCCACCAGCATGATCACCAGCGCAAGCGTCATGCCGAGCCGGATCGGCGCGGTCTTCCAGATCGGCCGGCCCTCGTCGACCTCGTAGATCGCGTTGGACGCCCGCATGAACGCGGCGACGTACCCGGACGCGGACCACAGTGCGAGCACGATGCCGACCACTGCCGCGAGGCCCGCGGCCCCGGACCTGCCCTGCACCTGCTCGATCACGGTGCGCAGGAAGCTGTTGACCCCGCCGGGCGCGATCTTGCCGAGGTTGTCGAGCACCTGCTGCGCCTTGTCCTTGCCGAGCAGGCCCATGATCGAGACGAGGACCAGGATGCCGGGGAAGATCGCGAGGACGCCGAAATAGGTCAGTGCCGCGGCCCGGTCGGTCACATCGTCGTGCTTGACCTGGCGGACGGCGCGCTTGCCGATCGCCAGCCAGCCGGCCCGGGGCATCTGGGCAGGAGTGTCTACGGTCACGGGGTCCTTCGTCGTCGGGCGGGCGGCGTTCCTGCCTCGGTGCTACCCGGGCAGCCCCTGTTCCAACCGCGCCGGTTCTGCTGCCGAACCGCTGCGCTGTATGCCGAGGGCCTGCTCGTAACGCGCTTGCAGCGGCCCGAACCCGTTTTCGACCGTGGCCGTGACCGAGCCGCGAACCAGCACGTAACCTCGGTCTACCGCGTGCCCGAGAACGGTCAGCTCCGGAGCCGCGAGCAGGATCGCCATGCCACCGGCCGCCAAGTCCTGAACGGTTGTCGCCAGCATCTGCACGATCTTCGGGGCCAGTCCGGTCGCCAGTTCGTCGAGCAGCAGCACCCTGGGCCGGCCCATCAGCGCACGTGTTACCGCCAACATCTGCTGCTCGCCGCCGGACAGCACGCCCGCCAGGCTCGAGCGACGTTGCGCCAGGATGGGGAAGCGGGCGAGCGCGGCGTCGACAGCCCCCCGCGGAAGCCGCAGCTGCTCCGCGGCCACGAGCAGGTTGTCACGGACCGTCAGCTTGGGGAACAGTTGCCGCCCCTGGGGCACGACGGCGACACCGGCCCGGCCGCGCCGGGACGCCGCGGCCCGCGTCAGGTCCACACCGTCCAGGCTGACCCGGCCGCGCGCCCGGACCGAGCCGAATGCCGCCAGCACCAGGCTGCTCTTGCCGGCGCCGTTCGGCCCGACGAGTGCCGTGACCTTGCCCGGCGGCACCGTCATCGAGACGTCCGAGACCGCAACCGCGCGGCCGTAGCGCACCTCGATGGACTGCAGCGTGAGTCCACCCGGTCCCTTCATGCCGGCGCCTTCGCCGTGGCTGTGCCGAAGTACACCTGCTGCATCTCCTGGCTCTGCATACAATCGCGCGGGCTCCCTTCGAAAACCACCCTGCCTAGATCCAGTAGCAGGACGCGGTCGGCCAGCCCGGCGACCAGGTCGACGTTGTGATCGACGAGGATCACCCCGTGATCACGGCGCTTCAGGATCGCGATCACCTCGCTGATGCCGCCGACACCCGAACCGTCAGCGCCCGCGAACGGCTCGTCGAGCAGCAGGACGCGAGGGTCGGCACCGAGGGCTCGGGCCACCTCGACCAGGCGCTGCTCGCCGAGAGTGAGGTCGCCGGCGAGCCGATCGAGATCGCTCAGGTGCACCTCGGCCGCGAGCCGCGCCACCAGCTCGTCGTCAGCGCGGTGCCGCGGCTGGATCACTCCGTGGACGGCGCCGCCGATCAGGGCCGCGACGGAGCGGTGCCGGGCCGCTATGAAACCGAGCGCGATGTTGTCGCGCACGGACAGGTCCATCGCCAGCTGCGGATGCTGGAAGGTGCGGGCCAGCCCGCTGGCCGCCCGGGCGGCCGCACCGGCCGGCAGGGTGCGATCGCCGACTCTGATGGTCCCGGCATCGCTCACCTGCGCACCGGTGATCAGGTCGACCAGCGTGGTCTTGCCGGCACCGTTCGGGCCGACCAGACCGAGCACCTCCCCCGCGCGCACCTCGACGGTGACGTCGTCGACGGCCACGACGCCGCCGTACCGCTTGCGCAGGCCGGTCGCGCTCAGCAGGACCTCGCCGGCCTTCGTCAGGTTCGTCATGTGCGCACCGCGCCGCGCCGTCGCAGCAGCAGGCTCGTGTTCCGCGAGACGGTCTCGGTGAAGCCGAGGACGCCCTTGGGGAACACGATCAGGATGATGAGCACGCCGAGCGAGACGAGCAGCGTCCCGCTCGAGCTGAGCGCATCCACGTTCAGGGTGAGGTCGACGATCACGCCGGCGCCGAGGACCGCGCCCCAGGCCGTCCCGATGCCGCCGATGATCGGCATGAACACCGCCAGGAAGATGACGTTCGTACTGAACGTCTCGGGGTTCACGGCGCCGATGTTGGACGTGAACAACGCGCCGCCGAGTGAGGCGATCGCTGCACCGATTCCCAGCGCAACCAGCTCCAGCGCCGCCACCGAGACACCGCCTGTCTCGACAACGATCGGCACCTCCCGCGAGGTCCGTACCAGGATCCCCCAGCGGCTCAGCCGCAGCCGGTCCAGCGCGAAGGCGAGGACTGCGATCAGCACTGCCCCCGCGATCACCTGGTCCTGGACGGACGGCTGCCAGCCGAAGAAGCTCAGCAACGGCAGGGTGGAGATTCCAGCGGCGCCGCCGGTGAAGTGCGACTGCCCCAGGAACTGGGTGAACGCGTTGGCGAACAGCAGCGTCACCGCGCCGAGGAAGAACCCGGACAGTCGCCGCGTGGCCAGCCCGAGCAACACTGCCACCGCGGCCGCGATCGGCGGGCCGACCAGCCAGCCCGTCCACAGCGGCCAGTGTTCGCGGGTGGACAGGATCGCGACCGCATACGCGCCGATCGCCGCGTGCGCACTGTAGGCGAGCGAGAGCGAACCGGCGAGCACGAACGGCACGAACATGCCGAGCGCGATCAGCCCGTACGTGTAGCCGGTGATCATCAGGCTGCTGCGGAACCCGTTGCCGTTCGCCCAGTTCGTCAGGGCGAGCAGCACGATGGCGCCGAGGATCGCCGTGCACACGTCGGGCGGCGGCAGGTAACGCCTCATACGCGCACCCGCGCGGTGAAGATTCCCTCGGGCCGGAACGCGAAGAACGCCATGGCCACGAGGACGAGCGCGTAGGAGAACGCCGCGCCGCCCAGGTAGTACGGGATGAAGATCTGTCCCATCGCCAGCAGCAGCCCGCCGAACAGCGGTGCCCACACCGAGCCGGTTCCACCGATGACGAGGGCGAGGAAGCCGTTCAGCGTCCACTGCAGTGCGTTGCTGGTGCTCACTCCGGACTTGCCGGCGAACAGCAGCCCAGCGACGGCCGCGATGAACCCGCCGATGACGAACGCGATAAGCCGGGTCCGCCCCACGGGCAGGCCGAGCGTGCGGGCGGTGTCGGAGTTGTCGCCGATGGCGCGCACCAGGCGGCCGGCCCGGCTACGCCTCAGCCACAGTGCCAGTCCGGCGGTCAGCGCGATTGTCACTGCCAGGAGCGGCACGGTGATCGGGTCCACGACGGCGGACCCGACGTGGAACTGGCTTGTGGTCCATACCGGGTGCCCGGCGCGCGAGTCGCGCCCGAACGCCTCGCCAGCGAGTTGCACCACCGCGAACAACGTGGCGGCGACCGCGACCAGGGCGGGCAGTTCGCCGCGCCCGGACCGCGCCTGCACCGGCCGCACGATCGCGAGTTCGATAGTCGCGGCGAGCACCATCGCCGCGAAGACGGCCGTCACGGTGGCTGGCCAGACGTCCCAGTCGTGGTCGCCGACCAACCAGCTCGCGCCGAGCGCGGCACCCATCGCTACCGCACCGATCGCGAAGTTGAAGAACCCCGCGCCGATCAGGTTGATGAAGTACGCCAGGGCGAGCAGGCCGAAGAAGCAACCGTCCTCGATGACGGCGACCCACAGCTGGGAGTTCAGCATCGCGGAGGCTCAGCTCGCGGTGCAGTCCGGCTGATACCCCGACCACGGGCCCTTGAGCTGGTTGTCCGGTCCCCATTCGACCAGCACCTCGCCGCACAGCCCGTCCGCACCGAGGTGCTTGTCCTTGCTGAAGGACAGCGTGAACCCTGTGTAGCCGAAGCTGGCGGTGTGGCCGGTGATCGATTGAACGGCGTCGTTCACCTTCTTGCCGTCGGTGCTGCCGGCCTGCTCGAACGCCTTCGCGAGCAGTTGCACGCCGTCATAGGCCTGCGCCCAGAACTGAGTCATGGTGAACGAGTCACCGTGCTTGGACTTGAAGTACGCCTCCGCGCTCTTGGTGGCCGGGTTGGCAGCCGTGATGCCGGAGAAGCCGACGACACCGTTGAGGGCGCCGCTGTGTGCCTGTGCCCACGCCGAGGGGACGGCGCCGAGCGTCGCCTCGGTGAACCGCGGGGTGTCGGCCATCTGCTGGTGGAAGGTGTTCTGCGCGAGGATCTCGAAGTTGATCGCCGAGGTGCCCACCATGACCGCGTCGGGGTTCTTCGACTTGATGCGCGCAACCTCGGCGCTGAGGTCCGTCGCATCGATCGGGGCCGACTGTACGTCGACCTTGACGCAGGTCAGGGCCTTGAGGAAGCCCTGGTTGAACTGCACCTCGCTGGGCGAGTTGTCCTGCAGGAAGCCGAGAGTCTTGATGCCCTTGGCCTCGAACGCGCCGCAGAGCAGCTTGGCCCAGTCGGCAGTCGTCTCGGCCAGTTCGTACAAGTACGTGTTGTTGGGCGCCTGGGTCACCAGCGGGTTCGACGCCACCGGCATGAACACCGGGATGCCGGTGCGCTCGATGAGCGACTTGGCCTGCAGTGCCCCGGCGCTGCTGGTCAGCAGGATCAGCGCCTTGGCGCCCTGGCTGACCAGCTTCTGGATGACCGTAGGCGTCTTGGTCGGGTCGCTCTCGTCGTTGCCCTCGACGACCTTGAACTTCTTGCCGTTCACGCCGCCCTTGCTGTTGACCAGGTCGATGGTGTCCTTCGTGGCGTCGCACGACGGTTTGGCGTACGAGGCACCGGGGCCGGTGGTGTCGCAGTCCAGGCCGATCACGATCGTGTCGGACGACCCGCCGCCGGGGTTCTTGTCGCTACAAGCCGTTGTGGTCGAGACGAGAAGCAGTCCGGCTGCCGCCACGGCAAGCAGTCGCTTGGATCGCAGGTACATGGGTCCTCACAAAGTCGGGGTAGTGGTGCGGGGCAGTCGGTAGACGTCGAAGACGTAGTCGGGGCACACCATCTGGCAGGCGGTGCAGCCGGTACAGCCGTCGTGCAGGACCGGGTAGCGGTAACCCATGCCGTTCACCTCGGTGGACATGGCGAGCACGTCCGGTGGGCAGGCCGCGATGCACAGCTCGCAGCCCTTGCAAAGCTCGGCACTGATGGTGACGGTGCCGCGCGGAGCCGATCGCCGATCTCCGGTCATGATCACGCGCCCCCAAGCGTCGCGCGGATCACGCGCAGCAGCTCGGTGGACGGCTCGGGCACCTCTTCGGTGTGGACGTCCTCGAACACGCCGCGCCGGACCAGGCCGGCGATCGCGCACTCGCCGGAGTAGCGGATGTGCTCGATGACGGTCTTGGCCGCGGTAGCGGCCGAGCCACGGCGGATCGCCGCGAGCTCGGCGCTGATGTACTGGCGTTCCTGCGGCATCGCGTCCCTCATGCCGAGCCGGGCCGCAGCAGGGACAAGCCCACGGAAGATCTTCAGCAGCGCTCGCAGGTGCGGGCCGCCACCGGCCAGGTTGACCACGCGGCGGACCTCACGGGCGAGCAGCTCGAACTCGTCGACGTCGCGGGTGCGCTCGATCCGCTTCTCCAACGCGTCGAGCACCTCGATCACCTCGCGGTCCCGGCGGGTGGCCACGCGGCTGCTGGTCAGACCGTTGAGCATCCCGTACAGCTCAAAAGCCTCGCGGATCGTGCGCGCGTCGAACGCGGCGATGAAGGCGCCCCGGTGATGCGGCATGCGCACCACCCCGTCGCGTTCGAGCTGCGCAAGGGCCTCGCGTACCGGCACGCGGCTCACGCCGAGCGTCTCGGCCAGCAGGTCCAGGTCGACACGATCACCTTCGCGCAGCTTGCCGGAGAAGAGCTCGTCGAGGATGTAGTCGACGACCGCGTCGCTGGTCCGCTTGCGCTGCAGTTTGGGCTCGGGCACGCTCACCGGCCGGCCTCCAATCGGATCGGCCGAAGCGGCAACTCGCCGAGCGGGTAGGTCTTCTCGAGCGACTCGGTCAGGTAGTCCGGGCCGGCCGCCGCTGGGACGAACCAGCCGGTCGGGCACATCGTCAGGATCTCGACGAGACTGAACCCGCTGCCGGCGAGCTGATGCTCGAACGCCGTGCGGATCAGCCGCTTCGTCCGCGCCACCGACCCCGCCGAGGAGACCGCGCCGCGAGCCACGTAGGCGACGCCGTCGAGCGAGGCGACGAGGTCGGCGATGGGGATCGGGTAGCCGTGAGTCTTCGGATCCCGTCCGTCGAGGCTGGTCTTGGTCCGCTGGCCGATGACCGTAGTGGCGGTCTGCTGGCCGCCGGTGTCACCGAACACGCCGTTGTTCAACAGGATGCAGGTGACGTTCTCCCCGCGAGCGGCAGTGTGCAGCACCTCCTGCAACCCCTCGTTCACCATGTCCCCGTCGCCCTGCATGGTGAACACGACACCGTCAGGGCGCACTCGCTTGATACCGGTGGCGCATGACGGAGCGCGGCCGTGCAGGCACTGGAGCACCTCGACGTCCATGATCTGCACGAAGCTGCCGTAGCAGCCGTGTCCGACGACCCCGATCGAACGCTGCACCACATCAAGCTCCTGCAGCACCTCGAGCAGCAGGCGCAGCGCGACCGGCTCCCCGCAACCCGGGCACAGGCCGTGCTCGCCGAGGATCAGGTCCGGGTGCGCTTTGGCCGCGAGCTCGGCCGGTGGCGGCGGAGCCTTGGTCGTGTCGATGATGCGGGACTCGGTCACGGCGCGACCTCCTGCGTGCTCGGCCGATCCAGTTCGGCGAGGATGCGCTCCTTGATCGGCGCGGCGTCCAACAGCGGACCGAACGACATCCCGGAATCGTGGATGCTGACTCCACCGATGAACCTGACGGTATCCCGGTCGTACACGTACTGGCGGACGTCGTCGAGCATCTGCCCGGCGTTGAGTTCGAAGACGAGGACGCGGCGCGCCGAGCGAGTCGCCGCCTCGAGCGCCGTGGCAGGGAACGGCCAAAGGGTGATCGGCCGGAAGAGCCCTACCAGATGGCCCTGTGCGCGCAGTTCGTCGACCACGTGCGCCGCGAAAAGGGCAGCCGTGCCGAAGGCGACCACGACGGTCTCGGCGTCCTCGACCAGGTAACTCTCGGAACGCTGCTCCACGGCCTCGATGGCCGCGAACTTCTCCGCGATCATGCGCCACTGCCCGTCGGGACCGAGGCCGGGGTCGGTGGTCTTACCCATCGCCCACGTCCAGATCTGCCGCGAACGACCGGACCCGCCCGTCGAGCCGTCCAGCGCCCAGTCCTTCGGCGGGAGGGGCCCGAAGTCGAGCTCACGGATCTCCACCCCGACCTGGGTCTGCGCGAGGATCGGATCGCCGTACATGATCACCGGCGCGCGGTACTTCTCGGCGAGGTGGAAGAGCAACTGGGTGTGCTCGACCGCCTCCGGCACGTCCTTGGGCGCCAGCGTGATCGTCCGGTAGTCGCCCCAGCCCCCGCCCCGGGTGCACTGGAAGTAGTCCTGCTGGTTGCGGGCCATGTTGAACAGCACCATCGGCGTCTCGTTGAGCGCCATCTCGGCGACCGCCTCCTGCATCAGGGCGATGCCCTGCCCGCACGAGCCGGTCGCGGCACGCGTTCCGGCCGCCGAGGCACCGAGAGCCATGTTCACCGCCTCGATCTCGCTCTCGGCGTTCATGCACACCCCGCCGACCTCGGGCAGCTCGCGCGACATGCTCTCCAGCAGCCCGGTGAACGGTGACATGGGGTAACCGGCGAAGAACCGGCAACCGGCGGCCAGCGCGGATGCGGTGATCGCCGCGCCGCCGTCGAGCAACTGCAGCCGTGGCGCCTGGGTCGCGGTCATCTCACGCCACCGCCCCTGCCTGCGCACGCATCCGTGCGGCGCCGAGCTCGATCGCCCGCGCGTTCAGCTCGGCGTGCTGCGCCCGGTACGGCGGGAGCAGCTCACGCATCGCCTCGGTCAGCGCATCCGGTTCGGCCAGCGGGCGCAGCGTGAGAAACGCACCCATCAGCACGAAGCCGGCGGCCTGCGGTGCCCCGATCTCGCGGGCGAGGTCGGTCACGGCAAGGCCGGCGACGGTCACGTCCGGTCCCAGCAACGCGGCGTCGACTATCGAGGTGTTGATCAGCGCGAGGCCGCCTGGGACGAGCCTGCCGCGAGCGTGCTCGGAGTGCTTGTGGTGCATCAGGATCACCGACTCGGTCGAAGGCAGGATCGGCAGGGCGCGCAGTGGGGCGTCACCGACGACGACACTCGCCTGGGTCGGGCCGCCGCGCATCTCACCGCCGTACTCCGCCGCCAGCATGGCGTACGAGCCGCTGCGCGTGGCTGCCAGGGCGAGGGCCTTGCAGATCAGTTGAATGCCCTGACCGCCGATGCCCGAGACGATGACCTGGCGCTCCACACAACCTCCGTAGATTTTAGATCTAAAATCAAGAATCAGAAATTAGCGGACCGATCCGTTGTGCGCAAGCCGTTGCTTTCGAGCCGTCCGGCCTCTTAGGCTGCCCCTCTCCCGCCCCCATCACCGCTCGGAGGACTTCGCCGCTATGAGGGCCGTTCTGCTTCATGACTTCGGCGAGCTCCGCCTCGGCGACGTGCCCGAGCCGGAGTGCGGGCCGCACGACGCGGTGATCGATGTGCGGTGCGTGCAGCTGAGCGTGACCGAGTGCATGCTCATCGCAGGCGACGACGTCGCGCTGCACGACCAGCTCGCCGATCGGCTGCGGCGCGGCCCGGTGCAGTTCGGCGGCCACGAGTTCGCCGGCGTGGTCAGCGCGGTCGGTGCGGCGGTGACGGGCGTTCGCGTGGGTCAGCGGGTGACAGCGGTCGAGACGCTCCCTTGCGGGCACTGCGTGTCGTGCGCGCGCGGCCGCGGCGACGGCTGCCTCACGCCCGGCGTCATCGGCTTCACCCGTCCTGGTGCGCTGGCCGAACGGGTCTGTGTGCCGGCCACCGCGGTGGTGCCGCTGCCGAGCGAGGTCGGCTTCAGCGAGGCGGCGGCGGTGCAGCCCCTTGCCGGGGCGGTGCACGCGCATGCGGCCCTTGCCGTGCGACCCGGCGAGTCGATCCTGGTGATCGGTGGCGGGGTGATGGGGCTGCTCGCGGTCGCGGTCGCCCGGCACGGCAACGCCGGAGGGGTGCTGGTGAGCACCCGCAGCGAGCGCAAGCGGGAGCTGGCGCGACGTTTCGGTGCCGACGACGCTGTCGGCGCGGGCGAGGAACTGACCCGAGCGGTCGCCGAGTTCACCGGCGGCGCGGGCTTCGACGTCGTCGTCGAGACCGCGGGCGGTAGCCGATCCGTCGGCCTCGCCGGCACCGAGACCGTCGATGCGGCGGTGCAAGCGGCGCGGCGCGGGGGCAGGGTGGCGATCGTCTCGGTTCTGCCGACGCGCGCGGAACTGCCTGCCGGGACGATGCGCGAGAAGGCCATCACCCTCGTCCATCCGCGCTCCGGCGCGGGCTACTACGCACAGCACACCAGCGTGTTCGAGCACTCCCTGGGTCTGATAGCCCGTGGGCAGGTGGACGTCGGCGCGCTGATCACCCACCGGCTCAGCGGACTCGAGGCGGTCCAGGAGGCGCTCGAGATCACCTGTGACAAGGAGCGGTTCGGCGCGATCAATCCCGCCCAGGTGCAGGTGGGCTCGTGACGCTCACCATCGGACAGATCGTCGATGCTTGCGTACGGGCGCAACCGCACCGTCCGGCCGCCACGCTCGGCGAACGAACGCTGACCTTCGCCCAACTGGACGCCGCGGCGAACCGGGTGGCACATGCATTGCAGGCTGCAGGGATCGGCCGGCAGGACGTCGTCGTGTGGTGGTCCGATCCGGCACTGCGCAGCCTCGACGTCTGCGTCGGCGCGGCACGAGCCGGCGCGCTGTTCGCCCCGCTGAACCCGCTGCTCCCGGCCGGCGAGATCGCGCGAATCACCTCCTACTTGCAGCCACGGCTATTCGTCTGCGATCTGGCGCATGCCGAGGCGGCCGCGGCGATCTGCGCGGAACTCGGCGTGCCGCTCGCGATCTCGGGTGCGGCCGATCTGCCGGGTACTGCCGCGCTGCCCGGGCTCGACTTCGATGCGCTCGCGGACGCGGGCTCGCCGGCCGCACCCGCGATTGCGGTCGATGACCGCGACCCGCACATCGTGTACCTGACCAGCGGCAGCACCGGCAGGCCGAAGGGCGCGCTGGTAAGCCATCGGGCCAGTTGGTTGCGTGCGGCGCCCGGGGGCGGCACCTTCAGCCGCGGCGTCCGCGGCGGTGGCGGCGTGGTCACCGCCTTCCCGCTGTACCACTACGGCGGCTGGCACTACGTGCTAGAGGCGTGGCAGAACCGCAAGCCGATCCACCTGGTCCGCCGCGCAACCGCCGATGAGGTGCTCGGAGCGGTGACCCGCTGGCAGGCGTCGGCGCTCTACGCGATCCCGGCCGTGTGGGAGCGCATCCTCGCCTCGGGCGCCGGAACCGGCCCGCGCTCGCTCGCGCACGCAGACACCGGGACGTCGCACACATCTGCCGAGCTGCTCGCACGGATCAAGCAGTTCCTGCCCCAGACGAGGACCACGGTGCTCTACGGTTCGACCGAGGTCGGGCGCATGGCCGCGCTGCGCGACGCCGATATCGCCACGCATCCCGGCAGCGTCGGGCAGCCCGCGACGCCGGGCGTGCTCTGGACCGATCCGAACACCGGTGAGGTGTGCGCGTCGTCGCCGACGACGATGGATGGCTACCTGCGGCTGCCCGAGGAGACCGCGCTCGCCCTGCGTGACGGCGTCTATCACTCCGGTGACGTCGGGCACTTCGACGACGAGGGCTTCCTGTACCTGACCGGGCGGACCAAGGAGCTGATCCGTACCGGCGGCGAGTCCGTCTGGCCGGTCGAGGTGGAGCAGGCGCTGCGCGGGCTCCCGGGTGTCGCGGACCTGGCCGTCATCGGCGTGCCGGACGAGCGGTGGGGTGAGCTCGTCTGCGCCGTGTTCGTCCCGGAGCCGGACGCACCGGTGCCCGACCTGACGTTGGTAGCTGCCCACCTGGATGGCAGGCTCGCACGATTCAAACAGCCGCGGCTGGTCGCGAGTGTCGCGCAGATCCCGCGAACCACAGCGACCGGACAGGTCCAACGCCGGGTGCTACGTGACCTGATTGTCGCGAAGCGGTGAAGGCCGCCGTCCTCGTCGGTCCGCACCGCTGGGTGGTAGACGAGGTCCCCGATCCCGTCCCTGGGCCGGGCCAGGTGCTGATCGGCACGCACGTGGCCGCGATCTGCGGTTCGGACCTGCATGCGGCAGGCGAGGCCCAGGGTGCGCTCGCACCCGGCGCGCCGGGCCACGAGGCGGTCGGGACAGTGCTGTCCAGCCGCACTGACGCGCTCGCTCCGGGCGCCCGCGTCTTGTGCGCCCCGCCGGCTGCCACGGCCCGCTGCTTCGCGCAGTTGCAGGTGCTGCCAGCCGAGTCTGTCGTCCCGCTACCGGCGACCTGCGCGGCGCACACCATGGTCACCGCGCAGCAACTCGGTACGGCCATCTTCGCGCTCAAACGCTTCTGGCCGAGCTCGCTCGGCGCCGGCACCGGGCGCTCGGCAGCTGTCCTGGGGTGCGGGCCGGCCGGCCTGGCCTTCGTCCAACTCCTGCGCCGAGCGGGGTTTGCGCCCATCCTGGCCAGCGACACCTCGCCGGTCCGGTTGGCCGCGGCGAGCGAGTTCGGCGCCACCTCGGTCGTGCGGGCGCCCGACGAGGATGCGCTCGCCGCAGCGCTGGAACTTACCGCCGGCGTCGGCATTGAGCTGGTGATCGAGGCGGCCGGGCGTGACGTCACCCGGCACCAGGCGATGCGGATGGTCCGGCTCGACGGACGCATCGGGCTGTTCGGGCTGGAGGAGCATCCGGGGCTTTCGACGTTCCCGCTAGCGGAGGTGTTCCGGCGGCGCCCGACGGTCGAGATGGCCTGGGGCGCGCAGTTCGAGCCCGGGCTCAGCTCGATGCACACCGCCGTGCAGCTGATCCTCTCCGACCCCGAACCGGCGAAGCGGCTCGTGTCGCACCGCTTCCCGCTCGAGCGGATCGGCGAGGCCTTCGAACTGGCGCGCGATCCCGCCCGCGGTTCGCTCAAGGTCGCGGTGGAGCCGGCGGGCTGACGACTCGTCAGCAAGTCTGGTCAGCCAATCAAACGCTTGCTAGGCTCCGGGCCATGGGAATGCCGAGCGGTATCGGAGTCGTCGACACGCTGATCGGGCTGCCGAACGCCGACCGGCGCGGCTGGTACGAGGCGTTCAAGCCGATGCTGCACGACGAGGGCAGTAAGGCGTTCCGGCACCCTGCCGAGTACATGTATCACGAGACGCCGAACGTGCCGCGTACCGCCGACAGTGCTGGAGCACTGCTCACCGAGATGGACCGGTTCGGCATCGAACGCGGGCTGGTGTCGATCGATCCGTCCGACGAGTTCGTGGTGGCCGCGGTTCGCGAGCACCCGGACCGGCTCAGCGGCAGCCTGATGGTCGACCCCAATCGCGGCATGGAGGCGGTTCGCGGCCTGCAACGCGCGGTCGAGGAGATCGGCGTCGTCGCGGCGCAGTTCATGCCCGCCGGCGTCTTTCCGCCGGTGCCGATCAACGACAAGAAGGCATTCCCCATCTACGCCAAGTGCGTGGAACTGGATCTGCCCATCTTCGTGAACGGCGGGGTGCCCGGGCCCCGCGTGCCGATGGACAGCCAGTATCCCGGGCACGTCGACGAGGTGTGCTGGTACTTCCCCGAGCTGAAGTTCGTGTTCCGGCACTGCTGCGAACCGTGGGTCGACCTGACGATCAAGCTGATGCTCAAGTGGGAGAACCTGTACTACTCGACCAGCGCGTTCGCCCCCAAGTACTACCCGCAGGCGATCATCGACTACGCGAACACGCGGGGCGCCGACAAGATCCTCTACGCCGGCTACTACCCGTACGGGCTCGAGCTCGAGCGGATCTTCGCCGAGCTTCCGAAGCTGGGCCTGAAGGACGAGGTGTGGCCGAAGTTCCTGCGCGAGAACGCGCTGCGGGTTCTCGACCTGCCGAGCTGAACATGGCCGGTCCGGCAACCGTCGCCGATGCCGCCCGCGAGCTGCGCAGCGGGGCCTGCTCCAGCGTCGGGTTGACCCGGTCGGCACTGGCGCGTGCCGACGCTCTCGGCTTCCTCGGCGCCTACGTGACGCGCCTGGACGACCCTGCGCTGGCCGCCGCCGAACGGGCCGACGCCGGCTTCGCAGTCGGCGCGGACGCAGGCCCGCTGCAAGGCATCAGCGTTGCGATCAAGGACCTGCTCTGCACGGCGGAGGCGCCGACGACCGCGCAGAGCCTGGTTCTCGATCCGGCCTGGGGAGCCGGTCGCGACGCCGCGGTGGTCACCGCACTCAGACGCGGCGGTGCCGTGATCACCGGCAAGGCCAGCCTGTCGGAGTTCGCGATCGGCCGGCCCGACCCGAGCAAGCCGTTCCCGATCCCCCGCAACCCGTGGAATCCGGGCACCTGGCCCGGCGGGTCGAGCTCGGGCACCGCGGTCGGTATCGCGGCCGGGCTGTTCCTCGCCGGGATCGGCACCGATACCGGCGGCAGCATCCGGATTCCCGCCGCGTTCTGCGGGATCAGCGGGCTGAAGCCGACGTACGGCCTGGTGCCGACCGAGGGCTGCGTCCCGCTGGCTTTCAGCCAGGACCATGTCGGGCCGATGGCACGCACCGCCGAGGATTGCCGCACGATCCTCGAGGTGATCGCCGACCCCTCGGGGCTGCGCCGCTCGCGGCGGACCCGGCTGCGCCGGCTGGCCGGCGCGAACGCCGATCGTCCGCTTCGCGGGTTACGGGTGGGCGCGGTTCGCGCCGATCACTTCGGGCCGGGCTGCGACCCGGCGGCCGAACCGTGCTTCGACGCGGTACTCGGCGTGCTCGAGCAACTGGGCGCCGAGGTGCGTGCGGCAACGCTGCCTCGCTACCGCGCCACCCGGGCCGCCGGCCTGGCGGTGATCCAGGCAGAGGGCTTCGCGTATCACC